>NZ_JAWRXI010000001.1:0-616672 GCF_046535075.1 Brevibacillus sp. SIMBA_040
AGGCCGTTACCCCACCAACTAGCTAATGCGCCGCAGGCCCATCTCCCAGTGATAGCCGAAGCCATCTTTTCTTTTCGGACCATGCGGTCCAAAAACCTATCCGGTATTAGCATAAGTTTCCCTATGTTATCCCAGTCTGAGAGGCAGGTTGCCTACGTGTTACTCACCCGTCCGCCGCTAGCCTCCGAAGAGACTCGCTCGACTTGCATGTATTAGGCACGCCGCCAGCGTTCGTCCTGAGCCAGGATCAAACTCTCCAATAAAGTTTGTTACTGGTTCAAAGCTGGCAAATCATTTAATGATAGACTCATTAACGCTTTCGCTGTTCAGTTTTCAAAGAGCATTTTTTGTCCGCACTTCAAAAGCGCGAGTTTTACTCTACCATATCCAAAGCGATTCATCAACCTCTTATTTCCGAAGAAAAACCGTTTGTGATATGTAGTGGTGCCGGCGATAGGACTTGAACCCACAACCCCCTGATTACAAGTCAGGTGCTCTACCAATTGAGCTACACCGGCATTATGTTTATTCGTTTGTGTGAGCGTTTTTCGTATGTGTCCCGTTCACGACATTTAATATAGCATGTCTGATTTTTAAATGCAATAGAAAATCTAAAAATAATTCATTTTAAATAAAAAAACCTCTATCTTTAGGCAAATTCATGCTCAAATTAGTGAAGTACTATCACTCTCATACCTATAAAAAAGAGCCGCAATAGAATCCCGCGGCCCATTTTGCAAGATCATATATGAAAACTCACAGCTTTATCCCACTCGAAAGCCTTCCCCTAAAACTTCTTGTGCAGGACATAAAATAATGAACGCATCGGGATCAACGGAGCGCACCATGATTTTCAACTTACTTACCTCACTCTGACTAACGACAGCCATCACTACCTTGCGTGCATCTCCGGTATATCCCCCGGCGCCATCCAGCAACGTAACTCCCCGATCCAGATCGTAAAGAATAGCTTCTCGCAAAGCGTCTGTTTCGTTCGAAATAATGTACGCCACTTTTGACGTATTCCAGCCCATCTGTACAATATCAATCGTTTTACTGGTTACAAAGAGGGCAATTAACGCAAATAGTGCCTTTTCCGGGTCGAAGACAATTCCGGCAAATAAGATAACCAAGCCATCAAAAACCGCTACACAAACTCCCAAGCTAAGACCTGAAAACTTATGTAAAATCTGCGAGGCGATCGCAAAACCGCCTGTAGACCCTCTCCCTCGAAATACGATCCCAATCCCAAGACCGACACCAATTCCTCCATATATACTCGCCAGCAGGGGATTCGTCGTCAATGGTTGCAAATTACTTGTCAGCATGACACATAAAGGCAAGATAATCGATCCAACAGCAGCCTTCAAGCTGTATTGCCGATCTAACAGCTTTAGACTGAGCAGGAATAAAGGAATATTGCACGCCCATTGAACAATCGCTGGTGAGAATCCAAACAGATTATGCAGGATGGTCGACAAGCCTGAAACGCCACCCGATGCAATTTGGTTGGGATTTAGGAATAAATTGAAGCTTGTTGCCAGCACCAGCGAGCCCACAAGCAGCATGCCATACTCCATTGCTTTTCGCAGGGGACTATTCAATTGCCCTGAAGTTCGTCTATTACGCGCCACACAGTCCACTCCTGACATCCATTTTCACATAGACAAAAGTCGCACATACACTATCATGATTTCAAAAAAAAGAAAACACTTCACGTTAAAGCATCACCGCTTTATTTCCCTACATTATTACACAGAAAGAGATTGACTATCGTCCGAAGCTAAACGATAATTAACATTAGGTAATAATTATTTTAATAAAACTCCATTCGAGACCCTACCCTAGATGAGCAGACACACAAGATTATCCTTTCTGATTACTATAAAAGAAAGAGGTGAGATGTCATGGACGAACGCATCGCCAATGTCACACAGCAGATAAAGCATCTAGGAAAACGCTTGACGGTCCAAAGAAGAGCCGTACTGCTCCATATGCTGACCTCCAATCAGTGTTTAAACGCTAAAGACGTCTATCACGCCTTGAAAAACGAAATGCCAAATATCACACTTTCTACCGTGTATACATCCTTGCGCTTTTTCGTCAAAATGGGGATTTTAAAAGAGCATGTCCATCCCGATTCACCGAACCAGTTTGTAAGCCTGGTCGCTCTTGATTCCGTCGAACTTAAGCAGGTCATGTAGCATGCCATCCCCACAACGAAAGAAGAGGTAACCCGCTGTTGATTGGGCTACCTCTTTTTTAGGTTTGGAAAGCACATCATGATACTGAACATGACTCATTTGCCGTCGCGTAGTCGTATACTGCTTTCCCCAGCAATCCTAGCGTTCGTAGAGCTGCACTCGCTTGTACGTCCTTTGATAATGCTGTAATCGTAATTTTCCGTCCCGCCGCGATCAGCACGCCGACATCATGCTGTCTGCCTGTATCCCATCCCGATTTACACGGCAATTTCCACTCAGAGTATGCACCTGCTTCAGCTGGAGCGGGCAGCAAGGAGGGCAACCCGTTCACGACCTGCTGTTTGTTCATAATCGCTATCATCTCTTCGCAGGCACGCTGTGACAAAAAAGCGCCTGAGGCAATTTTCCCCAGCATGCTGGCAACATCACCAGCCGTAATCATATTGTTCTCAGTCACATCGACCGGGTAGATCATCAGCTTGCGTGAATAGCGGCTTTGGTTCATTCCCAGATTGCGCATGGTTTGTTCAATCTGTTCCTTTCCAACCAAATCAATCAGCATATTGGTTGCCGTATTGTCACTTTGGATAATCATCATGGTGATCAGATCACGAATGGTCAGCTTCAGGCCAGGCGATAGTGTGTACAAAAATCCTGATCCCCCGACCAGGTCTTCCTTGCGCAACGTGAGCTGGTCAGATACGGTAAACTGCCCGTTGTCTGCCGCTTCATAGACCGCTGCCATGATCGGAACTTTTATGACACTTTCGGCAATAAACCTCTCGTCGTCCATATGTGAAAAGTGCAGCCTCTGACCACTGGCTTGTCCCAGCTCTTCCACCACTACTCCCCAAGTTCCCTCGGCTTCCGCGATAATTTCGCCCAATCTTTTTTCGATTTCCACTTACGTCACCCTTTCCTGTGAAGCATGTACGATTCAAAATATTTCCTAATCATACAAGTTTCGAAAAAGGTGCGCAGATTCCTTTCAGCTCAGATACTTTTTCTGGGTCTACATATTGCAGTGCTTGCCCATCCTCACGTACACCTGTGCCAAAATGAATTTCCCTGACCCCTGTTTTCTGGAGAAAATCAGTGATATTGGAAAGCGACAAGCCGCTGCCTGCCAAAATGCTTAGTTTGGTTTTATCTGTGAGCTGCTGCAGCTGCGTGATGCAGTCAATTCCCTCAACGGCACTCTTTTGACCGCCTGAAGTGAGGATGCGACGTATTTGCGGATAATGCAGCAGCGTTCGTGCAGCTTCTAGCTGGTCGCTCGCTTCATCAAATGCGCGATGGAAGGTCACATCCAGCTCATTCGCTTCGCTTAGCACCAGCTCCAAGCCCTTTTGATCCAGCTTCTTTTGATCGGTGAGCATGCCAATAACGATACCTGCCGCTCCCAGCTCACGAATAACTCGCACATCCTCTCGCATGACTAGCAATTCATCATGGGTATAGCAAAAGGATTGGCTGTGCGGTCGCACCATGACATTAACCGGGATATGGACAGATTTGACGACTGCATCAATCAATCCCCAGCTCGGAGTCAATCCACCCTCCAAAATTCCCGTTATCAGCTCGAGTCTGTCTGCTCCACCCTGCTCGGCTCTTTTTGCATCCTCCACAGAGGTCACTATCACTTCGATTAGCATCCATTTCCCTCCGTCCTCATGATCTGTGGACATCGTATACCCGTTTTATTCCAGATGCAAATAGACGAGCTTGCCTACGCTCTATTTTTTCAGCGTGAACACAGGTCGTTTTTCGCCAACAATCAATTGGTTATCATTTTTTATTTCCCGCGGAGTCAGTGCGTACAATCGTGCAATCGTCTCTTTATTCTCATAATTGATCTGCTCCAGAATCGAAGCGATGACCAGCGGCCACACCAGCTCTGAGCCATCGAGGACCTTGTGTGAGAAGCTGAGCCTTTCCTTTTTTAGCGCAAAACCGTACACCCCCATCGCTCCACCCTTGGCGATAATATTCGGATCAGTCAAGAGTGCCGTACAAATGAAGTTATGACTCGCGATGATGTCAGGATTTTCGCTCATCCACCCGGTGATTTTCAAAACAGCCTCGCGCGTTTTCGCATCCTCAATCAAATCAGGGCAGCCCAGCTTCAAGTAAGCGATCGCAATATGCTTCAGGGGCACAGCAAAAACGGGAAAACCACAGCCGTCTACGCCGAGCTGTATCTGCTCTTTAGGGTACTCAGCCAAATAGGAAAAGGCCTCCAGTGCTTGTTGCTGCGTGGGATGAGTATGCTCGTAGTAATTGTTCGTGGAAAAACCCCGCTCCTTGGACAAGGCGAGGAATCCAAGATGCTTGCCTGAGCAATTGTGAAAAAGGCGGCGTTTAGGCATTCCTTTCGAGACGCAGGCAAGCTTGGGCTCTTCATTAAGCGGATAGGTCGGACATGTCAACAGCTCGTCTTCTTTCATCCCCGTTTTGGCCAGGATCGACTCCAATCCTTCCATATGATACGTCTCACCACGATGCGAAGCGGTAAACAAGGCTGCTTCTCTGCTTGTTAAACCAAATTTTCCATCAATATCTTGCTTGGCTACAGGAATTGCCTGAAACGGCTTCGCTGCGGAACGCAAATAAGTGACGTGCATCTCGTCTCCTGCAGAATAAATAACCTGACCGTGCTCATCAACCCCACACACAACGCCAAAATGAACATTTTCAAGTACTTCTCCACGATACTCTTCAACTAGCAGACTGTAATTCACTCTGATCACCAACTCTACTTAAATATAGGAAAACCAACTTCATTATTCTCGTTACTCCAATGATGGTATAAAAATATAAAATATTCACACAAAACATGCTTCAGAACCATTCAAATCCCGAACGTTGCCTAATTTTACAAAAGAGTTCCTCCAATGATGTTACTAAAAAATACTAGCAGTCACTTCCCTTTTCCGTCAAATTATTTTTTCCAGCATCAAGGAGTTGTGATCTTCCATCCCTAATGCCGAGCATTTTGTAGTATAATGGCGACAGGCGTCTGTCTGGATGCCAAACCGAATACGAAATCCATGCATGTGCATGGGAGAGGTTCGCGAACTCCCTCTATAAAAAACTAAGGTGGATAACAGTACCTTACCCTTGGTATTGTTTTGTTTTTTTGCAGGAGCAAGTTCAAGAACTCTCTTTCTTCCATTACATTACTGAAGGAGATGGAGAGCATGAAAAAGGAAAAAGCCGTCGTTGTTTTCAGCGGAGGACAGGATAGCACGACCTGCCTGTTCTGGGCCAAGGAGCAATTCGGAGAAGTAGAAACCCTCACGTTTGATTACGGGCAGCGTCACAAGCTGGAGATCGAATGCGCCCAGCAGATCGCTCGTGAGTTAGACGTCCCAAACACAGTATTGGATATGAGCCTGTTGAATCAGCTCGCTCCTAATGCCCTCACCCGCACAAATATTGACATCACCCAGGAGGAAGGCCAGCTGCCCTCTACGTTCGTGGATGGACGCAATCTGTTGTTTCTCTCATTTGCCGGAGTATTTGCCAAGCAGCGAGGAGCACGGCATCTGGTAACAGGTGTGTGTGAAACAGACTTTAGCGGCTATCCGGATTGTCGCGATTCGTTCATCAAATCACTCAATGTGACACTGAATTTGTCGATGGACTATCCGTTTGTAATCCACACGCCATTAATGTGGCTGACAAAAGCGCAAACGTGGAAGCTGGCAGATGAACTGGGTGCCTTCACCTATATCCGCGAAAATACCCTCACCTGCTACAACGGCATCAAAGGAGACGGCTGTGGCGAATGCCCTGCCTGCCAACTGAGAAAAGCCGGACTGGACACTTACCTTTCCACACGTAAGCAAGGAGAACAAATCTCATGAGTGCAAACTTTGACTTCCGCATTGTCGACCGCATGCAATCCTTGGGCACTCATATTCAAAAATCACAGCTTCGCTACCATAACAAGCGTGTACTCGTCAGCAAAGAGTTTACCTTTGACGCTGCGCATCATTTACACGCATACGAAGGAAAATGCAAAAACCTGCACGGACATACGTACAAGGTTGTGTTTGGCATCAGCGGCTTGCCGGATGAGATCGGACTCGTCATCGATTTTGGCGACATCAAGCAGATTTGGAAAGAGCATATCGAGGTTTATCTGGACCATCGCTATTTGAACGAAATGCTTCCTCTCATGAATACTACTGCCGAAAATATGGTCGTCTGGATTTTTGAGCAAATGGAAGACCAGCTGCAATCCGAGACGTACCGCAATCGCTATAACGAGGCTCGCGTGGAATTCGTACGCCTGTTTGAGACGCCAACGAGCTACGCTGAAGCAAGACGGGAGTGGATGTAGACATGAGCTCCATTCCTGTATTGGAAATCTTCGGTCCTACGATTCAGGGAGAAGGCATGGTCATCGGCCAAAAAACGATGTTCGTGCGTACGGCTGGCTGCGATTACCGCTGCAGCTGGTGCGATTCTGCCTTTACCTGGGACGGCACCGCACGCGATGAGATCAAGCAGATGACTCCAGAGGCAATCTATCAGGAGCTAATTCGTCTGGGACAGGACCGTTTTTCCCATGTCACCATTTCTGGGGGCAATCCTGCTCTGCTTGCCAGCCTAAATGGACTTGTCCAGCTGTTAAAAGAGCACGGCATCCGAACCGCGGTGGAAACACAGGGGAGCAAATGGCAGAGCTGGCTTCATGATATCGATGACGTCACGATCTCTCCCAAACCGCCAAGCTCAGGAATGACGACTGATTTGGACAATCTGGACCAGATCATACATGCACTCCTGGCAAGCAATCATCAAGGACTCAGTCTTAAAGTAGTTGTCTTCAACGAAGATGATTTTGCCTACGCACAAAGCATTCATCAGCGTTATCCTGCTGTTCCTTTTTATTTGCAGCCAGGAAACGACGATTTGACTGTTGCGGATACAGTCAACCTGCGAGACAAGCTGCTGGAAAGCTTTGAATGGTTAATTGATCGTGCTATGGAAGCCCCTGATATGAATGACGTCAAGGTACTCCCGCAGCTGCATGCACTCGTCTGGGGAAATAAACGCGGCGTGTAAGTTATTTGGAAAAATAGAAATGAAACGAGGTTTATTGGATATGTCGAACCATCAAGAACGCGATTTGTCTTCACTCACTCTCTTGGGTAACCAAGGAACTACCTACAATTATTCGTACGATCCAAGTGTACTGGAGTCGTTTGACAACAAGCATCCGTACCGGGATTATTTCGTAAAATTCAATTGCCCGGAATTCACCAGTCTGTGCCCGATTACTGGCCAGCCTGACTTTGCTACGATTTACATCAGCTACATCCCGGACATCAAAATGGTTGAGAGCAAATCACTCAAGCTGTACTTGTTCAGCTTTCGCAACCACGGCGACTTCCACGAGGATTGCGTCAATGTCATCATGAATGACCTGATCAAGCTCATGGACCCGAAATACATCGAGGTATGGGGCAAATTCACCCCGCGCGGCGGCATATCGATTGATCCGTACTGCAACTATGGAAAGCCAGGAACGAAATACGAAGAGATGGCCAGCTATCGCTTGATGAATCATGATATGTACCCGGAAAAAGTGGATAATCGCTAGAGGTTTCATTATCTGCTTGTTTTAATAGATATAGGTGCTTGGCTCTGGCAAGTTCTTTTGCCAGAGCTTTTCTTTTTTCATCGTTCTAAATCTCTACCATTCTTATGTATGTATTGTGTTACTTAGAGAACAAGTGGCAGGCTGATCTCAATCGTTGTCCCTCTCTGTTCTTCCGTAAAGATTTGGATGTTTCCTTGATGATTTTCGATAATCTTTTTACTGACCATAAATCCAAGACCCGTTCCGTTTTCTTTGGTTGTGTAAAAGGGCTGACCCAGCTTTTCCAATACGTGCGTAGGGATACCGATCCCTTGATCAATAAAACGAATAAAGACGAGCTCCTCAATTTTGTCCAGCTGAATGTTCAGCTTCCCGCCTTGTGGCATAGCTTCAATGGCATTCTTGATAAAATTAATGCAGACTTGCTTGATGTGATTTTCTTCACAATTTATGTAGACATCCTCTCGTATTGCATCCGAAACAATTTGTACGTTGCACATATTCGCCTGTGCCTCAAGTAGCGTGATCACTTCTTTGAGTAACAGCGTAACATTTCTTTGTTGATATTGAGCCACTTGCGGTTTGGCTAGCATTAGCAGCTCACCTAGGATCAAGTCGATGCGACCAATTTCAGATAACATAATTTCGTAGTAGATATTGCTTTCGGAGCATTCTGACTTTAACAGCTGCAAAAAGCCTTTTACGGAAGTCAGCGGATTCCGTATCTCATGGGCAATTCCTGCCGCCAATTCACTGACAACAGACAGCTTCTCTGTTCGAAGCAACAGTTCTTGCGCCTGCTTCTCTTCGGTAATATCACGTATGATAGCCGTCCAGCCGCTCAGTTGATTGCTTTCGTCTCGAAGAGGAAAACAAGATATCTTTACCTTTCGCTCATTTCCTGCCTTTGTTTTTCTGATGGTTTCATATCCTTGCGTATTTCGTCCCAGTACAGCGTCCTTCCGATTTTTCTCCACTTCACCTTTTCTGTCTTCCGGAATTTGTGGTAGATCAATTGCCTGTAATCCTACAACTTCCTCTGCCAACCAGCCAAAAACCTTCTCGAAGGATTCATTGACCCGTACTACCTGATTATTATCATTCATAATCAAAATAGGGTCTAAATTCCGTGTGATGAAAGATTCCAGTTGATAGTTGGTCGCCTTTAACTTGCTTTTGGCTTCTTGATACATTTGCTTATTTAGCTCAACGATTCTCCGCTGCTCTGTTTGGATAGACAACGAAGGGAACGCGAGGGGTCTTTTTCGATAAAGGGTTGATTTCTGCAATTCTTTATCGGTCATGTAGTACTCGTGACTTCTCAACATCCTATTTAAAAATGAAGCCGATACCCGATTGCTATTATACGCGCAAACAGAAAGAACACCATGGCAGTTCACACTATGGTCAGTCATCGTTTCATCATGTTCCATTTTCGCGAGAATCTCACCCTGTTCTTTCCATTCCACATGCGCCCAAGTTCTTACCGTGAGATTTTTCGCCAAATAAGGACTTAATATTTCACTGAAGTGCGATAAAATGGTGTAGCAATGAAAATCATCGTGGATTGCATAAAACTCATGACTATCATAAAAATGAATATCGTTCATACTTTCTGTAGGCATTACCTTTTCAAGCTTTTGATAAATCTGTTCCAGACGCTGCGTGTTATCGATTACCAGCAAATGATGTCCCTTTTCGATTCCCGTTAAAACGAATGAAACAGCATTTTCCACGTAACTCTCTGGATCCTCGTAAAAGTACAAAATATGCCCGTTTGTCATTTGCATAATTTCGTTTAATTGAATAGTATGATTATTCACATGACACCTCATAACTACATATTTTCATGCTTGCTCAATATTTTACCATACTATGCCATTATCTGATCTATAAACAAATACCTACTTTCTCACCACGATTTACGGGCAAAGAGTCCCAAACTATTCTTCTAAAATTAGAAGATACGATCCTAAAACCGATCGTTTCTAATGAGATTCCCCAAACATCACGGGGCTTTCAAATATGTTATCTATCAACAATAAGAGTCCGAAAAAAGAACTATCTATTCGCTGAGAAGCGCCGATTTATTTGGGGCAAATATTCTAGCAAGGTCCTATTTCACCGACATGCTTCCCTTTACAAAAAATGTTACTATGATAGAGAATCCGACTATAGAGAGAAAGGGATGTTTGCCATGAAGCCAATGAATGTGCAAGACTCTTATTTGCATTACCTGATTACACAGGAAGTTCCCGTGACACTGATCACCAAAAATGGCGTTCCACTTAAAGGCACGATTGCCTACGCTGACTCGTATACGGTCACGATGCAATCACAAGGTAAGCAAAGTCTCTTTTTCAAAGCTGCAATCTCTACAATCACTCCGGTTAAATCCGTACCACTGCCGGAAATCTTAAAGTAAGCCTTCCATCATTCGTGAGCCAACAGCCCTATCTTTTATCTGATAGGGCTGTCTTGTTATTTGCATAATGATTTCGATTATTTGTTCTACTCCCTCTTTTTTGGTATTGTTTTCGTATAAAACGTACAAGGATGGTGGTTGGATTGTCGAGGAAACCTTCGCATGGCTCCTTCCCGTTTTTGCAGGGATTTTTTTGCTCACGGGTATTATCTATTTAATCGTGGCTGAAATCCGTGGAGACAAGTAGAAATACAGTTGAAACGAAGGAAATCACTCCATTTTCATTTTTATGATTAATAATAAAAAGGAGTGGCATAATAAAAGTAAGAATATTAAAATGATTGCTAATGAATTGTTAATGAGAAAGGAAGTCTTCCCCATGACCGTTGAACGTTTTGTTCGAGAGTCTCGGACATTTAAAGCCAGCCATGTACTGCCTCCAGACACGAACAATCACAACACTTTATTCGGCGGTAGATTGATGGCTCATATTGATGATGTAGCCGCGATTTCTGCAATGAAGCATGCACGGGGACCTGTTGTAACAGCATCAACCGACTCTGTCGATTTCCTGCAGCCGATTCGAGTAGATAATGAGGTATCCCTCGAGGCATTCGTAACCTGGTCACACAAGACCTCCATGGAGGTGTTCGTCAAAATCGTCGCGGAAGATCTCCTCACCGGAATCCGCACTGTATGTGCAACCTCGTTTTTGACCTTTGTCGCGATTGGTGAAGATGGACGTCCTACGACTGTCCCACAAGTCGTTCCCGAAACAGCTGAGGAAATTTTTCTGCATGATGGCGCTGCCGAACGGGCAGAAGCACGTAAGCTCCGCCGAACTCGCAGTAAGCATTTGGCTGATTTACTCGGAACCCGCCGTCCGTGGGAGCCGTAACGTAAGCGAAGCCCCTTCTTTGATCAGAAGGAGCCTCGCTTTTTATTCTTTATGAGCCCATTTGTAGTCGATATACCCGAGGCCATCAATTACTACGCCTTTGAGCTCTTTCTTTTGTACCCACTGATTGGTAAAGAAGTAGATCGGAACCACTGGCATTTCATCCATGAGGATGGCTTCAGCAGCCGCCAGCAATTGCTTGCGTTTTTCAGGATCTTTTTCTGTTGCTGATTGGTTCAGCAGCTCCTGATACTTGCTGTTGGCCCAGTTGGTATCATTTAAATCTCCATACTTGTCCTTGAATAGCTCCAAGTAATTGATCGGATCATTAAGATCGCCTACCCAGCCCATACGACCGATTTGGTACTGTCCATTGCGCATATCGTCTAAATGGACCTTCCACTCCTTGTTCTCCAATGCCACATCTACGCCAAGAGAGTCTTTCCATTGCTTTTGGATCGTTTCCGCAATGACTTGATGGGCATCCGATTGATTAAAGGAAAGAGAAATGGGGGGTAGCTTTGTCAAACCCAGCTCCTTCATCCCTTCTGCAAGCAGCTTTTTGGCCGTCTCTTTGTCATTATCTTTGAAGTACCCTTCCTTTTTAAGCGACGCCGTTAACGGAACGACTCCCATTGCCGGATATTGGACCGAATCGAGCAAGCTGTCTACCAGCTCCTGCCGATTGATGGCATAAGCAAAAGCCCTCCGAATCTTTACATTGGTAAATGGTTGCTGTTCCGTATTAAATTTGTACCAATATACGCCTGCAATCGGTTGTTTCTGCAGCAAGCCTTTTTGCTTCAACGCTGACTTTGCTTCCACTGGCAAAGCATTGAGAGGAGCTCCAGCCCAATCGAGCTTCCCCTCCTCAAACAGAGTAAGCTCCTCATTCTCACCGCGAATCATGGTGAAATCCAGCTTATCCAGCTTGACTGTCACATTATCCCAATAATATTTGTTTTTTACCAGGACCAATTTTTCCTGTCGTGTCCAAGTCTCAATCGTAAAAGGTCCATTTCCTACATGTGTAGAAGCGTTTTCAGCCCATAACGGGTTTGCCTCTACTACTTTTTTGTTCACAGGATAGTAGCTAGGAAGTGTTAGTAATTCCGTAAAAAAGGGGGCAGGCTGCTCCAAGGTTACTTTCAACGTTTTCGCATCGACTGCAGTGACGCCGACCTTGTCCAAGCCGAGCGTTCCCAGGTTTGCTTTTTCAGCATTTTGAAGGTAATACAGCATGTAGGCATAATTACTCCCCTTTTCGGGATCAAGCATTCGCTTCCAAGCGTATTCGAAATCATCAGCGGTAACAGGGTCACCGTTGCTCCATTTTGTATCGCGCAAGTGAATCGTGTACGTTTTCAGGTCATCGGATATATCTATCTTTTGTGCCACTGAGAGCTGAATTTTTCCATCTGGTCCCACTCGCGTCAAGCCGTCAAAGGTCGCTCTTGCGAGAGCGGTCGAGCTTGCGTCCTCCGCCAGTGCAGGATCAGCCGTATATATACCATCTGGCATATTTAACCGGAGCAGGCTTTTTTCAGATGCTGCCGTGGAAGTCTGCGGCTTTGCTTCTGCCGCATGAACAATACCCGCAGACGATGCCAGTACACCTGCCGCGAGGAAAAGATTCGTTGCCACTTTCATTTTCTTTTTCAATTATTTCCCCCCTATTCCTAATTATCCAATATTTACTATGTTATCAGATCATGTAGGCGTCAACAATTTTTATTTGTCTCCTCTGGATGCTCCGTTTTTTCTACAGATTCTTCTTCAAATAATAGTGCGTGTGCCCACCTGCGTTTTCAATCACACCGTATATTTCGTAAGCATGCTTTTTATAAAAATCGATTGCCTGAAAGCTAAGCGTATCCAGCTTGATAAAATCGCAGCCTTTTTCTCTCGCGATGTCTTCTGCTGCCATCAGCAGCTTTTTGCCGTAGCCTTTACCTCGTACACTTTCATCGACAATCAAATAGTGTACCTCCAGCCAGTTCCAGCATACTTCGCCTACAAGCCCACCGAAGGTTTGACCAGCAGCATCTTTTACAAAAAGGTTTATTTCTTCGTACTTGTCTTTTAGTTCAGCGGGAAAGTTCGCGTAATTATACGCAATCAATTTGTTACGGACGTACTGCTTGTCTTCTGTCTTTGCTACATTTGATATGGTTAGCTCCATGCTTATCTCTCCTTCTCTTACATACGCTCTTCGCAAAAATGATTCATCCTAGTTTAACTTACCATATTTTAACTGATTTTCTATAGCATCCTTCTCTAGCAAATCTTTTGATCTTGCAGGCAGAAATCGGCTATGATAGATGGCGAGGTGACAAATGTGGCTTATTTAGAAGAAACTACGCTTATTGCCTATATTGCGTTTACGATTTTTTTCCTGGTAGCTTACAAGCTTAGCCAAATCTCGTTGGTTACACTGATTCTATGTTTAGTCTCTACCGCGATATTGGCTGTCGTCTTCTATCTTTTGGTACAGCAATACTGGCCCGTCCACTAGGAAGAAGTACACAAAAGGCGTAACCAACCTGTCTTGTACAGTGGTGTTACGCCCGGTTCTGCTGTTTCCAGCGCTATTTACGTTTGCATGTGACATGGTAGCACAAAGAAAAAAGTAACCCCTCGCTCTGTATTGCGAACACCGTACGTACCCTCGTGCAATTCTACGATATGCTTGACGATGGCAAGCCCGAGACCCGTTCCCCCAGTCTTGCGGTTGCGTGAGCGCTCGATCCGATAAAAGCGATCCCAAATATGGTCGAGCTGATCCTCGGGAATATGCTCTCCTTCATTTTCAATCGCCACGGATAAATCGCGATTGTCTCTTCCTTCGATTCGGACCGTAATTTCACTGCCGACACGCGCATGACGAATCGCGTTAACCAAAATATTAAACAGAATCTGCTCAATCTTGACCTGATCCGCGTAGAGAGCCTCCTCATTCGCCAAAATCGTCACAACCCGCAAATCCTTTTCATTAAAATGGTGCAAGAGCTTATCCACGACTTCTTCCATCAGCTCACTGACAAAGAAAGAACTTTTTTTCAGCTTGATCGTTTTCGATTCCAGCTTCGTCAGCTCCAGCATGTCTCTGACGAGGTCTTCCATCTTTTCCGTTTCATCCAAAATGACCTCGATGTATCGATCATGCTTGTTCTTTCCGACGCCATCCTTTAATCCTTCGGCAAAGCTTTTGACGATGCTAATCGGTGTTTTCAGCTCATGCGAAACATTGGATACAAACTCCTTCTGGATCAGCTCCATCCGCTTTTTCTGGTCCATTTCGGCGCGGAGCTGCTCATTTGCTTGCTGCAATTCCTTCAATGTCATATCGAGCTTTTCCGCCATCGTATTCAAGCTTCTCGCCAGACTGCCGAATTCATCGTTTCTCATAATCGGCGATTTTACGGAAAAGTCCAGCTTGGCCATCTGCAAGGCGCTTTTATTCAAGGATAGCAGCGGCTTCGAGACCACTTTGGAAAAGATGAGAGAAAGCAAAAGAATCAGAGCAAATCCTCCGATTCCGATATAGATGTAGAACAAGCGCAGGGCGTCGTTTGCCTCACTAATTTGTTGAAGCGATGTCGAGGCGATAATGAGATCCTTTACGTGGCCATCCTTCATTGCTGGTTGAATCACGACGAGACTGCGGACTCCGCTCCACGGCTCTACCCATTCCTCCTCAATCACTTTGCCGCTCTGCAGATTTGCTTTGCGTTCTATCGATAACGGGAACCAGTCTTTGATTACGAGAAACAGGATTCCTTGGCGTGAGTTCCATTGATTTGGCGAAGGTAGCAGCATTCCTGTTATTTCGCCAGATAGCCGCTCCAGCGGCTCTGCCGTTCCACCTGATTTCAAGCTACCGATTGGCTTTTCACCAGACTTGTGGATTACCAAGGGATAAAACAAGGTCTGTGGAATGCCTTCCTCAAAAACACCCACCGCATCAATGTGATCACCTATATGCAAATTCGCATTGATTAAATCCTTTCGGTAGACGTCAGGAAACATAGATAGGGAGATTTTCACTTTTTCCCCAGCTTTATTGCGGATGACGATGCCAAACGGGTTATCGACCTTAACCTTTCCATCTGTACTGACAATCGCAATTTGCGCTTTATTGCGGCTGATAAACAAAGACACTTCGTTTGCCATGCTTTCGTCATCCCATTGTTTCGAGACGTAGTGCTCCGAAAACGTCTTTAGCTTTTTTTCCAGATCTCCCAATTTCTTTGATTGATAAAATTGTTCAAAAAAAAGTAACTGACCGAGCATAATGATCGTATATAACAACAGGAAAAGTGATGAGGTGATAGCGAACAGCTTGACTGTTACCCCCCGCCGCTTCATCGTTCTTCCTCGAAGGTATAGCCAGCTTTAATTACCGTTCGGATGTGACGTGCTTCGCCGCCTAGCTTGCTGCGAAGCTTCTTGATATGGGTATCAACGACCCGCAAATCACCAAAGTAATCGAAGCCCCACACGTGATCCATGATCGTTTCACGAGAAAGCACGATTCCGGCGTTTTTGATCAGGTACACCAGCAGTTCATATTCTTTGGGGGTGAGATCGATTTCTTCTCCCATGATTTCCATACGCCGTGCCCGTTTGTTGATTACCACGTGACCAAAGCACAGCAGATGATCGGCTTTGCCCACGGTTCCCTCCACTCGCTTCATGAGAGTGTTAGCCCGGGCAACGAGCACTTTCGGGCTGAATGGCTTGGTGACATAATCATCTGCCCCCAGCTCAAAGCCGAGCATTTTATCGTCATCCTCTGATTTCGCAGTCAGCATGATGATGGGCACATCGGATCTGGCGCGGACGTACTTGCACACAGCCCAGCCGTCCATTTCTGGCATGAGGATGTCGAGGATAATCAGATCGACCCTTAGAGACGCTAGCATCTCGATTGCTTGTCTGCCATTTTCAGCTTCATATACGATCCATTGCTCCCGCTCGAAATAGTCAGCAACGATTTCCCGAATGCGACTCTCATCTTCAATCAGGAGCACTTGTCGTTTCATCTGTTGATGTCCCCCTTCGGCTCATCTTTCTCGCTCAGGAGAAAATCCTGCGCCATCAGTATAGATGATCGTTGTGTCTTTTGTGTGTTCCACGTGATTCCCATGATTGATTTGTGCGGAAATAGGGAAAAGGACACAAGAAGTACACAAGAGTATTGTAATCTGTTTTAATAGAATAGAACGTTTGTAAATTGGAAAGGATGTTCCCATGAATCTGCTCACCTTCCTGAAAAAACCAGATGTCAGACGCTTTGGGATTCTAGCATTATTCTGCTTGCTACTCTATTCTCTGGGAAGCATGATGAATGTCGTACTTTTGACCTTCCTGGTTACCTTTTTAATGGATCGGTTGCATTTTCATGTCACCAAGCTGATTCATAAGGTTGTTCCAATCAGTCCAAAGCTTGTTCTCGTCACGCTTTATGTTGTGCTTACAGCCTTGCTGGTTTTAGGAGGGGCAAAAGTATTCCCTTCCCTCATCCATCAGAGCGCCCAACTGATTCATGTCATTGAGCACGCATTTCGGAATCAGCAGGATAATGAGTTTATGCAGTACTTGATGCCTGCATTGGAAAAACTGGATATGCAAGGTCTCGTGAAAAGCAGTCTTGATTTTCTGACGGTCGTAAAGAATTGGGGATTCAATCTGTTTTTAGCCCTTATTCTAAGCCTGTTCTTTCTTTTAGGAAAGGACAATGTCATCGCATTCACTGCTCAGTTCCGGGGAAGCAAGCTCTCCTGGCTGTATACAGAGATTGAGTACTTCAGCAAAAAGTTTATCACGACGTTTGGAAAAGTGATTGAAACTCAATTGCTGATTGCATTGATTAACTCGATACTCACGACCATCGCCCTCTCGATCATGGGCTTCCCGAATTTGATCGGTCTGGCTCTCTTGATCTTCGTCTTGGGTCTCATTCCTGTCGCTGGTGTGGTGATCTCGCTCATTCCGTTGAGTGCTATCGCATTTAGTATCGGTGGACTGCACATGGTTGTGTACCTGCTCATCTTCATTGCTCTGATTCACGCACTCGAGGCGTACGTACTCAATCCGAGACTGATGGCATCCAAAACACATCTGCCGATCTTCTATACGTTCGTGGTTCTCATCTTCTCCGAGCATTTCTTTGGTGTTTGGGGTCTGATTGTCGGAATCCCTTCGTTCGTCTTTTTGTTGGACATTCTTGAAGTGAAAAAGATGGGGCAGCCTCTTCCGAAAGCAGTTTCCACGCAATAAGTCAGGCTTTTACGTATATACAAGCTTTTCTGGTATATCGTGCATGAAATCATGCCGTTGCCAGAAAAGCTTTTTTGCTTTTGTCCAAGCGCAGCACCAATGGTGTTGGTTGCTCCAAAATATCTGCAAATAAAAAGCCTCCTCTATCGAACATACCGATAAAGGAGGCCAATTTCCTTATTGTGCCAATGTTCCCTCGAACCATTTGATCAGCGCTTGCGTACCGCTGTCTTGCTCGCCTTTGTCAGCGAGCTCCTCATAAAGCGATTTGGACAGCTCCAGCCCTGGTGTCAAAAGGCCCATTTCTTTCGCTGCTTCCAAAGCAATGCCCATGTCCTTGATAAAATGCTTGATATAAAAGCCTGGAGCATAATTACCAGCTATCATGCGCGGTGCCAGATTGGATAAAGACCAGCTGCCTGCTGCTCCTGCTTCGATGCTTGTCAGCACTCTGGTAGGATCCAGACCTGCTTTTTTCGCGTAGGCAATGGCTTCACACACACCGATCATATTCGTTGCGATACAGATCTGATTGCACATTTTGGTGTGCTGTCCCGCTCCTGGACCACCTTGGAGAACGACGTTTTTGCCCATAATTTGCAGTAGTGGCTCTACGCTGTCAAACGCTTCCTGATCGCCACCTACCATGATGGTCAGTCTCGCCTCGCGCGCTCCTACGTCGCCGCCGGAAACTGGCGCATCCAGCGAATACAAGGATTTCTTCTTTGCTTCCTCGTAAATCTTTATCGCAAGGGACGGCTTGGAAGTGGTCATATCTAATAAGAAAGTACCTGGCTTTGCATGGGATACGATTCCCTCTGCTCCGAGGTACACCTCTTCTACATCACTTGGATAGCCGACCATCGTAATGATGACATTAGATGACGCTGCCAGATCGGAAATACGCTCTTTCCAAACCGCACCGCGTGCGAGCAAGTCTTCGGCCTTTTCCTTTGTACGCGTATATACCAGCACCTGGTAACCAGCATTCAGGAAATGGGACGCCATGCTTTTTCCCATAACGCCAGTTCCAACAAATCCGATGACTGTATTTTCTGCCTTCAATGACAAGATAACCACTCCAATCATTTCACTCTTTTTCATCCGTCATTTACTTCTCGTTAGTGTATCTAAATTCCTCCCCGCTCATTCTCGCACAATTGGAAACATTTATGCTACTTGATCCTCCCTAGCTTTCGGCTGATAGTCGATTGATCTACTTTCAATACCTCTGCCATTCTCGTCGTCGTTTTGTATTTATCCCGTGCCATCGTCAGCAATTGATTTTCTAGCATGGAAATAGCCTCTTTTAATGGAATGATTTCCGTGACACTCAGCCTGGAGTGAGCATGCTGCATTGGATGCACGATTTCTGGCAAATGAGCGACCTCTATCACATCCTGATCCGTAATGACGATTAATCGCTCGACGATGTTTTGCAGCTCACGTAAATTCCTGGCCATTTGTACGCCTGCAAGCATTCCAATGCTTCCTGTGAAAAAGTTTTTGTCTTCTTATACTTTCGATTGAACTTGTCTTTGAAAAATAACAGCAAGGGCAATATATCATCGGTACGCTCGCGCAAAGGGGGAATATTGACCGGTACGACATTCAGCCGATAATACAAATCCTCCCGGAAGCGTCCGAGTCTCGTTTCCTCCTGGAGATTTCGGTTGGTTGCCGCGATGATCCGCACATCAATCTTGATCGGCTTGGTCCCTCCGATTCGGACAAACTCATGCTCCTGCAGTACACGCAATAGCTTCACCTGCAAACTCAAGGGCAACTCGCCAATTTCATCAAGAACAAGGGTGCCTTCATTTGCCAGTTCAAAAAGCCCCGGCTTGCCCTCCTTGGTCGCCCCCGTAAACGCTCCTTTTTCATATCCGAACAGCTCCGACTCTAGCAAATGCTCGGGAATTGCCGAACAGTTTATTTTGATAAATGGCTTTTCCTTGCGCTGACTGTTATTGTGAATATACGAAGCGACTACCTCTTTTCCTACACCGGATTCTCCCAAAATCAGGACGGTAGAATCGACTTCCGCCAGCTTTCCTGCCAGGATGACTACTTGTCTGATTTGCTCGCTTTTGGTGATGAATTCTCCATCCTGCTCTGTCAGTTGGCTCCATTTGCGCAGCTCCTGCCGGTAGCCCTCCAATAGTCCGCGCGCGTTTTCTAGCTCTTCCTGCAATCGTTTTTCCTCTGTAATATCACGGCTAAAGTTGACGACGCGCAAGATGTTTCCATACTCATCCTTCACAGGAGTTCCCATCACCATCAATCTGCCGCCCATCCGTGTGGATTGAATAACCTGCACTTTTTCATTTCGCTCCAGCACGAGCCTTGTAATGGATGGTTGAAACACGCCAGATCGCTCCAAATCATAGATGCTTTTGCCAACCAAATCTTCGGGACTGTAGCCATACAGTCGCTCGGATGATCTGCTTACCCGTTGTGTAATTCCTTTGCCATCCGAAATGTAAAACATGTCGTAGCTCGTATTAAAAACAGCCTCCAGCTCCAGTGAATAGTTAGCCTGTTTTTCTTTGTATACACGAAAGAAATGGCGATACAGCTCTGCTGTTTTGACCCAGCCCACTATCTGTCCCTGAGGATTTACCAATGCCCACTGCTCGTATCGATCCCATTCCGCGTCTTGTGTCTCGATCTCTTCTAAGGCACACACTCCCACTGACCGCAGCTCCTCGGGACACTCCCGCATAACGACGCCAGTAACAGACTGGTTTTTGTCCATGATAAAAAGCGCATCCGTTTTCATCTGACGTGCCGCTTCTTCCCAGTCTGGCTGTAAACAGAAGGAAAAAGATACGTTCAAAAAGTCCAAAGATGTCATAGGCTCCACCCTCCCCTGGTCTATACGTTGAAAAATCCCCCCATAACGTCGTGCTTCCTGTTACGGGAGGAACCTAT
Organism: Brevibacillus sp. SIMBA_040; assembly: GCF_046535075.1. Lineage (NCBI taxonomy): Bacteria > Bacillati > Bacillota > Bacilli > Caryophanales > Paenibacillaceae > Brevibacillus > Brevibacillus sp. SIMBA_040. The sequence goes on from NZ_JAWRXI010000001.1 coordinate 20,358, forward strand.
TCTTTCAGAATAAATGCGATTGTATTGGAGTTATTATAGAGGAGATGTCTATTTTTTTCAATTTTCTTTCTGTTCTAAGCTATTGTTCCTCGATACCCAAATAAGCAGCAGCCAGTGTGAGATAGAACCGAATCGAATCCAGATAACGCTCGGTGTCAATCCATTCATCCGGCTGGTGAGCAAGTGTCGGTTCTCCCGGTCCACAAATGAGGATCGGCACCTGCAAATGCGGCCCGTAGATTGATCCATCTGTATAATAGTTCACACCACTAACAGGCTCTTCGGTTCCCCACAGATGCTGCATCGTCCCTTGGGAAAGGGCAATGAAAGGGTGCTGAGCGTCCGTCGTCACTGCAGGCAAATCATTGGCTACCCGAATCTCGCATTGTGCTCCGAGTGGCTCGCAGACGCTTATCAGCAGCTGCTTTAATTCATCCACGATCGTTGCATGGACTTGCCCAGGAACGGTGCGAATATCAAGCATCAATGAGCATTGATCGGGAACCACGTTCGTTTTGACTCCTCCCTGGATGACCCCGACATTCATCGTTGGACTTCCGAGCAAAGCGTGATGCTCATACGTGAACGAATAGGACTCCAGCTCATGGATAAATCGAGCCATTGCTGTAATTGCATTTACGCCTTGCTCCGGCATAGAGCCATGTGCTGTCTTGCCATAGGTGACGATATCTAACCAAAGTGCCCCCTTGTGAGCGATGAAGGGACGATTGGAGCTAGGCTCTGAGATGACCATTGCGGTGGCATCATCTACTTGTCCCCTGGCAGCAACCGCTTTTGCCCCCAGACAATCCACTTCTTCTCCTGCAGTTCCTGCAAAGCGAAGCGTTCCCTGTAGCTTGATCCCCGCACGATGCAAATACTCCATCGCGAGCACCATCGCTGCTACGCCGCCCTTCATATCGGTCGTTCCTCTGCCGTACATCTTGTTTCCCACACGTTCCCCGCCGAATGGATCGTGCTTCCATGGGATATTGCCTGTCGGTACCGTATCCAGATGCCCGCTAAAAACGAGCACACGCTGGTCTTTGTTTTCAGCAGCCACGCCTGTCAGCTCCGCCAAAACGTTGCTACGTCCAGGTAGCACCTCATCTACCTCTGCTCTCAATCCAGCACGCGCCAAATGGCTTTGAATCACCTCGGCCACTGCCGCTTCTGCTCCCGGAGGATTGACGCTATTGATCGCAATCAAGTCACGCAAAAAATCGATTGCCTCCTGCTCGTTAATCAGCTCCATTGCTTTTTGCACTCTCGGGTTTGTCATAACAGCTTTCATGATTATCCACTCTCTCCCTCTCTTTGCACGTTTCTTTTGTTAGATCACTGCCTGCTTGTCATCGGTTAGGACATCGGTACTCCCCTTCACCTTTTGCTCTTTCAAAATGATGGCACAAAGCGCTGCAACGGCGGCTGCGATAGCAAAAAAGACAAAGACATTGCTGAAATCCTGAGAGCCGTCTGCCCCCACCTTAACCAAGTATCCAGCAACGAGCGGAGAGACGAATGATCCCATCTGACCGATCCCGTTGGACAGTCCTGTAGCACTTCCCACTACCTCTTGGGGATAACGCTTTTGAACGTACGCATACACTGTTCCAAAGTTCAGATTGATGAAAAAACCAACCAACAACAAGGCTGTCAAAAGCATGCCAGTCTGTCCCTTTTCCACTGCTCCCAGCATCCAGAGAACCGGGATACATCCCAAATACGCGATAATTGCTACCGGCTTCATTCGATGCAGAACTTTATCCATGAGCCAGCCCCCCATCATCATGGCAAAAAAGGCGATGATATACGGGACAGAAGCGAAAAAACCCATTTGCTTCAAATCAAGTCCATGCTGCTTCACCAGGAAAGTCGTGAGCCATGTCGTCGTTCCCCAATACACAGCCAACTGACAGAACAAAAGCAGGGTGTAGACGTAGAAATAACCGTCCTTCAAAAAGATGTTGATGTTTTTCTTTTTCGTTCCCTTGTCAGAAGTAGCCTCGGCTTGCACGTCAGCATCTCCACTGGTGATGTGCTCGTACTCCGTTTTGTCCAGACGTCCTTTATCCAGCATTTCTTTTGGGGTATTCGTGATGAAGTACCAGAGAGCAAAAATCCCGATGAGCCCAGGTACCGCCAGGACGTAAAAGACTGGTCTCCACTCTCCGCCGAAAAAGTAAAAGGACAACGAAGTGACGAGTACTGGTACGATCGCAGGGGCAACTGCCCAGGAGGTTGCAAAAAACGATACCGATCGCCCACGCTCAGCCATAGGAAACCAGTTGTTGATCGTCCGGCAGGCAGGGGCAAAATGATGACCTTCTCCAAGCCCTAAGCCGATACGAAGCGCCAGGAATTGACCGAATGTTTTGACCACTCCAGTCAGAGCAGTTATCGCCGTAAATACGATGATGGCAATGTTCATGACTTTCTTCGGACCGATCTTATCCGCGAGAAATCCTGCCGTCACTTGTGCCAGGGAATAAGCGAAGAAAAAGACCGAAGCGAGCTGCCCCAGCTCAACCGGAGTCAAATCCAGATCTTTCTGAATAAACGGAAGAAACGTCAAGACTGCCATCCGATCAAAGTAATTGATGATGTAAAGCAGCCATAGAACGACTAAAACAACATGGCGATAACCCCATCCTTTTTTTACAACGGCATTCATCCTTCTGCCCCCTATATCCTATGTTGGACATTCTCTCTATATCAAAGCGCTTTCAAGAACGCTGCCTATCACTAGAGCACATACCATGCCAGCTTGTCCTTTTGCTTGCTGCTATCACCATATTCACTCGTTTTTTCCGGTTATTACTCACTTTTCAGGGAAAAGGCGGTGCCATTTGCAAATCGAACAGGCTATGCATTTTTACATAAGTTTCTAACCTGACTTGCCTACCTAGCTATACCATTTCAAGACACATATCACGAAAGAATAACGTCTATGCAATCACACATAGTTGTTTTGCAGAAATGCATAGAAATCTATAAGAAGATAACTTTGCCCAAAAGCTGCGGGAGATCAATGCGCAAGCGAGCGACAAGCTCGGCTTATGACAAACAAACACGCAAAAGGAAGGGGAAGTGAACAAGCTTTATTTGCTCGGCGGGGTGTTCGGGGTAGAAAAAATCCCTCTGACCATGAACAAGGTAATGGTGTTTTGGTGTTCAAATAAAATGGAGGAGGGCTCTAATGCCCTCCTCCAAAGCTCCTTATACTAGCGAAGAAGCTGCTGCGGATTTAATCCCAGAAGCGCCGGATGAACAAACAATCCGTCCTTTCTGATCAGCACATCATCGAACCAAATTTCACCACCTCCATAATCGGGCCGCTGAATATTGATCAAATCCCAATGAATCGTACTTCGATTTCCATTGTCTGCTCTGTTATAAGCTTGACCCGGTGTGAGATGGAAGCTGCCAGCAATTTTTTCATCAAACAAAGTGTCGCCCATCGGATGCAAAATAGATGGATGAAATGCAATTGCAAATTCACCAATGTAGCGTGCCCCCTCGTCCGTATCCAATATCTCATTTAATTTGGCTGTATGATTTGCCGTCGCTTCCACGATCTTCCCTTCACGGAAAGTGAGCTTGATGTTATCAAACGTCGTGCCTTTATACTGACTGGCAACGTTATAGCTAATCGTCCCATTGATTGAATCTCGTACCGGGGACGTATACACTTCCCCATCAGGCATGTTCCGCTTGCCGACTGCTAATTGTGTGCCGATTCCTTTGATGGAAAACTGAAGCTCCGTACCCGGACCTGTGATACGTACATGCTCTGTTTGGTCCATGAGCTGATAAAGTGGTTCACAGGCGATCGACATTTTGCGATAATCGAACGAGCAAACATCGTAATAAAAGTCCTCAAACTCCTCTGTAGGCATTTTCGCTTTTTGGGCTAATGCTGCCGTGGGATAATTGATTCGAATCCCTTTTATATCATTGTCCACACGCCGAAAGATCGAGTGGAAATACTGCGCATACAGGCGATTCTTTTCATCCGGCACATCTTTCATCTCGCTGTCGTTGGTCTCCCCGTGAATGCCGATATACCCGTGGATGCCGTTCCACATCTCTTGCTCCCACTGAACCATTTGGGCAAGCTGGTCATCTGACAGCCCCTTCATCCATTCACGCTGAACCTTTGGTCTTACAAAACGAAGATGCGGAAATGCCCCTTTGGCATACAGCTTTTTTACCAATTCTGCAGCCAACAGCTCCCCTTCGTCCACCACCATGATCATGATATGCTCGCCTGCTTGAACATCCAAGCTGTACGAGATCAAATTGTCAGCAATCTTTCCGAGCCGCTCATCCCTCATGTCCATTCGCTCCTTTTATTCGTTTGTATCCAGCTTAGCTTTTGATTGTCAGAGGATTATCAAAGGAGCGAATCGAATGAAGCTTTTTTGTGAGTAGAATGTGAGCAGCATCAGGCATCGCGTAATAGGCCAATTTCACTGGCGAGCATAATTGCGTGGGTGCGATTTTTTGCCCCTAGCTTTCCGAATAGTTGATTATTATAGCCTTTGACTGTGCCTATGGAGATTTGAAAGTGCAGAGCGATTTCCTGGTTTGTACACCCCGCCTTGATCAACGTCAGCATTTCAATTTCGCGTTTGGTAAGTCGCTCAATCAGCTCTTCCCGTGCACTCTTGGCACTGTCCTTTTTTTCCTGAACACCTCGTCTGCGCAGAATTGCCTTTACCCGGGAGACTAAAATGTTCGGATCAAAGGGCTTGGTCATATAATCATCCCCACCCATATCCAGGCCTGTAATCATATCTTCTGAATCATCCTTGCAGCTCAAAAAAAGGAGAGGGATTTCACTGCCTGATTCTCGCAATGTCTGGCACAGCTCGAGTCCAGAGCCGTCCGGCAATACTATATCAAGAACGATCAGATCAGGCTGCTTCTGCTTGAGAGCAGCTACGGCCTCGCAAATATTCTCAGCCTCCCAAACCCCGAAATGATTCGCTTCCAAATAAAGCCTCACCAGCTCCCTGATCATCTCGTCATCCTCTACCAGTAATATCATAGGGGCTTCCATTTACGATACCCTCCCTTCCTCTATGGGCTCTGTAGTTGTTTGCATCAGCTTGACTGGCAAAGAAAACGAAAATGTACTTCCTGCTCCTAAATTGCTTTCTACCCAAATGTCTCCCTGATGATATTGGATGATTTCTTTAGAAATAGTCAGTCCGAGCCCAACTCCGCCTCCTGCTCGAAGCTTGCGCGCATCGCTTACTTTGAAAAATCGCTCGAACACAAAAGGAAGATTTTCCGAGTCGATTCCCAGTCCCGTGTCCCTTACTTCCACGAAGGCTCGTCCAATCCCATCTGGTCCCAGCTCCGAATCTATCCTCAGACTGATCGTTCCTCCCGCAGGCGTATATCGTTGCGCATTCGTCAGCAGGTTGACCACTACCTGCTCGATACGAAGCGGATCTGCAATGATACACAGTCTGTCATCAGGAACGATCCTCGTGCCCAGCTCCCAGACAAAATGGAGGTCCTTTTTTTCCATGTCCAACAGATGCTTTTCGTACAGACTATGAAAATAGGTGATAAGCGGGATCGGCTGGAAATGGAAGCGAATTTGGCGTGACTCTATTTTGGATAGCTCAAACAAGTCCTTGATAATCTGATGTAAATATATTGTTTTTTCATAGATCACGGTGAGGTACTTCGGATCATTCGGCTTCACGACACCATCGATCATTGCCTTTATAAAGCCCTGGATCGATGTGAGCGGAGTCCCTAGCTCATGGGCAATATTGGAAAGGAGTCTGCGCCGCGACTCCTGCATCATTTGCAGCTCCTTGTTTTTTCCTTCCAGTGCTTGTGTTCGCTGCTGCACTTTTTGCTCCAGCGATTCATTGGTTTTTCGCAGCTCCTCCGACAGCCTCTCAACCTGATCGAATGATCTGGCAAACGCCATAGACAGATTGATCATTTGGGTAAACAAAAAAACGAGTACACTAAATGCTACGCCATTTTCAAAGCTAGACAAGTTTGCGTAGAACAAAATTTCGTTTATCGAGGCAATAAAAAGGAGCATCAAGCCAAACCCGTTTAGCAGGGAGCCATGCCTTTTTCGAATCACTGCGTGCACATAGACGTACAGCACATAGCAATAGCAGAGCAATAAGTAGATTTCTTTAATCAGAATCGCTTCCGTGAATATCCAGGCAGGAGTAACCGTGATAAAGAGAATGAGCACACTACCGAGCTTAATTAGCCAATTGCGGATGGTTCGGTTAAACTCGAGAGGGTATTGCGATTGAACGAACAAAGCAAGAAACATCATACTTCCCGAGGCGCAAAGGTACTCCAGCTTGACCCCGATCTCCCACGGAATTTGCGGGAAATAGCGTACAGCGAGAGTCTCGCCCAAAAAAAGTAGCCGGATACTGATACCGATACTCATACCAGAAAAGTAGAGACCTGATTTCTCTCTTTTTCTCGCCAAGTACAACACAAAATGATAGATTCCCATCAGAAACAAGCAGCCGGCAATCAGACTTTCATAGAGGACCTTTGTATCGCGCTCCAGCATGATTTCTTCAACGGGTCCGAATGTGATAGACTCCCACAATCCGCCTTTTCGCTGAACGAAATTTGAGACTTGGACAACCAACTCTACCTGGGAACGATCGGATTGAAAGGGGATGAGCTTGGCATAATTTTTGGGGACCATCTGCTCTCTGCTCGTGCCAACAACGCCGTTTTTCTCCATTAGCTCGCCATTGATCCATAGTTGATAGGCAGTAGCGACACTTGGCAAGTAGATCGCAAAGCGTTTATGTACATCTTCATCTCGCAGTTGAAGCAGGAGACGATAGGTAGCGTAGCCATGATTGGGGTAAGATTGATGAATCGCCGCCCCGCCCTTCCAGGTAGACGGGACTTGCTTGTAGCTAGACTGAGCGGATCTTGCTTGTTCTCGTATAGTGGCTGGGGTCTGCAGCTGGTTCCAATAAAAAGTCCACTCGCCATTTAAAGGTACGAACTGCTGCTCGTCCCAGTTAACCGCGCGCAAATCGATAACGCCTTGCCTGGCGACTGGCTGCTCGACATAAGCCATTGCCTGGGCAACAAAGGTTAGCATGGAGGCTATCAGAAAGGCGAAAATGATTATTTTCTTGATCATTGGCTGCCTGCCCTCCCTGTTTGAACGATGATTTGCTCTCTTTAGCATAGTTCGAAAAGACTACGGAATAAAGACCCATTGAGGATATTGCTACAAAATAAAAAAGATGCGAGATCAAGTGACCTCTCATCTTGCAGCCTATCGGAAGCATCGCATTGCGAGCGAACAAAAAAAGCGACGCTGAGCCTGTGCTCACACCGCTTTTTCCTTGCTATCCAACCTCTTGCTTTTTGACCGCGCTCGTTTTTTCACTACTGTCTGACCTCCTCTGCTGGACATCCTCGAAGCGCTGGCTGACACGGGCAAGCGCAAATGCCACGATCACAGAGAAGATGACGATGCCATAAAATCCCGCCCCGATCCCGATCCCGATGCCCCCGGCGAAAAAGATCATAGCCGCAGACGTCAGCCCTTTTACTTGCAAGCCATCCTTCAGAATGACCCCTGCTCCCAAAAAGCCAAGGCCTGTAACAATCTGTGCAGCCAAACGCATCGGGTCCATCATCGTCCCGCTATTCGGGGAGCTGTACAGCTTTGTGCTGTATATCGAAACAAGCGTAATCAACGTACAAGCCACTGAGACATACATATATGTCTTTAACCCGGCTGGCTTGTTTCTGTGTGAGCGATCCCAGCCAATGAACATCCCTAGTACAGCGCTAATAACTACGCGCAAATACATCTCCAGATTCATGATGACATGCTGTTCATAAAATACGTGCAGAGATTCCAAGTGATTCACCCTCTTTTAGCGATAGAGAAATGATATGTGCGAATGCGTAAAATAGACCTGTTGTACGGGTGAAGCTACTCCCCTCCAAAGGCCGAAACAAGAACACTTTCACTACGATGAATGTTTGATAGGCGCTTTATTTACGACCACCCCTTTAAAATTATAATATTCATAATTTTATATCTATTATACCACCTCCCACACTATTTATGTTGTTTTAATTTGTTATGAGTTTATTTTGTTGTTATTTTTGTGTGTTTATTTGTTTGTAAAACAAAAACAACGGTAAACAAATAAAACACACAAAAAATACCAAACAAAAACAACACAAAACCCAAACGCTATGTTATACTCAAAATCGTACAGAGCAAATATTCAGAAAATAAAATTCTAATCTTAGGAGGAATACGCATGAAAGTTCTTTGCTTGGGCGGTGCAGGTCGAATTTGCCGGGAGTCTATTCTTGATTTGGTGCAGTACTCCAGCTTTGAAAAGATTACAGTAGCTGATTTTAATGAGGAGGAAGGCAGAAAAATCGTCGAAGCGCTGAACGATCCGCGTGTTGATTTCGTACAGATAAACGTGCGTGACCACGAGGATTCGGTAAGCAAAATGCGTGGCTATGATATCGTTATGGATGGTACGACTATTACATTAAATGGACTTTCTACAGCTTGCATCGCGGAAGCAGGCTGCCACGGAATCAACTTAAATGGCTTTGGTGCTGAAGAAGCATCTGACGAGATTTTCAAGAAAAACGGCAAGACCTGCGTTCCCGGCTTTGGTATGACTCCTGGAGTTACCCAAATGATGGCCATGCATGCTGCCAATCAACTGGATACAATCGAATCCGTTCGCGTCAGCCACGGCGCTTTCCGTCCGATCGCTTTTTCCCGTTCCATCACGGAAACAACTACGTATGAATATGATCCCCTCCTGCCTGGTCGTGTCGTCTATGAAAACGGTGAGTTTGTTCAAGTTCCTCCTTTTGCCAGACCGCGTGAAATCCAATTGCCAGAACCATACGGAAAAACAATCCAATACATTATTCCGCACGCAGAAACGAAAACGTTGGCGACTGCTCTCGCTGACAAAGGGGTTAGGCTGATTGAGGTGCGCGGAACGTGGCCAGCCAAAAACATGCAGCTCGTACGTGCCCTCTACGATTGGGGCTTCATGCGAAATGACAAAATTACTGTGAATGGCAAAGAAATTGGTGTGCTAGATTGCATCAGTGAATACTTATTCCATTCAAAGGAAGGACAGGAAACGGAGCTGTATGGCTATTCCTTGCATGTCGAGGTGATCGGTACTAAGGACGGCCGACGCGTACAGCATGTCCTGTACCATACTCACCCGGCGTCTGATGGATCGGTGGAGGGCTGGGAAAAGCTGCGGGCGTATACACGAAATGTAGGGATTCCGATGGCTGTTGCGACAGAAATGATTGCCAAAGGCATGGTGAAAAAGACGGGTGTGCTCATTCCTGAGGAAGCATTTGAACCGGCAGAGGTGTTTGCACAGTTAGAAAAACGAGGAATTTTCATGCACGAGGAGATTACGCAGCTCGATACGGAAGATGAATCGGTGCAAATGGCTAGATAAATAGCTTTACACCTGTCAGCAAGGTAGAAGAAAAAGTCGTCTTCCGCATACTGGGAAAACGACTTTTTCTATAGCTAAGTTAACGTTCTTTACATCCTTTGGACCATTGTAGTGCGTTCTTCTCTAGCTCTTTCACAAATGCATCTTTCCCGTCCATATAGGCTTCTATGTTCTTTGGGAACTGTGTGGCGAGGCTTTCTTTTAAATCTCCATACCGATTTTCGTAATTCTGATGCATCCGGAGGTAATCTCTTACCTCTAATTGGCGATCAATATCTTCCTTGTTAACCCATTGAAACACATGGACCTGATGTGTGCGATTATCCCCGCCTTTTCGGAAATACCTTCTTCCGTTCATGCCGAGCTCGCCCATACATTCATAACCAATGTCTTCCATCCGATCGTTAAATGAATCCACTTTTTCAATATCTTTTACCTCTGGCATGATATCAATGATTGGCTTGGCTTTTAATCCTGGAACGGAAGTGCTTCCGATATGATGGATGTCGATTAATTCATCACAAAAGATATCCTTGATTTTTTGAGCTTCCTCGTTAAACTTTTTCTTCCAGTCCTTGTTGTACTCCGTAACCACAACATTCATTTAACTACCCTCCTCTAGTATGTGATCTTTTACGATCAAATTTTGGGCATTAGATCATCCTATAAAAGTGAGGAAGCGGTGTCAACGGAAAAGAATTAGACAGGATAGTATTGTGCATCCAGACTAGTGTGTGAAATTATCATTATTTCTTTGAATTATTCGTTTTTTCGAAATGAACCCAAAGGTAATATACTGCCCAAAAAACTAATATGACAAGAACTGCAATCGGTTTTAGCTTAGGTGGTAACCAAATTGCCAATATTATTGCAATTACCAAAAAAGGAGGGAGTAAACGCCAATATTTTTTATTACGGAACATAAAAACCTCCTCACATACATCACAACTTCTCACCATTTTACCATTTCCTAAGGGTCCGTTGACGAGATGTATGACCTATAGGGTTACTCCAGCGAAATTCCCTTTCAGGACTTCCTTCTGCTTCTGATTGATACACAAAAAAGCTGCTGCAATAGATGTCCTGTTATCTTGCTTTTCGAATCTTTCTATTGTTACTTAACAAATAATCGTATCCCCGGTAAACACTGGTCTTAAAAACTCAAAATTCATAGTACGGGCGAGCACGTTATGATCGCCTCCTACCTTTGTCGGCAATGTAGCAGTTAGCAGCCCCTGAATAACCAGCCTTCCTTGTTCATCTGGGGTAACATGATGAGCCCCTTCATCACATGAAACCTGCGTGAACAATTGAACATCTTCCACTGTAAAAGTTCGTTCAAACTTTATTTTATCTCCTGCTCTTAATGACATATTTATCTCCTCCCGCATTTACATGTGACATATATTCAAATGCCGTTGTTCCATATACTCTTTTGAAGTGCTTGTTCAAATGGGTTAAATCACTAAAGCCACATTCTGCTACAGCCGCATATATATCTCGATTTTGTTCGATTAACTGCTTTGCACGTTCTATCTTGCAATTAAGAAAGTATTGGTATGGTGAAATTCCAGTATGAGCCTTGAACAACCTGATAAACTGAAATTTTGATAAATGCAGCTCTTTACATACCTCGTCAAGCTTAAGTACGATATCTAGGTTGGCATGAAGCATATCCTTTGCTTTTCTCATGAGAGGGGCATCTTTTTTATATTCTGAAAATAGATTCGTTTGAACAAGGCTATCCGTAAGAGATACGAGTAATTCATTGCACAAAGCCTCATCTTTTTCGCTTAATATTGCATGAGAAAGATTTACTATTTTTTGTCCAAGTCTATCATCATACACAATAGGTGTTGAAAACCGGACGATTTCCTTTTTCTCACTAATCTCTAAAAACAATTGTGGATCAATATATAACATAACATAATCAAGACCTGTCTCATCATGCGCCATTCCGTCATGAGTCTGCTCTGGATTAAAAAGCATAACCCCATTTTGATAGGATAACTGTAAACTCCCATCCAGGTTATACTCTTGAATACCACGAAGCGTAACACCTAATGCATACTCTTTATGCGAGTGCTTTTTATACGTAAAATCAGTCATACTCGCTGACAGCGCAGTAACACCTGCAGACTTTTTATAGATAAACTTGTCCATCTCTCTCACCTCCTCATTAACTACCTTACATCCAAATCATTATGGCAGAAAAAGCTAAAAGCAATGCCATCATTACATTAACCGTCTTTTTATGCTTCTGTAAAAACCCTTTGAAGATTGTACCGAAAAGTACCCATGTAACAAATGCTAAAAATCCAATGATCGTTATCGCTATAACACTTACTGTCACCGCAGGCATTTCACTGTAGTAGGGGATCACATAACTAGGAAGTACAGTCATTGTGAATAGTACCACTTTTGGATTTAGAAACTGCATAAGAAAGCCTGACATAAAGGTACCCGTTTGGTTTACAGATGATTCTGACGTATCCATTTTATAAATTTGATAAGCGAGATAAAGTATATAAATGCTTCCGATTATCTGCATAACAATTACTATTTTCGGTACTATCGTTATGAGCAACGTATTCAGAAAAGCAGAAATGACAAGTAATAATCCAAAGGCAATCGTTGCTCCATACGTATATTCCATTGCCTTTTTTGTTCCCAAATTATTCACTGTGGATAAAATGACGATGTTAGTAGGCCCTGGTGTAAATGTAACAATAAAACAGTATAGTAACAAAGATGTCGTATTCATGAGAAGACTCCTTTCAAGTATTCTCATATAATCTACATCTTTAAAAGAAAGGGCATATAGTACATTATTGCACGATGCTTCTATAGGGCTCACGTTACAAATTCAGGTGATTTAGGTTTAGGGTGTAAGTTCCACGCAATTCTTGAGGCTATTGCGGCAGTCTAGGAAGAGTAAATAAAGTTATAGACCGCCGCATTCCTGAGTAGAGATATTTGACGCATACACAGAGATTTATTGGAGAATTTTTATTCGGTACAGACTCTTCGGCTTTCGCTGTCTTTGTTACTCGCTGCGTGTCCGGTTTTTTTATCGTAAGCGAACAACCACGCTGCTAGTAGGAGCGCCAGCACAACCAATGCAAATCCTGCCCAGCCTAGATTGTCTATTGAGGAGCTGCTGATCATCAATCCCCCTATTCCCGAGCCAATGGCGAAGCCAAATTGGATAAACGAAGTATTTACGCTTAAAGCAATATCCGGCGACTGGGGCACCAGGGTAACCAAATATAACTGCTGTGCCGGGGAGGTCATCCATGTGGCGGCCATCCATATCATGATCAACGGGATAACAGCATAGATCAAGCCGTCTAACCAGATCAGCAGCAACAGGGTTCCAGCTTGGAGAGACAGTCCGGCATAGATTGTGAACTTGGACCCTTTCGTATCCGCTGCGACTCCTCCGATTTTGGAGCCGGCAAAACTGCAAATCCCTGAAAGCAGCAGAATTCCGGAAAGCGCCGTCGCAGATAGTTCCGCATTCGATTGCAAGAATGGCGAAATATACGTAAACAGTGCAGAGTATCCTCCTATATAGAAAAGCGTAATGCCAACCGCCAGCACAATCTTTTTATCTTTTAAAATCGACAGCTGCATTCCGAGCGTAATAGCTCTCTGCTCAGGAATAGAAGGGACTCTGAAGTAGACCACAAGCAGCGGAATTACCGTCAGCAACCCAACGATAACAAATAAGGTTCTCCACCCTAGCGCTTCGCTTAATAATGTGCCGACTGGTACGCCTAAAACAAGTGAACTGCTTAATCCCATTAAAATTGTGCCGATTGCACGACCTCGACTCCGCTCTTCAACCAAGCGCGTTGCGACGGCCATTGCAATGACTGTGGCTGCCCCTCCGCTGAGCCCCTGGATGATTCGTGTCATTAGCATCATCTCAAACGAGGGACTAAAATAGACCAGGATGCTGCTTAAAATAAAAATGCCGAGCATGATAAATAGTATTTTTCTTCGGTCCACCCGGATGGTTGTGGCGATCACAACGGGGGAGCCAATCGCAGCGGCAAGCGCAAACGCCGTGACGAGCGTCCCTGCGGTAGATGTCGTAATCCCAAGATCTGCTGCTGCGATATGAAGAATTCCGCTTATTATATATTCAATCGTACCAATTAGAAACACCGCCAGTGAAAGCGAATAAACGACCCATTTATTGTTCATGAATGTCCCTCATTAGCTTCAATAGGAATTTGGATTTCGATGAGATTAACACCCGGATTTCCAGGTAGTGGAACATAGAATTCTCTACCGGAGTGGTCGCCTCGTATACGAAAACCTTGCTGCTCAATCCATTCAGCAAGGTTTAAGCATGCCGTCTCTGAATATACCGAATCCGAACGGAATAACATCGTGGCCATCGTCACTGAGGGTAGGGAACGGAAACGAAGAGGCTCGGGCAGCCTGAGGGCTTCTGATTTCACGACATAACCGGCCTCAAGCTCAAACTCATGGGCCGTGCTGCTGGATACGTTCCATAACACCGTTCGCGGGCCAGATAAGGCAGATCGGATTCGGCTATCAAGCAGACCATCGAAGATATCGAAAAGATTTGGGATATCATCAACCGTGCCCGTGGAAGCGTAAGTAACCATCTGCACGACTTCAACGCGCTTCACTACGATTTCTTGTTCTTTATCCATCTTTCCCTCACATTCTACAAGCTGCATTCGTTCTTTTATCCGGGAAAGCTTGGCGAGTTCGATATTTAACTGGCGCTCGATCTCACTCTCTTTGAGCTTCAGCATACCGCGAATCTGTTCAGCTGATATATCTTCTTGAAATAGCTCCGAGATTTGCTGCAACGTGAATCCCAATTCCTTAAAAATCACAATTCGATTGATCTTGAGCAGTTGTTCCGCAGAGTAGTACCGATAACCACTTGATTCGTCGGTCTTGGCAGGCTTTAAGAGTCCGATCTGATCGTAGTAACGTAGAGTTTGCAGCGGAATACGGCTCAGCTTGGAGAATTCGCTGATTTTAAACATTGCTTTTACCTTCCCTTCTGATTTTGTCGTTTAAATTGTATACTCTCCAGTTAAGTGTAAAGTCAAGAGCTCTATTTCTCGAAGGTACAGGCATCCTGTGCAAGCAAACAAGCGGGGGCGTTGATTGTTAAAAAATTGGCTTGTATTCGCGATGATTGGTGGCGTGTATTCAAACCGATAAGAATAGGCGCTAGTCATGCAATCCAAATGATTGCAAACTAGCGCCCTACTGATCTTCTGTTCAAAAATAGTAGATTACGATTTGAAAAAATTAAAGGAAATGCTGTATCCAAACATTGGGTTCAACATAACGCCCTTCATTCTTCTCCACATCGATGGTAACTGGAACCAGTGCACCTGGCACAATATAAGTCCCTGACTCAGGAAACTTCATATTTGACCAGCTTTCCCAGTCTGCAACCGTTCCGTTAATTTTCATAGATTCTGGAGCAAGCTTGACTATTTTAGCCCCGGCTCGCAAATGAGTCCGTATCCATGGATCAAATGAATCTCCTTTTTCATTTTGCCAATGCACGTATTTGTCCATGGGAATCAACGGGTATTTCGATTTCGAAGAAGGTCTTACCGGTGCAACCAGCTGTTCGATCGAGTGACTTTTCACTAAACCTTTTAATGCGTCTAGCATAATGCCGCTGATTCCCTTCCCACGATAAGAGGGATGAATCACGATAGCAAGAGCAGATACCGTGTTTGGCACTCTTCCCTGATGGTAATCCTCTATGCTCTTCATAAATACGTGATCCCAACCGGCTGGCATTCCCTCCTCAGTACCATCCCAATAAAACGGTACAGAATTACAGCAAGCCATTACAGTCCCGTTTTCATCTGCGATACAAAATTGGAATTGTGGGAAGATCTCTACCACCTGAGAATAATACTGGATCGCCACTTCATCATATAACATAAACGTTGGCCAGCCCGCCTCATTCATAGCGTCAAAATCACTAGCCATTTCAGGATTCTCTTTCAATGTAAAAAGGTTATATTCCATACCTTTGTCGCCTGAATGCTTTGGGGACAGTGTACGTAGCAGTGTCATAGATAGTCATTTCCTTTCCTCTAGAAGTGAACCATTTTCCAAAAGTTTCATTTCATTTTCAATTGTATCACAAAAATCCATAATTATACTTTCATCATTTTCATAGAAGCTCAGATGGCAACATCCTATCCAAAATCCCTCGCTCATTTTTTGAGCACAGCTTAATCTTTTTCGAAAGCCTATTGGATTGCGATATAATAGGTCCAAGTGAAGGGGGCATAGTGCGGTGGAGTGGTTAATAGGTCTTGCCTGCAGTACCGGTATTGCAGGGGCGGCATATATAAAGCGGTCGCTGTCCGGCTCCGGTTTTTTAGCAGCGATGATACTGGGCACAGTGATGTACGCGCTCGGAAGCGCAGTCTGGTTTGGATCCCTCATCGCCTTTTTTATCTCGTCGAGTCTTTTGTCCAAGTGGAAAAAGCATGCACAGGAAGAGGCAGAGAGTGGTTATGAGAAAACCGGGAGGCGCGATGCCGGCCAGGTACTCGCGAACGGTGGACTAGGGCTGCTGTTATGTACGATAAATTGGGCGTTTCCACATCCGCTTTGGTGGTACGCCTTCCTCGGTGTTATGGCTGCAGTCACAGCCGATACCTGGGCAACAGAAATCGGCGGCTTGAGCCGGACGCCGCCGAGGTCAATCAAAACGGGGCAGCGCGTTCTTCCTGGCACGTCCGGAGGAGTTTCTGTCCTCGGCATGGGCGCATCGCTGGCAGGGGGCCTTTTTATCGGTGCCGTAGCGTGGCTGCTGCTCTCGGTGTCCAGCCACTCAGCACCAGATGCGGTCGCGACGGCACTCAGACCAGCAGCTTGGATTGGATTAGCCGGCCTGGCAGGCATTATTGGGTCGCTGACCGATTCGTGGATCGGTGCGACTTGGCAGCAAATGTACCGTTGTGGCACCTGCGGTCGTGAAATCGAGCAAGCCCGTCATTGTGGAATGCCAGCCATGCGGATACGTGGCCGCTCCGGCTGGAACAACGATGCCGTCAATGTTACAGGCTCACTTGCAGGAGGCGTATCAGTAGTCTTGCTGGCACTGGTACTCGGTTTAGCCTGACAGGCAAAAAAAACCGGAATGACTTCGTAACGCTGTACGCTTACGAGTCCTTCCGGTTTTTAAGAGAAGCGGCCAATCGCATCCAATGCTCGCCTGACTTTTCTAGCAAAAGCGAGAGGTTGATCAACAGCTTCTATATTTATATAGATCAATCGCGGCTGATCGAAGAGCCATTCGTTACGAACTGAGGACACCTTTATCCCTTGTTTTCTTATGGCCGAAATAAATCGATTCACTTCTTTTTGCAAGAATGCTGCTCGCGCCAGACAAAGTCCTCTGCCTGTTTTACTATTCACGGATTCGAATGAAAAAGAAGACGTTACTCGAAATCTTTTCCCTAAAATGATTGCTTTTATTTCATCTCTGCTTATGGTTGCTACGCACTTTCCGCCAGCAAAACTTGACCTGCCCCTGAGTATCTTTGAAAATTGCTCACAAAGCGTTCGGTTATTTGCCATAGAAGCTTACCTCCCCTGTATTCTTGTATCGTATGAGAAACGAAACAGGGTTGAAACGGCTTTCCGCCTAGTAAACAGCCGCAACCTAGGACGAAAAATAATGTCCTAGACTACCACTGCTTTTTTGGGCTATCAAATCCCATTTGCTGATCTTCGCCGACTAACTCAGCTTAATAATCACGACCCCAGCCAAAATCATCCCGATGGACACCCATTTGATGACCCCGACCTTTTCCTTGAGCCAGATCACCCCAATAATGGTCGCAAACACGATGCTGATTTCTCGCACAGAGGCGACATAGGTAACCGGCGTCGTTTGCATGGCGTACACAGCCAGCGAATTGGAGACGAAAACGAAGAGTCCTCCCGCCAATGTATGCCACGGATAGCGTTTGATCAGCGCCACATAGGATACCTTTATCTCTGCTCTGCGGTCAATCATCCACTTTCCTGCAAACATTCCGAAGAACACGAAGTATTTAAACAGCAGACCCGACATCATGGATGCTCCCATGCCATCGACTATGCTGCTGCACGCTGAAAAGCTACCCGCTAAAAACACCCACTTCATATTGCCCCAATCCTTGACGATATGACTGAGCTCTCGAAACGAAAAGGTGCGCTGGTTCATGAAGACAACACCCGCTACAATTACTAAAATGCCAACAAAACCAGTCCAGGCAATCGCCGTGCCGATGAACAGTGTGCTTATGATTGTCGTCACGATAGGAGCTGTACCGCGCAAAATCGGATACGCATAGCTCAAATTATTCGTCTGATAAGCCTTACCTAAAGCTACAAAATACAAAACCTCCGAGCAAGTGCTAAGCAACAGCCATTTGATCGCACCAGGCGGAAACGATGAGGTTTGCCACAAATAGACAGCAAGTGGAAAATACAAGATAACAGAAGCCCCTAAAATCAGGGTAAAAAAGGCGTCGCGCTCTTCAATTTTCTTGGACAGGGCATTCCAAATCGCATGGCATACCGCTGCAAATAACAGAATCAGCAAAATGGTGGTGGACATACTCTCCCAGCTCTCTTTTTGTAAATGGCAAAAGGTGCAGTCTGAATTGACCACACCTATCGCCTGTCTATTCTTCTTGCGTTACTTCATAAGAATCCACGATCCCAACAATGACGGCGTCGATGGGGACCATCTTGTTGTGAAAAATGATCCGCGCAGGAGTGCCGCTCGAAACGATGACCTTTTCGCCAAAGCCCGCCCCGATGCGGTCTGCTGCAATCACCGTGTGTCCACCTTCCTTTTCGTTCCAGTCAATCGGCTGGACAACCAATAGCTTTAGATTCTCCATGCCATCCTCTTTTTGTGTGGACCAGACACTGCCGATCACTTTTCCCAAAAACATGGCGCTCCCCCTTTACCGTTCGTAGTGGATCGCGATTCCTTTTTCCTTCAGCATATCCTTTGCCAGCGGAGAGAGAATGGTCCCCTGTCTCAGGACAAGCCCCGCATCCGGAAATTCTGCTTGCGCATTGACCCACTCAGCAGTCAGAAGCTTGGCTGATTGGGCTGGTCGCGCCCCCACGACTCCGCCCGATGAGCCCGCTGTCTCTTGCTGCTTTTTTGCCCTGCTCTTACGTATGACAGCATCAGCAAGCCCTTTTTGCGGGTAAAACTCTACCCCCAGCTCCTTCATGTCATGCACATGCCGCAAAAAGAGCTGCTGATACGGCTTCGGAAGTGTTAACGTTTTTAGCGTCCGCCGGTCTGCTCGCTTGATTCCCGGTACATCCCTACTTACGAGAACGGGTTTTCCTAACACAAGCGCTGAAAAGACGATCTCCGCCTTGATTGTACCTTTCAGACCTGCTGCTATGCGGGCTGCATTATCCAAATCGATTTCCGGAATGATGACACCGTCATACTCTTTGGGCACTTCCAAAGGAACAGGAGCGAATTCATCCGCAGTGATGATCTTGCCTGCCCCTCCACATTCGATGCGATGCATCCCGAGCCACGAGGACGTTTCCCCGTCCAGAAATAAAAGGTCATGGCAGATCCCGTTGTTTTGCAAGGCGATAAACTGGTCCTCAAACGACTCGTGCGCCTTGCTGTCACAAAAGATATACAACCATTTTTCCTGGCTCTCCTGCACCGTTTCTGGCTTCATTGACTGCAAAATTTCCCGCGTAATCGACTCTATCATTTGCCTGACGTCCATTCTATCACCTCCCTGCCGAGGTAAAAAGCTTGCCATTTTTCCCAAACAAGCGTACCTGGTCACCTGTTTTGAGCCCTGCCGCATTGGCCTCATCGAGATCCATATGAAAATCCAGCGCATACCGCGGGCTGACGCGCACAGTCACATCTGGGAAAATAAGGGGCCGCTCCCCGACAGATTGCAGCATCAGGCTGTCACCCTCCTGGACGTGAAAGGCCCTAGCATCCGCATCAGACATGTGCATATGGCTTTTTGCCACGATAACACCAGTCTCCAGAACGACGCATCCGGCTGGACCAATCAGCGTGATACCTGGTGTCCCCTCCAAAGAACCCGACATTCTGACCGGCGGATGAACCCCGAGCGAGAAGCCATCCGACCTGGAGATCTCCACCTGGCTTACTCCCCGTGCCGGACCCAGTATCCGCACACCTTTTATCAAGCCTTTTGGTCCTAGCAGAGTCACTGTTTCTGTCGCGGCAAACTGCCCCGGCTGGGAGAGTGGACGCAGATGAGTCAGATTGTAGCCTGCGCCAAACAGCTTTTCTACATCCTCTGGGGCCAAATGGATATGGCGGTTGGATACCCCTACCGGAATGGTCTGCCCTGCCCCATTCTCTCTCCCGTCAGAATAAGCGCTGTCTGCTTCCAACACTTCTACGCGAATCCCTCTCCCCTTTAGAAAATCAGTTGCAGCCGGGGTAAATTTGTCCTCTGCACGAACCAGAAAGGGATTGGGGACCCCTGTTCGCAGCATGGCCCGTAATGTTGTTTCTGTAATGACGGCCATAAGCTAGTGATTTACCCTTCCAGCTTCGGAAGGATCAGCTCGATATCAGAATGTGGTCGCGGAATGACATGCACAGATTTCAGCTCCCCCACCTTTTGCGCTGCTTCTGCGCCTGCATCCGTCGATGCTTTGACCGCACCAACGTCTCCGCGGACCATGACGGTCACAAGCCCGCCTCCTACATGTACCTTCCCGATCAGCTTGACGTTTGCCGCTTTTACCATAGCGTCAGCTGCTTCTACTGCACCAATCAAGCCTTTTGTTTCCACCATGCCGAGTGCTGCCCATTCTCCTGCCATCCCTTATGCCTCCTTAGCGATTGGAAGTTTGCAATTCCAAAAGCACGCTTTTAATAATTTCTGCGATTTCATCTCTGCTGATTGCAGGAGCTGCTGGAGCTGCGGTCACAACCGGAGCCGTATGATCTGTCGCCTCCAGCTTCATGTCGCGCAGTCCAAAAGCGACCCGCTTGATATTCATCAAGTGCTGTGGTCCGATATTATCTGAAGTCACATTGTTGCCATAGGAGCCGCACCCAAGCGTAAGCGACGGCAAGATGCCGGTAGTTGCTCCGATTCCGCCAAACGTAGTCCCCGTGTTGACCACAATGCGCGAGGCCGGCTTATCGACGACGAACGATTCGATCACCTGTGCATCCTGACAATGAATGCCGAGTGTATGACCCAGTCCGCCAAATTCCAGCAGCTTGTGGCAAATATGGCTCGCCTCCTGGCTGTCGGAAACGGTATAGAGCGTCAAGATCGGAGCCAGCTTTTCAATCGAAAACGGGAAATCTCGCCCGATCCCGGTTTCCTCTGCCATCAAAAGCTTGGCATCCTCTGGCACCTGGATGCCTGCCAGCTTAGCAATCGCTTGTGGTGATTTCCCGACGATAGCGGGATTCAGTCCACCATTCTTCATGATGATGGCAGCCACACGCTTTGTCTCATGATCGTCCAGCAAGTAGGCTCCTTGACGTTTCAGTTCAGTCACAACCTTGCGTTTGATCGTCTTATCGACGACAAGTGCCTGCTCAGAAGCACAGATCGTTCCATAATCAAACGTTTTGCTTTGCATGATTTGGCGTATCGCTGTTGGAATATCGGCACTGGCATGCATGTAAACGGGGACATTGCCCGGCCCTACGCCAAAAGCGGGCTTGCCACTACTGTAGGCTGCTTTTACCATCGTGGTTCCGCCGGTTGCCAGGATCACATCCGTGCACCCGTGTCCCATCAGCTCTTTGGAGGCTGCGAGCGTCGGCTGCGTAATGCAGGAGATCAGTCCTGCCGGAGCACCTGCGCGCTCTGCGGCTGCCTGCATGATTTTGGCTGCTTCCTTTGTACACTTCGCCGCCTGCGGATGTGGACTAAAGACAATCGCATTCCCCGCTTTTACACTAATCAACGCCTTAAAAATAACCGTTGAGGTAGGATTGGTAGATGGCACAATTCCCGCAATGACACCTACCGGCTGTGCAACCTCCCACACCTTGTTTTGTTCGTCTCGGCGAATGATCCCCACTGTCTTCAGCTCTTTTATTGCCTGATACACATCGTGTGCTGCAAACAGATTCTTTACGGTTTTATCAGCTACCCTTCCGTAGCCAGTTTCTTCAACGGTCAATGCTGCCAAGCGACCTGCCTCTGCTTTTGCCGCCTCCGCCATGCTTTGTACGATTTGATCGATTTGACTTTGTGACATGCCTTGCAGTCGTTTCTGCGCTTCCTTGGCAGTGAGCACATATTGTCTTACTTCCTGGACAGATTGCAAATCTACGTCTAGCATCACGATATACCGTCACCTCTCTTCAGCCGTTTACGGATCCGTTTCATGTGAAAAGGCATATTCACTCTAACTACTCCAGCTTTGGCAAAATCAGCTCGATATCAGAGTGCGGGCGTGGAATGACGTGGACAGAAACCAGCTCTCCTACCTTTTCCGCTGCGGCTGCTCCAGCGTCTGTAGATGCCTTTACCGCTCCTACATCTCCTCGAACCATGACGGTAACCAGCCCGCCCCCTACATGCACCTTGCCGACAAGCTTTACATTCGCTGCCTTGACCATTGCATCAGCAGCCTCTACCGCACCGATCAGTCCTTGTGTTTCTACCATTCCGAGTGCATCACCCATGACTATTCCTCCTTGCTTGCTTGTGTTGTGGTTGCTATCGCTGCTTGTGCATTTTTAGACTTGTCAGCCGCTGGTTTCCCTCCTGGCTTAGAAGCCTGCTTAGACTTCTCTTGTTCCAATTGCTGCAAAACCATTTGCATCACGCTTCGGTCAGGACGTGGAATGACTCTGGAGTGACGAAGCTGACCCACTCGTCTTGCTTCCGCCTCGCCTACCGCTACCGCTGCCGAAACAGAAGCTACGTCTCCCACGATATAGATGGTGACAATCCCCGCATCCGCTCCCTGGTAGGTCACGCAGCGGACATCGGCGGCTTTGGCTGCTGCGTCTGTCGCTGCAACAAGAGCGGGAAATCCCACGGTTTCAATCATCCCCAAGGCGTAGCCGTTTTCTAGCATCTGGATTTCACCCTTTCCTCGTTTTCACATTTCGCCAAGCAAAAAATAGATTCGATACTCTGAAAATAATGCGAACCGGAGCCGATTTCAAGTTAAGAATTTGTTTTTGTGTTGTTTTCGTTGAAATTAGTTGTGTTTTGGTCCAAAAAATGAAGAGCATCTACTTCCTGCCCCTTTTTTCAGTCCGCTACTAACCAATCGACACCTTTTGCTTCCAGCTCGCCTGCCCATTCCTTTGGCGCTGGCACATCACTGATTACCGTATCAACCTCTTTCAAGTCAGCCACCTTGTAGAAGGTACTGATACCGATCTTGGAGTGATCCGTCAGAACGATGTTTTCCTTGGAATTCTCGATGATCCGTTTGGCAATCATCGCTTTTTCGCAATCATAGCTGGAAATGCCATGCTGAGCCAAAATCCCGTCAATCGAAATGAACGCCTTGTCGACGAAAAAGCTTTGCATCATGTTTTCAGCCAGCGTACCAGCCGTTCGAAAATGCTTGGATTGAACCTTTCCCCCGATGAAGTAAATCTCCCCTGTAAAAAGCTCCTTGTTGTGGTACTCCATCAACAAATTGAGCGCAGGTACCGAGATGGTGATGAGCTTCAAATTTTTGCGATTCATCAAAAACGGGAGCATGTGCAGGGTCGTTGTTCCATCGTCGATGACCAAGACATCGTTGTCCTGTACGAGACTGGCAGCCGCACGGCCAATTCGCTTCTTCTCCTCTGCGTGGGAAACCTCCCGCATCAGATGAGAGGGCTCCTCCCTTTCGTAATTAATCTTGATGGCACCGCCATACACACGCTTGAGCTGATTTTCATTTTCCAGCTCCTCCAAATATCGTCTGATCGTCTCCGAGGACACCTGCAATTTTTCTACCAGCTCGTTGGTCCTGACTTTACCGGCGTAATTCAGCAGGTTCATAATCGCATCTTTGCGTTCTTCCCCCACTAATGACATAACTGAAGTCCTCCTGCAGCTTTACCAGAAAATATTTTTCTCAATGGCCTGCACCAGATTTTTCATATCATGCGGGTAGACCTCCCCGATATTGCCGATCCGGAATGTGTCTGCGTGTGAAATTTTCCCCGGATACAGCACGAAGCCTTCTTTTTTCAGCCGCTCGTAAAAGGCTGCAAACGTAAATTGTGGGCTTTCCGGAAAGTAAAAGGACGTAATGATCGGGGACTGCCATTCCTTTGGCAGCAGTGCGCGAAAACCGATCGCTTCCATGCCATCTACCAATATGCGCTGATTCTCGCGGTAGCGAACCTGCCGTTTCTCGATGCCGCCTTCTTCCGCAAGCTCCAGCATCGCTTGGTAAAAGGCGCGCACTACATGGGTTGGAGAGGTGAAGCGCCACTTTCCGTTATGCTTCTCCATCGTTTCCCATTGGTCGTACAAGTCGAGCGAGAGCGAGCGTGCTTGCCCTTTGCATTTTTTCAGCTCCTCGGTTTTAGCGAGAATGAAGCCGAAGCCCGGAACGCCCTGGATGCATTTATTCGCGCTGCTGACCAAATAGTCAATCTGCAAATCGGCAACATCAATCGCGACGCCCCCGAAGCTGCTCATCGCATCCACGATGTATACCTTGCCAAACGACTTGACTACTTTTCCGATCTCGTCGATGGGATTGAGCATCCCTGTGGTCGTCTCGCAGTGAACGACAGCTACATGCGTAATCTCCGGGTCGCCCTCCAGCACCTCGCGCAGCTTTTCTGGTTCCGCCTGTCCGACTTCCCCGAAGTCAACTACGACCGTATTGACCTTGAGCACCTTGGCGATTTGTGCGATACGATTTCCATAGGCACCGTTCGTCAAAACAACTAGCTTGCCGTTTTCAGGTACGACCGAGCCGATGACAGACTCTACAGAGAAGGTGCCGCTTCCTTGCATGAGCACGGTCGTATAATCATCATGGTTGCGCCCACCCAGACTGACCAGCTTTGCGCGAAGACTTTGAACCAAATCGTTATATTCGTTATCCCATGTGCACCAATCGCGCAGCATGGCGGCTTTTACTCCTTTTGATGTCGACAGCGGGCCAGGAGTCAAGAGCAAATACGGATTATCAGGCAATTGTGTGAGATTCATGGTTATCTCTCCTTTTGCGCGAGGCGCAGGTTGATTTTAGGAATCAGTGAATCCAGCTCTCCAATCGTATCGATCACATAATCGGCTCCTGCGGCTTTGAATCGTTTTGTTACGACCTCCATTCGGTCTGCCAGCTCGTCAGGGTCACACTCCAGCACCTCTTTCTCCGTCATGCCCAGCTCACTGCCGCCTTTGATTACGCCGACTGCCCACGTACCTGCTGCTACCGCTTCTTTTACATCGCTTGTCGTATCGCCTACTTTAATGATGTGCTTCATCGGATGAACATCCAGATTGATCGCATTTTGGTAGCACATCCACGGCAACGGACGGCCTGCAGGCATTTCGCTCGGAGTTACCATCGAATCAGGCCAATAGCCGAGCTTCTTGGCTGCGGGAGCCACGACGGCCATCATCTCCGCCGTGTACCCCGTCGTCGAGCCAATCTTGATTCCGGCAGCTCGCAGCCGCGCCACCAGCTCCAGCACACCAGGAATCGGAGTCACGTAGTTTTTCAAAATGGAGAACAGCATCGGCTCGAAGTCGGCGTACAGCATATCGACGTCCTTTTTCTCCGGGAGTCTGCCGTATTTAGCTCTCCACAGCTCTTGGATGCGCTCCATTTTCAGCATCGTGTCGATGTGATCCCACTTGAGCATCCCCATCGGCTCACGTGCTTCAGCATGGGTAACTTCAATTCCCCGCTTTTTGAATACCTCCAAAAACACATCCAGTGGTGCAAAGCATCCATAGTCAACGGTTGTTCCTGCCCAGTCAAAAATCACTGCTTGAATCATGCTCTCTCTCCCACCTTTTTCTTCATGCTTATTCACCGTTTTTGCCATCTCTGTGTTTTTGTCCTCAGCTTATTCGTACCGACTTCATAGAAGATCCGTACCAGCACGTTGGTCAAAACGATCAGGACGGACATCGCTGCGGCTGGTGCGACATCTCCCGCATCGTCCATGTTGACGATCGATACGGATGCCAGCTTGAAGTCGGCTGAATAGAGGAAGACGACAGCAGAGATTGTTACCATGGAGTTAATGAAGTAATAGACGGCAATTTCCAGGATCGCCGGCAGTGACATCGGTACCGTCACCTTCCAAAAGGTGATGTAGAACGGAACACCCATTGACTCCGAAGCAAGCTCGAATTCCTTGTCCAGTTTTTTCAGCGCAGTGGTAGCGGTAATAAACGGAACGGCGTAAAAATGGATCAGATTAGCCAGAATCAGGATGAGGATCGTGCCATACATCCAGTTCAGCGGGTTGTCAGGATGGTTGAAGAAAAAGATGTAGGCAAGACCGATCACCAATCCCGGCAGAGCGAGCGGCAGGATGGAGAGAAAATAGCCGATTTGCCGCAGCCCTTTCATAAACCGTGTTTTCTCAAGCAAATACGCATTGATGAACGTCACAATCGTTCCAACCACCGCACTGTAAAAGGCGACGAGCAAGCTGTTCCAGAATGGCTGCATCCCTTCCCCGGCTACCTTGGAAAAGTCGTAATGCGTAAGCGATATCGTCAAATCATACGGCCAAACTTTGACTAGAGAAGCGAAAATAACGGTACCCAGCATCAAAAAGATCGAGACGGTGATCAGCGAGCAATAGATAAAGAAGGAAACATCTCGCCCGCGCTGTGGCGTGATCTTGTACGGTGTCGATTTGGCATTCACCGAGGAGTTTTGCTTCCTCTCTACGATTCGATCCACGATAAAGGCGAGAATGGCCGGAATAATCAGGATGATCCCGACTGTCGCCCCCATCGTCGTGTTTTGCTGCCCGATCACCTGCTTGTAAATGTCGGTCGCCAGTACGTTGAATTGTCCACCTACTACCTTTGGCGCTCCGAAGTCGGTAAAGCTCAACGTAAAGCAGACGAAAATCGCGCTGATCAGTCCGTATTTCACATTGGGCAGCGTTACTGTCAAAAACTTTCGCAGCTTGCTTGCCCCCATGGTTTCTGCTGCTTCGTACAGATTGTAGTCAGCAAACGCGAGGGATACCGCCATGATGAGATACGCCTGTGGAAACGTATAGAACATCTCAGAGAGGATAATCCCCAGCGGGCCATACAGCTCCATGTCAAAGCCGGGGAAAAGTCCAAAAAATCCGGTCGTGATAATTCCCTGATTGCCAAACAAATACGTCAGGGCGATCCCGTGCATCATTGTCGGTGCAAAAAGCGGTAGCAGGGCTACATAGCGGAAAAACACTTTCCCTCGCATATCGGTTCGTGTCAGAGCAAAGGCGTAGAGAAATGCGAGCGTCACGGAAAGAATCGTCGTCACTCCTGATACGTACATCGTATTGGAGAACGATTGAACCAGAGCAGGCGTAGCGAAATATTTGACGAAGTTGGCTAGGCCGATATATTCGCCCATCTCATTGATAAAAGCCTTGCTGAACAAATCTCCCAGCGGCAAAAGAACGCTTATAAACAGGACAATTACAATACTCGCAATCAAGATTTTTTGCAGCCACTCGTCCTTGCCCATCTTTTGCCGAACGGTTCGAGTGCTCATTTTAATCACTCCCCGTCTTCTTCGTCACGGCAGCCTGTTCAAAAGAGATCAGGTTTTCGAGTGGCATTTCAAAAGCAACCTGCTTCTCGCGCGCAAGACCCAATCGATGTGTTTGCTGTACAGGTAGATCAATGGTAACGAATTGCGGTAAGAGTCCTTTATGCTGATTGAGCAGCTGCAGGCTTACACGATAAAACGATCCACGAAACTCCATGTCTTGCACGACTGCCTTCATGCTGTACTCTGCCGCCGGGTCCATCAGATGAATGTTCTCCGGGCGAATGGCATACAAGCGATCCTGACCGACTTTGTTTCCCGTAAACACCGATTCTTCCAAAAAGTTGATCGCTCCGATAAAGTCTGCAACAAACGGACTGTTCGGCTTTTCATAAATCTCCTGCGGAGTGCCTACCTGCACCACCTCCGCGTTGTTCATGACTACGATGCGGTCTGCCATCGTCAGTGCTTCATCCTGATCGTGGGTTACCATGATGGTCGTAATCCCGATTTTCTCGTGCAAAATTCGCAGCTCCCGGCGCAGCTTGAGCCGCACTTTGGCATCCAGCGCAGATAAAGGCTCATCCAAAAGCAGAAAGTCTGGCGACAGAGCAATGGCACGGGCCAGGGCAACACGCTGCTGCTGCCCCCCTGACAGCTGAGATGGATATTTGTCACGGATGTGCTCCAGGTCAATCAACACCAGCACTTCCCGCACTTTCTCCTCGATTTCTTTTTTGGACATCTTTTTGGATTGCAGGCCATAGGCGATATTTTGCGCTGCTGTCAAATTGGGGAAAAGGGCGTAAGACTGAAACATCATCCCAAAATTTCGTTTAGCTGGCGGAAGAACCGTAATGTCCCGATCATTAACCAAAATTTTTCCGCTCGATGGCTGTTCCAATCCCGCTAGGATTCGAAGCAATGTCGTTTTTCCGCATCCACTGGGTCCTAAGAGGCAAATGAATTCATTCTTTTGGATATCGATATCGATTGATGTGAGGGCAACAAACTTGCCAAATGTTTTTCGAACACCTTGAATGCTAAGATATGGCTTTGTCATACGCTCCTCCCTTCTCCCTTTTTCGTGTAATTTACTTTGAATGGTGATCCGCATCTAGCTCTTCGGCTCACTTTTCGTGCTGTAGCGTTTGTCCCACTCAGCCAAGATTCCCGGGCGATCTTTTGCTGTTTGGGTCAAGTCATTATGGATGAGCTGCGATCTGGGGTCTTTCGTGTAGCCTTCGGGGAGTGTGGTACTTTTGTTGTCTACCGTAACAATCGCAAAGTTTTTGTTGTATTCCTTCATCGCCTCGTCCGAGATGGCCCAATCAAGGAATACTTTTGCTTCCGGCTTGATTTGCGCTTTTTTCACGAGGGCATTGGCTTCTACATCCCAACCAGCACCTTCGGGAGGGAAGATGACTTCAAGTGGAGCTCCTTTTTTCTTTTCCGTTATGCCGCGGTAGCCGAATGAGATACCGATGGGATACTCGCCAGCCGCCGCCATTTTTGCCGGCTTGGAACCGGAGTGCGTATAAAGAGCAATATTTTCATGGAGCTTATCCATGTAGTTCCACGCTTCCTGTTCACCGTACAGCTCTTTCCATGCGGCGACAGTGAAGAAGCCTGTTCCAGATGAAGAAGGATTCGGCATGACGATCAGCCCTTTATACTCAGGTTTGATCAAATCAGCGTAAGATTGCGGGATAGGAAGATTGCGTTTTTCCAACTCCTTCGTATTTACGACAAATGCGGTCTCAAATGCATCAATGCCCACCCAATGTGCCGGGTCCTTGGAGTCCTTGAATTCAGGTGAGATTCTTTCCATTCCTTTTGGCGTATAGCCCTCCAGTACACCTTGGAACTCTGCTCCCAATAGCTCCGTTGCCGCTGTTCCCCACACCACATCTGCTTGTGGGTTCTCTTTTTCAGCAATAAGCTTGGCAACAATAACACCTGTTGAATCCCTGACGATGTTCAGCTTGATCTCGGGATGCGCCTGGTTAAAAGCTCCCACATATGCTTTGAGCTGATCATCCTCCAATGCTGTGTATACTGTCAGTTCGGACGAGCCTGCCTTACCGCCTGTGGAGCTAGATGATTGTCCACATCCCGCTAAAAGCCCTACTGACAGTACACCCACTACGATTGTGCTAACCCATTTTTTCATCCAGAACCCTCCCCTTTTGTTTCTAATCCATTCTCCCCTTCCAAGCTGACTTCCGGTTAAGACAACACCAATTCCACATAAATTAGTTTGTTTTCCCGTTTTTTAGTTGTTTTTTGTTTTTATTATATATTCAATTGTCTAAACATTTCAAATCTTTTTTCACAAAAAATATTACAAGCTTAATTGAACGATTGAGGTAAGCTAATCGTATTAAGGTTGAATGCGTCGAGAGGAGCTCCATCGACTATGGATGAACGCGACCTGATCAAACAAGCCCAAAAAGGAAACCAGCAGGCATTGTCTGAGCTATTGCAAAAGCATTACGTCTTTTTAAAAAGCTATCTGCTTAAAATCACGGTAAATCCGTACTTGGCGGAGGATTTGACACAAGAGACCTTGATCAAAGCGATCGAGAAAATCACTTCGTATGACGGCCGATCAGCCTTTTCCAGCTGGCTCATTACGATTGGCTCCCGCCTTTATATCGATTTTCTACGTAAGAAAGACACGGAAAAAAGATGGACAGAAAAACAAAAAGCCCTATCCAAAATGAAATGGGCTGCGGGCAATATGAATCGAGACTGGCCTGAGTTCCTTGAAGTTCTCCTGACATTATCGGAGGAGTATCGCATTCCGCTCATCTTGAAGCATTATTACGGGTACACCTATGCGGAGATCGCGGACATTCTGCATATCCGCGAAGGAACGGTCAAATCCCGCGTGCATCATGCCAGCAATCAATTGAGAAAGGAATGGTTGGACGATGAACAAACATCTGGATGAAGACAACGACCAGTTGTATCAGAAGATGCGAGAGGGTCTGGATGAGCTGGATGAGCTCTTTCCGTCTGCCACCCCTGACCCTGCTTTTTTCCAGAGCATCGTTTCGGAAACAACCGAACGCACAAAAAAACGCATTCGCTACGAGCTGCTCGCCTTTTGGTGTGTCGCTCTCGTCGTGCTTTCCATGCTTTACTTCATCCAATCCCAAGCGCCGATTGTGTTCTTCATTGTTCAAGGCTTGTCCTTTCTCGTATTTGTTCTCATCCTTGCCAAAAGGTGGGTAGGTAACCATGACACAACTCCATGATGTTCCACTGTGGCTGTTTCTCACTTTGTTTACTCTTGCTGCAATTCAGGGCACCTGGCTGTTTTTAGATGCAAAAAAAAGAAGCCGTTTTCCGTGGCTTTGGGGGTTATGGGGATTAACGAGTATTCCGACTCCGCTGCTCGTGTATTTGCTAGTCGTACGAAAAGTATGGAAAAAAAGGGGAGTATGAGATGAAGGAAAGACCTCTTCGCCTTGCGCTGATTTTTGCTGTCATTTCCTTTCTGGCCAACCTGATCATGATTCCTTATCAGCTGCAAATCATTCCGCTTCCCGAAACGGTTCCCGTCCATCCCGCCATTCTTTTCGTTGGTTCAGCCATACAGACTGCGGTCATCACCTTTCTTTTGAGCTATCTCGGAATTCGCCTTTCTTCCTCAGTCGGTTTGCAGCTAAACCTCTGGAAGGGATGGGCATACCGCCAAAAGCACGAAGGTTTTGAAAAGCGTACCGTGCTCCTCGCCATTTTGGGAGGCATCATCGTCTCCCTGGCGATCCTTTCTCTCGATCGGCTTTTCTTTGTGCCAAGCATCCCTCAGCTTTCACAGCTTCAGGTTCCCGTCTCTTCTCGCTGGCTCGGACTTACGACCATTTTTTATGGGGGCATTGTGGAAGAATTGCTGCTTCGCTTGGGGCTAATGACCTTGTTTGTCTGGTTATTTTATCGCCTGTCTGGCAAAAAAACGAGCGGCTGGATGTTCATCGTAGCGATTCTACTCACAAGCGTGCTCTTCGGCTTGGGCCATCTTCCTGCAACCATTCAGGCTTTTGGCGAGCTGTCATCGCTGCTTGTCATTCGCGGAATTGTGTTGAATTCACTTGCTGGTATCCTGTTTGGTTGGCTTTACTGGAAAAAAGGGCTGGAATACGCGATGATCGCGCATATGACAGGAGACCTGATGCTTCACGTCATCCTTGCGTAAACCAAAAAACTGCCGAGTCTTAGCGAAACAGACTCAGGCAGTTTGTTTTTTTGCAAACCAATTTATTATTTTTTGTCCAACAGCTCGACCGATATTCGCTTTCGTTTTTCAAACGTAACGATTTCTTGATAGCCTGCTTGAAGCAAAGTCTCTCGTGCCTCGTCCAGGTAGCTGCCCAAATCGTCGGGAAAATGCGAGTCAGAGGAAGTGGTGATAGGCACGCCATGCTCGCGCAAAATTTGCAGGAAGCTGTAGCTCGGGCACATTTCCTTCACGGGGTAACGATAGTACAGCCCCGTATTGATTTCTGTCGCTGCCCCGTGCTCTTTTAAAAGCCGGGCAATCCGCTGATAGTAAGGGATAAGCTCATGTTCGTGCGGTCGATAGCCAAACACCTTCAAATTGTCCAAATGCGCAACGATGTTAAACAATCCGGATGCGATCGCTTCCTCCACCACCCGAAACTGCTGCTCGTAAAGGGCCAGCAAATCGGTGCCCTCAAACCGCTCCTTTGTTTCGGGATTGTCGAAGCCCCAGCCGTTTACAAAATGTACGGAACCAATCACATAGTCCCACGGGTAACGATCGATCATAGGGGCAAGCACTTCTTTGCCTCCAGAAAAATAATCCGCTTCAATCCCCAGCTTCAATGCGACTCCATCCGCTTCCCAAATTGGCTGCTGCTCTAAAATAAAGCTGACGAAATCCTCCATCGAATCGGTGCATACCTGATCCAGCCAGATGCGCTGCATGCTCCCCAGCTCATCGTCCTCCAGATGCATATGTTGTTCAAAGTAAGGCTTGAATTCCTTAAAGCGGTACAGATGATCCACAATTCCTACATGGGAGAGCCCTAGCTCTTTTGCACGAATGCGGTACAGGTCGAGCCACTCACGAGAGTACGCTCCTCGGTTGATCCTCTCATGCATCCAGGATTCGAGCTCTTCCATCCATGCTCTTGTATGTCTGTCCCGTGCAGGCTGACGAAAACGAAGCAGCGCCTCTGCCGTGCGATTCCACCAGCGCAAGGAATACGGACCTTCCTCCAGATGTACGTGATAATCTACTTTCACGCCTTCCCCTCCCTTGTGTCGACCGTCATCCAGGTTACCCCTTTTCGCTCCAACTCGCTCTCCCAGGACGCTGGCTTTTCATGGTCGGAAATAATGACATCGACTGCATCCAGGGAAATGATTTTGCAAAAGGCCTGCACGCCGATTTTGCTCTGGTCCGCCAAGACAAAAACAGCTTTGGATACTCGCGCCATCGTTTTGGAGATCATGGACTCATTAATGTCGTAATCACTGATCCCGGAGGATAAGGAGATCCCTCCCACAGAAATAAATGCCTTGTCGACATGGAAGGTCTCCAGCATCTTCTCGCACAGCGGTCCACTGATCGATTGCTGCTCGGTGTTCACTTCCCCGCCGAGCAGGATGACTTTTCCTGTGAATACATGCTGATTGAGCGCTTCCGAAAGCAACGCGGCTACGGGCAGCGAATTCGTCAGCACGGTTAATCGCTTGCGCCCCTGGATCATACGGGCAAATTCCAGCATGGTCGTCCCCGTGTCGATGACGACGGTCTCGCCATCAGCAAGCAGCTCAGCGGCATGCTGTCCAATCACCCGTTTGGCTGCCAGATTGATGTCCTGTCGCTCTTGATAGGGCGGTTCCCCTTCTGCGTAGTTTTCTTTTACCGCTCCACCGTAGACACGCTTTAGTCTGCCTACCTGCTCCAAGGCATCCAGATCGCGACGAATCGTTTCGCTCGATACCTCCAGCCGCTCTGCGAGAGAGAGCACCTTTACCTTTCCATACAGATTCAGTTCCTCGATGATGGCTTTTTTTCTTTCTTCAGCCGAGATGGACATTCCATACGCTCCCTTATTGTAACGGGATGCACTCTTCAGCCGGTATTTGCATGAACACCGGTGTCCCTTCGCGAATCCAGTGATTGTCAGACGTATTGAGCACATCCACTTGCATTTTTTGACGTTTTGCTTCTACTTCATAACGAATGACGTTTCCTTTTAACGTCATACTGCGAACGACACTCTCTACAGACCAGCCATTTTCTGGCGGCGCCGATACATCTTTGTCCACTTGCTTGAGAGAAATAACCTCAGGTCGAATGGCAAACGCATCGCCTGCCATCGCTATTTCTCCAACCAGCCGCGTCATCTCCGCTCGCTTCAGTACGTTGTAGTTCCCAATAAAACGGGCAACAAACTCACTCGCAGGATGAGCATATATCTCTTTTGGGGTACCAATCTGTACAATATTGCCATGATCCATTACAAAGATGCGGTCAGATACGGTCAGCGCCTCTTCTTGGTCATGAGTGACAAACACGGTTGTGATGGAAAGCTCCTGCTGAATCCGCCTGATTTCGGTTTGCAGACTTTTGCGGATTTTGGCATCAAGCGCACTAAGCGGCTCGTCCAGCAGCAGGATTTTGGGCTCGACGACTAGCGAGCGCGCCAAAGCAACACGCTGCTGCTGACCGCCAGAGAGCTGGTGTGGATACGAATCCTCGCGCCCGCGCAAATCAACCAGGTCGATAATTCGCTCCACTCGCGCCTTGTATTCTTCTTTCTTCACGCCTTTCATTTTCAGCCCAAAACAAATGTTGCCGAACACATTCATATTGGGGAACAGCGCATAGGATTGAAACACCATCCCGACTTCTCTGTCCTTTGGGGCAAGATTCGTGATGTCCGTCTCCCCTACGACGATTTTGCCCCCATCCTCTACCTCTGTCAAACCGGCGATGCAGCGCAAAAGCGTACTTTTTCCGCATCCACTCGGACCGAGCAGGGTAATCAATTCGCCCTTTTCAATCGAGAGGGAAACCTGGTTCAACACAGTAGTCTCCTTGAATCGTTTACTTAGGCGATCAATCTGTACATAGCTCATCTGCTTCCCTCCTTGGACGACGATTTCCCCAGTCGCATCACTACTCCTGACAAAGCAAACAGCAGGATAAAGTAGGTAACGACGATGGCGCTAGTCAGATGCCCACTCTCCGACATCCGGCGAATCAAATAAATCTGCATCGTTTCGTAGTGTCCTCCGACTAACAGATTGGCTAGCACAAACTCGCCAAACAGCGTAGAGAATGAAAGCAGTGTCGAAACGATAATCCCTGTCAAAATGTTGGGAAAGATGACCTTCCAAAACGCCTGCATCCGACTTGCGCCCAATAGCTCAGCTGCCTCCACGAGCTTGATCGCATCGATGGTGCGCATGCTGTTTCGAATTCCCTGGTACATGTAAGGAAGCACGATCACAAAGTAGGCACCGATTAATATCCAAATGCTACCTGACAGCACAATCGGTCCAGACGAGTACAGCTTGATCAATCCGACTGCTGCTACGACTCCAGGTATCGCATAAGGCAGCATGACCAAGCCTTGGAGTACTCTTTCCCAGCGAGAAAAGTAAACTGTTACGATAAAAATGGTCGGCACCATCACTGTGACACTGATGCAAATAGCAAGAAAGCAAACCAGTAGCGTGCGCTGCATCGCGTCTAAAAAGCGCGGATCGGTAAACAGTTCTTTGTACCACGAAAGCGTATAGCCTTCTGGCAAAATGGTTCGATACCAGTCCGTCGAAATCGAATACAAGAAGGTTGCGACCAATGGGATAAACAGATAAATCATGACAAGTGTGATGAGTGAGCCGTGAAATACTTTGTTAGGCTTCATCCGAGCTCCCTCCTGACACGCCGCATCATCCATTCATTGATCAGCATAGCCGTCACCATCGTGATCGCCAAAATAACGGCGAGTGCGCCGGCGAGCTCCGGTCTGGCAGCTACGTCACCCGCAACCAGCGAACCGATCCGGATGGCAATCAGGTTGTAGTTTCCTCCGACCAGTGCATAGGCTGTCGCATAAGCT
The DNA here is from genome assembly GCF_046535075.1 of Brevibacillus sp. SIMBA_040. NCBI lineage: Bacteria > Bacillati > Bacillota > Bacilli > Caryophanales > Paenibacillaceae > Brevibacillus > Brevibacillus sp. SIMBA_040. The sequence continues at coordinate 55,723 of NZ_JAWRXI010000001.1, forward strand.
CCCATCGCATTGGCAAACAAAATACTGAAGGTTCCTACGACCCCTGGCAGGATGACCGGAAGACCAATATAACGCCAAAACTGGACCGTGGATGCTCCGAGCAGGGCAGCTGATTCTCTCCATTGCTGATGAATTCCGTAATAAGTCGGATACAAGAGCAAAATCGCAAGCGGAATCTGAAAGTAGACATAGACACATACCAGCCCAAACCAGCTGAATAAATCAATGGATGCCAGCGTCGTCCAGCCCAATTGCTTGAACAGGAGCGTAAACAACCCGTTGCTCCCCAAAATGATAATGTAGGCAAAAGCAAGCGGAACCCCCGAAAAGTTCGAGGTCATATTGGAAAGCATCAATAAAAAATCACGCGAGCGCTGGGAAAAGCGCGTAATCGAGTAAGCTGCAAACAGAGCAACCACAATTCCCACCGCACTCGCACACAACGAAATGAAAAAGCTGTTTTTCAATCCAAGCAAATAATATTTGCTCGTCAGCGCCTTGGTGTATTGGTCAAGACCCCAGCCTACTCCGCCATCTCCTCGAAAGCTTTCCAGGAACATGACGAGAAGAGGCAATAATTCAAAACAGAGGACAAGAAAGGCAAACGGCAGTAAGGACAGCAACAGCCACCTATGGCTTTTTCGAATATTCAGGTGTACCCCTCCAATTCGTTTAGCCTTGAACGCCAGGGAACGAGTGGCGGATCATCGCTTCTGATGCTGGAATTCCGAGTAGCTGGCAGATGAGCGGAGCTACCGACAATTGCGGTATCGCCTCTTCGTAAACACCTGGGGTGAACGCAGACCCAATACCATACACTGGCACATTGCGCTCATCATCCCCTGTTCCGCCGTGGTTGCCATCGGGATTCATGCCATGATCTGAGGTCACGATGATCTGGTAGCCTTCGTCCATCCAAACTGGCAAAAGCTGAGCCAAAATCGTATCTACGGCAATGACAGAGCCTCGGTATTGCTTGGAATCAGAGCCGAACAGATGGCCTGCATTGTCTACGCCCATCGAATGAATGTAAAGAAAATCAGGGTCTACCTTGCGTCGTAGCGACTCCCCATCGAGCAAGAGGTGTGAATCAGGATAGCTGTCTTCAAAGTAGAAGCAGCCGTGCTGAATCGCCTTTTCCTCATCATTTTGGAAACGATCCTCGACGTAATGAAACGGTGCACGGTTGTACAACTCGCTTACCCAATAATAAGCCGCCGCTGCATTGCTGAGTCCGTGCTCCTTGGTCAAATGAAAAATGCTTTTCTGATGGGAAAGGCGAACGACTTGATTCGATGTAATCCCGTTTACAGAGCTGGGCGTACCTGTTAACAGCACTTCATACAAAGGACGAGAGAGACTCGGCAGCTCGGATTTCACCAGGTACCGAGCTGCCTTGCCTACTTCTACCAGATGATTGATAAATCCCATTTGGGTTACCGCCGACTGATACTGCATGCCGTCTACAACGACCACGATTACCTTGTTCATTGCCATGCTGCGCTCCTCCTCATTATTTGGCATGGATCAGGACTTGCTCTTCCCACATTTGTGGAATTTTCTTCGCGGTTTCATCCCACGTCTTTTGATCCTTGATCGGTTTTGCATCCTTGTATTGTTCAGCGGGAATCATCTTTTTCGCTACTTCTTCTGGCAGCTTCACACTTTCCCGAATCGGACGAGCATAGCCTTTTGCCAAATTGATTTGACCAGCATCGCTAAGAATGTACTCACGCGTCAGCATAGCTGCATGTGGATGCGGAGCGTATTTATTAATGATCGTCGCATATCCGCTAACAACGGTACCGCCACTTGGAATGTTTACTTCAAAGCGAGAGGTGTCAATCTGGTCGCGATAAGACAATGCATTAAAGTCCCACAGCATGGCAACAGTGACTTCCCCTTTTTCAATCGTCGCCAGATTCATTTCTCCCAGGGAGAGACGTCCTTGTTTCGCGAGGTCAGCGAAAAAGTCAATACCGGGCTGGATGTTGGTTTCATCTCCACCATGTGCCAGAGCAGCAGCCAAAACGGTCATCTGCGATTGCGCTGCTTTCGTCACATCACCGATCGCTACTTTATAGTCGCCATTTTTAATATCGTCCCACGATTTTGGCGGATTTTTTACCAGCTGCTTGTTAGCCATGACAGAGATTGCGCCCTGATAGCCTACGATCCAGTGTCCATCCTTGTCCTTTGCCCATTCAGGAATCTCGTCCCAATAAGACGTTTTATACGGCTGTGTAACTCCTTTTTCAACGGCAATCGGTCCAAAGGAGATTCCGACGTCACCAATATCCGCTGTCGGATTGCTTTTCTCCGCTTCAAACTTGGCAATTTCCTCGGAGCTGCTCATGTCTGTGTCCGTGTGTTTCAGGCCGTATTTCGCCTCTAAATCCTTCCAAGTGCCCACCCAGTTCGCCCAGGAATCTGGCATCCCTACGCTGACGACTGTCCCTTCTTCCTTTGCTTTCTTCTCGATATCAGCCAAAGTCAGTTGTGGTGCAGGTGTCGATGGAGCTGCTTGTTGGTTGTTGGTTTCTTGTGGTTTCTCGTTGCCTGTTCCTGTTGGATTACTTGAACATCCTGCCATCACACTTGCTACGAGCAATACTCCTGTAGTTGCTGCAAATAAAGAGCGTTTCTCTAACCATTTCGTTTTGTTCACGCTGAGCACCTCCCAAGGATTTGTGGTTTCTTTTTTTCTGAACAAGATTTCTTCTCCACTTCTTGTTGTTTGTTGACCGTTGTTAGTTTTATTATATTTTGCGAAAACATAGGCATACAACTATTTTTGTTTAAATATTTCGTTAATGAATTGTAAAGGGAGAGGGGGAAAGCAAAACCGGTGGTCGGGCTTCTGGTGGAGGAGAGGAAACTGGAGAAAACGCTCCAGATTCTTGGGTCGCTAGCTTGGAGACATCACTGTCCGGCTTCATGGAAAAAGGGAAACCGCGTCCAAAAGTAGTAGATTCGTGAAGCTTCTCATGGGTGGACGCTTAAGATCGTGTTTCCCTTTTTCCATTACGCCTCTGCTGGCGCCCCAAAGATCTTCGCTTTTTTCTCCAGTTTCCTCTCACCAGCTTTCAGTGTCCTGTCTTGCTTTATTAAGGATGACATGTGAAAAACAAAGATCAATAAACAAAAATACAGAAAAATGCCAAATTCTTTTCTAGTGTGAAGCAACACGTTTTCTACAAAACAAAAAAGCCGAAGCCCCTTTTCTGGACTCCAGCCCTGCACGATTTTATCGCTATTCATTTCCTCGAATTCTGCCATTCCTCTACCACCACATCTTCGCTTCCTAGCGGATGAAGAGCCTTTTCGCTGATCGAGCACCATACGAAAGAGTTTGCCATATAGGGTACCACACGAAACGGACAATGTCGTCACGCTCACCACCCTTAGAAGACGATTCGATAAGGAAGCTGCTCTTTTACAAAATCAATCACCCTGCCAGTTGCGGAAACCAGCTCTACATCGATCGAATGGAGAGAGGCTCCCCGATCCGTTGGATACCAGGGGCGTTGTTCTTTCACGAGCACAAGCACACCTTCTTGATCGCCGTAAAAATGGAAGCTGGCTGACTCGGGAGAGAATTCATTTTCAAGCATAGACAGACACTCAGCAAATGCAGCTACCTCCTGAACAGGCATTCCGACCTCTTGAACGCACAGCCAAGTTGCTGCTGGATGGGTAGGGAAAGCAAGGATTTCCAAAATATTCTGATCCGGATCTTCGAAATACAGCTGCTTTCCTTTCCATGTAACAGAGTGCATGATCTCTTCCCCATCCTTGCTTGGCAGGATCGTTGCACGCTCCTTGATCATCCCGGCATACTCGTCAAACACCGATTCCGCAATACCCAGTGCAAAGTGATAAAAAGGCTTCTCGCTCGAATGCTCAAAGGTAAGCAGCGTCCTCCCGACGGCAACGGTAAAGGAGTGGTGTGTACGCTCTCGTAGAGGCATGTTCAGGACATTCTGATAAAACGAAATCATTTCTTCCAGCACACTCGTTTGAAACGTTACTTTTGCAAAGTTCACATCATCCACTTCCTTTCTACAGAGAATCACAACCCAAATCCTCCCAACCCCATCATCCTTTAGCGGAATGAAAAAAGCAAGCCATCCTGTGAGACAGCTTGCACCTATACTTCACCAAACAGATGTACATCCAGAAGCTGCGAGCCTCCTCCGAGTTACCCCCCGGAACAAAAATGGCCACAGTCACTCGTCACAGGCTTTTCGAAATCGCAAACTTTTTGCGGTAGTAACGAGAAAAACCAACAATCACAGGTACAAGCACGATCGTCGGAATAAACCAGACAAGCGGATGAACCGAGCTCATGTTTAAGAGCCGCGGAGCACCAAAAACGGTAAAAGCCGTAATGGTAGCAATACAGCACCCGAGCATGCCGCCCATGTGTTCAAACCACCAGTGCATTCTGGCTCGAGGGGCTCTCAGCCAATAGATCAGTTGACTTGCTCCCAGGAAAATCCCCACGAGCGGAAACCACGTAAGCAGAGGAAATTGAATCACAGCACCATAAATCGAAATAGCTACACCCGAGCCGACCAGCAGGGCAGGAAACATCACATCCACGATCTGGCGATGGGCAGTCTTTCGATTTTTAAATCGAAGCACTCGAATTCCGTACCACGCTGTTGCCGAGCTCAGAATAGAGATGAAAATCAAGAACCAGGCAAAGGCTACAGAATCCGCTGTTTTAGCAGGATCAAAGCCAATTCGCCAGATTCCCATAAACAAAGCAGAAACCGCTACAGCGCCCATCGCTATGACGTACACCCACCCCGAGCGCAGATGAGCTTTTCCTCCCTTTTTCGTGACGATTGGAATCCAAAACACAAGCAAGGCCGTAAATCCCGCAACAATGTGCAAAATCTTAAAGAGCGAAAAAAAGAACATGCTCCGATCATTCCTTCCCTCAGCCTCTGGATAGGATTTCAAACATCATTTTGTACACTTCTTCCACAGAAAGGATTTTGGAATCAGGGGCGATCTGCGTATTGACGCGAATTCCGTAGGTGATGACCGAAAAGAATATCGCTGTTTTTTCGGCATCGAGACCCTCCGGGATCACGCCCGCTTTTTGCCCCACCTGAATCCATTCCATGGATGCCTTGATGCTCTCTTCATGCAACCTGGCCAACATGGCGCCAATAATCGGATCTTCTCGTTTGCTTAGCAAATAAATCAGGATGAGATTCGTTACATCACGTGAATCATGAATATGGCTCAGCCCTTTTGAGATGGCCTCCAAACCGGACGAAAGCTCCTGCCCCCCTTCTCTCACCGTCTGATAAAAACGCTGGCCGATGCTCTCAAAGCGTTTCTGCAGCAAAAGGCCCATCAGCTCATCTTTACTTTTTACATAATGGTAAATGGCACCTTTGGACAAGCCAGAACGCTTCATAATATCTTGCAGTGTCGTTTGTTGACATCCCTTTTCCAGAATGAGCTCCTCCGTTGAAGCCAGGAGCAGCTGAAAGCTGGGATTTTGGTGGATGGCTTGCATAGTCTCCTCCTATAATCACGGATCGAATTTGGTATTATCATCACTATACAAACCGTCAGTCGGTATGTCAAGGAACAAAGGAGAAGCGGATACTTTCTTTCCTCCGCCTCTTTACCCGTAACACTACTGCAATATTTTGTAGTAAATAACAGTGGCATCCAGACTGCCGTCTGCCGAAGTGACATACTGCGGGATTCGTCCCGCCTCCTGATAGCCCATGGATTGATACAGTCGATTGGAATGATCGCCCTCTCGCGTATCCAAAATGAGCAGGCTGCGGCTTTCTACACGCGCCCGAGCTTCCGCCATCAGTAGCAGAGCACGCCCGATTCCTTGGCGGCCCACAGATGGATGCACCATCAACTTAGCGATTTCTGCCCGGTGCAAGCTGTTCGGCTTGGTCGCTAGATGCAGCTGGATTGTACCTACGATGACGCTATCACGCTCGGCAACCCACATTTTCACATTTTTCTCCAAAACTTTTGTCCAATACGCCCGCGCTTCTGCGTACGGCAATGGCGGAAGAAAACCAATGGAAGCTCCTTCGCCTACAACATCCACCAGAAGCTGCGAGAGCTGATCCAGTTCATCCGCACGAAGCTGCGCTACTTCCCGATAAAGAAACGATGTTCCCATGATCATATCCCTCTCCTCCAACCAGCACAAATATTCTTACTCTTCTATTCCACTATAAAGGAGATGAGAAAAAAACGCACTTATTTTATGTTAGATTTTATAACATTTTATGTAAATTTTAGTTCCGCGAAATGACTCTACATTCTAGGGTCGATATCCGTACATGCCAAAAATGATGACCATACAGAAATACACGACACCAGCAGGCAAAATGGTCAGTGCGACCCAGAACTTTCGCTTGATTCCCTCTGCCTTTTTGAACCATTGATAATAGTTAATCAGCAGAATTAAAAAGAAAGGCACAAAATAAAACCCAAGCATAAACCATACCCACTCATAATTTGTATCCCAATATTGCTCGGGTACAGGCAGTATGTGGTAATCCTGATAGATTGCTTCTTTACGCGAAATAAAAATATAAGAAAGCACAAGGTAATAACAAATTACGACGGCTTTCATCCATAATCTAAATCCAGACGTGATCAAAGTAATCATAAAAATAATGCCCAAGATAAACCATAAAGCCATATACTCCATCACGATCCCCCCTAGAAGGGATTATATTTTTTTGTCTCACGTGCCATAAGTACCAATTTTTTCTGGTACCTCCCCTAACTGATTGCAAGAGTCGACAAAATTTGGAATACTGCCTATAATAGACTTGTGAAATACAGCTCTCTCATTCTAGGAGATGGTTACGATTACATATGCTCTATCTTTTTTGCTGTCGTTTTGTATTGTTCTCGTGTTGATCCCGCCGCTTGGCAAGCTGGCATTTCGACTTGATTTTGTGGACAAGCCTCGTAAAGATGTAGAACGAAAAATACATCGGGAGCCCATCCCGTTAACGGCTAGCTATGCGATATTCATTGGATTTGCAGCATCGTTTCTGCTCTTTTCCAAAGAATCGCCTGGGCAAACCGTCGCCGTTTTGGTAGGCTCTCTGCTCCTGCTCATCATCGGGACGATTGATGACTGGTACAAGACGCAGGGAAAGGATTTTTCCGCGCTCCCCAAGCTGATTGTTCACATATCGGCTGCGATCATCGTCTATATGTCGGGAATTACCTTTTCGGGCTTTTACAACCCACTCAGCGGCGAGTACATTCTGCTTCCGGTATGGCTGCAATTCATCCTGACGATCCTGTGGATCTTCGGAGTCACAACCGTCATCAATTTCTCTGATGGCATGGATGGATTGGCTGGTGGACTGTCCGCTATATCAGCAGGAACGTTGTTTGTCGTGGCACTTGCCAAAGGGCAAAGCACTTCTGCTATCATGGCAATCAGTCTGATCGGCGTAGCGCTGGCTTACTTGCGCTATAATAAACCGCCCGCCAAGATTTTCATGGGAGATGCGGGAGCGACCTTCCTTGGCTTTATACTCGCGGTCATCGCGCTGGACGGAGCTTTCAAGCAGGCAACGGTGCTATCCCTGTTCATCCCGATTTTGGCTTTGGGAGTGCCTATCTTTGATAACCTGTTTGTCGTAACAAAACGCGCAATGCAAGGAAAACCAATCTATCAAGCTGATGCCAGCCAGGTTCACTACCGCTTGCTGCGGATGGGACTTAACCAAAAGCAAGTGGTTGCGTTTCTCTGTCTGATCAGTGTCTGCTTCAGCCTGACCTCGATTATCTTGCTATTACTTGGTGTCTAAAATGAAAAATGCCGCTTGGGTCATGTGACCGCGGCATTTTTTTATCTAGGCATTTCTTCCTCTTGTGCAACAACTCGCTTGCCAGTCGTAGTCGTCTGGTAAATATGAAAGCCCGTCCCCTCGTACAAGCTAATCGCAGGTTGATTGTGCGTGCCTGTAATCAGATGCGGCTGCAAGCCTTTTTCCAGTGTACGGTTCACGAAAAAGTGGATGAGTTGTTTGCCAAAGCCTTTTCCCTGGTGCCGGGGGTCGACAAACACATCATACACTTCTCCATGAGGCGTCAAAATCAAAGACCCGACAAATTCGTCTTGATGATAGAACAAATAAATATCTTCGCGCATGTCGTTTAAAATCCATTGCTTCCAGGAAGCCATCGTCGCCTCTTGGTAATCTGTCAAGCGATACGGCTTTAGGTCTATGCCTTTTCGAACCTCATAGTACGCATCACTTTGAGACTGGATGTACAAATCCAGATCCTGTTCAGTAAATTTGCGTACAACAAGCTGGGGCTCTGGACCAATGCTCCCTGTATGCTTCATGTAATGATGCCCCCAGATCGGAGCAAATCCCCGCTTGGCAAAAAAATCGCCGCTTCTCTGTTCATCGACTCGATAGGTAGTCGCTGCTGCTACGGGATTTTTGTCCAGCAAATCACCCCAGAGCTTATCGAACAGCTGAGAACCGATGCCCTGCTTGCGGCTGTCTGGATGAGTATACAGATGGATTTCTGCCGTTCCCTCTTCTCCAAACGACGTCAGATCATATATGGCACAAGCCTGGAGTTGTCCCGCCTTTTCATAGATGTAGCCCGTCGCGTTTTTCAGCATCGCTGCAATTTCCTCCGCTCTCCACGCGATGCCGTTGCCAATCATTTTTACTAGCAGCTCCGTATCTGAAGCCTGCAATTCCCGAATCATGGTGCGCCCCCTTTTTCTCTCTCCCATCCTCATTAGATGCTTTCTTTACTTGCTTTGCTCCGCAGCAGCTGCCTCTAACGCCTTTTGCTCCATTTGCTTGCGATATGCAAGGCACGCTCCGCATCTTCTGCTTTTTCTGCCAAAAGCGGTATAGTATTTGCTTTTTTTACAAGAACGACATGTGATATAAAGCGAGCTGGACAGGTTGTAGTTTTCCTGTGGTGTATTGGACACCAGATGGACAGTCTTATTGAATTTGATCAGCAAATGCGCCGTATGAATCGCATCTACCAATGCCGAGTGCAATCTGCCCTCCTGGACGATTCCTGCTGTATCGATCGCTTCTTTTAAGCTCATCTGTTTGCGGTCTGCGAGCAGCATGCTGATCGGCGGCTGGATGTCGTTATAATTGCGCAGCCAGGAAAAATCGAGTCCAAAGCGCGCGCAATGCTCAATCATCAAGCGCTTGTCGTCTTTTCCCCACGTGCACAAATAGTAATCCGGGTCGTCTCCAATCCACTCCATAAACGAAGCAAATGCTTTGCGAAACGGGATAAAGGTCGGCATATTTTCTTTATCCAGCCCGATAAACTTGCGCGTACGCTCTGTGATTCGGCGCTCAATAGCAGGAAACGTATAGCGCTGAAAGGTGTCTACCTCGACACCACTTTTTCCTGGCATGACCTTCGCCGCTCCGATTTCAATAATTTCCGGTATTTTATCTTTTTGATGAGTCAATGTCGTCTCAAGGTCAAATACGATGATTTGCAATGTCTGATCACATCCTGAACGTAATAGCTCTATTATGCCGGGAGTGGCTGTGGAAATCAAAATAAAGAGGAAAACAAAACCAAAAAATGGCTGCCGACTAGAGCAGCCATTTTCTTCGTCCTGATCAATCAGGCAGTTATATTCAATCTTTTTTAAGCAGTAAAGGCAGCCTGATATGACTCGGATACTTTGCATCATGGTAGACCGTTTGCTGGGCAACCACATATTCGGTATCCGTTGCCAAATCATTGCCAGTGTTTGGATTCGGGAAAGAGAAGTTCTCCGCACCAGAAGTGACGCAGACGCGAATGCGGTGCCCTTTTTGGAATACATTGGCGATTTTGGTCATGCGGATTTCGTAGCGCTCGATTTGGCCTGGCTCAAGAAGCTGTGGCTCGCTAAAAGAATGACGGTAGCGGGCGCAGATGATTCCGTCTGACAGGCGAATGGAGTTGCCCTCCTCATCTACATCGCTGAGCCGCACCAGCCAGTCCGTGTCTCTTGCCGAGCTTACCGCATACAGGACGGCGGAGATTTCACCCGCAATGACTACCTCTTCTTCCAAAGGCTCAGAGGTGTACACGAGCATATCTGTACGCTTTTCTACTTCTGCATAGTTTTCTGGCACGCTGTTTTCATTTTCCGACAGATCGAGCAGATAAGGCGCTGCATCTTGCGGATCGAATTCATACGAATCCGTTGGCTGTTCCAGTGGCGTGGTCATGATTAAAGCACCGTCTCCTGCGCTCGTATTCGCCTCACCATTGCTGCTCAAATAAAAGTTGGTGTAAACAGCGTCTTGCGGCGGCCAGGTTGGCGAGGTTTTCCACTCGTTTTCTCCAACCATGTAATATTCGACGCGCGGTCTTTGATCCATTCCATTTTCAATTCCTTTGAGATGGCGGTCAAACCAGCGCAGCTGTGTCACATCGAGATCGTAGCGTATCGCATTGTTACCAAAGGGAACATGGTGAATCTCTCTCGTCGTATTAGCTTTGTGGTACCACGGTCCGAGAATCATATGCGCATGGTCGGGAAGCTGCTTGGATATGACCTCCCACGATTCGCTCGTTCCCATCCCATTGTCATCGTACCAGCCTGAGACGAGAAAGGACGGAGCCTTCACCTGATCGGCGTGTCGCTTCCAATCGGACTGAGCCCAGAAATCGTCACCATCGGGATGCTCCATCCACTTCGTCCAGAACGGAATTTCTTTTCCTAGCACCTTTTGCGGGATTTCTTTGATTGGACGCACTTTTAGCACCTCGCTCCAATCGTCACGGCTAAGTAGCGATACATCGCGGCGCTTCTCTGCCATCATGAAAATCCAGGACAGTCCGGTGAGGATCGTGCCACCTTTTCGCGGAATGTCTACATAAGGCGTCCCTACGGTCACGTAGCTGAAAATCGCCTTCAGATGCGGATTACCGCTCGATGCCGCTGCCCACTGGACATAGCCGACATATGAGCCACCGAGCATACCGACTGCGCCGTCTGACCATTCTTGGCTTGCAATCCATGTCAGTGTGTCATCCCCATCGCTGCGCTCATGTACGAGTGGAATCCATTCGCCCTCAGAGTCTTCACGCCCGCGTGTATCCTGCATGACAAGCGCATAGCCACGGGCTACAAAAGGCAGCCGCCGAAAAATTGCATCCATCCGGCCATACGGCGTACGCATCAAGATAGCTGGTACCTTCTCCCCTGGCTGCAAGCCTGCCGGTATCCATACCTCTGTCGCAAGCTTGACGCCATCTCTCATCGCAACATCATGTCTGCCCAAATGCTTGATTCCATAACGAGCCTGTGACAATAGCGGGTCCTGCCATAGCTTCAGCGGAGTCAGATCCTCCCAGCCTGACTTGACCAGAATAGCACTATCCCCTCTTCCGGTCAGAACAAACGCAATGACCTCATTCTCACAGATGACCAGATCGATCGGTTGGGCTGCCTCGCGTACTGCAAAGACCCATGCCTCTTTCGGCTCTGTCTCGTCATGGATAAAACCCTCGATACGCTCATGCCGCTGATAATGCCCGCCACCCGGTGGAAAGACGACATCTGCAGTTGACCAACTGAGACCGTTCCATTCTGCCAGACGATCATTGAACTCGTTGACAGGCAGCTCATAGCCCGCATTCCCCGCCAAAAGCTGGGTGAAGTCACCTGTCAGCTTTTTCCCCGCTTCCCATCCTGTAGGGCGATGCCATACTCCTGTGTCCGAGAAGCGTATGTCCGCAATATGAATGCCCGATTGATAATAGCTAAAAATTGATCCGCTCTGTTGTCTGTGATCCATCTATGTACATCCCCCTGTCTATTTGAACTATTTCACTGCCACTTTCGCCCAGCTTACTTTTTATCCAGATAGTTGTAGATGGTGAATTTAGTTACATCCAAGAGGTCTGCCACATGCTGCACGGCGCCTTTGATCAAAAAGAGCCCCATTTCATCAAGCTCATGGATGAACTGAATTTTTTCTTCCTTTTGCATGAGCGCAATCGGCTTTCCTGTTTTGCGCAGACAATCTGCTACCATCTGTTCCATCAGATCGGACACGGTAGGTGGGAAGCTTTCTTCTGTTTTATCAGATTCACGCTTGTCCGAAATAGCCAGCATGTCGCTCAAAACGGATTGCGCAATCGCCAAATGGGTCATGTCGATATTGATGCACAGACTGCCAATTACTTGCCCGTTCTCGTCCTTGATATAGATTGAGCTGGATTTGATTTGTTTGCCTTTGATCGTGTCATTGCGATAGTTAAGGTCGTAGTCTTCCCTGCTAACCATGGCTGTTCGCAGTGCTTTCAGCGCCCGATTGGTAACAGGAGAGCCGATCTCTCTGCCGCTTATATGCCCGTTGTGTATGGCAATGATTGAAGACGAGATGTCCGTCAGATCGTGCAGGACGATTTCACAATGACTGCCAAACGTCTTCGCCAATCCCTCCACCACCGGAATGTAGCTCGCCAGAATGGGGTGAATAGTTCTCTCCATGAATAAGCCTCGCTTTTCTCTAGTTGGTTTCTGAGCTGATTTCCACAATTAACTCAATTTCAATGGGATTGTTAAAAGGCAGTACGGAAGTGCCCGCCGCTGCTCGCGCATGCTTGCCAGACTCGCCGAATATCTCGATCAAAAAATCAGATGCTCCATTAATGACAGTCGGCTGCTCATAAAAGTCCGGCTCGCTGCTCACCAGGGCAAACAGCTTGACGATGCGGGTAATTCTGTCCAAATCACCGATCTCGTTCTTCAGAATCGCAAGCAAATTGAGGACCGTCACTTTGGCAGCCTCGTAGCCTTGCTCGATGGTCACATCGGACCCTAGCCGGCCGAGATACATTGGACTGCCATTGACGTAACAGCCTGCTCCTGATGTGTATAGAACGTTACCGGTTTGAACGCATGGCACGTAGTTAGCCATCGTGGGCGGTGCAGGTGGAAGCGTATAGCCCAATTCTGCCAAGCGCTTTTCGACTCTGGACATAACATCACCTCATTCGATCATGTTCTGGTTTTCATTCGCTATCTTCACCATACTACTTTTGAAAATGTTTCTTCAACAATTTTTTTGAATGCAATTAATTTTTTTGAATTCATGACTACACCCTGCCTTTTGCCCAAGCAGCGGTTATAAATAAAAAATCCGGACATGCTCAGCCTGGGGCATGTCCGGACTCTGTATTAGGTGTGGTAAACGTAACGGCGGTCAAGCGAATTTCTACCTTGGTTCCAATTCCTTCTTTGGATGCCACGGTGATTTTCCCGTCCATTTCCTCAATCAGCTTTTTACAGACCGATAGCCCGATTCCTGTACCTTTTTCCTTGGTTGTGTAAAACGGTTCAAACAGATGCTTCAATCGTTGCTGGGAGATGCCACAGCCGTTATCCTCAATCGTCACGGTCACATGCGATTTCGTTGGCTGAAAGCCTGTAGAAACCACCACCCTCCCGTTCGTACCGACTGCATCCAGCGCGTTTTTTATCAAATTTAAACAAATTTGCTCGACATGTGACGGAATCGCCCATACCAAATTTGTCCCCTCATCATAGTGAAAGGAGAGAGAAACATCCTTTTCTATCACATAATGCTTGGCCAGAACGTGAACATGCTCGAGAAGCGGTCTGAGCGCAACCGCCTCGTTTCGTTTCTGTAGCTGTTCGTTTTTCCGTGCGAGGATCAAAAAGCTGGTAACAAGCTTTTCCAGCGACTGCACCTCATGCTGGCAAATTTGAATATACTTCGCAAAATGCTCTCGATTAATCTCTTCGGAGGTGTTCTCTACACTTTGATTCATCAATTGCAAAAAGCCGTGAAAAGCAGCAAGCGGATTGCGAATCTCGTGTGCCATTCCGGCAGCCATTTGTCCCATGACGCCCATTTTTTGCTGGTGTAAATGACTGATCATTTGATCCTTACTCGCCAGGTACCCGCGAATAGTATGATGATAGCGTACGTTCAAAATATGGTACAGCCGGGAAAGCAGCGCTTCCTTGACCTGACTCGCCTCACAGCAGCGACTGACCTCATTGAATGCATTTTCTCGGAGATTGAACAAGACCTCCAGCAGCACTTCCTTAGGGATATTTTCCTTCGCCCATCTCTCGCCCCAGATGTACGCTTCTGCTGACAGCGCCTGCAAATACTGCTCGTACTCCTTTTCCGCTGAAAACAGTTGCTGAAATGCTTCTGTCAGCATACCTTGAATCCCCATTTGCTGCTGCTTTTGATACTTCCGGTAATAGTGTGAAATTGGCTCGCCAAACTCCAGCATTTCTCTCATATGCAATTCCACGATCTTTTCCTTCACCGAGAGCAACGTACTTAACCACTCGCCTTTACATGCTTCCCAATCCATCTTTTCGTCTCCTATTTCACCTTCTATGCCGCCATTATTTGCCAGCAAACAAAAGAACAATTCGCTAGAAAAACGAATTGTCCTTTTTACATAATGGAGTGATTATTTCGAAGACTTTGCAACTGGCTCCTGTTTGGTTAATTGTCGCAGGGCATAGCTCATTCGCTCAATCTGACCTTCTGGTGAGCGGAAAAAGTCGATCCAGACATGAGAGTCTCTTCTTTTGAACAGAAAGCTATCTGGAGCGACAGGGATGAGCGGATAGGAAAGTCCGTCCACTTCGATGTGCAGGGCGCCCTCACGCTTTTCAACCAATGTTTTCATCCATTCGCTAGATACATAGTGTCCTTCGTATTCGGTCAGCTGCTCGTCTGCCAGCTCATACTGCGGCACAGGGTAAGGCGGGACTGCTGCCGGTCTCGAAGCCATCGTATTAAGCAAGCCTGCTATCAGCTCACGTACGGCTACACCGTCGAGGTTAATCAAAACTACCCCGGTCAAGCCTGTCTCTGGAATGGCAAAGAGATGAGAGCTGATCCCTTTTAACGAACCGCCATGCTCGATCAGCTTTCCATCCGGGAAAGCGGGAGAAACCATCAAGCCGTAACCGTACGAGCGATAGCCGTCACATCTGGCGAAGGGGGTGAGCATTTGACTGACGCTCGCTTTTGACAAAATGGGTGCTGCGCTGTCTTCCCCTCCTGTACGGAATACTTCCAGGTAAGCAAGTAAATCATGGACAGTCGATTTGAGAAAGCCTGCAGCCCGCATCGCAGGAGCATCATGCCAATAGGGAGCAGCAATCACTTGATTTTCGCCATCGATTTTTTTGTTTGTATACAGCACGGTAACGTCTTCCTGATCGTCCAGCTCGGCTACATCAAAAACAGTCCGCTTCATGCCGAGCGGCTGTAAAATACGCTCCGTCACATATGTCTCATACGGCTGTCCGCTTACTCGCTCGATGATGGTGCCAAGAAGGCCATAAGCGTCATTGTTGTAGTTAAATGCAGTTCCTGGAGCGCCGAGCGGTTTGCCCTCATACCCAGCAATTGCCTCCATAACCTGTTCGTAGGTATCCAGATACGGAAGACCTTGCAATTCTGCTTCCGCCTCTGTTCCCACAATTGCAGGGTCTTGTTCCATACTGCGCTTCATCGCCCCGTCCAAAAAAGGCAATGGTGCCATTCCCGGGGTATGCGTCATGAAGTGATGAATCGTCATTTGACTTGTCAGCTCTGCCCCACCCGCTTGAAACTCTGGCAAATACTTCGTGACGGGATCATGAACCGACAGCTTCCCTGCCTCTTGCAGCTGCATAATCGCCACGCAGGTAAACGACTTGGTGAGAGACGCAATGCCAAACACCGTATCCATCGAAATCGGCAGCACCTGTTCCCGATCGCGATAGCCAAATGTCTTGCTATACAGCATTTTCCCATCACGGGCGACGCCAATTGCGGCACCAGGCACTTTTGCCTCGTCTAGCAGCTTTTGCGCGTAGGCTTCGAACTCCTGAATCCATGCCTCCACCTTATTCATCCCCCATCGCCTGATCGTAAATCGCTCTTGCCACACGTGCAATGGTTAGTTCCGCCGCACTCTTCTCGGTTACCCCTCTCGATAATACGGTGATGGCTATCGTACCTTTCCCCTTTGGCAAATAGATGATCCCTGCATCGTTTACGACTGCATTGACTGTTCCTGTTTTATGCGCGACCTTGGTTCCTTCTGGCAGGAGGAATGGCAAACGGCTGTTGTATTGCTGACGGCGCAAAATATCGAGCATCAAATCACACGAAGCAGGAGTGAGGATTTCTTTTTGCGCGATCATCACAATCAAACGGTTTAGATCAGCAGGTGTGGCTACGTTGTTTTCCAGCGTCGGCTTTGATACGTCGAGGATGATTTCATACTCACCTGTGTCTTCTCTGCGCTCGTACTCATCAAAGCCTGCTGCAGACGGTGCTGGCTCGTTCATGCCGACACAGTGATTGAGCAGCTGCCAGCATGTGTGGCGCAAATGAATGTCTTTTAGTCCCAGCTCATGCATATGTGCCGTTACCTGCTCGATGCCGCCAATCAGCTCAAGGACGAGGTCTGTCGCATAGTTGTCGCTGACAATGGTCATCAGCGTCGCCAGGTCCTTCACCGTCAAAGCAGCCCCTGCATCCAGCTCCTGCAATACTCCCGAGCCCGGCACCCGCTCGTCGCGGTTTAAGGTAACGCGCTGATCCAAGCGCAGCTTGCCAGCTTCCACCTCGCGCATCAGCGTAACCATGATCGGAATTTTGAATGCGCTTGCTAATTGAAACAGCTGATCATCCAAATTGCCGGCAGATTTCCCTGTCTCCAAGTGTGTAGCTGCTACTCCGAATACACCCGGCGAATCTGTCAGCACTTCCTCCAACGCCTGTTGCCATCCCATGTCAAATGCCTCCTTTTTTAGTCGCGAAACGGCCAACACGAAAAAGTGTCGGCCATTTCGGTCTTACTCTATTGTTCTTTGTACCCCCACTTGAAGTCGATATAGCCCAGAGGGTCCACAGTGATGCCCTTTACCTTGTCATTTTGTACCCATGAATTGACGCTGCTGTATACGCCTGTTACTGGCATTTCCTCCATCAGGATTTCTTCCGCGTCCATCAGATACTGATTGCGTTTTGCTTCATCTGGCTCGGCATACGCTTTTTTCACCAACTCTACATACTTCTCGTTGCCCCAGAAGGTCGAGTTTTTCGAGCTGTATTTCTCCATCATCAACTCCAGGAAATTGACGGAATCGTTGTAATCCCCTGTCCAGCCTGTCCGGGAAATCATGTACTTGCCGTGCTCCTGATCGTCAAACATGACCTTCAATTCTTTGTTCGTCAGCTTGACATCTACACCCAATGCCTGTTTCCATTGTGCTTGCAGAGCTTCGGCGATCTTTTTGTTGAGATCGGAGGTGTTGAACAGATACGTAATTTCCGGTAATTGGGTAATTCCCAATTCCTTCATGCCTTCTGCCAATAATTGTTTCGCCGTCTCGGTGTCATTATCCTTGAAGTATCCATCCGGTTTTAAGGAAGCGGAGAGCGGCACAAATCCCATCAGTGGTGTTTGCCCAGCCTGTCCGATATTATCAGCGATGTCCTTGCGGTTGATCGCGTACGCAAATGCTTTGCGAATCTTGGCATTCGTAAAGGGCGGTTTTTCTGTCTGGAACAGCAGGTAGTAGCTGGTTGCACGCTCCATCGTCTTCAGCTTGCCTTCATCCCGCAACGGTCCGATCGCATCTGCTGGCAAGCCGCTGATCGGTCCACCTGCCCAATCCAGCTCACCGCTGTTGAAGAGCTCAAGCTCCGTATTGGTATCCTCGATCATGGAAAACTCAATTTCACTCAGCTTGACCACTTCTTGATCCCAATAGTTCTCATTTTTCGCCAGCTCAATCTTGTTTTTATGCTCCCATTTTGCAAGCTTGAACGGTCCGTTTGTGACGATCGTCTCTGGCTTTTTCGCCCAATCGGGATTTGACTCTACCACTTTTTGATTAACCGGATAGTAGAAGGTTGCGAGCGTGAGGAAATACGGGGTCGGGTTTTCCAGTGTGACCTCCAGTGTTTTGTCATCCACTACCTTGATTCCGACGTCCTTTGCCTGTGCTTTTCCCTCGAAGTACGATCTCGCATTTTTAATCGCATAGTATTTGTATGCCGAGCTGCTCGCTGTTTTCGGATCGAGTGCGCGCATCCAGGCGAAGGCAAAGTCACCGGCTGTGACCGGATCACCGTTGCTCCATTTGCTATCTCGCAATTTGAATGTATACACGAGCTTGTCCTCTGAGATTTGAATATCGGATGCTACAGAGTTTACAGGCGTGCCGTCCTTATCCAGCCGGACGAGAGAATCGTAAAGCGAACGAATGAAAGCACCAGAAATAACGTCATTGGACAATCCCGAATCGAGCGTTTCCGGTTCAGCTGCATTCATACGCAAGACTTGATTTGTTGCAGGTTGTGCAGGT
Organism: Brevibacillus sp. SIMBA_040; assembly: GCF_046535075.1. NCBI lineage: Bacteria > Bacillati > Bacillota > Bacilli > Caryophanales > Paenibacillaceae > Brevibacillus > Brevibacillus sp. SIMBA_040. The sequence goes on from NZ_JAWRXI010000001.1 coordinate 74,120, forward strand.
GCGGATTCCGTTGATGACTGCTCTGGCGTTTGTGTTGTTGCTGCCTGATTGCCGTTACTACAGCCGGCAAACAAGACCGTAAGCAGAACAAACGTACTCATAATGGCAATTCGTCGTTTCATGATGGACCCCCTACATCCACAATTTCTGATTCAGTAAAATATTCTGCAAATTTCGTGCCATCCATATTTATCAACACTTATCTCTCATCATCTATTCACCGATGAATAGTTTTCATCGAGCTTATCCGACATTTTTCTACTGATTGCTTTGGAAACAGCAAATAGAGGTATTCTCCATTGAATACCTCTATTCATTCACGAATATGCGGGGGAGCCTTTTGCAACAGCGAAAGCCCCTTTCTTTTAGCTAATGGCTGGTTCGGACATAGCGATAGCATCACAGGAACGTCTGCAAAAAACAATCGGGACATGCTGCTGTTTCGCCAGCTTCTTAATGTTTTTACTCAAACTATGGCTGACAAAGTTGATAAAGACGAGAACAAGCTCTGTGTCCGAAGGGATCGTCGCCTTTACATCGGATTTTTTCCGCCCGGATACGTGGTAGACATTGCGATATCCTTTATCCTGCAGCATGCTTTCAATATCCCCTAATCGATCTCCTCCAACTACTAAAACGCCTGCCATTTTTAAATCCTCCTCTCTTGTTATCCCATCGATTGTTTTTTGCTTGATCTTTTACTTTTGATTTCCATGTTTATTTGCTAGCGCGAAGCTGGTTGTACTTGGTCTCTACCTTTTCTGCAGGGAGTCTGTATTTTTCTGTCCGCTCAATCTGGACCACCTGTGAATCGTGCACCACGATATGTATGGAGCCATATTCCAGGGTCTCCAAAGCTCTTGCGATTCGTTCCAAAAGCAAATCATCTACTACCTCTGGTTTCTTTGGCATAAGGTCCAGCCTCCCTTTCACATAATAAACGCAATCTATATTATTCCTACCTACTTAGTATGTTTTATTTTTCTAATAATACCTCCTGAAATCCCAGTTTGTCAATGAAAACACTTGGGATGATTCAATCAAAAAGGCTCCCGCAGAAAAAAGACTTCGTCGTCTTTTTCACAGGAGCCTTCGGTGGTCCGATCAGCTTATTACCTAAAAACCGATTAATTTACTTTGATATATACAAATTACCATACTCTTCCATTCGTCGTCAATACCTGACGTGCAGTTTTTCACGTCCAATCGATCACGCGCCAATAGCCGTCTTTCTTCTGCTTTTCTTCAATCGAAGCAGCCGTCTCTGCCAATAGGCGGATGCCTTTTTCGATCTGTGCTTCATCGGTCTGTATAATGCTGACACGCACACCATTGTCCCGAGTAAACGTGCGCAGGTAGTTTTGATCAGTCGAGGTAATCCGCACATTCTGGTGGTGAAGCCCGGCTATCAGGTCATTCGGATTGATAGAGTCCGGGAGCAGGATTCTGGAGAAAATGCCCCCTTTGACGATTTCAGTTCGAAACGCCGGAGACAGGTGGCGCTTGCAGGCATCACCCAAGGCTTGCATCCGTGCCTGATAGTGTTCACGTATCATCGCAGAATGATGCTCATACATGCCGCACTTCAGGTATAGCTCAAGAGCCGCCTGTGATAAAACTGATGTACTGGAATCACAAGATGCTTTAAACATGCGAAAGGTCTCCATTAAAGAAGCCGGCAAAACAACTGTGGCCAGCCGAAGTCCTGGGAGCATGATTTTGGAAAAGCTTTTGACGTAAATCACATGTCCTGACTGATCGTAGCTGTAGATCGGATCAGCCTTTGCAGTGACCTCCATATCTGCCAGATAATCGTCCTCCAAAATATACACATCATAGCGCTCCGCAAGTCTCGCTACTTCCTTTTTTTGCGTCTCTGTAAAGGAAGCTCCGAGCGGATTATGAAAACGTGGGATCGTATAGAAGAATTTAATCTGATTGTTGCGAAAGTGCCGCTCCAATTCATCCAAGTCTATGCCGTCTGCCCCTCGCTCAATGCCGAGCGTCGTCACTCCGAACAGCTCCAGGCAGCGGAGCATGCCATGAAAGGTAGGCTGCTCTACCAAAACTGCATTTTTTCCATTCGGAAACGGCATTGCCGCAAGCAGATGGAGAGCTTGCTGCCCACCAGAAACAACGCTTATTTGTGACGGCGAGGCAAATACTTGAGAGCTTGCCAAGTGCTTTTCCAGTTCCCTGCGCAGCGAGAAAAAGCCTTGCGGATCGGAGTAGCTGAACAACTGGTCTTCGTACAGTTCAATCGCGCGGTTGAGACAATGCTGAAAATCTTTGTACGGCATGACCTGTGGATCTGGACTGGCAGCCGAAAAGTCAATCCGCTCCACCGTCGACTGCAAGCTGCTTGCCGAACGCAGCACGGCGTAGTACCCACTTTTGGGCACCGAGTATATCAAATGCTCTTTTTCCAGCTCCTGATAAGCGCGTATAGCCGTATTGACACTGCATGCCCATTGCTCGGAGGCTGCTCGTATCGACGGCAGCTTCTCGCCCGGCTTTATTTTGTTTGTAAGCAGCTGCTCTTTGATGCGGCTTTTCACGACTTCGTATTTGTTTTCCATCGCTCTCACCAGCCTTCCATCTGTGTGGGTACAGATGCTCTTTTTCTCCGTTTATCTCTGACTGTGCCTTCAGTATAGTGAATCATAAGCATAGGAGTAAAGAAAAAACGGAGGGATACAGATGGAATGGAAGCACGCTTCATTGCCTTATTTCATGAGTGATGACAAGCAGCTGCTCAACAAAGAACTGATTTGTAAATGGCTGCAAACGACGTACTGGGCAGCCGAACGCTCTAAAGAGATGATTGTTAAAGGAATCGACAACTCTTTATGCTTTGGACTTTATGCCGAAAGCGGACAAACGGGCTTTGTCCGCGTAGTGAGTGATTACGCTACCTTTTCCTGGGTCTGTGACGTGTACATCGATCCTGCCCATCGGGGGGGCGGACTTGGCAAGTGGATGATGGAGATTGTTGTGGATCATCCGTCGATACGCCATACCAACATGACGCTCGCAACACGGGATGCTCATGGTCTTTACGAGCAATATGGATTTATACGAAGAGAAATGATGCGCAGGATGGCTGGCAGCTAAACAGCCATCCTGACAAGAATTAAAAAACCTGACTTCGCCATGTTCTTTGGCGGAGCCAGGTTTGAACGCACAGTCAGCGCCATCAAACGCGAGCTTTTGTCCATGCACTTTGCCAAATCTGCTCCACCGTTTCTACTGGGGTGAAGTTGGTTGTATCGAGCCACATCCCCAGCTTTGGCGTTTCTTCTCGCAACTGACGGTCGAGCTCGGATATCGTCCACAATCCATAGCCCTTTTTGGGTCTGGCAGCTTCTCTTTTTGCTATAGCGTCTTGTGACGGCGTCAGCACAATCACATAAAGTGGGCGGTTGCGAATCGATTCCATCATTTCCTCAAGCATGGGACCGAGAATAACGTCCTGCAATACCACATTGAAATCTGCCTCGAAGTAAGTATCTGCTGCTTGTGCCGCTAATTGGTAGCGCAAGCGCAGTTGCCTCATTGCTTCTTCCCCAGCGTCCGGCAGCATCTCTTCTCTTCCGCTAACAATCATTCTCCTAAAAGTGTCTCCCCTGACATGTACGCCCTGATTAAATTTTTCGGCAAGAAGCTGCGCAACTGTCGACTTCCCGGAAGCCATGACTCCTGTAATCAAAAAAATTCCTCTTTTTTCGCGTGTGACCATGTTTTCTCACCTTTCATTCGATTATGCTATTCTTTTTTCTTTGCCGTGACCTGCCCTGTCTGATCTACGAATGCTTCATATGAAATTCGGTTCAGCTTGTCGATGATCCTCTGTTTATTGGTTGCATCCATCGGGGTCGGCTGACCATTGGCAATTTTGACTGGAATCACTCGGCTTTTGGTTCCATCCTTGGTAAATGTCAATCCTACCATTATTGCCTCTCTCCCCTTCTGATTGTAAGAGGTCGTGAAGACGAAATTGCCAACGCTATAGTAGATGGGGACATTCTTGTAAAATTCGACACCCATGATGGAGTGGCTGTGCGAGCCTATGATCGCGTCTACTCCATTGTCGATTAGCTTGCGTGCCATTTCGCGGGCATAGGCTTCTGGCATATCCTTGTATTCCAAATTCCAGTGCATGACCGCTATCGTAATGTCTGACTGCTCCACTGCTTTCTTTACATAGGTCAGCATCGGCTCGTATGAGTAGGCGTGTGCCAAGCCAGGCTTGTCTTTGCCCGCAAACCATTGGCGATTGGGCAGGACATGGCTGAGGCCAATGACGGAAACACGCTTGCCCTTGATCGTTTGCAGGTAAGGAGCGAATGCCTCTGCTTCGTTTTTTCCTGCCCCGACATAACCGATCTTCTCATTTCGCAAATGCTGCATCGTGTCAAACAAAGCGTCCATCCCGTAGTCGAGGGTATGGTTGTTTGCGAGATTGACGACATCGAAGCCTGCATTTACCAGCCCTTTTAACGTCTCGGGCCTAGCGCGGTACGTAAACTCTTTTTTCTCAGGCTTGCCTCTCGTGCTTACAGGCGTCTCCAGATTGCCGATAGTCAGGTCAGCCTGCTTGAGAAAGTCCTTGGTCTTTGCAAACGGATAATCCACTCCGTTTTTCGCTATTTGTACCCCTACGCTTTTATCCATGATGATATCGCCTACAAACGCTACCTCTATCGCCTCTTCTGCCTCTGCCTTTTCTCCTTGTGTACTGCTGGTCGCCCGAACTGAAATAGTGGCTGTGCTCATCGCAACCAAAAGCATGCTTACTGTCACATTGATTGCTATCCGGTGAAAGCGTCCGATTTTCCTGCACCTCTCTCGTTCCCTCTAGTTAGCCATCATTCTAGTGGGCAACGCGCGTAAAGCCTGTTGAAGTCTGTCTTTCAGTAAAGGAAATTTCTCGCGTAAAACCGACGGCTAAAAGAAAAATGGCGGAATTTGCGCAGGGATCGCCAACCATCAAGAATATAGTCTCAATTTTTTCTATTTCTGCCTTTCATATGTCGAACGTCGCAAGAAAACAAGTATAATGGGGTCATATGACTGAGTATGCATAAGCGAAAGGAGGAACCATGGATCGCTTTGAGCATTCCATTATGCTAAAGACAAAAACTGCCCTGCCGTCGTTCCAATCCCATCGAATTGCCAGAGAGAAGCTGCTTGAGCTCTTGGATCGTGGATTGGAAGGCAGACTGACCACTTTGCTTGCACCCGCCGGATACGGGAAAACAACCCTGCTCACTCAGTGGGCACATCGGCACAAATCCATTGCCTCATGGTTGTCACTCGATGAGATGGATAATGACTTAATCCGGTTTTGGCGATATATCGTCTTTTCATTATCAGGCTCCGTGCATCCCCAGCTTGCAGAACGGATGGAGCCTTCCTTAAAAGCTACCTCGCACACCTCTATCTACACATTCATTGACTCCCTCCTCAATGAGTTGTCTTCCATCGATCAGCATGTAGTCATCATTCTCGACGATTATCATACGCTGAACGAAGACACGGTTCATGCGAGTCTTAGCTATTTTATCGAATACGCGCCAAGCAACGTTCATCTCTATATCGCCAGTCGCAGCAAGCTCCCGTTTTCCACCTCAAAATGGAGCTTGCGCCACGAAGCATACCTGCTGGACGCCACGCAGCTCCTATTTACGCAGGAGGAAACAAATTGCTTTTATCGTGAGGTCCATAAGCTCCCCCTGTCCTCACAGCAAATGGACCAGCTGCAGACGCGTACAGAAGGATGGGTAGCAGGACTACAACTGGCTGCCATCTCGCTTGCCAATACAGCACAACCAGATCAGTTTTTCCAAAGCTTTACCGGTTCTCATCGCAACATTTCGGAGTATTTGCTGCATGAGGTATGGCTGAGACTCCCACTCGATACACAGCGCTTTTTACTGCAAACGTGCATTTTGTCGCGGATGGATGCACAAGTATGCGATGCACTCACCGAGCAATCGAATAGCCAGCAAATGCTGAACCAGCTGCACGCCCAAAATATTTTCCTGGTCCCACTGGATGATTATCAAAGCTGGTATCGGTATCATCATTTGTTTACAGACTTCCTGCGCAACCAGCTATACCAGCTTGATTCGAAAAAATCGCTGGAGCTTCACCGGGTCGCAAGCGAGTCCTTTGCTGGACGAGGCTTGTATGAAGAGGCGATTGATCATGCGCTTGCAGCAACGGATTACCAGCTTGCTGCACACTTCCTGGAGCAGCATATCTCTACACTGATCCAGCTCGGGGAGTTTGCCACGCTCTTGCGCTGGTTGGACAGCTTTCCCCAGCCGTCTGACATGCTGCCCCCGGTTCTATCATTGCTGCACGCTTTTATTTTAATTACGTGTGGAAAAACCAATCGGGCAAAAGAAGCGCTCATCCGTCTGGACAAGCAATGTGCAGCCATGGACGTTTCCGAAGAACAGCTCAAGTTTTTCAGCGGCCTGTTGTTCGTCAAAGCCAATCTCGCCTTTGCCACGGGCGACTTCGATAGCTGGGTGGCCAGCTCCTCTCAGCTGGATCAAACCTTGCCGGAGGACCCGCTATTTTATCACTTTAATTTCAATACGACGGAGCCATTTATCAGGCGCACCTCATTTGGTCTAAAAGGGATGATATCCGCTCAAACCGAGAGTGTCGGCAGGCGTTTCAGCGAAATAATTTCCGCTCAAGGCTGGCAGGAATCCTTGATCAATCTGTACGTCATCCAAGCGATGGCAGAAGGGTACTACGAGCGCAATCAACTAGAGGACAGCCTCAAGCTTTTAGGTCAGGTAGAGCCGGCCTCTCGCCGCGAGCGAATTGCTGGACTTTTCGTTCCGTATTCGTTGACACTTGCAAAAATCAAGCTCGTCCAGAGAAATACTCAAGCTGCGCGCGCCATCATCGAAGATGCTCTCGATACAATCCAGCACTGGTCTGCCTCCCACTGGCTTTCCTCATTGCGCGCCTTTCTTGTGCGGATTGCTTTGCAGGAAGGGGATATTTCACAGGCTGAGTCGGAGCTCGAAGCGCTGCCTCTTTCTTTTTTAGAACAGCCCACGATCCACAAAGAGCTGGAGCTGCTCACCTACGTTCATTTGCAGCTTCAAAAAAATCAGGAGCACGAAGCTCTACAAATTTTGAATAAGCTAAGACCTGCTGCAAAAAGAGAAGGACTGCTGACCAGCCAGGTGGACATTGCAGTCATGCAAGCACTGGCATTGCAGCAGCTTGGAAAAAAGCCAGAGGCACTGCTGTCTTTGCATGAGGCGCTCGTAATCGGGGAAGCGAACCAATATACGCGCAGCTTTATCGACCATGGAGTTGCCATGTCTCACTTGCTCACAGCCTACAAGGAACGCAGTAAGAGAAGGGTAAACAAGCTCACACCGATTGTTTCGCCAGCCTATGTGAAGAAATTGCTTTCCTTATGTCCCAAAAAAGAACAAAGCAAAGTGATCGAGATCCCTTCACCTTTAATCGAACCTTTGACAGGGAAGGAAATGCTCATTTTGTCTATGCTGGCCCAAGGTGCATCCAATAAGCAAATTGCTGAGGAGCTGCGAAATACAGTCGGGACAGTCAAGGTTTACCTGCATCGAATATACGGAAAGCTTGGGGTGACTAATCGTACACAGGCTGTGTTAAAGGCCCAGGATATCGCTTTGGTTGAAAAGGAAGTACTTCCTGATCACTAGAATCGCTATAGAAAAACCTCTATCGAGGACTTTTAAAAGATGAGCGACCCCCGCGTCGCGCTTATAAATTCTGGAAGGTTAGAAAAAAGAGTCCGCTCAAAAAGCAGCAGGACTCTTTTTTTCTATCACTCGTAAATATGATCTATCTATGATCTATGGTTATTTCGGCTGCATCCGAATCGCTCCGTCCAGCCGGATTGTTTCCCCATTCAGCATCGAATTTTGGATGATCGTAGTGACAAGCATCGCGAATTCTCGCGGATCACCAAGGCGTGGCGGAAAAGGAACCGTTGCTCCCAGTGACTCTTTTACCGAGCGAGGAAGCTTATCAAATAAAGGAGTATCAAACAATCCCGGCGCAATCGTCATAACCCTGATGCCATAAGGAGCCAAATCACGAGCCAAAGGAAGTGTCATACCGACAATCCCGCCCTTAGATGCACTATAAGCCGTCTGACCGACCTGACCGTCAAATGCAGCTACCGAAGCTGTGTTGATGACAACGCCTCGCTCCCCGTTTTTGGTAGGTTCATTCCCTGCCATCTGCTCCACTGCCAAACGAATCACGTTGAACGTACCGATCAGATTGACTGAAATCACTTTCGTGAAGGCATCCAAATGATGCGGACCGTTTCTGGAAAGTGTCTTTTGCGCAAGATCGACCCCTGCACAGTTGATCGCGGCATGAATTGTTCCGAATGCTCCGGTCGCTCGATCAATCGCTTCCCGGACGCTCGCTTCACTCGTTACATCCGTCTGGATAAACAGCGCATGATCACGTCCCAGCTCCTGCGCCAATCCCCTGCCAGCCTCCTCCGCCAGATCAAGAATGGCTACTCTTCCTCCATGCTCTACCACATTTCTCGCAGTGGCGGCTCCCAATCCGGAGGCTCCACCAGTCACAATGGCAACTACATCGCGAATTTCCACGCCATTCTCTCCTTTCGGTAAAATCCTCATCAACCAAACCCTTAGTGGTGCTTCTTGGATCGGCGACCACGATTTCATGATGCAATTCGGATACCAGCCAACAGACCCCTTGTTATCTATGGCTTTGGCAAGGAACGAGGTGTCTATTTTTTCTTGTACGAAGACAGTTCGCAAACATTTACTGTCCGGGACGTGAACACTTTTTCTCCTTTATGGTTTGCTCTGTATCCTTCAGCCTCGCTCTTTGTAGGCGTATTGGTAAGCGTACAAATGAGCCATTTCCTGCTCTACATGATAGATGAAATAGCTGCCAGGGTTATCGGTTTGCCCAACATGTTCTTTTTGAAAACGCTTGGCATCCAGGCCATCCATATTTTCCTCCAAATAACCTAGCGCGTAAGCTTTCGGATGAGGATCAGGATACATCTCTTTAATCTTTTTCAACGACTTGGAGGCGGGTGCAAAGAACATATACGTTCCCAAAATCTTGGAATCTTCATACAGGTATGGCGCGAGAATCTCGCACGGCAGTCTTTTGTTCAAGAGTGAAAATTGATTGAAGGAAAAGCTGTCTATGAAATAATCAATAGATTGCGGACGAAGCGGCAACTGCAGATCGCTGTTGACGATATACAGAACAGTCGCATTCGGACAGGAATACTCGACCCGTTTTTTCAGCCGTTTCATCATTTCTAATGAATGCCCGGAAAAAACATAGTTTATTTCCTCACCGAGCAGCGGCAAATACTTGGTCATGGAAACGAAAATATCCACATTCGTTTCCACAATCAGCTTGTGTTTCAAATCGTGCCTGGACAGTTCTTTGTACATAGCCAGACAGCTTTTTTCGGTCAAGCTGATAAAATTCGGACTCCATTCTTTGATGATCTCCTCATCATAAATGCAAGAGTGGTAAGGAGAGGTAGTGACGTTGTCCGTAATCAAAATGCCTTCGAATAGCTCTGCCTGATAGCCGCAAGAACATGCGAGCACTCCATCGTACACACTGGTCTGTTGAATGGAAGCATCCGTCATCTTGAGCGGCACACGGCAGCTCGGACAGTATAAATACGACACAAACGACAGCGGCATCCCTTTTACAGCTTCCTGCACCTGTGATTTCGAGGTTTCTTCGATGAGCTGGTCAATTTGCTGGATCGTTTGGGCGATCTGATTTAGCTCTTCCGCCAGCTTGGCTTTTTTCTCTGTCAGCAGGTTTACAAAATAATGAATGTCGTTTTCTTCGCGAAAATGAGTGATTCGCTTGTAGGACAGAATTTTGTGAATTTCTTGCAAGGAAAAATGCAGCTTCTTCAGCTCTGTAATGAAGGTCATATCCTCTATGCATGTCTGGTTCATTTCATATTGCGTCTTTTGTTTCACCGGCACGAGGAGCCCCAAATCAATATAGTAACGAACGGTATCAATCGAGACATCAAACTGCTTCGCAAACGCTCCTATTTTCATGCGGGTATCCTCCATCTGTCATCTCACTCAAAAAACTGGAGCTAACTCTATGTTTTTGAAAAAAAGCACGTGAATCGTCTATTGACCTCAAGTTACCTCTACTGTTTACACTAAAGCACATCAAGGACAGAAAAGTGAAAATAATATTACTTGTCAAAATATTCCATTTGGTTTTCTTCAGCACAGGAGGCTTAACTATGCAAACGATTGTATCACAGGATTTAACGAATTGGGCCATTGCCCACCGTCGTCATCTGCACCAATATCCGGAATTATCCGGTCAGGAATTCGAAACGTGCGCGTACATCAGACGCTGCCTCGAGGAACTCCACATCGACGTACTGGACTACCAGCCGCCAAACATTGTCGGTTATTTAAAAGGGACGAGTGGGGCTAAAACGATCGCGCTGCGTGCCGATATAGATGCCCTCCCCATCATGGAACAAGGAGAAAAAAGCTATCAGTCCAAGATCCCTGGCGTTGCCCATATGTGCGGCCATGATGGACATACTGCGGTTCTTCTCGCTGTTGCCAAATGGCTTTCCGAGCATCGCCACTTATGCAAGCATAACATCCTCTTTCTTTTTCAGTCATCAGAGGAAGCATTGCCGAGCGGCGCTCAAGCACTCGTCCAGCAAGGAGCTGTCGACAAAGCAGATGTCGTTTTCGGGTTACATCTTATGCAAACCCTTCCACTCGGAAAGATCGGCGTTTGTGAAGGCGCTACCATGTCCGCCGCTGATGATTTTACGATCCGGATTGAAGGGAAGGGCGGCCATGGCTCCATGCCACACGAAACGGTAGATCCCACCTATATTGCGAGCCATATCATTTTTGCCCTTCAATCGATCGTGAGCAGACGACTTGATCCTCTTGAGCCAGCTGTAATCTCTGTGGGCAAAATGGAGGCAGGCATAGCCTACAATGTCATCCCTCATGAAGCAACGATTGGCGGTACGATCCGGACTTTGTCCCATGAAACAAGAGCCATGATCGTCGCTGAGATGACCCGTATGGTAGAAGGAATCTGTGCCGGCTATTTGGCCAAGGGATCAGTAGAATTCGGCTGGGGTGCCCCGCCTGTCATCAACGACAAAAAGCTCGCCAGGTACGCAAGTCAGGTCATCACGGAGAGCTTTGGTCCAGATATGCTTTTACCGATCGGGCCGATGATGGGCTCCGAAGACTTCTCTTATTACTTGGAGAAAAAGCCTGGCGTCTATCTTTTCGTCGGCATGGGGGGAAAAAAAAGCATGTATCCACATCATCACCCCCAATTTGATATCGATGAAGAGGCAATCCCGACCGCCATCCGCTTATTTCTTGAATTGATACAGCAGTTTGAAACATAAGGAGGGCTTTTCATGAAAAAATGGCTGTATCTGCTCAGCATCATTCCCGTCTTCTTTTCCCTTCTCGTCATCAACAAGGTCGAGCCGTATGTTCTCGGTATGCCGTTCATCCTGTTCTGGATGGTGCTTTGGCTTGTTTTAACTTCGGTTTTCATGTGGATTGTTTACAAGCTCGACCCTGCCAACCAAGGAGGCGATGACGAATGAATTCTGCTCTGCTCATCATTACCGCATTTATGGCCCTATCGATTTATTTGGCTCTCCGCGCTCGAAAAGGAAAGGAAATGACACTGGAGCAATGGTCTGTAGGAAACCGTGGTCTAGGCTCCATGCTCGTCTTTCTCTTAATGGCTGGTGAGGCGTTTACTACTTTTACCTTTCTTGGTGCAAGCGGTTTCACGTATGCGGCCGGTGCGCCTGCCTTCTACATCTTCAATGCTGCGTACTTCGTCTTGTCCTATTGGCTGCTGCCTCCCATCTGGAAGTATGCCAAAGAGAAAAATCTGCTCTCTCAATCTGACTTTTTTGCAAGCAAATACAACAGTACCGCTTTAGGCGTTTTGGTAGCGATTGTCGGGGTCATCTCCATGATTCCTTATCTCGTCCTTCAGCTGAAAGGGCTGGGAATCATCGTATCTGAGGCTTCGTACGGGACAATCTCTCCCTCTGCTGCGATCTGGATCGGTGTGCTTACGGTCACCGTCTACGTCATGCTCTCCGGAATTCACGGCGCCGCCTGGACTGCTGTGCTCAAGGATTTTCTGATTCTCGGTGTCGTCATCTTCATGGGCTTTTATTTGCCGCTACACTATCACGGCGGTTTCGTGGAGATGTTCAAGTCTATTGATCAAGCGAATCCTGGTTTTCTGGTTCTTCCTGAAAGCGGTCTCTCGACGTACTGGTTTGTGTCTACCCTCATTTTGTGGTCGCTCGGGTCCTATATGTGGCCGCATACGTTTAGTGCCGCCTACGCTGCCAAAAGCGGCAAGGCGCTGCGCCGCAATGCGATTCTGATGCCTATGTATCAAATCGTGCTCGTCTTCGTTATCTTCATCGGCTTTGCCGCGATCTTCCAGGTGCCAGGCCTCAAAGGCTCTGATACTGATTTGGCCCTGTTCAAGCTCTCCAAGGCTACTTTTGATCCGTGGTTTGTCGGTGTGATCGGTGCTGCCGGTATCCTCGCCGCTCTCGTCCCTAGCTCGATGATGCTCAATGTAGCGGCAACGATCTTGTCCAAAAACGTCTATAAAATATGGAAGCCGGAAACGACAGATGTCAGTCTTGTCCGCTTGACCCGTTATCTGGTTCCGGTCGTCGCAATCGCTGCCCTCTACTTTACCTTTAATGGCGGAAATACGATCGTCACGCTGTTGATTATGGGCTACAGCCTGGTGACGCAGCTCTTCCCTGCTCTCTTTTTCAGCCTGTGGAAGAAAAATCCGGTCACGGTTCAAGGTGCATTCAGCGGAATTATCGCGGGTCTTGCTGCCGTCCTGTATACGACACTGAGCAATGCCTCTATGGCCAATCTTTTTCCAGCGATACCGCAAGCCTTCAAGGATTTTGATATCGGGATTATCGCTTTTACAATCAATGTGATTGTGACGCTAACGGTAAGTGCTTTTACAAGAAGGGCTGTAAAAAGCGATGCAGAGCCTACGCACTCGGTTGCTTAAGTCTTGATTTGTTAGAAACGTGGTTGCATAAGAAAAACGCGGGAGCCCGCGTTTTTTGTCGTCAGTTTCAGCTGTTTTTCCCGCATCCTTTTTGTGTTACCATCAGAGACAATGCTACAGAAAGGCTGGTAATAACATGAAATGGAAAGAAAAGATTCAAACGATTCTACTTGCTGGTATTCTTCTCTGTTTATTCTTTATTGCCAACAAACCAGCAGCAAGCCTCAATACTCCCTCGTTCAATATGCCATCGTTTCCTACGATTCCGGTACTCTCGAATTCTTCTGTGACACAGATAGATAAAAATCGCTTTGCTATCGTAGAGAAGCGAGATGACGCTGAAACAAGAGTCGTGATTATGGAGTATGATGAGAATACAAAGCAAGTCACACAAGTGAACAAGACTTCGTTTAACTTTGATTTGAATTTTATTACGAATTAGTAGATGAGGAGAAACGAAGAATGCTGAAAGGAAAACAACGATCAATTGGAGTAGTAACCCTTCTACTATTATCAGCTGTTTTACTAGTTGTCAGTGGATGCACGCAGCAAGGCCCGACGAATGACATCTATCTCATTCCGGAAGGCTACGAAGGGACTGTCTATGCCTACTACAATGTAAAAAACGCCCCGCCACTGACAAAGGAAGGCGATTTTGACCTGCATATCATCAATGACAAGGGCTACTTCGCTACTTCTACGCCCGACATGGATTACGGCTTGGTGACTGACAAGTATTACTACGTCGATAAAAACGGACAGCGCACGCAAATTCCAAGCGATTGTTTGCGGATCAATGGCACGGGAGGTTACTCCACAAACATAGGCATGCCTGATGAAATCAATATTAGCTACACCAGCCTGCAGGTCACCACTAGCAAATGCGGCCCAGATTTTCAGGAAACAGGAATTGCTGGAAGCAACGAGGTGCTCAAGCATCTATTAAACGAGTACTACAAATGAATCTTTTGCCAAAAAAAGGTAAAGCGTCCACAATCGACGCTTTACCTTTTCTGTTATTTCGTTTCCTATACAATCACCGTCGACATCTGCGCAAGCTCTGCGACTACCTGTTCATCTACTTCCAAACCAAGTCCAGGACGCTCTGTCAGCTTGATGACCTTTTCTTCAAACGGCATGACCGCTACATCACGGGAGAACATCAACGGTCCAACGAGTTCATTGGAGATGATCGCCTTTTTGGCAGTGCATAGATGTGCACCAGCCGCTGATGCGATTGCCGATTCTACCATTGACCCTACTTGACACTGCATGCCAGCCATTTCGGCTTGTGCTACCAGTCTTGTCGCTGGGTAAATCCCGCCGCATTTCATCAGCTTGATGTTCAGCTTGTCAGCAGCCTGCTTGACAATGGTTTCCCGAATTTCGCGATCACCATGCACGCCTTCATCGATCATTACCGGAATCGTTGTTTGACGCCGTATCTCCGCAAGCGCGGTAATGTCATCCGCGACGACAGGCTGCTCAATCCAGTCGATGTTGCAATCCTTCACCTGATCAAGTACCCACATGCTCGTAGCGCGATTGCGCCAGCCCTGGTTTGCATCGACCCGCAATTGGACCGAATCGCCAATCGCTTTTCGCACGGCTCGGATACGCTCCACATCGATGATCGGATCGGTGCCGACCTTGATTTTAATTGTGCTGTAGCCTTGTGTGAGCGCATTTGCTGCCTCTTTGGCCATGACCTCTGGCTCCAGTATGCTCACTACATACGGCACAGAAAGCTCTTCATAGTAGCGACCGCCGATCAGATTATAAACTGGCTGCCCCGTTACCTTGCCCATGATGTCATAGCAAGCGATGTCAATTCCAGCTTTCGCAGAGGGTGAACCGTACACCAGCTCCGCCATTTTTTCGTGAATTCGTTCGATATGAAAAGGGTTTTCTCCGATCACGCTCGGCGCCAGATGATGGACGAGCATACTGTACGTGCTCTCCCACGTTTCCCCGGTCACATGCTGATCCGGTGTGGCTTCCCCGTACCCTGTAATACCAGCATCCGTTTCGATTTTGATCAATAGAGTTGGCATATCGTAGTAGGTTTCATAAGCGACGATGAATGGACGAATGAGCGGAAGCTTGATCCCCGTTACGGTTACTGACGTAATTTTCACTACTCTATCCCCTTGTTGTTTATTGATAGCCGATCATATGCGCGATCGTAACAAAGATTGCTCCGAGTACATAATGCGTAATGATGAGCGGCAAAATCCATTTCGCCCACTTTATCCAAGATATCCCTGCCAAAGCAAGTCCCGCCATGAAGTACCCTGAAGTCGGCGTAAAAATGTTTGATATCCCGTCACCCAATTGGAAAGCGAGGACTGCTGTCTGACGTGTAACCCCAACCAAATCTCCCAATGGAGCCATGATTGGCATCGTTACTGCAGCTTGTCCACTACCAGAAGGAATGATGTAATTGATCAGACACTGAACGACGTACATCCCGATTGCTGTAAAGCCACTAGGGAGCGAGCCTACCGCGTTAGCCAACCCGTACAAAATGGTATCCATGATCAATCCATCCTGCAAAATCACGAGAATCGCACGTGCCACCCCAACCACTAATGCCCCCATGACAAGTGAGCGGCAGCCATCGATAAATGCCTCTGCAATCTCGTTAAAGGATAGCTTGGCAATAACCCCCATGACGATTCCCATCAACAGAAACAAGCCTGCGATTTCCGTCAGGTACCACCCAAACTTGGATACCCCGATGGCTAACACAACCAGCGTAGTGAGCAAAATGCCCAAAACGAGCTTTTGCCGTCCAGTCAGTGTTGCCAGTTGTTCAATCGGTGCCTGCTTTTCCTTCACTAACAAATCCGCTTCATAAGTTGGACTTTTCGTTGGATCTTTTTTCACCTTGTCTGCATAGCGCATCACAAACCAAGTACTGACTGTAATGAATACTGCCCAGACAACAATCCGAAAGCCCATTCCGGAAAATACCGGGATTTGCGCAATCCCCTGGGCTACCCCAACGGTAAACGGATTCATAAATGCAGCAGTAAAGCCTGCCGAAGTCCCCAAAAGGACAACTGCTGCCCCAGTAATAGAGTCAAATCCGAGTCGCAGCATAAGCGGAACGAGAATTGTAATGTACGGTATCGTTTCTTCAGCTAAACCGAGCATGGCCCCTGCCAGAGAGAAAAATACCATCAGAACCGGAATAATCAGCTTTTCCCGACCGGCCATTTTTTTGGAAATACTTCCGACCGCACCCTCAATTACATTAGTCGAACGCAAAATCCCAAAGGAACCACCTACGATAAAAATATAGAAGATAATGTCAGAGGCCTTGTTCATTCCCGTATAAATGGATTGAAATACATCCATGAATCCTGCCCGTTGCGGCTCTACCGCATGGTAGCTGCCTTCTACAGCGATCATCCGCCCACTCGCGTCCTCGACCCGATCGTACTCTCCTGGAGTAACAACATACGTCGCCAGTGCTGCCAATAAAATGACAGAAAATAAAATGACAAAAACGTGAGGCACTCTAGAAGCCATGGCAAACCCTCCATTTTTTTCCATTAACGACAATTGTCGTTATGGTGTCGTTAATTGTGAATAAATATACAAAGATTCAGAGTTTTAGTCAAGAGAATTTTCTAAAAATTGATGCGATAAACTGCACGAGGCCTGCCCTGCTGATAAGGCTGCTCCTCCCCTACCGTCTCGACAAAGCCTTTTTCCATCAGCTTTTTAAGCATACGCTCTGCACTTCTTCTGCTGAACTGCAAGTATTCTGCCAGATCAGTCGCGGTAAATCGATTATCTCGACGCAGATTAATAAACGAAGATAGCTTCGTTATGGTAGCGACACTAAGTCCTGTCTGGTCGGCTACATGCAAAATGTCGCGATTGTCGCTTTTCAGATGGAACGCTCGTGAGTTAGCATCCAGTGGCCCAATTACTTCTTTTACATTGGTCACCAAAAAAGCACTGCTTGCAGGCTGTTTACGCGCATGAAACAATCCGATCCGTGCGTTTGCCTCTGCCTCTTTTGCCGTCAAGCCGAATCCGAATCCCATGCTGATCGTAACATTGAATAATTGCTCCATATTGCCCATCGCAGGCATGTGGGTAAAGTCGCTCGTCATTTGTTCGATACTGCCTCTTGTCCCATAAATAATAAACTGGTCCAGTCCCAATTGCTGAATGGACGCATCCGTTTCCTTGCCCAGCTCTAACAGCATTTGCTGAAGCATGATTCCTGCATCTGGTTTTATACCGGTTCCAGTGTCACCGGCGACTTGATTAATCGCTGCCAGCCCGACCGCAATTTGTGCATTTTCACTAATCATGAGCTGACCGAGATGTGCAGCCTTCGCCACTGTTTCTCTAATGCTTTTCTTTGGCACAATCAGATTGACACACGGAATCCCGGCGTCACGCAGCTGCACATAAACATAATCCACACTCGTCAAGACGAGATTGCTGCGACCGCTTTCATAATTTTCCCGGTGAAACGAAATCAGCTCATCTGGGTCAAATTTTGTTCCTACGCCATCTATGATTTGGCTATAGTCCCTCACGGACCAGCCTGTAGCGTCTAATTGCCATTCATCCACTGCCTGCTGCAAATACGCTAGCTTCGGGATATCTACAGAGAGAGATTTCAGTCCTTCCTCTCTGTTTAACAAAATATGCCCAAGGTTTAACGTGAGCGTGTACTCATCAGATGGAATATAGACAGCCGGAATCTTCTTTTGACTCGTGGCGCGATTGGCAAAAAAATAATACGGCAGCGGTCCTGCAAACAGCAAAACATCGCAATCCTGGATCTGCTCCATCAGTTGATCGCATTCCATCGGGTTACCGTAGTAATAAGTTGTATACAGGATATTGGTAAACTCCTCTGCACACTCCGTAATCAGCGGCGCAAAATCCTCTGGAGTGATGACGGCTAAGCGAATCAACATGTCTTTTCCCTTCCTTTCCATGCAGTGTTTTTCACTTACGGAGCATTATAGGCAAGATTGCGAGAAAACGCCATAAAAAAGTTTGATTGTTCTAGCGATTCGTTTATTTTCATAGAACAAGACCTGTGTGAAAGTAAAAAAGCTGCCGATTTGCTCGACAGCCTCGTGCTACCCAAACATCTACTATTCCATGGTCAAAACGACACGACCGTTGATTTGACCTTTTTCCAAACGCTCCAATACCTCGTTAATTTGATCCAGTGGCTGTGTCTCGATGATCGCACGCACTTTGCCACGTGCTGCAAAATCCAATGCTTCCTGCATGTCCTTGCGTGTACCCACGATGGAGCCTTTTACCGTTACGCCGTTCAATACGGTATCAAAAATCGGGATCGGCAGCTCGGCATTTGGCAGTCCAACGACGACGAGCGAACCGCCGCGTCTCACCGACTTGTACGCCTGTTCGAACGCTTTTTTGGTCACAGCAACGCTAATCGCCCCATGCACACCGCCAACCTGCTCTTCGATCGCTTGTACCGGGTCTACCTCACTGCCATTGATCGTTACGTCTGCACCCAGCTCTTTTGCCAGCTCCAGTTTTTCCTGGTGGATGTCGACAGCTACTACGTTGTAGCCCATTGCCTTGGCATATTGCAGCGCTACGTGACCCAAGCCTCCGATTCCATAGATCGCTACCCATTCTCCCGGCTTTACATTCGCTACCTTCAATGCCTTGTAAGTAGTTACCCCTGCGCAAAGGATCGGAGCCGCTTCCACATCCCCCAGCTCATCTGGAATTCGTGCCACATATGCTGCCGGAGCCACGCAGTATTCCGCATAAGCACCATCTGCGGAGTATCCGCCGTTCAGCTGCTGCTTGCACAGCGTTTCCCAGCCAGTCAAGCAATAGTCACACTCTCCGCATGCCGAGAACAGCCATGGAATCCCTACGCGGTCGCCCAGCTTCAGGGACGTTACGCCTTCCCCGAGCTTTTCAACCACACCTACACCTTCATGACCTGGAATGAGCGGGAGCTTTGGCTTCACCGGCCAATCCCCATGTGCTGCATGCAGATCCGTATGGCAGACACCGCAAGTTTTAATTTTCACGAGAACCTCACCGTGTCCGACCTCAGGAACGGCTACTTCCTTTACCTCCAGCTTTTGATGGAACTCGTTTACAATCGCTGCTTTCATTTTACTCTTTCCCCCTCTTTTCACTCATGGATAGGCAATCTGTCTCTTTCTAGTAGCAAGCAGCGTGCCAACTGTAAGCGCTTTATTTAGCAAGGCATTCTCCACAAAGCAGGTCCCCACCTGGTCAAACTTTCGGCTTGATGAGCCAAAAAAACGGCCCACTTGCCGACCTTTTGGCTGAAAAAGGGAAATTCCTCTACTCTGCGGTATTACTTTAATAGCGGAAAAAGGGGGAAGAAGCATGCAAATATCCAAATTCATGACACCGGAAATCATTTTTGGAAACCAGTCTATTACCCAAATCGGGGAAAGTCTGCGCAGATTGGGAGCGACCCGCGTCTTTTTCGTCAGTGATCTCGGCGTCGTAAACGCTGGCTGGACAGAACGTATCATTTCCTATTTGAAGCAGCAAAACCTGGAGTATCATCTCTGGACAAACGTAACCGCAAATCCAAAAGACTACGAGATTCACGCAGGGATTGCAGAATATCGTGCTCAGGAATGCAACGCAATTCTCGGTGTTGGCGGAGGCAGCTCGATCGATGCTGCCAAAGCGATCGCTCTCCTCGCGACGAATAAAGGAAGCATCGTGCAGTACGAAGGCGTCGACAACATCATGCATCCGCTTCCCCCTATGGTGATGGTGCCGACCACCGCTGGCTCCGGCTCCGAGGTCTCGCAGTTTTCGATCATTGTAGACAGCGCCCGCAAAGTAAAAATGGCCATCATCTCCAAGTCGCTCATTCCTGATATCGCCATCATCGATCCGCAAACACTCATGACAAAAGATAAAGAGCTTACAGCCAATACTGGCATGGATGTCCTGACACATGCTATTGAATCATATATTTCGCTTGCTGCGACACCGCTGACGGAGGTACACTCGCTTCAAGCCATGCGGCTTATTGCCAAGCATCTGCGTCCCTCTGTGGCCAGTCAATATAACGCCGAAGCGAAGCACGAGATGGCAATGGCTAGTCTTCAGGCTGGCATCGCCTTTTCCAATGCGATTCTCGGTGCCGTACACGCCATGTCCCACCAGCTTGGCGGTTTCCTCGATGCCCCGCACGGAGAGGTCAACGCCATCCTGCTTCCTTATGTACTTGAATACAACTACATCGCAGCTCCCGAAAAATATCGGCAAATCGCTGAATGTCTGGGCGAGAATACATCAGGGCTGAGCGCACACGACGCATCACGCCTGACGCTCAAGGCTGTAAAGGATCTGGCGAGAGATCTGGGTGTTCCCGAATCACTGTCCGCCATAGGACTCCATCCCGAGCAGATTGATTTGCTAAGTGCTCATGCATTAAATGATGTGTGCATGGCAACCAATCCGCGCGATATGAGTGTGCAGGACGTCGCCGCTCTCTTCCGCCAAGCCCTGTAGGAGTTGTTCTTTAGAGGAGGTCAATCATGCAAAACAAACAGGAGCTTCTGGAAAAGCTGACGGGTATCCAATCCTCCCGAAAAAGCTACTACAGCGAGCTGATCTACCTCGTCGAGGAGATGAAAAAGAAAAACAAGCAGCTTGCCGTCATCAATCAGCTGACGCAAATCCAAATCAATGCGACCTGGCCGCAAACCAGTATTTATATTGCAACACAGCTCTCCCAAATTTTGTTGTTTGAGCACTTCGCCCTAACCATCGTCAAAGGCGGCATCCTGTCCTCGTATTTAGCCAAATGGACGGGAGATAGCTGGCAATGCCATACCTTGACCAAATCCGTGCTGGGAGAAGCCCCTCTCCTGATTGAGCAGTACCATCTCGATCTGCGGGAAGTGCTACCAGAGCACTATGCCACCTCCGTTCCGCTGCGCAGCCAGCTGAACCAGACGTTCGGCTTTTTGACTCTATTCCATCGGGAGGAGCGGCAAACAAATCGGGATGAGACCGATTTGTTCCAGCTCATTGCCAGCCATGTAGGTGTAGCTGTGGAGAACAGCCTGCTGTTTCAGGATGTGAGTGAAAAGATCAAGATCGAGGCCCAGCTCATTCAGTCAGCCAAGATGGCGGCCATTGGCGAAATGGCGGCCGGAATCGCCCACGAGCTGAACAGTCCGTTAACCGCGATTTTGGGCAATGCGCAATTGCTCATGCGCGAAATGACTGCTACTCCCTCCGCTCCCTTGATGAAGGACATCTACCAGTGCGGGGTCCGCTGCAAAAAGATCATCCAGAACTTGCTTACCTTTTCCAGACAAGAAGAGTACTTATTCGCTACCATTTCCATTGACGAGGTGGTTGAGGATGTGCTTGGTCTGATCGGCTACCAGCTGTCTGTATCTGGTCTGACCGTCAATCGGGAAATGGCACATCCTCCCCTGCTCTTTCACGGGAGCCGTCATCAAATCGAGCAGATTGTGATCAATCTGCTGCTCAATGCCAGAGATGCTCTCGCCGAAAAGGAGGACCCGCAAATCACGATCCGCTCTTTCCAGCTGGAGGAAGAGGGACGTCTTTATGTGGGACTGTCTGTGCACGATAATGGCTCAGGGATTGCGCCCGAGCTGCTCCAGCAAATATTCCAGCCATTTTATTCCACCAAGGACCAGACAAAAGGAACGGGACTTGGGCTCTCCGTCAGTCTGGGAATCGCGGAAGCACACGGAGGTAAGCTGTTTGCCGAAAGTGTTGAGGGGACCTACAGCCTGTTTACGCTGCTTTTGCCACAATTAGCAGAGGAGGAGGGTATCCATGGAAAAGAAACGGATGTTGATCGTTGATGACGAAACAGAGGTCACCACTTTTTTCACCTATTTCCTACGACAAAAAAACTGCGACGTCATCGTAGCCAATTCAGGCAAGGACGTGGAGCACCTATTGCAAAATCAGCGTGAGCCCTTTCATGCCGCACTGGTCGATCTAAAATTGCCCGATTCAAACGGGCTTGAGCTTCTCAAGCGAATCAAAGCAGTGTTTCCTTCCTGCGAGGTGCTAATCATGACGGGCTACAGCACGATCAAATCAGCGGTAACGGCGATGCAATCGGGAGCCAGGGACTATTTGGAAAAGCCTTTTGACGATCTCGACAGCTTGGAGCAGGTCATCGACGCTGTACTGGAGTCTTCTTTCCAGCAAGCAGATGAACTATCCCAAGAAGCTGCACAATATGGTATTGTGTATTCACCAGAGAGTCCGATGGCCAAAGTAACCGCAATCGCCAAAAAATTAGCAAAAAAGGCAATACACGTACTCGTGGAGGGCGAAACAGGAACAGGCAAGGAGTTGATGGCGCGGTTTTTGCACGGGGCAAGCAACCGCTCGCAGCAGCCTTTTGTCGCATTTAACTGCGGAGCAGTCCCTGAATCTCTTTTGGAGAGTGAGCTGTTCGGCTACGAAAAAGGAGCCTTCACCGGAGCGTTCAAGGCACGCAAAGGCTTATTCGAGCTGGCCCACAACGGCACGCTGTTTCTCGACGAAATTGGCGAAGCACCCCATACGATTCAGGTCAAGCTGCTGCGTACGCTGGAAACGGGAGAATTCATGCGAGTTGGCGGTGAGCAGGTCGGACAGAGTAATATCCGTTTTATTTCTGCCACCAACCGTGATCTTGAGCACGAGGTGGAAATGAATCGTTTTCGCAGTGATTTGTTGTACCGCCTGGAAGGAATCAAGCTGTCCATTCCTCCGTTGCGTGAGCGTGCCATGGATATCCCTGCGATCGCCCATTTTTATTTGGAAAAACGCAGTGGTACGCCATGCGAAATTACTTCAGAGGCGATGAAGCTGCTCCAGTCTTACCATTGGCCGGGTAATGTTCGCCAGCTCATCAACGTGCTTAATCAGACTCTCGCCCTGCACGAATGCCAAGTGCTGCACTCGGAGCATTTGCCAGCAACCATTCGCGAAAAAGGAAAACGACAAACAAGCCCCTCTACTTCTTATTGTGGTGTGGAGAACGCCATCGATCAGGAGTGTGCGCGGTTTGTGGAGTCGATTACACGCAACGTGAAATCGATTGAAGGTTTTGACTTTGAGCATTTGATCAAGCGCATCAAAATGCTCGAAGGCGAAATCGGACGATCGATTATCGAGCAGGGCTTGACCGAGACAAAGGGCGACAGACAGCTACTTAGCAAAAAGCTGAACATCACGAAACGAACCATCCGCTACATTTTAAACGAAAAAGGGGGAGGCTAACGCTGCTGCCCCCAGGTAGGAGGCTTTACGCATTGTGTCTTCACAAAAACATCATTGGTCGATCTCTTCATTAAAAAGCATTCCAGCTGATGTATCTGTTTCAGCTATTATCGTCGGACTCATTGCTACCATGGTTTCCTACGCCGGTCCATTGCTGATCGTATTCCAGGCAGCCAAAGGAGCTGGACTCAGCGATGGCCTACTCTCCTCCTGGATTTGGGCGATTTCGATCGGGAGCGGGCTGACTGCCATCATTTTAAGCATTTGGTTCAAAACGCCTGTCATCACAGCTTGGTCTACACCAGGCGCTGTGCTGCTCGTCTCCAGTCTGACCGTCTATCCATACGCAGATGCGATTGGCGCCTATATTTTTTCTGCGGTTGTCATAACGGTGCTAGGGGTTTCCGGACTCTTTTCTACGCTTATGAAATACGTGCCCCAATCGATTACAACCGCCATGCTGGCAGGTATTTTGCTTTCTTTTGGAGTCGAGGTGTTCGTCTCGATGCAGCATCTCCCCGCCCTTGCATTGCCGATGATTTTTTGCTATTTGTTTGCCAAGCGCTGGTCTCCGCGCTATGCGGTTGTGCTGACGCTTCTGGTAGGTCTGGTCGTCGCCTTTGGACTCGGCCGTTTGCATCTGGATGGGGTGCACATCGCCTTGGTCAATCCGATTTTTACGTTGCCCAGCTTTTCACTCGATGCCATTATTGGATTAGGTATTCCTCTGTGCATCGTTACGATGGCTTCCCAAAATGCTCCTGGTATCGGGGTGCTAAAAGCAGACGGCTATGATACGCCAGCCAGTCCGCTTGTCGCAACCACCGGTCTTGCTTCTTTGCTGCTCGCACCGTTTGGCGCACACGGCATTAATCTGGCCGCAATTACCGCTGCAATCTGCACGGGCAAGGAAGCGCATCCTGATCACACCAAACGGTATATTTCAGGAATTGCTTGCGGAGCCTTTTATCTTGTCTTCGGGATGTTCGGTGTCACGATCGCCTCTGTTTTCTCCGCGATGCCAAAAGAGCTGATTGCGGTCATTGCCGGTCTGGCATTGTTTGCTTCTCTCAGCTCCAGTCTAGCGCAGGCGATGACGGAGCCGAGAGACCGGGAAAGTGCGCTCGTCACCTTCCTCGTCACAATCTCTGGCATCTCCATCGGCGGAATTGGCGCTGCCTTCTGGGGACTGATTGCCGGTGTTGTTACGAATATGATTTTGAATGGCGATCTGCGCAAATGGTTTGTCAAAAAGGGAGTTTCTCAGGCTTCATCCGAGCGATAGAAGCCTTGCTCCTCAGCATATCGCCCCCAGTGCGGTCTGGTTCCATCCCGATCCGTAAAGCCGTATTCGTCAGAAAGCCCCCATGTGCTCAGCGTCTTTCCTGACTTGTCTGCAATCGCAGGATCTGTCGCGAGTGCAACAACTGCCTGACCGATATAATAAGGGGTTTCGGAAACGATGAAATGCGGATCGATTTCCGCAGCATCTTTCCACGTGGATTCGGTCACGCCAAAATGATCAAGCATCGCTTCTGAACGCAGGAAGCCTGGCGTCAAAGCAACAGCTGTAATGCCATGCGGACGTAACTCTTGTGCCATCGCCTGCGCAAGATGGATCGTCGAGATTTTTGCCAGACTGTAGTAGAGGTTGCCTCGGTACCGATAATCAATGCCGTCGGTAATCTCTATGATCAGTCCTTTTTTTCTCTCCAGCATAAGCGGCACGCCGTAATGGCTCGTAATCAAATGCGTATGCACCGCTCTCTCCTGCATCAATATACCCGATGCCAGCTCTTGCTCCCAAAATGGCTTCTCCCATTCCATCAACGCATCTCCACCCCAAATATCATTGACTAGTAAATCCAACTGCCCGTCCTGTTCCAGCTTCACCCGCTCAAACAACGCTTTCACTTCTTCGGGCTGGGTATGATCGACGCGAACCGCAATCCCGTGTCCACCTGCGGCCGTAACCAGCTCGGCTGTTTCCTCAATCGTCTCCGTACGTGCCATGTCGGACATTTGCCCTCTTGTGCTTCTTCCAGTTACGTAGACGGTCGCTCCCGCTTCTCCGAGTCCTACCGCAATTCCTCGTCCAGCTCCGCGAGTACCGCCCGCAACCAGTGCTACTTTTCCTTTCAATGACTTCATATGAAAAACACCTCCTTCTCATTTGATTATTAGCTATGAATTCAGTCTACAAAAGTAAATATGACAACTGCTGTCATATTCGGTACGATAAAATAGAAAAACCAAAGATCGGTATTTTTTCATAAGGAGTGAGTCTATTGCGGGCAGATCGGCTACTATCTATTTTGCTGCTTTTGCAAAATCATGAACGTCTGACATCAAAAGAGCTGGCAGAGAAGCTGGAGGTATCGGAGCGAACGATACATCGCGATATGGAGGCATTGAGCGGGGCGGGAGTACCTGTTTATGCCGAGCGAGGTGCAGGTGGGGGATGGTCGTTGTCCCATGGCTATCGAAGCAATCTGACTGGCTTGAAAACAGATGAACTACTGTCACTGCTGCTTGCCTCCCCCACTGCGCTGCTGCGCGACCTCGGGATGGATGAGAGCTTTGAAGATGCCTTGTCGAAGCTGGAATCTGCCTTGCCAAAAACGGTTCAGCAAAGCGCAGATCACGTCCGGGAGCGGCTCCATATTGACGGCGCTGGCTGGCACCAATCCGATGAAACCTTCCCTTATTTGACTTTGATCCAAGAAGCCGTCTGGCAGGAACGAAAGCTTCTTATTCGCTACAATCGCAGCGGCACCGAAGTGGAGCGAATGATTCATCCACTTGGGCTGGTGGCCAAGCGGAGTGTGTGGTATTTGGTCGCACAAGTCGAGGAGGATTTGCGCACATACCGCATCTCACGCTTGATCGCTGTACAGATGCTGGAGGAGTCGTTTGTCAGGCCTGAGAGCTTTGAGCTTGCTTCCTTTTGGGAACAGTCTACACAGGACTTCAAGGCATCTCTCCCCCGCTACCCTGCTCGCATTTGGGTACGTGAGCAGGCCATGGATCGTCTCGCAGCTGAACGTTATGTAAAAATAGCTTCGACCCAGTCAAGCGAAAACGACTGGATCGAAGCTGAGGTGGAATTCCATACGCTTGAATCAGCGTGTGAGCTTGTGCTCGGCTACGGCGCACAAATGAAAGTGATAGAGCCTGCCGAGCTGCGGGAAAAAATCATTGCCGTCGCCTCGGCTACCATCAGTCTTTATCGTTAACTGGCACTTGCGACCTCTGTCCCTTTTGTTTCTTTGCCGATTACGAAAAGCACGATGGTGCCCGCTATAAGAACAACGGTAAACATCCCAAAAATGAACGTGTAGCTGTAGTGAAGGGCAGAGAAATAGCCGACGAGATAGGGTGCGATAATACTGCCGATGCGCCCAACTCCTGATGCAAAGCCCGAGCCTGTTGCCCGAAGCGGTGTCGGATAGTTCTCAGGTGTATAGGCGTAAAGCGCTCCCCAAGCTCCCAGATTAAAGAAGGAGAGCAAGGCTCCCGTGACCAAAAGACCAGTCGTACCACTGCTTTGACCAAATGCATACGCCATGATCCCGGTCATGAATAAAAATGTCGCCAGCGTACTTTTCCTTCCCCACTTTTCCACGAGGTAGGCAGCAGCGAAATACCCGGGCAACTGAGCCAACGTCATGATCAAAACGTACTGAAAGCTTTTAATCATCGTAAAGCCTTTGTCGACAAGTACAGATGGCATCCAGAGAAACATGCCGTAGTAGGAAAAGGTAATCGCAAACCAAACTACCCACAGAGTCAATGTTTCCTTTTGATGAGCTGTCCATAGCTTTTTCAGCGGAACCCTCTCTGCTCTTGGTTGAAACATCGGTGACTCTGGAATGCTTTTACGCGCAAAAAGTGCGTACACGATAGGCAAAGCCCCGATGATCACGGCAATGCGCCAGCCGTAGTCTGGAATGATAAAGTAGGAAATGACTGCTGCCGCAATCCAGCCCACGGCCCAAAAGCTCTCCAGAAGCACGACGGTACGTCCTCGCTTTTCAGCTGGAGCAAATTCATTGACCAGCGTCGAAGCCACTGGCAGCTCTGCCCCAAGTCCGAGCCCCATCAAGAATCGGAATAGTAACATGGACAAAAAGCCGGTGGCAAAAGCACTGGCGAGACTCGCAGCCCCAAACAGCAAAAGCGTTAGTAAGAAGATCGGCTTGCGTCCAATCCGGTCAGCTAAAAACCCGCCAATAAACGCACCTACCGCCATTCCGACCAAATTGCCGGTCCCGAGTAACCCGACTTCTTCCCCTGATAATCCCCATTCCTGCCTGAGTGCTACCATAATAAATGATAAAAGTGCAACATCCATCGCATCAAACATCCAGCCGAAACCGGCTGCCCAAAATACTTTTTTGTACGGTGCTGACATTTGCTGTTCCCTGCTTTCTTCTCGAGTACTTTCACACGGCTTCCTGTACTCATTTCGCTTCTGGCTTCATTTTCCTGCCGAGTGAGCACATTTGCTGGACCATCTTTTTCCCTAGTACCATAGTGACCCAGGCGCTTTCCCTGCATACTTCAAGGAATTATGCTGCTTTTTTCGTATGCCTATCTATGTTACGCTTTGTTGTATACATTTGGAAATGGAGTGTTCCCAAAATGAAATCAAGCCTCTATCTCATTTTGGCCGTCGTTATGTTCCTTGCGAGCGGAATCATATATACAGCCGAGAGAGCGATTGCATACTATTCCTGGATCGGTCAGATGCAAGCAAAAACAGGGAGCTTTCCGTCTCAACCAGAGCTACCCTCCCTCGTGACAAATGGGTATGTTGTTTTTTTCCTTGCCCTCAGTATTTTTCTCTTTGTTCTCCTGTTTCTTGATCGAAAAAAGTAAGAGAAAAGAAAAAGGATGCGCTGGCGAGTACAAGTACCTGCTGTCAACGCATCCTTTTTCACATCTCTATTTGACAATCTGCTCTTGCTAATTGCCTTGTTTCTTCGTAACATGCCAGTGCAGCTCATGTACGAACTGCTCTGTCGATTCCTGCAAGCGCCGGGCTGCTTCGGCGTCAAGCTCGCCCGTGCCGTCCTCGTTCTTTTTCACCTGTGTATCCTGTACAAATGCACCGGCGAGTATGTGTCTTACACCAAGCGCCGTCAGTAGCGGCTTCAGCGCGTAATCGAGCGCCAATAGGTGCGCAATCGTTCCCCCGATCGCCAGCGGCAGGACCAGCTTGCCTTCCAGACCTTTTTGCGGGAGCAGGTCTAAATAGGCTTTGAGTACACCCGTATACGATGCTTTATAGACAGGAGTAGCGATCACGACTCCGTCAGCTTGCTCAATGAGTGCATTTGCTCGGATGATCGGCTCACTGTCAAATTTCGCATGAAGCAAATCCTCTGCTGGCAAATCGCGCACGCGAATCCACTCTATCTCTACGTTTGCGTCCTTCAACTGCTTTTCTACTACTCCAAGTATGATGTCGAGTCTGGACGTCTTGGTTGGATTCCCTGAAACAATTACAATTTTTGCCATGGAATGAATCTCCCTTCGCTTGTAGTCTATTTTTTACTGCCTATCAAAAACAAAAGAGGCACAGTCGTATCATAAGACGAAACCGTGCCTCCAGTTATCCGGTCGGCTACCAAATTACTAAATCCACATAAGATTACTTGGTAATTACTTCTATATCGTATCACTGCTAATGATTGGATGTCAATCGCTCGCTTTCCATTCGGACCAACTAGTATCCATCCGATTTATCCAATCAACAGGGTGACAAACGACTCTCGATCCAGATTTCCGAAAAACTCCTGAATATTTACATCGGCTAAAAGCGCGCTGACGGACGGTCGATCATACGGCGTATCTTTCAGCAGCTCCTCCAGCTCGGCTACATCTCTCACCCCAAAGAAATCTCCGTAAATTTTGGCTTCCTTGATTCTTCCTTTTTCAATATCCAATTGGACTTCGACCGTGCCAATATCAAAGCGTTTGGACTGACGGTAGTTACTTTTCGGAGATTTTCCGTAGTTCCAATCCCAGCTTTGATAACGGGAACGGGATAGCTCATGAATGTTGTCCCAATCCTCGTCTGTGAGCTTGTACTCCTCGACTTCGCCGCCGTCGAAAATGGAGTGCAGAATCGCTAAACGGAATTCCTCAATGGTCATCTCTTGTTTCAAAAACTCCGCGATGTTGGCAACCCGGCTCCGAATCGACTTGATTCCTTTGGACTGAATTTTTTCTGCGTTTACTTTGAGAGCAGATACCACATTTTCCATTTCCGAGTTGAACAGCAGTGTACCATGGCTGAACATGCGACCCTTGGTCGAATACTGAGCGTTACCGGAAATTTTGCGTTCGCCCACCTGAATGTCGTTTCGACCTGTCAACTCTGCCTCTACGCCTAATTTTTTCAAGGCTTGGACAACTGGCTCGGTAAACTTGCGGAAGTTGTGAAAGGACTGGCCATCGTCATTCGTAATAAAGCTGAAGTTGAGATTCCCGAGATCGTGATAAACAGCACCGCCACCGGAAAGTCTGCGAACGATGTGAATGTTGTTTTCCTCTACATAGCCGGCATTAATCTCTTCAATCGTATTTTGGTTTTTTCCTATGATAATGGATGGTTCATTAATATAAAACAGCAAGTAATCATCGTGATCAGGCAAATTTTTGAGAGCGTACTCTTCGATTGCCAGATTGATGCGCGGATCGGTAATTCCTTGATTGTCGATGAATTTCATCGGTCAGCCTCCATCCGAAAAATACTCTTTTCCCTCCTATCATACCATGTATTTCCTTCGAAGACTTGGCTTTCCCTATGCAGACTGCACCCGAAGTGTCGAGCATTTCTCCCTTATCCATAAAAGACTTTCTGTAATTAAATAATTCAGATGAAACTATTTTTACGTCCTTTTTTTGTCGATATATAAAAAGAAACATGTAGACATACAGAGATAAAGGGGTGGTTGTATCGTGAAAGAAACCAAGTACACCAGGCTGCGGTCTGTGCGCTCAAAGCTGGTCATCATTTGCTTACTCTTATTAGTGCTTCCCAGTCTGATCGTTGGGTTTCAAGGCTATTATTCATCCAGCAAAAACTTAAATGATCTGGGTGCACGCGCGTTGAAGAACAATGTAAACATGACGATTGAAATGATTGATGCTTTGCAGAAGTATGTAACAGAAGGAAGGATAACGAAGGAAGAAGCAGAGGAGCAAATTAAGAGCCATATTCTCGGCCCCAAGCAAGCTGATGGTTCGCGGCCGATAAACAAAAACATTGATAATGGCGAAAGTGGCTATATGTTCGTCATGGATGAAAAAGGAAACATACTCGCTTCTCCCGACAGCGAAGGCAAGAACCAATGGGAAAATAAAGATGCAGACGGTGTCTTCTTTAATCAAGAGATAATTAAAGCAGGGAAGAGTGGTGGAGGATTTACACTCTATCAATGGGAAAAGGTCGGCATCCCGGATCAGATGTTTCCCAAAGTCGCTTACTCTGAGCAAGACCCGCACTGGGGCTGGATCATTGTCGCAAGCAGCTACATGGAGGACTTCAACAAGCCTGCTGAAAGCGTTTTGCAAGACCTGATTCTCGTTTTGAGCATTTTTTTAGTTTGCGGCTTTATCCTCACCTGGTTTGCCTCCGGGTATATTTCCAAACCGTTGGTGTCCATGGCTACCCTCGTGAAAAAGGTTGCTGCTGGTGATTTAACAGGAGAAAAAATCGTCTGGAAAAGCCGCGATGAGATCGGTCAGCTCGGTGAAAATGTGAACATGATGACAGACAATTTGCGCCAGCTTCTCACGCGTGTCAGCGTAAGCTCGGAGCATGTTGCGTCCACTGCCGAGCAATTGACAGCAAGCTCGGAGCAAACGAGTAAAGCGACGGAGCAAATCGCGGTGACGATTCAAGAGGTCGCGATTGGAACCGAAGAACAATCACGCTCGGTCGTCGAGACCTCCCGCACGCTAAATGACATGTCCGCTCGCTTGCAGCAGATTGCTGTAAGCACTGAGCAGGTATCTCTGGCTGTCGAAACTACCTCGCAAAGCATTACGAGCGGAAATGAAGCCGTTACAACCGCTATTGCACAAATGCAGTCGATCAGCAGTACCGTACACGGACTCGCGGATTCCATCAAGTCACTTGGCGAGCGCTCTGCAGACATTAGCAAAATCGTCGAGGTCATCACCTCGATTGCAGAACAGACGAATCTTCTCGCGCTAAATGCAGCTATCGAGGCAGCCAGAGCCGGGGAGCATGGCAGAGGTTTTGCCGTAGTCGCCAATGAAGTTCGCATCTTGGCGGAGCAATCCGCTCAATCAACACAGCAAATCAAAGAATTGATTGCCGCTACCCAGCTCGACACCAGCTCTGCTATCCGCGCCATGGAGACGACAACCTCAGAGGTAGCCGAAGGTATCGAGGTTGTCAATCTTGCAGGACAATCCTTCCATGAGATTTTAACAGGTACGCGTAACGTGAAGAGCCAGATTCAAGAGGTCACACTCTCCACGCAGCATATGACCGCTGGTGCTGAACAGGTTGTCCAATCGATTGAAGTCATTGCCAAAACAGCCGAAGCCTCTGCTTTTGGTTCGCAAAATGTATCTGCAGCCGCAGAGCAGCAGCTTGCGTCGATGGAAGAAATCTCGTCCTCTGCTGCCTCCTTGTCACAAATGGCAGAAGAGCTGCAAGACTTGATCAAGCAATTTAAAATCTAGGCGACAGGTAAGCTGCTCTTACTCATTTAATCCCTTGCCATTGAGAATTTGCTGCATACTTTTTTCAATCCTCGACTCTCGCGTTTTGGATTGCTTGGGTCCAGAAAAATGAAGAAGGTACGCTCTTTGTCGCCCCGGCGTCAATGCTTCAAAGGCAGTTTTCAAGGCAGGGATTTCATCAAATTTATTTTGCAGCTCTTCCGGAATTGTGTATTCTGTCGTCTTCTTAAAATCCACTTCCATACCGGCTTTTTCAACTTCAATTGCTTCATGAATATAGGCTTTCAAGATGGCTTCCATTTCCACTATTTCCTGAACATTGGTGAACCGAATCTGGCGCCCCGCCTGTACATTCTCCGTTTGTTGAATGAGGATTCCATGGTCATCCTTTAACAAGGCACCCTTGTGAAACAGAAGCGCACAATACTCTTTAAATCCATGTATGATAACGATGTTCTTTTGCTCAAATGTGTAACAAGGATGCATCCATTTGAATTCTTCAGTCAGATCACAGTCAAGAACGATATTTCTCAGCTTTTCAAATTCTTCCTTCCACCTTTTAGCTTTACTTAAAAATTCATCGACCTTGGGATTCAATTCACTTTTTGACATCAAGGAACACTCCTCTTCCATTTTTCGATCAGGTGACAGTCTTTTTTCGACGTTGTGGTAAAGAAAACCTTTATCGTAGCCTGGTACAATCGAGCCTCGATAAAGGTTTTTCATTGGTTTAGTTTTGGCAGCTTCGGCAAAGGAGCCTCCTCCCATATGAGAGAAATGGTCGTCCCCTGCCCTAGTGAACTGCTGGCGGTGATCTGTCCACCAAGTGCCTCGACTAACGCTTTAGTCACAGCCATACCAAGCCCCGATCCTTCTGTACGCATCTCCGTATTCGTTCCGCGGAAATACCGTTCAAAGAGGCGGGCTGTTGTTTCCTCGGACATCCCTTTTCCGTTATCCGCAAACGTAAGAATAATAGTCGATGGCTTCACTGCCTGTACCGTAACAGTGATGGTCGTCCCCCTTTCATTGTGAAGCAGTGCATTGGCGATGAGGTTGTCCACGATTCGCTGGAACCACGGCTTGTAGACGAGTAAATGTACGGGGCAATCAGCCGGAACAAAACGGATACACTCTTCGGGGTACATCGGATGATTCGCTGCCTCGGCAATCGCTTCGGCTACATACACATTCAACTCCACTCGCTCTACAGATGGAGCCACCTGACCGTTTCGCAGCAAATACGTCAAGGTAAGATCGTTGATGAGGTCGTCCATATAAGACGATTTTTCCAAAATGATTTTGGCAAAGGATCGCACTTCTTCAGAAGACCAATTGTAGTCTTTGTTGTCCAAAATATGTGCGTAGCCTTTTATGGAGGACAATGGCGTTTTCAGATCGTGAGACACTCCCGCAATCCATTCCTCCCTCATCCGCTCCGTTTCCTCCTGCAGCCGTTCATTGAGATGCAAGGTCTGTGATAAGGATTCCATGGAATCGATCACATCTTGGTAGATGCGGTACTTGCTTCTTCGATTGCCCTTGTGATCCCTGCTGCGTGGAAGACCACTCGAATCGGTAGGCTCCTCATACCTTCCCAACCGTAAAAATCGTAACCATTTCAATATGTGTGCGATCGGCGCTCCTAATCGTTGGCCGAACCAATAAGAAGTTATGACGAACACGAGCATAGCGACCAGCATCAACATTCCTATGCCAATCGCAAGCACCTCGATTTCCGGTGTCAACCACGGCGAGGTACCAGGTCTTGCTCCCGACATCGGATAGCTGAGCAGCCACGTCTGCTTGGTCTCTTCGTCATAATGAGAGATCAATCTCGTAGCGTACCGATCCGGGTAAACAGAGCGAAGAGCCAAATCCTGCACAGAGTAATCCGTAATGGCGCCAGCCGGTTTATTGAATGTAGCCAGCTCTGTCCCTTTTTCGTCCAAAAGCTGCATCCAGGCATTATTTTCTTTTAGTTGTTGATTCATCTCTTCTGTCAGGTTAATTTCCTTGTCTTTTACCGTTGCCTGATTGATCAGCTGCTGAATAGATTCGTCGTCACGGTTTTCAAGTCCGTAGATCAAGGTGTGCAATACGCCGTTCTTCTCTTGAATCCACAAATACAAGTGGTAAGGAAAGGGTGTTTTGCCCAGCCAATACGCGGTTAACTCGCCTGGCCCGTACTGAAGCGGCACATCCTCGGGAGTATAGAATGAGTCTGTCACACGCCCCTTTTCATCAATCCGTTGCAGCCACCCTCCATTTTCACGAACTAAAGCGAGCAGCTCAGGATCAAATTGCAGCGAATCTCCTTTTGCTTGTATGGTTTGAATTAATTGATATAAGCCTGCGCTCTCAAATTGCCGTGTTGCTTCGATTCGCGTCAATTGGTTCATAGTCCAAACGAGTGTTATACCCGCAAGAAGCGACAGGATGAGTCCAACGATGACGAGCCAGGCAATCAGGTGCAGGGCAAGCCTGCTTTTAATATTCATGCATGTATTCCTTCTTCACCAGCTTGTATCCAAGCCCCCTCACGTTCACCAAATACTCGGGCTGTGCTGGATCAGGCTCAATACGCTCGCGAATGCGGTGAATATGGACCATGATCGTATTGTCGTCCCGGAGGCTATGATCACCCCATACTCTTTCGTACAGCTCACTTTTGGAAAAAATCCGATTCGGGTTTTTACAAAAAAATAGCAGCAGCGAAAAGACAAGCGAAGGGCACGGGACAGGCACCCCCTCCACATAAAGCTCGGCAGCCGCTTCGTTGATCTGAAAACGGCCAAAATGAAGGATGCCATAGGATGGGGTAGGCAAAGGCATGGTCGATTTCTGTGAACGCCTGAGCAAGGATTTGATACGGGCGACGATCTCCATCGGGTTAAACGGCTTGGTGACATAGTCATCTCCGCCTACCGCAAATCCCGTCAGCTTGTCAAAGTCAGTCGTCCTCGCACTCAAAAAAAGAATGGGGGCATCCGTTAGCCTACGGATAAATGGACAAGCCTCTATTCCGCTCATGACAGGCAAGGTTACATCGAGAACAATCAGGTCATAGCCTTTTTGTTCACAGGCGATGAGCGCCTCTTCGGACGATGTCACTTTGTCGATGTATTGAAAACCTTCTTTACGCAGTACGGTCTCCAGCAAGTGAAGAATCGCTTGTTCATCGTCCACGAGAAGGATCGAGGCATCATTCACGACAGGTTCTCCTCTCTACGTATAACAGTCTCCATTTATTTTACCATTCTCCTCCCTCTCCGGATCATCACTAACCTTAACGGAGTCTTAATTCTTCCTCTCTATATTTAAGACGAGAGTAAGACCGTGTTTCAGATGCCATAAGACTGGTTCTTTATGATAAAGGTATATTGCGGAAAGGATGATCGCGACTTATGAAAAAAACCTGGATCATAATGAGTGCCTTCACATTGCTATTGGCGGGCTGCTGGAATAACGATGAGCAATCAAGCGTCACTACTTCTTCTACAGGATCACAGACAACATCGGGAGCGAGTACGGAGAAAGTCAAATCGGAGGAAATCGGGCAAACTTTGCTTGCGGGGGAATACGACCGAATCTACGATCAGACAAGCGCTGATTTTAAAAAGGAATTATCAAAGAAACAATTCCATGATGCCGTTAAAAACTCCCAGACTAGCGTCAAGTCATGGAATCCGAATTCAAAGCTCTCCTTAAATGGCAGCACCTATGAAACATGGGTCGATCAAGACGGTAAGTTTGGGCTGGTAGCGATGATGAACGAGAAGGGCGAGATTACAGGCCTTCGCTTCAATCCGCTTGAGAGCTTTGTTGAACAGGACAAAGCTTTAACCAAGCTTACCTACCGTGCTCCTTTCAAAGGAGACTGGTTTGTCTTTTGGGGAGGTCAAAATGTTTTCGCAAACTATCATTACGCGATCCAAAGTCAGCGCTACGCGTATGATCTGATTCAGATAAAGGACGGTTACTCCTACAAGGGTGATTCCAAGAAAAACGAGAGCTATTACATGTTCGGGCAAGAAATTCTCGCACCAGAAGCAGGGACAGTCGTTCATACGGTAAACGATGTGAAGGACAACGTACCAGTTGGGGTTATGAACGAAGCTCAACCCGCTGGCAATCTCGTCGTCATCGATCATGGAAACGGGGAATTCAGTTATTTGGCTCATTTAAAGGAGGGGTCCGTTACCGTCAAGACCGGTGATCGCGTCGCCAAAGGTGATAAAATTGGTCTGGGCGGTAACTCGGGCAATTCAAGTGAACCGCACCTTCATTACCAAGTCTCCGATGGCAGTGATTTGTTCACTAGCAAATCCATTCGTGTGCAATGGGAAAATAATTTGAATCCGGTCCAAGGGGACGTTGTTACAGGCAACTAAATAGGACTATCTGATGATCATCATGTTTTAGACTGTTCCAATAAAAGAAAAAGCTGAATATTTTAGAAACAAATGTTCTCTAACTACTTTTCAACTCTTCCATTTCCAAGTACAATAGGAAAGTATCAAGGAAGGGGTGTTATTATGAATAAGACTGACCTAGTTGCCAAAGTAGCTGAACAAGCGGAGCTCACTAAGAAGGATGCTACATCAGCAGTGGATGCTGTCCTCGATGCAATTGCTGAGACATTAAAAGCAGGGGACAAAGTATCGCTCATCGGATTTGGAAATTTTGAAGTGCGGGAGCGAGCTGCTCGTAAAGGTAGAAATCCTCAAACAGGCGAAGACATTGAAATCGCTGCGAGCAAAGTACCTGCCTTTAAACCAGGTAAAGAGTTGAAGGATGCTGTAAAATAATCTCTACATAAAAAACGCCTCGTTTTTTTAACGTGGCGTTTTTATTATATCATTACAATATTTCGATATACCCTTCTGTACCATGCACGCGAATTCGTTGCCCATCTTTTATCAGCTTGGTAGCATTCTCCACTCCGACAACTGCTGGCAAGCCATATTCACGTGCGATAACTGCTCCATGGGTCATCAGTCCACCAACCTCAGTAACCAAGCCTTTTATGGATACAAACAATGGTGTCCAGCTAGGGTCAGTAAAGGAGGTAACTAAGATATCTCCAGCCTCGAGATCAGCATCTTCCATGTTTAAGATGACACGTGCACGTCCCTCTATAACTCCGGAAGAAACGGCCAGACCTACAATCGCATCAGCAGGCAGATTTTCTCGTTTGTACTCACCTGCAATGATTTCACCATCAGACGTAATTACGCGTGGGGGAGTTAGTTTTTCAAAAAACTTGTAATCGTCTTTTCGTTTGCTGATGATCTGATAATCAAGTTCGTTTGTTCGTACGACTTCATGAAGCTCGTCAAAAGTAAGATAGTATACATCTTCTTTTTCATGGATAACGCCCGCTTGCACAAGTTGTTCGGCTTCTTTCAGTAATGCCTGCTTATAAACGAAGTAACGATTAATCATGCCGTATTTCGGATATTCCCTAAAGCCGCTGAAATTCCGGATCAGGTCGATCATTCGTTTTGTTTCTTTGGCTTTTTGTTCGCCATCCGGTAATTGCTTCAATCGATCTAATAGCTCTTGTTCCTTTTTCAAAGCTTCCTGTCGCCCTTGCTCAAATTTCCGTTTGCTAGCATGAGGCTCAAAGTTTTTGATATTGCTGAGAATCATCGGGACAAGTGTAATTGGTTTTTCGCTCCAACGCGTTTTTGAAATATCGATTTCTCCGGCACATCGCATTCCGTATTTACCCAGATAAGCATGGATAGCGTCTACGGTTTCCTGTCCACCCTCAAACTTGATCAGTTCATCCAAGAAGTTATCATCTCTTACGTGTTGTAAATAATCAATTACTTCTGGAAAAGGACGAATCACATCTGCAACATCCATTAACGCCAGACCCATTTCTGAAGTAATATTGTTTGGTACGGATTGAGAAAGCGTATCTGCTACGTTTTTTTCACCCAACCACTTCATCATGTTTTCATTGATCCATAACGAAGCATTCATAGCTGCCATGATTACACTCGAGCTTTGTGGGTCAAATAAAATCTTCTTTAATTGCTGAATATCTTCCAGGATAAAATCAAACAAATCCGATCCAGATTTCGTTAGGATGTTATGCTTTACCTCTTCGATAGAAGTTTGAGTCTTCTTTATCAAATCAGAAACGATTGTCGGATCGCTTTCGATTTGTGTTTGAGATCCTGCAACCAGCATACCTTTATTGCTTTTACCGGAACTCGGTGCATTTTTATCATTTGGTAACGGTTTTATAAAATTTCCTCGCCCGATTACAGTCATTAATGCATCTTTCATGAGCGGCTCGGATTGCCCGAGCGTGTTTACTATCGCTTCTCTGCTGTCAGGTGAAGCCAGCATAGGTGTAACATCAACAAACAACCTTCCACCAGCCCTGCGCATGGGAGCAGGAGTTATTAACAGGAAAAAAGACAATCCCAGTGGTTTTATGGGATCAGTCATCATTTGTTGGTGACCAACAGAAATGTAAACGTGATTTTCTTGATCACTTGCTTCAGGGATCGGGTATAACGTCGTGATTGGACGACTCTGGACAATATAAAAAGTATCATGGTCCAAACACCATTCGATATCTTGTGGGCAACCAAAATAAGCTTCGACCTGTCTTCCGATGCGTTCTAGTTGTAAAATTTGTTGTTCCGTGAGGGTTTGCGTCTTTTGCTGTTCAGGATCGAGCTGCTGTGTCTTCGTTCCGCCTTCTTTTCGGCCATAGATAGCCAACTTTTTGGTTGCTATCCTCTTGTCAACGATTTCTCCTCCCTGAACTTTATAACAATCAGGAGATACCAAACCAGAAACCAGTGCTTCTCCAAGTCCAAAACTGGCATCGATGGATAGCAGCCTCCGGTTAGAGGTAATGGGATCAGCGGTAAATAAAATCCCTGAAGCCTGTGGGAATACCATCCTTTGCACGATAACGGATATATAAACGTGTCTGTGATCAAATCCATTTTGCATACGGTAGATTACCGCGCGATCTGTAAATAGAGAAGCCCAGCATTTGCTGATATGCTGCAGGATTGCTTCTTTGCCGATGATATTTAAAAAGGTGTCTTGTTGACCGGCAAAAGAGGCATGTGGCAAATCTTCGGCCGTCGCACTAGATCGCACTGCGTAGGCATGTTCCTCTCCGAACCGGGAGAGATAATGAGTAACTGCGCGCGCAACATCGGAAGGAATTTCTGCTTCCATAATGATTTGCCGAATCTTCCTGCTGATTTCAGCAATTTGACCTCGATCTTCTACTTTTAACGTGGTTAGTCGCTCCACCAAAGAGTGGTATGCTTCGTTTTGTTCGATGACTTTTTGATATCCCGTTGTTGTAACACAAAATCCTTCTGGTACTTGTATTCCTTGAATTTTTGATAACTCCCCCAGATTTAACCCTTTTCCGCCCACGAGCGAAAGCTGCGTTTTTTCCATTTCCTGAAAACTGAGAACCAAGGAACTCATTCAACATCTCTCCTAACCATTAAATTGAGAAAAAACATTTGACATGAGTTTTACCAGCATGGTACAATAAAAGTGTAAGATGCAACATCTTTGACTTCGCAACTAGGAACAGTCGTAATCTGATTGTATCATTGTGTCTTTTTATGTGCAATATCGAAGAACCTGGTAAATATATCCAGGTTCTTTTTTGATTTTCTCACTACCATTCGTCACATCAAAAACCTAGTACAAAGCCGACTCTGGGGTTGTTTGCTTTTGATCCGCTTGTTTCCTAGAAGGGGTCCGTCTCCTACATACTGAAATTGTAATGTTTCCATAAAGGAACTATAATGAGTTTCGTTGTTCAGACAGAATCTCATGACTTCGAGGTTTAGGCTAATAGGGGGATTTTTATGTCACAGAAAACGCCGTTTTCTTTTGTCGTAATTATAGGATTCATGCTGTTTGCATTGTTTTTTGGAGCCGGTAATCTGATCTTTCCACCTATGCTTGGTCAGTTGGCAGGAACAAATGTATGGCTAGCCAATGCAGGCTTTTTAGTTACGGGCGTGGGATTGCCGCTTTTAGCTATCACTGCTTTTGTTTTTTCTGGAAAAGACGACTTACGATCGTTAGCTAATCGTGTTCACCCTTTATTTGGTATCGTATTCACGGTTGTTCTTTATTTGGCCATCGGTCCATTTTTTGCTATCCCTAGGTCCGGCAACGTATCTTTTGAGATTGGAGTCAAGCCATTCCTATCTGGCGACACAGGCTCCATCCCACTCATTCTTTTCACCATCGTGTTTTTTGCCACTGCATGTCTCTTATCTCTCAATCCTGTAAAAATCATCAATGTGGTCGGGAAAATCTTAACTCCAATCAAATTGACTTTTATCGGATTTATTGTCCTGACAGCAGTGATTCGTCCCATTGGAGCTTTCCAAGCCCCATCTGAAGATTATATGCAGCATGTATTTTTCAAAGGCTTTCAAGAAGGTTATTTAACTCTGGATGCTCTCGTAGCTTTTGTTTTCGGGATTATTATCGTGAATGCCATCAAAGAAAAAGGAATTACGACCAAAAAACAGATTTTGGCCACGTGTGTAAAGGCGACGATGATCGCTGGCACGCTCCTCGTTCTTTTTTATTCGGCTCTTTCTTATATGGGTGCTTCCAGTGTGGAGAAATTGGGCCATTTAGAAAATGGAGCCGAGGTTTTAGCGAAAGTGTCGAATTATTATTTCGGTTCCTATGGTGCCATTTTATTAGGCTTCATGATTACCGTGGCGTGTTTGACCACAAGTGTAGGGCTCATAACAGCTTGCTCTTCCTTCTTCCATTTATTGTTTCCCGCTATTTCTTACAAAAAATTTGCCGTTATTTTATCGGTTTTCAGTACGCTTGTTGCAAATATCGGATTAACACAGCTGATCAAGGTTTCCGTTCCTATCTTAATGACGATGTACCCCATTGCTATATCACTGCTATTCTTAACATTTTTACACAAAGCATTTCGTGGTTGGCCCGAGGTATATCAAGGAAGCTTGCTTTTCACCTTTATCATCAGTTTGTTTGATGGACTGAAGGCTGCCGAAGTGCACATCGCTGTCATTCAAAATTACTTCACGCAGTACCTTCCCTTGTACGATGTAGGCTTAGGCTGGCTGCTCCCCGCTTTTATAGGTGGTTTATGCGGATATATTTTTCGTCTTTTCCGCAAGACAAGCCCCCAACGTTCTCAGGCAATCCGTTTCCATGATGGAAATACCAATAGATAGTGAATTCATTCCCC
The DNA here is from genome assembly GCF_046535075.1 of Brevibacillus sp. SIMBA_040. Classification (NCBI taxonomy): domain Bacteria; kingdom Bacillati; phylum Bacillota; class Bacilli; order Caryophanales; family Paenibacillaceae; genus Brevibacillus; species Brevibacillus sp. SIMBA_040. Next base: position 115,539 of record NZ_JAWRXI010000001.1, read on the forward strand.
TAGACAAACACATCTAGGGGATTCCTTTTATATACGTTATTGATCACCAAAATAAGACTCTATTGCGTTTTTCATATGATTGACGAGTGCTGTCACCTCGGGCTCCCTTCCTTCCCAGTTATCAACACACTCTCCTCGATAGGCTTTTCTGGCTATGTCGAGTAAAGCCGCATGCTCATCAGGTAACTGAGGGATAGCCCATTTTGCAGCCACATCTTTTGGGGCGATTTCACCAACCGCCATCGTTAACCACATTCTAGCAAGTGTTAAAATCACGTTACGTTCGTCACCATGAGTACCCTCTATCAATCCTGGCAAAGACTCCGTAATCGCTCTGCGAATATCTGTCATCGGCACGGGGTCAAGTACATCAGAAGCGTGCGGACCAAAAAGAGAGATGCTATTCTTTCTGACTTGGGCTAAAACAATCGCCAAATCAGGATCATAAGCTGGTTCCGGAACTCGTCCTTTCTCAAAATCATCCCTCAGCCACTCACCATAGATATATTCATTTTTGGGAGGAAAACGCCAAGGGACAACATCCCCATGGCTTATCACCGTGACTTCAAGTGGTCGCACAGAAGCTGTATTCCCAATCTTTCCTGATAGAAGCAGTAGTCGATCTGTTAGTTTTCTTCGAGTCCCTTCAGATAAACGATGATTCACAACCACCAGAACATCTACATCACTGTTAATGCGCAAGCCACCCATTACTGTAGAGCCAAATAAATATACTCCGACTACCGTTCTATCAAGTAACTCCTCTATAACTTTTACTGCTTGAATCGCTTCCTTCGGTATATTTACGTGATTTTTATCGTTCATCAACTACAAGCTCCTTTCGTCTAATAAAAAATCCCCTCTATACGTCTTGGAAAAATGCTTTCCTTCCCGAACGCAGAGGGGATTTCTTTATCCAGCTGCTCTAGCTTTGCAACTGCATCAAAATTTGTGGGTCCTTGATTTTCGTATCCTCTGCCAGCATGACGATTTTGGACAAAATCTCTGCTGTTTTCGGATCTTCATCGAGGAACGGCAGGAAGATACGTCCGCGGTGCTGCGAATGAACGGGAATAATATGCAGCGCACCTGTTGCCTGCTTATAAACCATACCGCTTCCCAAATGCACGGCAAACTCTCCAAGACTTCCATCTACACGCGCGTAATTTCCGTCCAGTCTTACATTTTTCAGCTTCAACAGACGAATCGATTCCTGAACGATCGCATGGCGCATCTCGATCGTCGTCAAGCTCGCTTCTGGGTCAACTCCTCCGACATGAGCAACGCTTACGACAAGATCTACGTCTCTCATCACCTCGGAGAACAAGACCGGTGGCACTTGATCCAGTCCTACGCTTTGATAGGTCGTACGATCCTTGAACGAAATGACCTCAAGGGTAGGCGCTTCCGTATCAGACGGAGAGAACCAATCGGCCATGGCATACAGACTCGCAATCAGATTTTCTGCATAAAACACTTTTTGCAAGCCTTCCTCATAGCTGACGGTCCACTGTCTGCCTCTCAGGAGAGCAACTGTCTTTTTCGGTTGAACCTGATAACCCGCATAGCGGCGGGAATGGGTCGCATGTGCAAGCTCGTCAGCGTTTGGTATATACAGCTCGCGGAAAACCTGCTTGAATGGCTGGCGCAGCTCTCTGTCAAACAGGTCACGCTGGAACGTACTCCACAGCCTACTCTTGTACAGATGCACGGGATGGGCAATCTGCACCTCATCCTCATCAGTCAAACCGACAATCTTGCCTGATGGGTCACGGAGCGATTCGATTTCTCCCTCATAGTACCCCAGATGATCCCCAAACTTGAAGACCAGAGAACGGAGCATTGGACGAATGACCGGATTGCCGTCCAAGCCTGCCAATTCCTTTCTGGTAAATGTATTTCCTGATGCCATGGAACGTTCCAGCTCTTGGCGCGCCCTGCGGTACTGCTCGGTAAGCTCCGACTTCATCTCTTTTAATGCAAGTACATACTCATCCTTTTTGTGCTTCGCTGGAACAGATTTGAGCTCTTTTCCCTTGCGACTTATCTTGATTTCCGCTTGCCCCTCATCGTCAACAACCAGCTGCACAGTCGTCTCTTCGTCCAGGAAATGCGGCTCAAAATGTACTTTCATCTCATCCACCTTGCGTGCCTCCATGTCCCATTTCAGACGCGTAACATCTCTGTACCCGGCATTGCGTGCCAGATTGTCCAAGGCGATATGCGAGGCGATGCCTTCACTTGCTCTGCGCTGCGCTCCAAATTTCTTGCTTTGCAAAAGAAATTGCTGAATAAAATCGTACCGCGTCCGCAGATCCTGTTCCCTTTTTTCGCTCAGTGGAATCAAGCTATAGCTGAGCAAATGATCCTTGTTCCTCTTCTCTGCGGCAGACGCCCTCATTTGTTCCAGCTCCAGCTTACCGAGTGTCGCATCGGCAAACAGCTGCGATCGTCGATGGTTGGCACCAGCGGAAATGTACTTGGCACACTCATACAGCAGCTTGAAGCGCTTCTCTCCAAGTGTCTGATATGCTTCCTGGAACCAGCGAATGTCAAATGCCCCATCGTTGAAATCATTCGGTGTGATTGGAGAATAGTGGGCGACGACTGTCTCTTTTTCGGCAGAGAAGCTCTCATTAATATGCGCATGGAAATACCAGGCTGCACTACGCAAGCCTTCCCAGCCCAAATGCTCCGCAACGATTTCGATCCACTGAGGGGCGTACATCGCCGCCTCAAGCAGGCGCTTCTCCGTGATTCCTTTATGCTCCTTGAGCAGCTTGCTCAGCATTGCGGCATCTTCCCGTGCGCGTGGATGGCAATTTTTCAGCAGATGACTGAAGGCTTCCTTCTTCGTCAGATTGTCATTGTAGCTGTATATATACCCGCGTACGAATGCATCCCGGTCAAGCCCTGCCAAAAGACGTACCCAGTACTCCATCCCCTCGATGCGCTGAAGTCTGGTCACAAACGGCGTCACTTCTGTTGGCAGATCGCCTCGAGTTAGCTCGATGCTGACGATGCGATCCACTACTGTATTCCGAATCGCAATTACCTTTGGACTCTCCTGCAGCTCTCCAGTTCGTCCAGAGGTCAGACTCCACATGTAGCTACGGCTGTCAAAGCTGCCAAGCAGTGCTTTATACAGCTCGACTTCTCCGATGATGCCTTTTTCAAAGGCACGCAATCTTTCCTCCAGCGAAATGGAGGAGCTTTCGCGCGTTGTATCGACCATCTGATCAAAGGCAAAGGCTGTATGATAAAATGCTTGGAATGATTCATCATCATGGACGCGGGTGCGCGCCATACTGAGCCAAGGCTGTGTCACCAGCTCAAATACACCCTTCCTCTGCTTGGCATCCCATTCTTCTGATTCCTGAATCAGCTTGATTGTTGTCAGATTCGTACACGCAAACGTTTCTTTTTTATCACTGTCCAAGTAGAAGGCCCGAACTAATTGACTAACCTGATCACTGTACGTCAATTCTTTGAATACTTCCTGAATTTCTAGAAGCAACGGAAGCGGATATACCTTTTCGATATAATCCTTTCGCGTGCCTTCCAGAAGCTTGTGCTTTCGGAGTTCCGAGTAATCCATTTCATCCGAGAAGGCACTATAAAAATGGTCCAGCGTATGATCGAATGATTTTAGCACCGTGTAAAAGTACAGCTGCATCAGCTCGTGTGACGTAGGCTGGCTCTGCTCCAAATACGCACGCCACTCTTCGTGCAAGGGATAGCGCTCCAAATAGGAGCTTTCTTCTTCCTCAGCTTGCCCGTTATAAAAGTTCTGTGTCTCTCGCAGATTCGTGCCGATCAGAAGCGTATCCTTGTAACCGGAGTAATACTCGGATACATATTCCACATCGCGATGCCTATGGACCAGCTCATCCAAGCCCTGTAAAAATTTCTTGGCCTTTTCCGCTGTTAGAGTGAACACCTCTTTTTGTAGTGAAAATTCTCCGATATCCTTCTTTTCCAACAGCCACGGTTCTGTAAACGCAGGATCAAACAGACCAAAGCCCTCCGCTTTGCTTACTCCGCTCTTTTGACCCAAGCTGTCCAGCATTGCCTGTTCTTTGGCTGTCGGTTCTTTGATCAACGCTGCCAAAGGCTGCAAGCGCGTCAATTGCTCTCGGCGCTCACCATCTTTCCCGATTTCAACCAGCACCTCTAGTCCACCCAGTCGTTGCAGCTCGTTTCCTGCCTGGAGCAACCGTGTCAGGGATGCCTCAACACGCTCTTCCGGCTGTAGCAGCAAAACTCCGATTGTGCTCTGGCGCAGCGAGCCCGTTTTCAGCTTCAGCAATTCCTCCATTTGGCAAAGCTCATCATCTGCGAGCACTGTTTCTTTTAATTGCTCCAGAGCGTGCTCACGGTTTTTCATGCTTTTATCCGACAAGCTCTCTAGCATAAACGCTCGCAGCGTCTGATTCTGTTTGTCTTTCATAAAGTGAGACAGCAAAGCACCGCGTTGATCAGGGCTAAGCTTTTCCTTGCGAGAGATCAGCTGTTCAAGGAAGTCACTGTCCATATCATACGCCGTCAAGTAAAGCATCTTTTCGACCGGCAAATCAGAGGTGTACTGGATATGGACAAAATCGAGCGCTTTTGATGGAGACGAGTACTCCTTGGCCATATTGTCAAACATCGCAAGTAACAGCTGGAAGTCCTGGATGCGCGCTTTTTTGTCCTCCAGCGCTTCTATGCGATCGAACCGAATCGTCGGCTCGTCGGCTTCCGTTCCTGGCCTACGCCAGATCGGATAGTAGTGGTAGCAGTAATTGGTCAGCACCCAATATTGCAGCTCCGGATCGGTCGCACCGAGCTGCTCTCTGGCCAGACGCATGCGTAGCTCGCGGTTTTGGCTATTGGCAAGTACGTACTGGGCAACGATCTTCTGGTGACGCTGACCTTGGCTCATCAAGCGCTCGATGCTCTCGAACAAGTCTCTTTCCTCATACACGGCACTCGCCCACAGAGCGATATAGATCTCATTGGCATTATTGCTGTCCAGCCATTGCACGCGCAGCTCATCCTCTGTCAATGCCCGATACGCCTGCTCAATCAACTGACCAGCCACACGCTGATTAGCAGCCTCCAGATTCATGCCCGTCCAGACACCCAATGCGCGCACCACGGAGCTGTACCGAATATAGCCTTCGTCGATAATCAGCTTGAGGATGTGCAGATTTGCAGATAGCGTCCCCTCATCCATCCGCTCTACGATGCTCTGCCGCAGGCCCTCTTGCAGCCTAGCAGCTTTAAGCAGCTCCCCAATCATCTGATACATGTCTTCCTGGTGGCTTAGGAAAATCCCCTTGATCATCTCATGGGATAAGAGAGCAGTCTGATTGTCACCGTAAATGATGTCCGATAGTGCATTCCGTACCTGCTCGTTGCCACGGTCCAGCTCATAGCCGATAAGATCACCGATTGCCACCTTGAGGTAATATTCCTTCCCGAGGGGATAATCTGCTTTGCTTAAATAGTCCATCAGCTTGAATTGCTTTCTGTGCATAAAGAGGAGAGTCGCTGTTTTTTGGATCATTTTTTCCAAATGCAGGGCAGCCTCTGTCGTTCGGAACGGTCGTCGGTAGTACCCTTGAGTGTATGGATACTCCGCTGCATGCCTGATGATGTGGCGAAGCACATCTGCCTGCTCGCTGTCTGCCAATTGCTCCAGTACGCAAGCGAGCGGCTCAAATAAACGGTCCTGCTCACCAGCCGCCACTTCTAGCAGATTTTTTTTACACTCCTCCATAACTTCGGAATCGATGTACCCTGTTTCGCTCATCCCGATGAACAAGCGTGCAAGTGGTTGAAGCTTTTTTGCCAGGCCCTCTACTTTTCCTTCCAGAAACTCCTGATCCTGTTGGTTCTGATCCTCTTTATTCATCTCAGTGCTCCTCTCACCATAAGCTTCCAGCCAGCATTGTAAAGCGAATCAGTACGACCTCATCCTCATCTTTCAATAAGAGTGGAGCCTCTAGAGCTTCCGCTTCCTCGTCTGAAATAAATACACGGTACAATCCGTCTTCAAAAGCCTGAATCGCCGTATCTAGCGATTTTTGAACATCAGGCAGAGTGTCGTTGTGAATCGCACCAAAGCCTACTTTTCCATTCTCCGCCTGCTCTGTGACCTCTCCTTCTGTCAAATACGGTACGAGCGAGATTTTTTGCTGCTTTTCTACCAATCCGCGAATATTCCACTCTACTAACGCTTCTATCAATTCCCTCAGTGTCTGGGGTGTTTGTGCAAGCTCAACAGGAATGCGGCTTAAAGCATTCTTGCGTTTACCGATACTTTTGACGGTTACTGCGATTCTCATCTATAGGACCTCTTCCTTTCGTCAGATAGAGATTCACCCTTCCTGAACTTATTCTACTAGACCATGGTTGGTTTTTCCAAAATGGTAGAGCATTTCCATAGCGATTCGTCATATGTACCTATTAATGTATGAATGGCGCCAGAACGATAGACCTACTACTGATTTTTGCAAGTGGTATATAATGAGTGAGAGAGAACAAAAAGGGGGGTATATGAGGTTGAATACCAGTCCAAATATCGTGGAGATCGCCTCTTTGATCGGAGAGCCGTCTCGCGTCTCGATCCTCGTCAGTTTATTAAGTGGCAAAGCCTTGCCTGCCAGCGAATTGGCACGTGCAGCCCGTGTGACACCACAAACAGCAAGCACCCATCTGGCTAAGCTCGTCGAGGGCGGTCTGCTGGTCAGCGAATCTCACGGCCGACACCGTTATTATCGACTGGCTAGTGCTGAAGTCGCTCATGCATTAGAGGCTTTGCTCACGATTGCTACCCCAAAGCCCGTTCGTTCCTTGCGGGAATCCGATCAATTGCGGGCCATGCGATTCGCCAGAACGTGCTATGACCATCTGGCGGGTGAAATCGGCGTTGCGTTGACTCAAAAAATGATTGAGCAGCAGCTGATCGAGGCATCCGGACAGGATTATGTACTGAACGAAGCAGGCAAGCAAAAGCTGCTGGCACTCGGCGTAGAAGTTGAGGGCAAGCCCAAAAGCAAACGACGTTTTGCAAGACAATGTCTGGACTGGAGCGAGAGGCGTCACCACCTCGCGGGAAGTCTCGGAGCCTCGTTGACTAAACGATTGTTTGAGTTAGGCTGGATCGAGCGTCTGCCCGGCGGTAGGGCGGTTCGCATCACACCAGACGGCTCAGTCGGACTTTTCACCGAATTTGGCCTGAAAATAGAAGACGGGAAGCAGCTCTTATAAAGAGTCACTTCCCGTTGTTTTATGCACTCTCTCTTTTTGACTGCTGCAATCTCCTACTAGGGGCAAACGTCCAGTTAACGAGGAAAATTCCTGCGAAAATAAGCAATCCTCCCGCATACACATGCCATTTGACAACCTCGCCGAGAAGTACCCAGCCTGACAGTACCCCAAAAAACGGAGCCAGGAACAAAAAGGCACTCGTCCTGCCTGGGTCGCCTTGATTGAGTAAAAAGAACCAGGTGGCGAATTGCACGATTGACGCCATGATGGCAAGCCATAGCACGATGACGATAGATGTAGGAGTAATGATCAGCTTTGGTGTCTCCAATGTAACACCCATCAGAAGCAAAAGGATGCCCCCGAACAGCATTTGATACGCTGTCATCACCCACACATTGAAGCGGACTCCCCACTTTTTGATCAAAACGGTGGCAATGGACCACGAAACAGCAGACCCGATGCCAAAAAGTGTCCCTGTCTCCCATTGCAGATGAAAGCCGAGGGTAATAAACACGCCGAAAATTCCAACCAACACTCCTGCCCATTGTGAAAATCGATAGGATACACCCAAAAACAGCGTCCCCCAGACGACCACCAACAGCGGGTTCATAAAGGTCAAAATGGATGATTCCCCTGCTGTAATCGTGCGTAGGCTCAAAAAGATACAGCCCATCACCGCCGCGGTCTGCAAAAATCCGATCAGACCTATCTTACCCCAATCAGGAAGCGATTTTGGCAATGGCTTTTTCCATACCCAGATGGCCATCAACAAACCTGCCAGGGTAAAACGAAGTCCCACCAGGAGCAGTGGCGAGAAGTAAGTCAGCCCGATTTTTCCTACAGCAAAGGACGAGCCCATCAGCGAAGTCGTAATGACGACCAGAATACCGAATAAAACCGGATTCATGTTGTTGCTTCCCCCATTTCTAGCGACTAGATGCTACACGTAGTGTACATGAGAGATATTTCGACTGTAACCGAAGTGTGGGAAATCGCCTACAACTTGTATTTTTCCACCATCCTGATGCCGATCCGCTCCAGCAAAAAAGCCATGACCTGCCATATTCCGCGACGATACACAGGCAAATGGTTGAGGTACACAGCGGTATATTCCGGCTCCCCCACCGCTCCTCTGTCTGCCTTGAAGGCACCTACTCCCGCACTCTGATGAAGCAGGATTCCCTGACGCTCCGCTTCCCTGACGAGGAGACTGGACAGCATCCGATACAAGCCTGTCTGTTTGGGCAAGGACGTATCGTAGCCAAAAAGGGGCGTCGTCATGACACCATTTCGCTGAAAGTAACCGAGAATGCCGTCCAGGCTCCCCTCCTTTTCCAGTCCGATGAGGGTCAGCGTCTTTTTTTGCATCGCCAGCCGGATGAACTCCTTCGTAAACTGCGGGTTATGCTGCGAATATTTATCCAGGTACAAAGTGTTGTACAACGCAACGATTCGCTCTGCGTGCTCCTCGCCCAGCTCCTCGTGAGACAGGATGCGATATCCCGAGCGCGCAAGCAATTGCCGATCTCGCCCCAGCGTATTGCGTACGCGCCACTTTCCTTGGGCTGGCCAATTGGGATGAAACAAATACACGTAACGGCTGGGAATCAGGATGTAGCCTGCCCGATGCAGACCCTCGTAGAAATCAGGACAAAGCTTGCGGCAAACAGAGCGAAACGCAATGATATGATTTGGAAAACGCTCCACACAATGCTCGGTAATCCGCTCTGCATCCTCCGCTTTCATCTCATGATACAGATTCGTCGACAGGAGCCAGTTGTTGACGATGACCATCCGATTGCTCTGACTCGCTCTCATCCACCCTCCCAGCCCTGACAGGAGCGGTGAAAACAAGCCCTTCCATAGTGGTGAGCCGAGCATATCCAGCTCTTCCCTGGCGTAGGTCACATAATGCGTATAAGGAGAGCAAACATAGGAATTGTCATACTCCCCCTCATTGATGGTCAGCGGCATGATTCGATCATCGATGGCCAGTGCCAGCACCTGTGTCTGGACATTTTGGACATAGCGCTTTGGCTCGGATGTCATCAACGGCTCTAAATAGCTGCGTGCGTACTCTCCGTCCCGCATCTGTTCCCAGCGAACGTCGCCTAGCGTGGTATGATCATGGACAGCGATTGTCTTCCTGCTGCTCATCTGGCGTAAACATCCTCTCAACCCGTCGTAATTTTTTCGTGCCTAGCTGCAGCTCATATGGCGTAAAAGCGATCACTGGCACTTCTCCCTGATGCTCCCTGATGATTGCCTCAAGGCTGCTGCGTACCTGCTCCTCGATGCGCGGCCAATCGCCGTCCCTCAGCCGAAGCGATACCTCCAGCTTGTATGGACTCAGCTGACGCACCGTATATTCCTCGATCACATCCGATGTAGAAATGACAGCCCGGCGGATGAAATCGGGAAATACCGATATGAACCGTCCTCCCTCTCTCCCTCTGAACCAAAAGAGATCATCCGCTCTGCCCTCAATCTTTTCCAATGCGGTAAAGACAGACCCACATGGACAGGGCGAGCGCTTCTCGGTCAAAATATCATTCAGTCTGTAGCGGATGATCGGCTGAGTCACCCGTGAAAAATCCGTCAAAATCGGGAAAAAGCGTTCCTTGTGCTCATCCAGATACTCTTTTTCCATAACAATCAAATCTTCATTTACATGCAGGGTGCCATAGGCGCAGGTGACTGCCAGCAAGCCTTCAGTACATTGGTAAATTTGATGAATAAGCTGTCCAAACGTATCTCGTATGTACGCTTCGTCCAATGGGTCCAATACCTCGGCAACCGAAATGATTTTGACAGGTGAAATCCGCAGCACTCCCTTTCTTTGCTGCGTCGCCAAAAGCCTCAGCATAGAAGCCGGAGCAACAAGCACCGTCGGCTGGTACTCATTCAAGGTAAGCAGATGCTCCTGTAGCGGCTTTTGCAGGTCAAAAAAAGAGAAGCGGATGCGCCGCCTGTTGACTGCAGTATACAAATTGCTGTTTGCCCGGAGGAAAAAAGCGATGCGATGCTCGGCCCACAGCGGTCCCGGAAGTGCTTTGGCGAGGATCGTTCCCGCCCATTTTGCCTGCTCCTGCGGTCCCACCAAAAACAACCCGCGATTTCCAGATGTCCCCGATGACAAGCCTACAGTGATCCCTTCGAGCTGTGGAGCAAAATCACGTGTCGTTTCTGCCTGCAGGGCAACCCGGAACGCATCTTCCTTTGCAATCCCGCGCGTATTCAGCTCATCAAAATGCGCCATCATCAGCTTTTTATCAATCGGCTCCAGCTTGCGCCAGTCCGCAGGGTCAAGAACACCCAATCGCTCGCGATAAAAAGGTGAGTCAGGTAAAATGCGGCGCAGCATCGCCTGCACTTGTGCTGACTGCCAGCTCTCCAGCTGCTCGCGCGTGGAAAACCGTCTGGCAAGCCACTTGGTCCAGATATATTGCCTAAGCAATGCTACGATCTCCATGAAAAATCTCCTTTGCACGTCTGCCATACCTCTTCGCAATGAGTCGGCATGATCCGCAAATCGCTCCGATTACGGGACAGCACATGCAGCTTGTATAAGTTCTCACGATACGTCTTTTGATCCGCCATGATGAGTCTAGCCAATGGATGGGGCAACAAATGATCCCGGTAAGCCACGCTAGACCACGCGGCATCTGCACAAAGAAACACCTCGCCATGATCGCAGTCACGCAAGAGCACCCCAAACTGCCCCTGCGCGTGTCCACTCAGATCGACGAGCAGCAAGCTTTGATCGCCAAACAGATCATACGCCTCCGTATAAGGCTGATACGCTTTCGGCAATAGCACAGGCGAAGTCCGGTCAACAAAAGTCACACGCTCTTCGAAATCATCTGGCATCAAGTCCGGCAAGTATCCTTCGCGAAGCGCGGCCAGCCCCGTCTTTCCCCGAACATGCTCATACGCCTTTTCGAAGCAGTATAGCTCAGCCTGCGGAAAATCGCGCAAGCCGCCGATATGGTCGCCATGAAAATGGGAGATGAGGATGCCTTTTACCAAATCAGGGTCGATTCCCCGCGCGATGAGCTGAGACTGAACCCCCTGGGCTCCATCCGTTACCACAGGTGTGAGCTTGCCATAGATTGAATACGGAAATGCACGTGTCGCCTCAAAAAATCGCGGAGAATAGCCTGTATCAAAAAGCAGAAGACCGTGGACCGGATGCTCGATCAGACCTGCGAGGGCGTGAAACGGGACGTTTTTCAGCCGCCCTCCCTTTCGCGTAAACAGCTCCAGCTGACGGCAAAACCCCGTGTCCAACAGCGTCAATTTAACGTTCATTATGCAACCTCCACCACTGTGTAAACGCCTCGATCCCCTCCGTGATACTGACGCGCGGAGAATAGCCCAATGCTTCGCGGGCCTTGGTGATGTCGAGTGTCTGCGATTTCGCCAGTACTCCGACCGAATAACGGGTCAAAACAGGCTCGCGATTGCCTAGCAGAGTCCGTGAGAGAGTCTCCAGTACCCAAGCTGCGGAGTAGGCCTGCCAATAGGGCAGCTCTTTTGCGCGCAGCGGCATATCCAATCGTCTGAACACATCTGACAAGACGTCGATGAGCGTAACTGGCTCGCCGTTTGTTATATTGTAGGCTTGACCGAGCGTGCCTCGAGGGGAATCCATGCAGAGCAGCTGAGCATCCACGACATTTTCAATGTAGGTCAAATCCATGACGGCACGTCCGCCGCCAATCAACGGAACGAATTTTTTCTCATTGGCACGAATCAGCCGGGGCAGGATGGCATTGTCTCCCGGACCAAACAGTGCCCGCGGGCGAATCGTTATCGCTCCTAGCCCTGCTTGAAAAGCCTCATCCACCTTACGCTCCGCCAAATATTTTGTATGCGCATATGTATTGGCAAATCGCTTTGGCAGCGGATCATTTTCTCGAATCCCCTCTCGGTCGTCAAAAGCAAAATAAATGCTCGGGGTCGATACATGAACCAGCCGCTCGATTCCGTACTTCATGCAGCCAGCAATAATATGGCTGGTTCCGTCCACATTGGTCGCATACATATCGCGGTAAGTCCCCCACGGTGAGGAAAATGCCGCCACATGATGCACAACCTCTTGATTCCGGCACGCCTCAACCATCGCTTCTCTATCTCTTATATCGCTCTGGACAAAGCGAATTCCTTTTTGCTGCAGCTCGCATCCGATGCGCTGATCTCGTCCCAAGGCCGTTACTTCATAGCCCTCTTCATGCAGCCGATGCACCAGCTTTTGCCCGAGAAAGCCCGTTCCACCCGTGACGAGTACACGCTTGCTCATGGTTTCTTCACATCCTTTTTCGGGAGCCGCTTTCTTCGGCTACAGATGGCGCCTCCCCATTCCATTCAATATCCTCTGTACTGCATTCGATCATGCTCTTCCCTGTTTGGATGCTGCTCCACGCCAAATCAGCAAGCATCCCAAACTGTGCTGCATACGGCCACGGATCACCTTTCATATACAGCGCATCTCGTGCGGAAAAAAAGTCGCTTCCCCAACGCTTCATGCTGCCCCAATCCCGGATGCCGCCAAGTCCATAGGTCAGCATCGCCATTGCCAGCATGGATGGGGGCGCCGTTTCCCGAGGGACGATCACCTCACTGCCTTGCTGAAAAAAGGCATTTGCCGCATCCTTTTGCCCTCTGAACAAATGTATGCCGCTTGTCAGCCGTGGATTGCACTCAATGACATACAGCTCTCCCTGCCTGCTTTCAATCAGGTCAAAGGCAATCTGTCCGCTAAAACGATGGCGCTCCACAAACCTGCTGACAAAGTCCTTTACTCGAGGATCATTCGCATAGGCAAAATAGATAGACGCCCCTTGCCCTGCTGTATACGTTGTTGCGTAGTCCGCATAAAGAGACAACCGTCCCTCGTGAGCGACGGCATAGCTGCATAACTGACGCCCCTCAATGAACTCTTGGACGAGCCAGGGCTGCTCTGCACTAGGATCAGGAAGTGGGTCCATGGCTTGTGTATGCGGATCTGCTACGATGCGCACGTGTGCTGCAAAACGCGAGTAGACTGGCTTTAGCACAACAGGTCCACTCGCCTCTCGCAGCGCCTGCTTCAGCTCTTCCTGCGAGAGGCTCAACACGGTATTCGGGACCGTGGCACCTGCTTCCCGCGCCAGCTTTCCAAACAACCATTTATCATGCAGCGACCGCAAAACATCCGGTCCTTCTGTCAACACTTCTCCATAGGAGCACAAGCGATCTTTGCCCTGGGCGACATAAAAAATTTCCTCACAGGTCGGAATCAACAGATGCACCCGCTCCATCTCCATAATCCTGCACAGGGCTGATATATAGTCTGTTGGTTGCTCGCGCGGAGAAGGTACCCGATACGCCCGCTCGACGAAGCGAGAGCGACTGCAAAGATGCAGCCGCGCGCTTTCTGCCACGATGACCCGATGTCCCGCAGCACCGAGCAATCGCGCCAGCTCCAGCGTACCGGGAGCTCTTCCTCCCGTAAGCAAAATCGTCCTGCTAGTATTCAAGAACAATTCCCCCAAGTGACAAGCCTGCAGATGTTCCCAGGAGGAGCACAAGATCCCCTCTTTCAATGCGCCCTTGCACAATTGCCTCATGCAGTGCCAGTGGGATTGACGCCGCAATCATATTTCCATGATGAGCGAGAATATTGACCATCTGTTGATCGGAAAAACCGAGCTTGCTTGCCATGATCCGCATCGCCATGCCGCTCGCTTGATGAGGAATGACAGCCTTGAGCTGCTCCTTTTTCAAAGACACCGCAGCCATCAATTGCTCGACAAAGCCTGTAATCCGCTGAGAAGTCAGTCGAAATATTTTCCGTCCGTCCATATCAAATGTAAAATCTGCTTCTCTTCCTTTGGCATATTGGCTCGGGTGAAGCATGGTTCCGCCTCCCCTGATTTCAGAATAATGCGCCCCTTCACTGTATGTTTTCATCGCCGAGCCATAGATGCGAGCTGTCTCTGTATCCGGAGTACGACCGATCACAACCGCTGCTGCCCCATCGCCAAACAAAACACAGCTCTCTTTTTGCTCCCAGTTCAGTCCGACCGAAGCAATTTCCGTTGAAATGATCAGGACACGCTCGTAAATACCGAGTGCCATGGAGCAAGATAGCACATCCAGTGCTGTCACGAAGCTTAGACATGTGGAATTGATATCGAAGCAGGGAATGCCTGAACGTGAAAGCTTTAGCTCCTCCTGGATCAATGCAGCCGTACATGGAATCTCCTGCTGAGCGGTGCCGCTCGCACATACGAGGCAATCAATGTCATGCACGGAAAGCCCTGCCGCTTCGAGTGCTTGCAGGGCAGCAATCGCCCCCATCTGTGCGGCCGTTTCGTCCGTCACATAATGCCTCACACTCACTCCTGACTTCTTCTCCACCCAGCCCGCTGGAACGCCCAGTCGTGCATCCAGCTCAGCGGCGGTTACTTGTCGCTTCGGCAAATATTTCCCCGTTCCGAGTACTTTTATTTTTCTTTCCATCTGTTGCTTCTCCTTTAGCAGTGCGTTTCTCCCACTTTATTTCTGTTGCTGCCATTCATTGTACCTAGAAATGCACTTGTATGGGGATAGGGATTATGGACGAAAAAAAAACTACCTCCTGCACGATTGGCAAAAGATAGTTGTTCGTTATGTGTATGACGTTTTTTCACGCTTTTCGTTTCCCCCACGGCTTGAACACCGACAACCAGAAGATGGCTGCGAGGGACAAAACCTGCAGGATGATGCCAGTCCATAGCTGTCCGCTGTTTAGGAGGATAGCCGAATTTTGCATCGCTCCGACCCCCTCAGGCAAGGCAGAACTGCTGGCTGGCAATGACCAAAAGTACATCCCGATCGGCCCCAGCACAATGGCAAATACGGTCAGAATTTCCTTGGCGATGAGCCAATGATAGCGAAACAGCCCCCAGTGCGTCCAGACAGAGAGCAGCACTCCCGTCACAATCGTCCCGATCGTAGAGGCGCGTACGCTCGTTTTGGAAAGGGCATGCATGGCTTGGTAACAGGCAGAAATAATACTGGCATCTGTGGAGGTCGCCGCAACGATGCTCAGTACCAGAAAGATGACGGCACCGCCCAACATGATGGAAGAAAAAATCAAATGAGCGAGCAGGAGCCATTTTTTCTGATTCATGCTGAGCTTGATCATGATGGCTTCACCTCATCTATTTTGTTTTTCAAAAGCTAGAATACAAATCGGTACCCGACACCCCAAACCGTTTCAATGTACTGCGGCTTGGACGGGTCCTTTTCTATTTTCTCTCGCAGCTTGCTGATATGAACAGTCACTGTCGCAATATCTCCGAGTGAGTCCAGCCCCCAAATCTTTTCGAACAGCTCCGTTTTGCTAAACACCCAATTCGGATGGGTCGCCAAAAACAGCAGCAGGTCGTACTCTTTCGAGGTGAACATTACTTCTTCTCCATTGATGTGCACTTTTCTCGCCAGCTTATCAATCTGAATCCCGCGAATGCGGATTTCATCCTTGGGCATTCGCAGCTGGCTGTCTGCGACTAGCCGATCGTAGCGTGCCAAATGAGCCTTGACCCTCGCAACTAGTTCACCCAGGCTAAACGGTTTGCTGATATGATCGTCCGCTCCGAGCCCCAGTCCGCGAATTTTGTCCACGTCCTCTTTTTTGGCAGAGACGAGCAGGATCGGGATGTTTTTGGCTTCACGTACTTGCTTGCATATGGCAAAGCCATCTATCTCAGGCAGCATCAGGTCTAAAATCAGGAGATCATACTCCTCCTGCAACGCCTTTTTCAAACCTGTATCTCCGGAAAAAGCGACATCGACAACATAGCCGCCAGCTTCCAAATAGTCTTTTTCTACCTCAGCAATAACGGCATCGTCTTCAATGATCAGAATACGCTTCATCGCGAATCACCTCCGTCCATCTCCTCATAGGGCAATGTAAAGCTGACGCGCGTACCACTCCCCCGTTCACTCTCCGCCCAGATCGTGCCACCCTGACCTTCAATCATTTGCTTGGCAATCGCAAGTCCCAAGCCTCCGCCTCCCATGGACGTATTGCGTGAAGGGTCAGCGCGGTAAAAACGGTCAAAAATGTGCGGCAGCGCTTCCTGGTCTATGCCTGCGCCGTTATCTGTCAGAGATATCGTCGCTGCCTTAATGCCCGCTTGTACTTCCATCCGTATCCATTTCTTTTCTTTATCCATATATTTGAGACTGTTGTCCACGATATTCATCAGCACCCTGTGGAGCTTTTCCCTGTCTGCCATAACCTGCAGCTCTTTGCCAGCATGATTGGACAGCTCCAGCTCTACTCCCTCCATCCGCGGATCAAGACGCAGCTCATCGATTATGGAGGAAAGGTAATTTGTAATCTCGACCTGCTCCAATTGAAAGGGCAGCTTGTTTAAGTCCAGACGAGAGAATAAGAATAGCTCATCGATCAAACGGTCCATCTGCTCTGATTTGATTGCAATCATGTTTACATACTTTTCCCTTTTTGCTTGGGTATCCGTAATCCCATCCTGCATCGCCTCTACGCACGCCTTGATTCCGGTAATCGGAGTCTTCAGATCATGGGATATACTGGAAATCAGTTCTTTGCGGTTGTCCTCATACTGAAGCTGCAAACGGATCGATTCATACAATCTGACACGCATTTCTTCAAAGGCTGCTCCCACCTCACCCAGCTCATCGGTTCGTTTCAGCAAAACAGGACGATCCAGATTGCCTTCCTTGATTTCATTGGCCGCTTTTTTAAGTGCATACAACGGTTTGATAATGCTTCTTGAAACCAGGTAGGTCAGCAGCCCATTGGTCAGTGCCACGATGACAAGCAGAGTCAGCATCATAGTTGCGAAAAAGTACATACCGGTTACAAACATCGAACGGGAATCAGACAGGAAATACACCGTCCCACTACTTCTATCTCCAAAAGTAAAGTCATGGCTTTCGACGGAGTAGCCCCCTTTATTTAGCTGCTGCCATCCATTCCTGCCACGCTCCTCCACTGCTGCTTTCATATAAGCCGGCACGTCAACACCCTCAATCGCAGGGGAAGCAAACAGCACACTACCGTTTTTTGCCACGATCAATGCGCCCCCGAGCAAACGAAGCTGCTCGTCTATTTCATTCAAAATGTCAGGTTTCAAAAGTCTGTCTGCGTCGTAGCTGGCGATGAAGGTAATGCCCGCGAACAGCTCATCTCGCTTAGACAATGTTTCCCGGAAGACGGGCTTTCGCGATTCTTTTCCAGAAGGAAATTGATCTCCCCAAAAAGAAGGAGCCAGCCATGCTGCCACCACCCCGAAGCAGACGACGGGAACGACAATCATGGCGATATAGGATAGCAAGAGCCTGGTTTTAATCGACATGGGTAATCCTCCCGTCGCTGTCAATAGATGGTGTTATTATACTACAGGGAAACTAACAGACCTACTGAGAGACATGGTCTCCCCAGCCTTTTTTGCCCCATCTGCCTTTCATCTCCTCACGCGAAATCTTTTCTACCTGTTTGCCTGCAAGCTCGATATGATCAGGTGTCGTGGCAGCAAGATCAGACAAGCGAACATCCAGAGATAGGATAAGCTTGTGCGCTTCACCAGAGGCGTCTACACCAGATACGTGTATTTCAGCAGTTTGTTCTTCAACCAAATTATTTTTATTGATTGTAGCATGAAGGGTAATGTCATCTACCTGAACATCCTTTTGCAGATTCGGGAGTTTTACCTCCATGCCCTTTACCGTAGAAGACTTCTCCTTCTCCTCGCTGCGTTCTACGATTTTTGAGTAGACAGTCGGTGCGATTGCTTTTACAAATGCAGGCATCTCCTGCTCAGACAGCTCAAGGGTAACCTGCTTGCCGCCATCCGGCAGCTCCTCGACTGTCGTCCATTTATTCATATCCCCAAGCAGCGCTGGAAATAGCTGCTTCACAAAGGCTGGAGGTCCGTCCTGTGTGCGCTTGTCAGATTTGTGTCCCCAAGCAGTTGTCTCCATGACGCGATAAACATCACTATCCCCTTTCTTAAAAATAACCTGATCCTGTTCATGAAAGGCTTGAAAGCTGCCTGTTCCAGCTGCATCTGTGTAGGTAGCATCCACACTCGCCGCATTCCCATCGTGATTGACCTTGGCAACGCCTTCGATCATGAGTAGCTTCGTGCCGTTATCTGTCAGCTCTACCTTTGTATGAGCGGTCAAGCTCTGCGCTTCCTTTGTTTGGCCCAGCGCGGATTTATACACATCAAGTCCTCTGTTTTCCGCACTTGCGGATATTCCCATACCCCAAACCAAAGCACCACTCAGTCCTACTGCAAGTGCAACAGCGAGCCATTTTTTTTGCATTTTTCATCCCTCCTGTTGTTTAGAAAGTGACTGCTTTCACTTTCTCTATAAACGATGGTAGAGGGGAGGTGTAAACACGCTCTAAACCAATTCTAAAAAAAGTGTAAAATCGGAGGGAGGGGCGCAGCGAGCGATGGGTGGTGGAGAGGAAAAAGGAGAAAAAGCGCCAGGTTCTTGGGACACCTGCTGGATGTGTGTACTGCTCGTCTCCATGAAAAAAGCGAAAACCGCGTCCAAAGTGGTTGGTGCAGGATGTGGTTCAGGGTGGACGCTTAAAAGCTTGTTTTCGCTTTTTTCATTGCGACTCGGTTGGTTTCCCAAAGACCTTTGCTTTTTCTCCTTTTTCCTCTCGCAAGCTGTTGGCATCACTCGCGCTTTTTAGAGAGCGTAAAGTCAAAAAAGCAGTGCTAAAATGATTAAAAACCTGTGAAGAAGGAATTTAACAGAAATGGTATAGTGTAAGGAATCAAAAATTTTTTAACGCAAAAGGAAGAAGAGGAGGCGACGGGCATGAAGCATATGGAAGGGTACATAGAGGTTCCTGGAGGCAGGGTTTGGTACAGTCGTGTCGGCGATGGGGAAAAGACGCCGCTGATCGTGCTTCATGGGGGGCCTGGCAATACGCATGATCCCCTAAAGGAAGCGCTCCATGTACTGGGGGAGGACAGGCCTGTCATTTTTTACGATCAGCTCGGGTCGGGGAATTCGGATCGGCCGACTGATTCTTCCATGTGGCGAACAGAACGATTTGTAGAAGAATTCGCCTCTGTGAGAGAAGCACTCCACCTGAAAGAGGTTCATATCCTCGGTCATTCGTGGGGAACGATGCTCGCTGCTGCTTATTTGATTGACACCAAGCCTGCTGGCGTCCATAGCGTTATCTTCTCCAGCCCATGTCTAAGTAGCAAGCTATGGAAAAAAGACGCCGATGAGCTGATCGCACAATTGCCTGAAGCTGTTCAACAAACGATCGAGCATCATGAGAAGCAAGGAACTACCGATTCCAAAGAGTATCAGGACGCCATGAAGGAATACTACAGCCGGCATGTGTGCCGTCTCGATCCGCCGCCAGCGATCATGACCGAAAGCCGGAAAAAAGCGAACAAGGATGTTTATATGACGATGTGGGGACCTTCGGAGTTTTGCCCGACTGGCAATCTCAAGACCTTTGATTACACACCGAAGCTGGATCAGATTGATATTCCTTCTCTCTTTGTTTGTGGCCGCTATGACGAAGCCGCTCCTGAGTCCACTGGCTATTACCAGTCACTAGTGCCAGGCGCCAAGCTTCATATATTCGAGAACAGCTCCCATCTCGGCTATTTGGAAGAGACGGATGAGTATGTAAAGGTGGTTCGGAACTTCCTGCAAACTGTGGACAGCAAGTAAATTATCTCGATTCCGGCGCTACGAATGGCAATAAGTCATTTGAGCGTCTGACTACTCTATACTTTTGACGGAACCCAGATAATAGGAAAAAAAACGTGTCGGGTTCAACAGAGCTTACCAGCTGAAGAACCCGCGCACGTTTGGACATTGCTTTGTTTAGTTTACTTGCAGCAGCTCCTGTTCTGGCCGATGCTCGGTCTTCTTAATTTCTATTTTACGTATGCGATGCTTATCTTTCTTACGAATGGTGAACACGAGACTTTCGTGACGCCACCCGATCCCTTCCTTGAGGGATGGATTTTGACTGTACAGCCAGCCCCCGATCGTATCCAGCTGTTCTTCATCGATGCTCGCATCAAGCAAATTATTTACTTCCGAGAGCAATACCTTTCCGTCCACGATCACATGACTGTTTTCTTCCATGATCTCGATCTCCGCTTTTTCATCCGCATCAAATTCATCGCGGATTTCACCTACGATTTCCTCCAAAATATCCTCGATGGTTACCAACCCGGAAGTACCGCCATACTCATCCAGCAAAATTGCAATATGTGTTCCTTGCTTTTGCATTTTCTTCAGCAGGTCCTTAACAGGTGTCGCCTCTGAAACCGTCAGAAACGGTCGAATAAGCTGGGAAAGCGCTAAATTCGGATCGTCGGCATACTTCAGAAAGAACTCTTTGGTATGAATCATCCCGATAATATGGTCTTTGTTTTGTGAAACGATGGGAAAACGTGTATACTGCTCCTCTTTTATAATCCGCATATTTTGTTCCAAGGAAAATTCCTGATGCAAACAGACCATATCTGTTCGCGGCACCATAATTTCGCGAGCGAGCAGCTCATCAAAGACAAAAATATTGCTCACATATCCGTATTCCGATTTATTGATTTTACCGCTCTCATAGCTTTCCGCCAGGATGATGCGCAGCTCTTCCTCCGAGTGGCTTTCCTCATGCTCCTTTGTCGGCTTCATCCCAAAAGAACGGACTAGCAGAGCAGCAGAGCCGTTAAGCAGCCAGATCGCGGGGTACATCATTTTATAAAACCAGATGATCGGTTTCGCACAAAGCAAGCTGACGCCTTCTGCTTTTTGAATCGCTACCGTTTTCGGAGCCAGCTCGCCCACAACGACATGCAAAAAGGTCACGATCGAATACGCTATCAGAAATGACAGAATGGCGACAACTTGTTCAGGCAAAAATGGTTGAAGCACGGGGGTCAGTATCGATTCAATCGTAGGCTTACCCAATACTCCGAGGCCAATCGCGGTCAAGGTGATCCCCAATTGACATGCGGACAAGTAGCCATCCAAGTTGCTGATTACTTTCTGAACAGCCAGAGCGTTTTTTCTTCCTTCCATCACCATCTGGTCTACACGACTCGGCCGGAGTTTGACAATTGCAAATTCAGTTGCCACAAAAAAAGCAGTGGCGAAAATCAGAAAAGCAATCAGCAACAAATTCATGGTTAACAATATCATATCCCCTCTTCATTTTGAGTCTTACGTATTTTTATTGTACGAAACTTCGCTAAATCATATCAACGTCCGCTTATATTCGTTTTCGTCAGCATTGCGTTATTTCTGACTGTTTTACCACTTCACGTCGCTCAATCCTACGCTTGCTCTCTTGGCTTCTCTTTCTTGGGTCTCCAGTCATTGCATGATCATGCTTACACAAAAAAGTGACAGCTTGGGAACATGGATCATACCGTTCCAAACTGTCACTTTGCATAGGCGATTCATTTGGTGTTAGCTTGCAGGTTCTTTTCATAATCAGCTCTGGTTACTCCATAGACCTCTATATCTTCAAAGCTTCCCCACTTCCGTACATGCTGTGGGAAGGTACCCTCATGCTTCATCCCGACTTTTCTCATGACCTTATAAGAGGCGGTATTTTTTGTCATCGCCATTGCGAATATACGATTTAATCCCAGCTCTTCAAATCCAAATGCAACGATTCTCCGAGCAGCTTCTGTTGCGAATCCCTGCCCCCAATAAGGATGGCCAAACCAATAACCAAGTTCAGCACGCTTATGACTTTTTGAAACAAGTAAGCTCATGCATCCCATCAGCTCTTCATCTTCTTTTTTCACAATAGCAAACGTATAGCTTTCTCCCTTTTCGGCAGCGCGAAGAGTGGATTCAATCCATTGCTCTGCCACTCCCTCGGGGTAAGGGTGAGGGATGGAAAGAGTGGTGCGTGCTACTTCCTCGCTCCCTGCTAATACATGAACCATTTTGGCATCAGATTGTTCAAAGTGTCGGATCACTAATCGATCTGTTTCCAATCTAAGGCTCATCTTCTTTCCTCCATTTTTTCATCGTTCTCTATTGTTATTTCGAAAATGGTATTACATGCCACTAGCTGTGGTGAATACGCAGCAGCGCAGAGGCTTGGCTGTACTCCTCGATCAACTTTTCCACCTGCTACTCTCCTTCGTCATTATTCTTGCGACATTTATTCTTTATAGCAGAACAAATACATACAATCTTGATTTTAACCAATTATCAGTCACTCAGACAACCTTGCAACCTGTTGTAGGATATGGGGAAAAGCCCCTTACACTTTCCGTGAAACAAAAAGGGCACAGGCAATGCTTGAGTCCTTTTATTTTTTCCGACATTTCCAAAGGAGTCCAACTTTAGTTCCTTTTTATCTTTTTACTTTTTGGGTGATGATACAGGCAAAAATGAGTAAAGCACATATTGTAAGACTATGGAAAGGGGGGAGTGGAATTGGGTATCTTTAATGGCTTTGATGACTTTGCTCTGATCCTAGTGCTTTTCATTTTATTGGTAATTGTTGGATGTGATTGTGATTAATTAATAAAGAGTTTGCGAGGAGAAAAATAATGCAAAGGGAGATTACGTAGATTTTCTCCCTTTGCATTATTCCTTTACGAATCGAGGTGAGGTTGAAAATTTGGGTAAACAATCAATAAAAAAAAGTAACCGTTATACACCTGAATTTTTGGATTGGCTCAAGTTAAAAAAGATCTCAATGAAAAGGTTGCAAAAAAATCCTGTAAAGTTGGACCAGTATTATCAAGAATGGACAAAAACACAAGATAGACCAAAGAAAAAGTCGCTTTTGTCGCTCCCTAACATAAACATTGATTTTGATGCAATCGTAAACGGTATACGGATAGCAAATGAGGTTTTGAGAAGATTTCAAGGTCCTGACGGGCTTACTCCACCATCTAAAATTAATTAATAGGCTAAATGATTACCTTTCATGATCAGAGACGATTGAGCAAATTAAACCTCTTAATAAGCATCACTATTATTCAAGTAGGCCACTCAAATATCTATTGCTTGAAATAGCTAACCCGTCCCTGTTTTAATAGGAGACGGGTTTTCATCATTATTAAAAAGCAAAGCGTATCTCCTGAATTTCACTCTAGCGTCGCGGTCAGACGATCACGCGGTAGTGAAGATGAACAACGCCGCTTCGGAAGCAGCGTTCACCGAGCAGCTCGAGCCGCATGCGGAAGTTGTCCGGCAATGCTCGCTTGCCTCCCCCCAAGACGATCGGATTAACAAGCAGATGACACTCGTCGACCAGTCCCGCTCTCATCGCCTGCCCAGCAAGCTCGGGGCCGCCAATCGTAATATCGGCTTCTGAAGACTCTTTCAGCCTCAGAATCGCATCAGGATCGAATTCGCGTTCGATCCTAGTCCTGGCGCTTGAAGCCTGAAGCGTCCGGGAATACACGATCTTTTCAGCATCTCGCCAGATCTGCGCGAATTCCCGCATTACCTCCGGATGATCGCCTTTTTTGGCGCTCGCCGTCTCCCAGTACACCATCGACTCGTACATTCCACGCCCGTATAGGTAGGTGCCAATCGGCCGCTGGAAGTCAGTCCAGAACGCAAACACCTCGTCATCGGAGATCGACCACTCAATATTGCCGCGCTCGTCCTCCATGTAACCGTCCAAAGATACGTTAATAGGGTAGATCAGTTTAGCCATTTCAAACTCCCTCCAATTTCCGGTTTCCAACGTAATCAAAGCCTGCCCCTTCTGAAGTTGAACAAAGAAATGTCCATTTTTATATTAACACAATATTATAATTATTCTGTCCACTAGTTTATCGGCTATAATCCAGTGATAACAAAAAAAGGCCCGATTATCTCAGGCTTTCTTGCCCCGGCGTCAATTACGAGGCACGTCCAAACTAGATAAACCTAACAATTTGGTGATACCGCATTTACCGGAGCTCACACGCGAAAGTAGAATAATGAGTAGGGTCTTTGAATGCCACCTGCCATCCACCACCTTTGTCTTACAATCAACGAATATACATTCTTAATCTTGCTAATAACCGTAGGATAATTTCCGTCCATATCCCGCTATAAAGCAAATAAAAAAGAAATATATACATGATCGTGTCGATATGAAAGGTTTCTGTAACCGACGGACCGAGCAGACGAAAGCGAAAGCCGGACCACAGTAAAAGCTGTGGTTTTCCAACAATGTATAGAAATTTATTGCCTTCCTTTTTTAACCCATTCAGCTACCGTAACCACACGCTTGGCTTGATGTTTAACGGCATTTTGATAAGCTTCCTTATCTCCAACAATTTGATTGTTTTGATCAACAGATACACTTCTACCATAAGGATTCCCTCCGGCAGCAAACAAGGAAGCATCAGTATATCCTGGAGCAACCACGATTGCCCCCCAGTGATACATGGAGGTGTATAAGTTAAGGATAGTCGCTTCTTGACCACCGTGAGCGTTTTGAGCAGAGGTCATTGCACTTACCACTTTATTAACCGTCTTTCCATGGAACCAGATTCCACCTGTTGTATCTAAAAATTGTTTCATTTGGGCGGCAATGTTTCCGAAACGTGTAGGCGTACTGAAAATAATAGCATCAGCTTCAACGATGTCATCCGGTGTAATAACCGGAATATCGTTTGTGACTTCCACATGGGCTTTCCAAGCTAGATTCTTATCAATCACTGCTTGAGATGCCAATTCTTGCACCTTAAAGATTTTCACTTCCGCGCCTGCTTCCTTTGCCCCTTCCGCAGCCCATTGAGCTAATTGATAGTTAGTTCCGGTGGAGCTGTAATACACAATTGCAAGCTTGACAGGACTTTCGAACACTACCCACAATTTACGATTCATACCAAGGATTTAAATGAATCAATACCTCTTCAACCTCTTTCATTTCACTCATAATAGAGCCCTTTATGATTCTGCTTATATCGTGTCCCTCCTTAATCGTTAAATCATTTGAAATGCTAACTCTTACGTCCACGATCACATAATGCCCATGTTCTCTTGCTCGAATTCGGTCAATTCTTTTTACTTGTGGAATTGCACGGACAATGTTCTCAAGCTGATTCAACTTCTCAGCAGGTAAGCTTTTCTCCATTAATACTCCAATCGACTCCTCCCCCATTTCATAGGCCAACTTCATAACGAAATAGGAAACGATCACTCCGGCTAAAGGATCTCCGTATTGGGTATATAGTAAATCGTAGCGATCCCCAATTAACGCTACTCCAATCCCTACTACAGCAGCAATGGAAGCGTACACATCCGCTAAGTGATCGTTTGCGGTTGCTATCAGGCTTTTACTATTTTGTTCTCTACCAAGCCTTATACAATAGACGTACAGGCCTTGCTTCCATATTAAAGATATAATTGCAGCTACCAATGCTATGATACTAGCTTCCACTGCTGGTTCGAATAAGGCTTCTATCGACTTATAGACCATGAATAATGCGGCTAAGGCTAATATAATCGCCACAATACCAGAAGCGATAACCTCTGCTTTACCGTGACCATAAGGATGGTCTTTATCCGCCGGCTTTTTGGAAACCATAGACGATGTCAAAGCAGCAAATGTAGCAATCACATCGCCAGCATTATGAATACCATCAGCAATGAGGACTTGACTATTGAATAAAAATCCAACAACAACCTTTATCACAGTCAATACCACATTACTTATTAAACTAATCCATAATGCGAGCAATGATGATGAGAATTGCATATTACCTATCCTCCCCACTTACGAAACAACACGCTGACATATTGTACTGGATGAAATTTGAGTGAGTCTAGAGAAACAGTGTTTACTTTATTCATGCATGTAGCAGAAACGAAAATAAGTTGGATCGCCCCAAAAATTTATAAAAGAATCTTTTTCAACCCCGACAAGGTTTGAACAATATTCGTGAAATCGGAAGAATCACTGGATAAAAATGTAAGCATAAGAATATACGAATAACTATTTCAATAAAACGTAATGTTGTATACAGTAAATAGCGGTTGTGTTCGATGCATCACTCAAAAGAGAATGAACTATAGGATGAGATCGAGAAAAAGGAGAAACGGCGTTAATGAGGAAGAAGATCGTTGTCACGAATCAAGCAGAGGAACAGCAGCAACCTAAGAACGTGAAACGTTTGAACATCATATTTATACTCGTCTTCCTGATATTTTCGGCCATGGTCCTTCGCCTAGCACACATTCAAATTGCTGATGGACAAAACTATGTAAAATTGGCCAGTAAACAAAATTACAAAGAGACACCCATCACTGCTATTCGTGGAAATATCTACGACAAGAACGGAAAAATGATCGTGAACAACCGTGCTTCCTTCACAGCCGTCTTTCATGAGCTCGAAGACATGACGGGTAACGATTATTTAAATCTGGCAACGAAATTGGAAAAGGCACTAGCAGGAACTACTAAAGCCTCTTTGTTAAAAAAAATGGATGTTGGTTATGAGCTGAAGAACGGGAAAATGGAAAGAACGATGCGTCTTTCTCCAAAGTTAACTGAAAAGGATCTCAAATATGATCTGTCTCAAAAGGAAATTGCCTATCTAGAGGAGCATTTGAGTGATTTGCCTGGAGTTTCTGTCATAACAAAACCTATACGCGTCTATGATCCAAAAGAAGTCGCTGTTCAAGCCATCGGCTATGTTCGCCCCTATCATGTGGCGGAGAATCTGGGTTCTGATTTTTATCTTCAACAGAAGGACCACTACCTGCCGAATCAAATGGTTGGACTTGACGGCGTAGAGAGAAGTTATGAAGAACAGTTACGGGGAGAGAACGGATACCAAAAATATGAAGTTACGTCTGACCAGACCATCATTAAAATGGTAGAAGAGAAGGCCCCTACAAAAGGAAACGATCTGTACCTCACTATCGATGAAGATGTCCAACTGGAGATTCGCGATTTCATCAAGAATTTCATGCCAAGTTTGAGGCAAAAGGTAGACAAGGCATCACATGCAAAAGGCGCTTATGTCGTTGCAATGGAAGTGAAAACAGGGAAAATTGTAGCGATGGTCAGCTATCCAGAATACGATCCAAATGTATGGTCGAAAGGTCTTGATAGCGACACCTATGATCAAATCAAATACTCAGTAACAAACGGCACGATAAAAGAAGCCCCTTATGATGTTAGACCGAAGACAGGGAAAGAAGCCGAAGCAGAGAATTACAAACATCCTCAATCGATCGTACCGGCAGGATCTGTCGTAAAGCCCATTACAGTGCTTATGGGCATGGCTGAGAATGTCATTAGCCCATATGATAGTTGGAATGATCCTGGAGCCTACCACTACGGTCGGGGAACTGACACTATCAATAACGACCAGCATCACAACTATGGAGTACTCACTCCACAAAAGGCTTTGCAAAAGTCCTCTAACACCTACATGGCACGAATTGGGGAATTAATGTCAAGCAAATACGGCAAAGAAGCAGTAAATATCATGCAAAACTACTACCACGCGTTTGGCTTAGGCGTCCAAACAGGTATAGATTTGCCAGGTGAGAATAAAGGCAAGGAAGACTACCTTGTGATGAATAAAGATTATGGCCCACTTGCTGCTATGGTCCAGTCATCTTTCGGCCAGCAAGTCCGTTTAACTACGATACAGCTTGCTCAATATGCAGCCACTTTAGCGAACAAAGGCGTAAGGATACAACCGCAAATCGTGGAACAAATTAAGGACAGCAAAGGAAATGTGGTACAAGCCTATACTCCCAAGGTAATGAATACGATTGATCTTCCGGACCTTTATTGGAATATCGTCCATAACGGAATGTATCTAGTAACACAGCCAGGTGGAACAGCCATTAACGCATTTGCAGGATTTCCGTACAAAATCGCAGCTAAAACAGGGACCTCGGAGCAAGATATTTATACTCCGACCACTTACGTTGACAAAATGACGGGGAAAACGAAGGAAAAATGGTCAAGGTATGCCCGCATCACAAATGGCGTGCTGATTTCATTCGCACCTTTGGAGAATCCGAAGTTGGCTGTCGCCGTTGTCGTTCCTGAAGGTGGCTATGGTGGCCGATCGGCTGCCAATATTGCTAGGGCTGTTTATGACATTTACGATCAGCATGTCGGATTAGGGACGCCAGTAATAACTAACAAGTGAAACAAAATGTACTTTGAAATCTACTTAGAAAATCAAAGAGGTATTTAGGAACAAGAAACACGTTCCTGAATACCTCTTTTTACTAAACGATCGAATCCGATAGCGTAACGATTTGCTCAAAAACCTTGTTTATAATTGAATTGGCTTATAACTCAGTGCCTGTTCAACCACCTGTTCCGGTGTCAGATCATTTTCATTCCAGAATATAAGGTCACTAACTTCCGGATGTGGGACGCTTTGTTTAAGAATTTCAATCATACGATCAAATTCTTCCTCAGAGCCTTCAACGTTCATAATTTTTCCTACTAGTTCAATTAAGTCCTCTTTACTTAACTGCTTCATTTTGTGCCCCCAGTGTGTACTTTTATTTTGCCAAACACATTCAATCCTTCCATACAAAAAGGCCTGTCAAAACACAAAAAATAAAGTGTTAGGCTGGCCTGGTTTATTGAGCTATCGAACCCCGTTAGTGGAACGATAAAAAATGGCTACCGATATAAGTTATTCGTAGTTCTTACTATCGAGTAGACGTATGAGGACGTGCTATTTGATGATTTCGAGCTTATCGCCCAGCAGGACTTGTAACTGCGGAAGAACGGCATCTTTGAAAAGTAGGTTCAGATAACCACCCAATATCTGAATTATTTTCAATCATTAGAACAGAATATCTTTCATTTTTTTGCTAGGCTATGCTCGTCCCGTCAATCAGAAACTCCAAAATGTAAAAGCAACAATTTCTTATTAGAATAAAAAATATAATCATCCCAAATACCTTCATACCAGAAATTAGGCTGACATTCCACTTTATATACCGTTAGGTGCCCCTCAAAAAAATCTGATAATAAAGTAATAAAACCGTTTATGCAATGCTTTGGCTCAAACTTTACGGATGAATCAAATTGGTGATAAGGATACCCAATTTCAAAGAACCATTCATAACATGTTTTCTCTAATTTTGCTTTCCAGTCGTCAAGTGGTATCAATCTTACTTCACCTAAGTTTTTATCACCCTCTAGATTAAAGTTATATTTAAAAGCATTAAGAATATCATCATGATACTCCAGTTCAATCCATTCAAATGTATATTCATGATTTGTATGGAGATTTAATAGGGCGAAAGCTTGCAGAAAACCATTTATTTGGGCTAGCTTGATTTTATCCATTCCATCCCCACCCCATCAGATAGTATCGATACATAATGTATACCATAGTATTCCAACATATAGTGCCAGTAACTAACAATGTCTTATTGAATTATCCTGCCCATTAGCTTAACAAGGCTTCGGATCACCTCCAGAAGCCTCTGTTGTTTTGGTAAGCTATCGTACCCGTTAGTTCTTAGTTAGCACTCATCTTGAACAGAGTATGATTTGCCCCATTGCATGAATTTCTCCCAAATAAATTCATCAAATACGGCGTCTTTATCTAGTTGATAGTACTCCCCAAGTTCTTTCCATTCCAAATAATCAAAATTAGACGGGTATCGACGAACACTAATAGGCTCAATTAGAAATCCTTCAAACGCCATTTCATATTCAGCATGCTTATAAAAATGCATGACTTCCTCGAGATCATTACTAGTTAACAGTTCTTTAGAAGAAAGAATACTATTTTCTAGACGTTGTTCAAAAAATCTCATTACCATCCTCCTAATCGGGTTCGTTTTACAGTATCGGATACCATATTTCTTAAAATATCTTGCCCGTTATTTCAATAAAACAAGGAGCAGCTGCGGTAGCATCCTACTCTCTGGGTATTCCACTAACGATACCGGGAAGGATGATCATGAGATTTGGGCCAGGGCAGAGCAATAGCGACAGGTCCTATTCCAGCAGTTCTTTGGCTCCGTTCATCACTAAGGGCATAGTCTGTTTAACGAATGATTCCGCACTTATTCGACGCCCCTCATTGTTCCAAACGTAAGCCGCCCCATAAATCCCCCAACTTAACATGATAGAAGCAGTATTTATTAAGAATTGCGCGTTTGGAGTCGCTAGCATCTTGTCTTTGTTTATAAAGGAAAGAAGTATCGTTTGAATTTTTTCCTTTATTTGAATTTCGAATACAGGTACAAGCGATGTATTTCTTCTTTTGCACATAGTGCTTAGACCCTCGTGAAATTCGCATACCCCCAGAAAAATACTCTGAATTGTTTCTTCATTTAATACTTCGTGACCGCTTATTCTACGATTAATGATTGTCAAAAATGATTCCATTAGTCTGGCCTCAAGAATTTCAAATTTATCTACAAAGTGCGCATAAAAAGTCGCCCTGTTAACAGTAGCCCTCTCTGCAATATCCCTAACGGTTATCGATTCAAAGTCTTTTTCTTGAATTAATGAAGCAAAAGCGTCTTGAAGGAGTCGCCGTGTACGTATCACGCGAGGGTCAGCTTCATTCTTTTTAATTGTCATGGTTAAGATCTCCCCAGTAAAACGACATTATAGAAATGATGTTGTCTATACAACGGTTTATGGTTATTGATGATTGCGTACCATTCGGTTGTTATTATAGCATACAAATACAACACGTGTTGTTCAAGCAACTAATGTTGTATTGAAACAAAACAGGAGAGTGAATTATGAAGAGCACATGGAAAGTATACGTTCTAGCCTTGATCAGCTTTTTAGTTGGAACATCCAATTACATCATTTCCGGGATATTAGACCGAATCGCAGGGACGTTGGGAACAAGCGTTGCGGCAGCAGGCCAGCTCATTACGGTTTATTCCCTGGCCTATGCGGTCGGCACGCCTATTTTGATGGCACTGACGGCCAAGATGGACCGGCGTAAGCTCCTACTTTATTCGCTGGGCCTCTTTATTGCCGCAAATCTGCTCACATTTATATTGTCCGGCTTCGGTTTCTTCATTGCCGCTAGAATCGTTACGGCGTTAGGCGCCGGGGTGGTCACAGTTAACGCGCTCAGCATCGCTGCCAAAATCGCTCCGCTAGGTAAGCAGGCCAGCGCCATCGCCAACGTGACTATGGGCATTACCGCATCGCTCATCATCGGCGTCCCGCTCGGCAGAATGGTAGCCTCGGCTTTTGGCTGGAAAGCGGTATTTCTGGCTATCGCAATTGTCGGGGGCTTGGCCATGCTTGTCATTGCTGCGGTTATACCACGCATGCAGGGCGACAAGCCTGTCCCTTTGATCAAACAATTTGCTTTGTTAAAAAAACCTCAGGTTTTGGTTGCTTTAGCGATTACTTTTTTCTGGTTGGGAGGATATTCCCTCGCCTATACTTACTTATCCCCTTTTCTGCTAGAGGTGACTCATTTAAATGAATCATTGATTAGCGCAGCTCTGTTCGTGTTCGGCGTTGCTAGTTTGATTGGCTCGAAAGTCGGCGGCTACAGTGCGGATAAACGGGGCATCAAATACACGCTCGTATCAGGGATGGTGCTTCACGTCATTTCGTTAATTTTGCTATCCTTAGTCGGACAGTCGGTCATTGCTGTATTCGCCATTTTGATCCTCTGGTCTTTTTCCGCTTGGTCATCCGCTCCCGCGCAGCAATTTAACCTGGTTTCGCTTGTTCCTGAATCCTCGGGCGTCATGCTGAGCTTGAACAGTTCCATGATGCAGCTAGCCATGGCTGTCGGTGCAGGAATCGGCGGGCTGATCGTTAACCGTATTTCTTTGGCATCCATTACCTGGTTCGGGGTACTCGGCGTACTCATCGCCATCATTGCCGTGTTTGTATTGTCTAGTATGGCATCACGGCATTCGGTGGTTCAATCAGCGGATTAAGGGTATGCTAACCATGTAATATTTGATAAAGGTGTTCTGTGAAAATAAAGTTTTAGACTTGAGTCGTTGAGTTAACAACGTTTTTGAATTAAAAAATCATCAGCTTCTTAAAAATAAGTTTTAGACTGGGTCCAATAAATAAAGCAGCGACAGAACAAGACTTGATAAATAAAGTCTTAGACTGCCGCTGTTGTTGTTCAATTATCGATCCCGTTAGTGCAATAACACGTTTCGATCTACACCAGTTTTCTTTTTTTACTCCTCTGTTTAACACCAACAATTATCAATAGAATTACAGAGACTATCAAGATGACCGTAGATATTAATTTTGATAATGATTCCCACGCTTTTAATTCGTAAAGATCATCGATTGCTGTATATATGTTAGTCGTTCCCAAACAATAACTGGCTTTTAGATATTCCTTAGTTTGTTCATTGTCGGTTCCATAGTTAGCATAAACAATATAAGTTGATCCCTCTTTAAATTGAATGCCACAGGAACCAAGATCATCTTTTAGGGTCAGAACCTCTGTTCGGGAGAGAAAAAACAAAAGTAAATAAAATAAACCATATCGTTAAGGACTTCCAGATATTCGACACCAACCTTCTTGTATTCACGAAAACGCCCAGCCCTAGATAGCTCTTATCTTAGGCTGGGCCGTTTGTTGTCTGAGCTTCTTCCTAGATTATACATCTGACAACCAAGGGGTGGTAGCCCCGCAGCGTGAATACAGTGTTATGCGCCGTTACAGTCTTCGAAGCATCACCTAAAAACCTTTGATCAAGATTCCAACTCTATTTTTTACTTTGGTATAAAAACTCAACTTCACGATCTAGCAAATATCGGTATTCAAATAATTGCATTGTTCTTTCCCTAATTCTCTCCCGTATAACCCTGCCTAGGCTTACCGATCCTTGTGATCCAAGGTAACGATTATCAATAAATGTCTTCTCTACAAATTTTGTTTCCCTTAAGTGATACTGTAACCATTCTTTCTGCGATTCAATTAGTGCTTCTCTTGATTCTCTATCCAACTTAGAAAGAAGCTTTGTATATATTTGATTCAACTCTTTATCCCAAATCTCTGTATATTTGCTTTCCAATGCCCCCCATGCCAATGTTGTAATAATCTCTTTGGAATTTTGAAATTCATTAAATTCCACTTCATAATCATGATCT
This sequence comes from Brevibacillus sp. SIMBA_040, assembly GCF_046535075.1. Taxonomy (NCBI): domain Bacteria; kingdom Bacillati; phylum Bacillota; class Bacilli; order Caryophanales; family Paenibacillaceae; genus Brevibacillus; species Brevibacillus sp. SIMBA_040. The sequence continues at coordinate 148,894 of NZ_JAWRXI010000001.1, forward strand.
ATAGGATTTCGAAGCATTTCATCATAAAATTCTCCTTTCAATTCATAGTTCCCAATGTTCATGGACAACACTTCATTGTTAGAAGGATCTGATCGACCTTCAGTTTTTTCTTTCGATTCTGTTCCATTACCTGTACTCACTACATCAGGAGGCAGTTCAGAATTCATTATTGATTTAGTTTCGCCGTTCAAAGTAGTCGATTGACTAATATTTTGACAAGATGAAAACATTATCGTAATAAAAAATAGTAACAGTATCTTACCTTTCATAAATTATCTCCTTAAATATTATCTTTAATATTTACCGGTAATGGCGCATAACGTCTTATTCACGAACTTTGTAAATAATCCCATATGTAGGGTATTCGCGAAAACTTTTGAACCATCCTGCCAGTTACTTCAACGGAAAACGACAGCCGATCGTCTAGCGGCTGCCGTCTTTTTATTTTTGAACTATCGTACCCGTAAGTTTAATACATTTTTTATTATGTGTTGAGAAGTTCCTTTAACGATTCCGTATTATTGCTTGTCAAAACTGGAATAAATTCAGTTATTTTTTCAATATCCCATTCCCACCACTTCAAAGTATTGAGAATATCAATCGTTTCCTCGTCAAATCTATAACGTATTAATTTTGCAGGGTTCCCTCCTACAATAGAATAAGACGGAACATCTTTGGTTACTACAGCATTTGTTGCAATTATGGCACCATCACCTATATGAATACCTGGCATAATTGTAGCATTATAACCTATCCAAACATCGTTTCCTATAACTGTATCACCTTTGAATCCACCACTTAAATTCTTTAATCCGACTTCCCAATCTCCACCAAATGCCCCAAAAGGAAAAGTTGTAAATGAATTTGTATTATGATTCGCACCATTCATAATAAATTTAGCGGTAGATGCAATAGCACAAAACTTTCCGATTTTCAGTTTATCTCCTATAAAGTCAAAATGATAAAGGACGTTTTTCTCAAAACCTAAAGGGTTATTCAAGTCGTCGTAATAGGTATAATCCCCAACTTCAATATTTGGATTAATCACTACATTTTTTAAAAAACAAAGGCTTCTGATATTTTTCATCGGAAAAACACTATTTATATCTGGACCCATCATTTTCCCAACCTTTCGCAAAACCCTTTACCTTATTTTCACATTATACTATACTCCATTTCACAAAACTCCCCGTTAGTTTAATGGCCCCCAGTCTAAAACTTTAGAGGGACGTTTCGGATACCCCAATATTTCAAACGGCGGCAGCCCTGAATGAGAAAATAGAGTCATAGACTGCCGCTGTCTTGTTGAACTAATGTTCCCCGTTAGCCATACCTCCAGCGCAAAAGCCTTGGTGATCAGCCAAGCAGTTAACGAACGGGCGTATAGCGGAGCACCACGACGCCGGAGCCGAAGGGTTTGGTCTCGGTCAGCTTCAGATTCAGTCGATCACGAACTCCCCCCAATAATTGGGGGCCATGTCCGGCAACGATTGGCTGTACCAGGAAGTGATACTCATCCACCAAGCCTAGTTGTGCCAGGGTGGAACCGAGGCCGGGACCGCCGTTAACGACTAGGTTCTTCCCTTCTGCCGTAAGCTGTGGCACCTCCTCGGAAACAGGCCCCTTCAACAAGAAAGAGTTCTGCCACGACACGTGATTCAGCGTCCGCGAGAAGACGTACTTGGGTTTCTGATCGAGCTTGCGTGCGAAGTCGACCAAGAATTGAGGTCCGTCGCCGCTGCTGGCAATGGCTGGCCAAGCACTTTCCATCAGCTGGTAGATTTCACGTCCGAAAAGCAGGCCATCGGACTGGTCCATCAGGTCCACCGTATACTGGTGGAGCTCCTCATCCGCAATCACCTGCGTGTGGTCACAGCAACCGTCCAGTGTCACATTCATCATCAGGATTACACGTCCCATATGCAGCCTCCTTATGTCTACATTTTATCATCCAAAAGCAGCCCGGTTTCTCAAGGATTGCTAGTGTGCACAGTCCGGGCCAGACCGAATACAACTTTAGTAAAACGGAGGTTGGTAAATTAAAAAACACTTACTTAAAGCAAAACCCTTTTTTTCTGTCTAAACTAACTCTTCAATTTTTTCTCTTTAATTTTTCTTCTATAGTTGATCGTTCTAAAGTTCGAGTTTCCATATACCCTTTGATCATGTCGTCATCTTCATAAACGTGTACTTCACATGTTAGTAGATTACCTTCTATTGAAAAATCAGCTACTTCTTCCTTAACAGGGAGTTCCAGAATCGGAGTGAGCTCAAGTGTTGTTAAATTTAGGTGATAGAGATTACCTCCACGAGTTACCGTACCATGCACAAACCCAATCGTCGTTAAAACCGAATCATTGTCATACCATGCAATTTCCTTAGCTGTCCATTGAAAACCATGATTAAAATCGATATTCTCGATTGTATTACTGGCAAGCTCTTTCAATACAATTGTTCCATTCGCTTCAAATTCTCCAAGCCCTTCAATCATCACTTGTTTTTCACCATTCGGCGACGAAATCCATGCATTTGGATCATCAGGTTCCTTTTCTCGTTGAACTCGCTTAAATTCATACGGAACTTCAATTACAGCAATAAAATTTGCTTTTTTAGTTGGCCATTTGGCTTCGATATTGTAAACATAAAGCCCCGTTTCATATGGGATTGAGAAACTATTTAATTTTAGTGGTACATTCTTATCCCAAAGATAAACCGAAACGTTTGGATCATTGTCAATATGAATAGTAGCGGTTTCGTTAGGGCTTGCTACAATAGACGGTCGTTGTTTAGCATATTCTAACAGAGGTATTGCTTCATATCCTTCTTCATTCAATATCAGTTCATTTTCAGTTTTGCCAATTGTTATAGTCCCTTTATCAATTGTGATTGCCTCTACTTCGTCAATCGATGCTTCTGTTTCTCCATTTTCCATTCCAAGACAACCCGAAAGTATAAGAGTAAGGAGTAGCATAAACATATTTTTTTTCATCTCTTCACATCCTTAAACATATTTACTTAAAAACAAATTAAAATTCAAATGCGGTAATCAAATACCTGCTCAATCCCAGTGCTTTTCCATGGCTTCTTCACATCGAGAAAAGCCATTTCTTGAATAAAACTGTACGCTATCGCTACTTGGCCAAAGTATAAGAAACTCGACTTCATTCTCTTTTGACCATTTTTCCATTGCACTATGAATTTTTGATCCGATACCTTGGTTTCTAAAAGCAGGGCGAGTGTAAACATTGGTAACATAGCCGTAATATGGATCTGGGGATTTCCCTGGCCTTGGAACTTTATGTATTAATTGCAGATACATATGTGAGACAAGACTTCCATCAACTTCTGCAATCCAAATATACCAATCTCCGCTTTTGATCGCTTTTTCCAAGAATCCACTACAAACCTGGTGAAATTCCTCAAATGTAACTGTGTTATTCGTATATTCCTCTTCTGAGAAGTCCCAACGCATTTGAACAAGTTGCGGTACATCCTCAAACGTAGCCAAACGAACAAGTGTCATGCATTCACCCCTTGACTTATAAATATCATCAAGATTTTTTATTATGTCTTGCGGAAACTTGCCCGTTAGCTGCTCCCTTGCTATTTCATGTGCCAATTTTACCAATTATTGATACATGACGTAAAAGAGGATTTCGTCCTGCCCGATTAGCAGAGCAAGGCAGCAGATCGAATCACCGGTTGCCTCGTCTTAGTTACTTATTTACCTATCGTACAGATAACGAAGTCAAGGATTTTTTCAAATGACTACTCCCAGTTTCGAGAGAACCCGATCCATTTCATGAAAATGTTGTTCGTCACTTGAAGCATACATTAAAATGCTATCGTCCCTAGGTTAAAAAAGAAGACTTCGATAATACTTTATACTCTAAAGATCCAGCCCAAGCGACATTTGGAGGTAAAAATTATAACGAGGTATTAATCATTAAAACTTTCGACCGTCGTCAAAACGTGCTTGGGAATTCAGGACGCGCAATGATTGAGGCGCTGATCTCCGGCGAGACGAATCCCGATAAATTGTCGGAACTGGCGAAACGGAAGCTCAAAAGCAAAAAAGAGGCTTTAAAACGCGCTCTAAACGGGTTAGTAGGTAATCATCAGAAGTTAATGCTTAGTGCCCAACTTCGACACATCGACTCTTTGGACGAAGAGATTGGCAGGCTGGATGAAGAAATAAAGAGGGGCATGCTCCCTTTTGAGAATGAACTGACTCTGCTCGACACGATCCCCGGCGTAGCAAGACGGACTGCAGAAACAATTGCAGCTGAAATTGGCGTGAATATGGATCAGTTTCCCTCTGCTGCTCACTTGTGCTCATGGGCAGGGTTATGCCCAGGTCAGAACGAAAGAAACGTACTTATCCAGCCAGTACCATCGTATTGCGGCACGTCGGGGATCGAATCGAGCTGCCATTGCTGTAGCTCACAGTATTTTGTCCATGGTCTACTATATTCTCAAACGGAAACAGCCCTATATCGAACTAGGTCCGACCTATTATGAGCAACGAAAACGCAATCGATTGATTCAACAGCCTCCTAATATCCATAGCTCAATTTCAATAGGCACTTCTTTCGGTAGCCCTAACCATTTTACTATGGTTTCAGGGCCGATACCCTATTGTCTTTTTCGGTTGTTCATTCAAACAATATTTTCAGGATAGGCTGAACCCGAATAATTGAAACAGCAGCGACCTAAGACCTGAAAAAAGTCTTAGACTCGCTGCTGTTTTATTAAGCTAACGATCCCGTTAACTTAACTTTTTTATTTTAATCGAATTGCGCAGAGCCGACGCTATTTTGACCTTCCTAGCTTTACGCATGAAAGTTAGCTTTCAGCTAAATTAATGCTATTCAAAAAAACAATAAGTGCCAGTAAATTGCCCAAGCAATAAAAGGAATCCCTACATAAAGTATCCATTTTACACGTGCACTCGTTTGTTGTTTCCTTTGATTTTTCAAACAAGAGATGATGAGCAGGATGATTAATACTGCCGTAATAGTAGCCAATAGCTGAATAACAATCCATAAAAATGGAATACCGTCAATGACCCATCCTACATCTCTCCCTCCATTCATCCACAGGGAAATGAGATACATCCAGAAACTAAGAATGGAGATCATCCCCATTAAAGCAGTCCAGCCAGCCAATCTTTGAATGGAAGAAGGAGCCTTCGTTATCTTTTTCAATCGATTCTTTTTGGAAACAAAATAACTTCCTATAAAAATCAACAGAAAAAGTACTGATATCCCTAGTTGAAACCAATAGTAATCATACCAATGAACGGTTGTAAGATCTGTCAGACTATTACTCATTTGTAAAGGGGTTTGTCCAACCGTTTGGGCTACCGGCGGTTGGCCATTAATTACATGAAATAACCATGAGGTCATCGCTTCCGCATAACCTGGATAAAGTGTCTTCAGGGAGACAAAGCCGTCATCTGTGTTGTTGTAAATGGAATGATCTGCACCCTCAATAAACTGTAAAACATAGTTTCGATTACCGGCTTTGTCTAAAGCATTTTTGAAAATCTCTGCACTTTCTGCAGGTGGCACTTGTCGGTCTTTGCTACCCCAGATAGCTAAGAATGGTTGTTGAATTTTTTGTAATGGGGGAACAGGATTATAGGCCGCTTCTGATCCAGATAGTGAAAACACGACGCCTGCTACATTGTATACAAGAGAATGAATAGCAGATTTGGATTGGACGCCTTGATGACGCAACCGATTTTCCATATTCCAAGTTTGTTGTTGGGCTGGAGAAATGCCCGGCGCACCACTTGTGATAACAAATGCAATATCATCTGTTTGTGAAGCTGCTAGTGGTGCAACCCAACCGCCTTCACTTAAGCCCCAAACTCCTACTTTCTTATTGTCAATATCTGATCGGGTTTGGAGAAATTTCACCCCTGCAATAAGATCTTGGGCCAACAGTTCATAGGAACGATTTGTCTTAGAATATCCTTTACTTCTCTTGTTATAAATCAATGTTATAATGCCAGCTCGGGCAAAAACCTCTGCTTCTTTACGAATGTCTGTTTGATTTCCACCCTTCCCAGGATCGCCAACTCCAGAACCATGCGCAAGAACAATTCCAGCCTTTCGTCCAACTTGATTAGGAATGAGTACCGTTCCATATAATGTTTCCCTGTATTCCCCGGTCCCGCTTACAAAAGTAATGGTCTCTTCATGAAAATCAACTTTCTGTTCGTTAGAATTTGCATTCACCATTGATGAGTCTGCAGTAAAAATAAGCATTAGAGCTAGAAGTACTAAAAACACCTGATGTCCTAGTTTTTTTAAAAAGACCATGTCTTTCCCCCCTATGTATTTTGCTTTTAAACAGTCTTTTGGAATGTACTGGCCTGCAAGCAACCTGACTACTGTGATGTAAATAGACACCCGTCATGCAGTATCCCACATAAGTTAAAAATTGCATAGGACATCTGTCCTTTACATAAAACATAACAACTCCGGGAGGCTACAAATTGAATAAGCGTTTGTGGGAACCCGGCGAACCTCAGTTTTAATTGAACTATTATGCCCGTTAGTTTAGCAGAGGCTGCCAGTATTAACACTGGCAGCCTCTGTTTGTGTTTGTACCGCTATCGACCCCGTTAGCGCAATGAACTATGCTCCCTCTAGTATTGATTGTGGCTGCTCTCGCTCTGAGCTTGCTTTTGACCATGCTACATCCCGTTACATTTGTTTCTGCCTTTTTAAGCCTTTCCCCTGGCGGCATGGACCAGATGGCGATATCGCAAAAGAAGTACATGCGGAACTTTCCATCTTGATCTGCTACCAGCTATTCCGAGCGTTGTTTATTTCCTTGGGCGTGCCCCCCATTTTAAAGGTCGTGTTTAAAAAATATAGCAAAGCGAAAGCGGCTGTAAGCTGGCAGATATATCACTCCAAGCTTTGTGCACGAGATTCGCTGCTAAGAAATAAAACGAGCATGCTTTGAAGCTCCGATCAAAGCATGCTCGACTGTTTTCCATGGACTACCAAGCCTTACTCAAAAACAACCATTTTTCCTACTTCATGAAATCCTGCTTTCCGATAAATGTTGATTCCATCTGAAGAAGCTTGTAAGACGCAAGGTTTCCCTTTGCCCCCTCTTTAACCCGCTGGAGCAGATAGCCAAACTTGGTGCTGCCGAGTCCTCTTCCTCTACATTCTTGTCTTGTCATTACATCATAAATTCCATAACTGCTATCTGTTTCAATCAAGCAGCCCGTAGAAACGGCTTTACCGTCCAAAAAGCCAATAAACCACTGTTGATGTGGATGAGCAGAAAAGCTCGCCGCTGCTTGATCAAATAACCGTATGAGGACCTCTTTCTCAGGACTGCCCACAAACTAAGATTGAAAAATGGCAGCATAGCTACGAACATCTGCCGCGGATGGGCGGGATGGATACGCCCTTCGTGATCATGCTTGTCTGGCGTTCCTAGAGACTCGGACCCTCGACGAACTGTAGATAAGCAAAACGTACGATTAGTGTAGAGAACAGGAGAAATGTAAGCATGAAAAAGGCATTTAACCTAATACTGAAATGGCGACGGTTTCGAACTTTTTCTTTCGTACTTCGGTTTTATCATTAATTTCCATACCGTTCCTCATTCCATCATCTTTATACCTGCACAATAAGAATAAGCAACCTTACGGGAATGGCGGGTATCCGAACTCAATACCAAGTTATTTTTCAAAATGTACGCTTCCGAATCCATGAGACCGATGAATTCCCGGATCGGCTGTCGTCTATATAAACGAAGGCATAAATGAACACAAACTAATTTGACGAAGAGGTGTTTTGAAAATGGCATTAACGTCCGCATTCACGAGCTTCAACCTGCCTGTAAAAAACGTAGAACAATCGAAAGCGTTCTTCACCGGACTCGGATTCGAGCTCAACCCGCAATTCCCCGAGAACGAGAATTCGGTAGCCATCGTGATCGGCGCCAACCTACAGGTCATGCTGATCAATCAAGCATTCTTTAATACGCTCACGGAGAAGGAATCCGTCGATACGAGCAAGTATGCGCAGATGACGATCGCATTGGCCTTCGAGAGCCGGGAAAAGGTCGATGAAATCGTGAATACCGCGGTCTCCTTGGGCGGGAAATTGCACGCTGAACCTGAAGATCATGGGTTCATGTATCATTGGGGCTTCGTGGACTTGGACGGCCATCTGTGGGCCATTAACTACATGAACATGGATGCGGCACAAGGTTAAGGCTAACGGAGAGCACGCTCGTACTAGGGTTCAAAAAGAAAGACGCCGGGCATCTTCCCCGGCGTCTTCTTCGCGATGATTAGTTTTGTTCGGTATAGGCTTTGAAATTGTCCATGATCGCTTGCCAGCCTGCTTGCTGGAACTCGACGGGATTGGAGCTTTCCGCGTCGAACGTTTCAATGACCTTCGTCTCATTCCCTTGATCGACGAAAGCAATATCCACTCTTCTTCCGTCTTCCATGGTGTAGCCGATCGCCTCATGCCGATTCACGACATCGTAGACGCCGCCAAAATCAAAGCCCATGCTGCCATCCTTCGCTTCCATCCGTGTCAGAAACTTGCCGCCGACCCGCAGATCGTTTTCGGCTCTCGGCGCATGCCAGTCCTCGGACGCTTGATTCCACTTCGTGATGTGATCCGGCTCGGTCCAATAGCGCCATACCTTCTCGACAGGGGCTTGAATGACGGCTTGCACGGTTACTTTCGTCGGTTGACTCGTTTCCATTTTAAATAGACACCTCTCTCTTGATATTCGTCGTTTAGTTATTCTCAATGATATAGACGTAAGCCAATGACGAAATTCATTGGTCAATTCGCTCAGGCAGCCCAAATCGCGAAAATAATGGCGTATGAATGAAGTTTTGAACGTGCAGGATTTGATTTTCTTTGGTTTCGATGACGTGGATGCCCCAGGGTACCAGGCCAGAGCCCTCTTTGCCCGGCATATACTGGGCCAACGCCGGATAACCGCCATTCACAGTAATGGGCACAAATCGCGAACCTTCGCAATGCCAGCGAGTAAGCGAATAGAAGGCGGACAAATCTTCCTTGCCGCGGATCCACATCTCGAAGGGCGGCATCGACATGCAGCCTTCCTCGTGGAACAACGCGACGAGCGCAGCAATATCGAATCGCTCAAAGGCCTCCACATACCGGGACAGCAGCTGCTGCTCCGGTTGAACGTCCATGCTGCTGAGCTCATCCGAGCGAAGCTGCGCCCGGTCCATCGTCTCTCGGGCTCTTTGCAAGGCGCTGTTCACCGCTGCCGGCGACATCGCCAACGTTTCCGCGATCTGCTTGGAGGACCATTCAAATACATCCTTCAAAATGAGTACCGCGCGCTGCCGCGGAGGCAAGGTCTGCAGGAGAGCGATGAAGCACAGTTGAAGGGTATCTCTGCGGACGAGCCGATCCTCCGGATTGCCCCCAAAGTCGGGAGACGGCCAGATCCAGGCAGAGTCCGGCAGCGTGTCGCGCGGCTCGACGATGGCGACGGCCGGGTCGAACAGGTCAACGGGAAGCGCGCGGCGTTTGGATTTTCTCAGCTTATCCAAGCACAGGTTGGAGGCAATCCGATAGACCCAAGTTTTGAACGAGGAATCCTGTCTGAACGTGCTCCAGCTCTGCCAGACCCGAATACTCGTCTCCTGAACGGCATCGTCCGCATCGTCCATGGAGCCTAGCATTCGGTAACAGAACGAGGTTAAGCCCGGCTTCAAGCTTGCAAATAATGTTTCGTCAAATGCGGTCTCGTTCATTGCGGCCTCCCTTAATGATCTCCCCGAAGGGTGGTACCTTCATTATATGCAATGAAGCGGACAGCCTCAATCCGAATAAATGGGCAGGATTTATTTTTCCTCCTATAAGGTTCTTACATAAAAAATAAAACTTGCCTGGTCATGGCAAGTTTGGTTTATACGGAACAATAGCTTACGAGGCTGCTGGATAAACTCCAGCAGCCTCTGATGTATTTGCTAAGCTATCGAGCCCGTTAGTTCAATTACGAGTGCCTATTTTTTTCTGTAATGCAGTTCACTGCTTTTACTTCTCCAAACAGCTCAGACCCGAATGAGAAACGTCAGGCTTGACTCCCATTTTCTAGTACTGTATAGTACTAAATATGAAAAATAATCAATCTCGTGTGTCCAACAAAGAGACGGTGCTTCAGGTGGCTGCGTCGCTATTCCTAACCCGAGGGTATCAGTTGACGAGCATGGACGACATCGTCACCGTCAGTAACGTGTCAAAAACCAACATCTATTATCATTACAAAAACAAAGAAGAGCTTCTAATCGCCATCGTCGACCAATTAATCGATCGGTATGATCGGCAAATCTCTCTTGTATTGTCGCAAGACGAGTTGTCGATTCCGGATCGCTTGGACCGAATGCTGCGCCTGTTTGCGGATCATCAGGAGCAGCAGGATATTCTGGGGGGCTGCCCATTCCTGACCCTGTATACACAAACGGCTCACGTCTCCGAAGAAGTCGCCGCGAAAATCAAAGCTTTCTTCGATTGGCAATTAATCGGGGTTGAGCGTCTGCTTGAGTTCGGTAAGCAAAGAGGAGAGCTCTCCCAAAATATGCCGACGGCGGCAACGGCGGCGCTGATCGTAACGTCCGTCGAGGGAGCGCTGTTCGTCGCAAAGGCATGTGCACGTCCCAGATTGTTGGAGGAGCTGCGTCATGGGCTTGTGTCCATGCTTATGCTTAAGCGTTAATCGCTTAGGCGTTTTTTTGGATTAATTAGTACCGATTAGTACTAAATTAAAAACCAAGGAGGAATTCTTATGAAAATTTTTCTAACAGGGGCCACAGGCTTCATCGGCAAAGCCATATTGGCAGAGATTACAGCTGAAGGGCACGAGGTGTATGCATTGGCGCGTGACTTATCGCGATTCTACCCGGTAATCGAACAGTTGCCTTCAAGTCTACAACAAACGATCAAACCGATCGTTGGGGACTTATCGCTACCACGTCTCGGCATGAGTTCGGCCGATTACGAGCTACTGACCGATGTCGATATGATCATTCACGCGGGTGGTCCCATGAACATTCGACTGAATGCGGCGGAAGCGGAGCGTGCGTTTCTTCTACCATCAAAGGAGCTAGCCGAATTAGCTGTGCAAATTCATCGGAACAGAAGGCTCAAACAATTTATTCATATCGTCGGGTATATGAGCCCGTACAACGAAGAAAACGGGTTAACAGACCAAGATGCCGCGCTACGGCATGCTCCTCCCTACGAACGATCGAAGTTTCAAGCGGACGCCTACCTTCGGAAAGCGCTCCACAAGCACGCGATCCCATTATCCACGGTAAACCCAAGTACAGTGATTGGCGACTCTGTTACTGGCAAGACGGAACAGCTCGGTGGACTGGGGATCTTGGTGGACGCCGTTCGCAGAAACCTGATGCCCCTCGTGCCCGGCGGAGACAAACACTGGCTGCCTATGGTGCATCTGGATCATGTCGCTTCGTTCGTCGCCAATCTCGTTCGCACGGATGACGTCGCCAGCAATACGTATTATTTGTTGGATCCCCGGAGCGATAGTCCAACCATGAGCGCGCTAATCAGTACCATCGCCACCGAGCTGCGCACGATGAGGCCGATTGGAAGCGTCCCGCCAGCGCTGCTCAAAACTGCACTCGGCGCGGCCATAGGAGAACGCTTAGGCATCCCATCCGAATCAATGAATTTTATTGTGAATCGTGACTTCTCGGTTAGTTCGAAAACGACCATCGAGGATATGCACGGAAAACGCACTTCTTTGACAAAAGACACCTTCCCTTTCGTGATCGCCGATCTTGACTTTCGGCTATCCCACCCGGCATTCACAGCGTCGGAAGGGTTCATGCAGAAGAGAAGATCCAAAATCATCACGTTAGAACGGACGTGCGAAGGTCCGCCACTTGTATTACTGCACGGTACGTTCAGTAGCGCTGACCGGCTTATGCCCATTGCCGAACGACTGAACGGCCACCGTTCGATCCTGGTGGATTTGCCAGGTTTTGGCCGTTCGCCAATTCCTCGTGGCTCATCCTTAATTGAGGACTGCGTAGAGGCCGTCACAGAGCTCATTCTTGAACTGGAGGAGCCGGTTATGTTGGCTGGCCATTCGTTCGGCGGGCTGATCGCTGCTATGGTCATGGAGCGGATAGAACCTCGCATTCGGAAGCTGGTGCTGCTGCAGCCCGTCCTGCACCCCGTATCGACCAAGTATCGGTATGCTACGATAACCGACAAGATCTTAAAGTGCATCAATCCGTATTCTATTGAAAGTGAACTGCGGAAGGGCGGTGATTTCTCCACTGGGGGCGAGGGTATGGAACGATATGTCGAGGTAATGATCCGTGATCTTAAATCGTCGCGCATCCGCCATACCAACGCTTGGGCGATGTCTCTTCTCACACAAACCAGCTCATTCAGGCTGCGGCCAGAAATCTGGAATCCGGACAAGGTTCGACTTTTGCGGGGCGAGCGGGACGACGAGTTTCGTCTTCCGGCACCGTTCCGCCGCTTCGACATTGATTCGCTTCCTTACGGCCATCAATTCCCGATCGAAGCTCCGCTTCTCGTGGCAGATTGGTTTAAAAGCTCGATTTTTTCGTAAATGACCACTTTGAAAATGCACATCGTCCTGTTTTGCACTTATAGCGTTTAGCCACTTCTAAATATAGACACGATTAATGACTCATAGTTATGTTATGAAGGTAATAATTGGAGATCGCCTTAAAACGGGGTGGTCTCTTTAATTGTTTAATGTTGAACTAAACTGCCAGTTAGCTCAATGAAAACAGGGAGCAGCTGCCGCGGCGAATTGCTCCTTGTTTCGTTCAACTATCGTTCCCCATTTGCTTAACCAATTTTCGGATTCACATAAACTCTAACATCGAAAGACGAAAGAGACTTTAGACCAATTTTATTTAGATAAGATAGACGCAATTCCAGATCATTAATCAATTCGCAATAATACTTACAGCATGTTAATCCATCATATTAACAATTGCTTTGTTTTCACATGCGTTAGCTAAATCCATTGGTGTCTTCCCATCTTGATCTGTAGCATGAATGTTCGCACCATGTTTTAACAGCATTTCAATAGCGGCAACATTTTCTCTCCTAATAGCTCTATGCAGGGCTGTTTGTTTATACTGATTTCTACATTCAAGATTAGCTCCGTGATCCAACAAGAATTTTATCCCGATAATGTTATTAAAATCTGCAAAGTTATGTAGCGGAGGGAATGGTTTCCTTTCTTGATTCACATCACAGCCCAACTGTAAAATGCCTTCTAGTAGAGCCTCGTCTGTACAATGAAGAGCAATCCCAAAGCCCTTCTTTTTCACCTCTTTTTGATAAACCTCCGGAAATACTGAACGAATATAATTCGCAATATCACTTGAGTGTCTAAACGCAATTTCAAGAGAGGTTTCAGCCAGAGCACGTTTTCCTACGTTTGCTCCCTTCTCGGCTAATAGTCTAAATGCCTCTAAATTATTGTGTTTACTACAAAACTGCAATGAAGTGCCACGATATTCAAGAACTTTGTCTAAATCGGATTTTCTCGCGTGGGTTACTAGCTCTTTAATTTTTTCCATGTCATTCATATAACACGCAAATACTAATGTATTCTTAATTTTTTCTGCTTTTAACGATTGCTGTAAGATTTCTTTTCTTTCCTCTCCCTTTGGTTCCAAATCATATCTCTGGTAAATGATTAACTCAAAGACATCCGTATCAAAAAGTTCAGGATTCATATCTTTCACAATGCAATGCTCGACTAACTTACCAGCATCTACTTTGATACAAAGAATGCCCTTCCCTAGCATTAATTCCTTAATTTCGTTAATATACTTATCAAAAAGAGCAATAGTAATTTCTCCGTCATATGAAACTTCATTTTCTAAAACAGCAAAATATCCGCTTGTAAACGAATTCTCAGTGCCTAAAATTAAATATGTATACGTTCTTTCACTTAGCATAGGCTCATTGATAATCGTGTCTACTAAATAATCAAGATTGTTCATATTGATTCCTTCATACCTCCACCTGCAAGATCAATATTTTTTAATTTCAATTCTATTTCATTCTGGATCAATAATTACTCCGATTATCCCCCAAAAAATAAAACAAATCCAGTTTCCACAAAACGATAAACAGAGAGGGGATGAGGAATCCGAGTAGGAGGCTTCTCAGAGGCGCTTAAGGACTGATAGGCATTCTCTTGTATGTATCGATCACTTGCACGACGGTATGCTCAGGATATCCATCGGTTCGCAGATGGAAGGCAATCCCCTTCTGAACACAACTGTTTAGAAGTTCTTTGAACTCACCCGGTGTAAGGATAAAATTGATTTTCCAAAACCCTGTTTTGATCGTTCCCATGCGCCCACTTCCTTCCGTTTACAAGATATCGTCAAAACCCTGACCATCCCCGTTCAAAACGATTGCGTTTATCGGGCGAGAGGATTTTCTTCGGCACTTCTATTATTTTCAAAAGCCTCGCTTGATCATGGATTGTTAACGCTTAGTATACACCAGTTGATTTTCCGTATTTTTCGTAACAGACCTCATCTGCAATTCCGTATAAAATCTCACGGTTCAAGAGATTCACACTGCGAGGAAGGCTCTGCGGATTCCGAAGGATCTCATCATAGAAAACTTTTCCTTTACTAACAACCCAGTTTGCAATATCTTCTATTCCATCCTCAGACTCTTCCATATAGTCGGTATAAGGTTGATCTTGCAGTTCAATAGAAAAATCTACAAACTCCTCCTGGAACGAAATGAGTTCATCCAGCTCAAAACCCCATAAAACATCCTTTAATTTCTCACGATCAGAGTTAGCCATGCGAATCGTTTCCCAGAACCACTCTGTTCGATTGCCATTGTGCATCGCTCCCAATCACCTCGCTGTCCTGTATAAAATATTATTCAAAGCATCGCCAGGACTACAGCATATCCCGGAGCAACCCGGCATACCCTTGATGAACATTAGTACAAAAAGGTAGGGCACAAGTAGCTATTGTAATGTCTCATGCCATGTTAATATCGCTTATTATCTGCTGACAAGAAAAGAGATGTATGTAGACTTAGGTGAAGCTTTCTCCACAAAATGCCGTATCACGTAATTTTTTAATATTTTATCTTTCAAAAATAATTTACATTATCACGCCCTTGCAATTACCGTAAGAATGGCTTTCTGGTTGAGGTAGAAGTCATTGCAGTTAAACGGACATTTTATGAGCCAATACAATGGCATTAACCGCTGATACGGTATCTTTAGCTACCAGCTGTTCATCCAGCTTCAAATGAAGTTGTAAGATAGAGTTTGGTGGATTTTTAGTAGAAATCATGAGCTCGACCTCATGAGATGAAAGCACCTTCGCTTGCATGATTTGCAGCCAGGGGATAAGATCCGGTAATGTTTTATCCTCCGAAGGGTCGGTTTCCATGCCATCCACCCCAATAGGTGAATGCCCATTGAAATATTCAATCCTGAGCACAGCATAAGAGGGGGTACTGTTCCGCTTCAAGGTCGTGGCCGCCTCAAGCCGATGAAGGGAGGTTTTTTTAGGACCGATAATCATATTCCACAAAACGATAAACAGAGAGGGGATGAGGAATCCGAGTACCGCCAACCAACCACTGGAGGTCTTGACATAGACGGTAAGTAAGAGGGCTGCGGATAGAATCGCAAGCAACCATATGTAGAACTCCTGCCGCCATTTGGGCTGGTGCTTCCCAGATCCTGGAGGAATGGACTGTGCTGGCTGAATTTCCGGAGCTTGCTCCGGTTGAGCTATCGTACGTTCTCTCCATGGCAAATGCTCCCCATTCAGCATATAGAAGTTATTCGCTGCTCCCTGCCAGATCTTCTCCTGCGAGGGATACGGCGACTGCCAGAGGGTAACGTATTTTTGAATGTCTTTCAGATAAAGGGCGGGATCGCCCGTGAACGAAAAATATTGCGAAAGCTCTAGATGAATAACGGCGTCAGAATACCGCTGTACATGGGTCGATAAGGTTTCTAGCCACTCATGCACGGGAACGGCAAGCGCTGGGAAATGGGCCAGCGTGCGGGGTAAGCTCAGGCGCAACTGCTCTGCAGCATCCGCCCAAGGAATCTGCCATTGAAATGCCTCGGAAAAGCATTCCCACTCAGGTAGATCCTCCACATCCGGTTGGTCCATATGGGGTTGAACCTTGCTCCATGCTTGCATAAGCTGCCTGCTATAGCGCTGGAACTGCTCTTGGCTGACCAGACAAAACCATACTGGAGCGAGAAAATTATTCGTCTCGAAAGCTGCATTCTCATAATCGACCGAATCTGTATCGGCATTTGTAACGCTCAGGAATGTCCGGTTTCCCATTTAAAAATCTTTTCCTCCTACCTTTGTTTCATATCCAATAATGGAATCAAAAAGCGATTCTAACAGTTCATGGTTTTTTTGTGGGAAATTAAGTTTCTGAATCGAGATGTTGATCCGACGCGGTCGAATATTGCCGCCTTTCTTGTCACATCGGATTGCCGTTGGGTAACCGGTCATTGATTTCGAACCGTGTGTTTGTTTACACTACTTTTCACTTCTTCGCTAGTTTAATCAATAATATTAATTTCTGCTTGAAACAAATAATAAAAAGTAGTTACCACTATTCCTTTTCTCCAAAGTACTCTTCAAAGAGAGTAATAATTGGCTTCCAACAGGTGTATCATTTGATTCACCGTTCTTCTTTAGATCGGAGCTCTTTCGTGTTCAATCTGCAGCGAGAGCACTTAATCCGCTCCTTCTATGGCTAATATCTCCATCCATCAAAACAGAGCCAACCAAAATCATAGGAAAGGCTTGCTCTAAACTCGCACCTTCCAACGTTCTGTGGGTTAACTTTAGTGCCTCGCTGTCGCACTTAAATGATGAAACCTTTTCTCGTACATCTTCTCACTCACTTTGTATTTCATAACTTGTAACCCATAAATTAGGTCGTTACAAATTATAGAATGTTGCAGTAAACTACCCGTTAACTTAATAAAACGAATAAGCCGCCGCGGCGCATAACAGCCAACCTTTTACCCGATTCAGCGGACATGACTCTTCATACACCGGGCTGTCTCTTATCAATAGTTGAATAAAGGCAGTTGCAGTCTAAGACTTTATTTTCGGGTCTGACACTGTCACTGCCTTTACTTCATCTGAAATTGACACTATGTAAAGCTTCCCAGTCTATTACATTATTTTCATCCAAAAGTAAGTATAATAAAAGTCCGCTGAAGCAAACTTTCTTTGGTGTGTTTGAAAGAATGATCAACGCGTTCCCCGCTCAATCAGGTGCTCGAACCACTTCCAGGGAAGCAATGCCTTTCCCCATATCGCGAGAAGCGATCCTTGCCCAATTGGGTAGCGCAGACGTGGCGATGGCGTGCTTGCGATTCTCCCGATCAGCTCTGCTACTTGCTGCGGATCGGGTGCATGTTCAGACGCACGGCGCGAATATCGCATAATCGCCTCGAGTCTGTGTTTGTAGGGGGAGTCTGCGTCGCAAGGAATATTTGCTAACCCTTTTTGCCAGATTGGTGTCCGATAGGCGCCAGGTTCTACTAGCACGACGCGGATGCCAAACGGAGCCAGTTCATGACGCAGACTCTCGCTAAACCCTTCTATAGCAAACTTGGAGGCGGCGTACGGCGCGTAGCCGGGAAACCCGATTCGTCCGCTGATGCTGCCGATATTCACGATCAGACCACTTTGTTGTTTCCGCATGACAGGAATGACGCTTCGGGTCATCGCAACGAGTCCGAAAAAGTTCGTCTCCATCTGCCGCCTCCAATCTTCCATCGGTACCTCCTCGACGAACCCGCCAACAGCGAACCCGGCATTATTGATAAGCACGTCGATATGGCCATGCATGCGAAGCGTCTCCGCAACGACCTGCTCGATGTCCTGAGTAGATGTCACGTCCAAGCTGAGATAGTCCAGTCGCTCCGATACCCCTGCTTGTTCGGCTCGTTTGCGCAGCTCGATGGCCCGTTCCGTATCCCGCATCGTCGCAACGACGCGGTATTGCTTACGCGCCAGCTCGACAGCTGACAGCATGCCGAAACCGCTTGATGTGCCCGTAATGAGGGCGATCCTCTCTCCTGAAGGAGATGGTAGTTGTTGCTCTCTTCGCGACATGATCCGCACCCTTTCCTCCTTTTAATCTATCTGTTTATAGCTTTTTATAGCTTGTACTTGCGCATGATCGGAACGCCAATACCGTTCAGCAGCTGCTCCAAAAGCGTCCAACACCATCTTCTTCCAAGCGGCAAATGACTGTCAAATACCGCGGAATATTCGATATCGGCAATCGCTCCGCGGTTTCGTTTGAATTGGGCAGCTCCTGCGCTCTCATGGAGTAAATCTCCCATCTCACGGGCTTGCCGGATCAGGCAAGCAGACAGCATACGGTACAGCCCAACCGAAGCAGGCTGCGACGTATCATAGCCGAAAAGCGGAGTCGTCATGACCCCATTGCGGTTGAAAAAACCCATAACAGCATCCAATCGCCCCTCTTTGCGCAGCCCGTACAAGGTCAGCACGCCGGTTTGCTTGGCTAAGCGGATAAACGCTGTATCGAACTGTGGGTTGTCGTAGGAGTACTTATCCAAATAGAGCATCGCGTACAATTCTGCTATTCGGGGCACGTCCGTGTCTGTTATGTCCGACGGCGAAACAAACTCATACCCGTTCTTCGCCAGCAGCTCGTAATCCCGCTTCAATAGCCAGCGCGATTTTGCGTTTCCGAAAGCTGGATCATTCGATTGGTATAAATATATCTGCCGGCTTGGCACCAGTTTGCAGCCATTCGCTTGCAAGGTTGCAATCATTGCCGGATGAAGCGAAGAACTAAGGGAACGCAGCACGATTGCATGCTCGGGAAATGCTTCCCGCACGGTATTCACAATGGCCGCAAGCTGTCCTTCCGATAATCGGGGGTACAGGTTCGTTGACAATAGCCAATTGTTTACATGGACAACCTGATTGAGTTGCGAACTTTTCATAAAATAGCCAAGGACGTCCAGAATTGCAGACAAGCTTTTCTCCATTAGCGGGCGGTTCAATAACTCCAATTCCCGTTTGGCATAGCGAATATAATGCGTATAGGGAGAACAAACATACGAATTGTCGTAATCATCATCGTTTACAGTAACAGGAAGAACCAGATCCTCCGTCCGCAAAACGAGCATCCTCGTTCTCACGTTGCGCATGAATCGGTCGGTCCCTTCGCGCAGAAGCGGCTCCAAATAAGCTTTCGCGTACCGGCCGTCCTCGGTATCCGGCCAATCGATGCGCTCGAGATTACTTTGAT
Source organism: Brevibacillus sp. SIMBA_040 (assembly GCF_046535075.1). NCBI lineage: Bacteria > Bacillati > Bacillota > Bacilli > Caryophanales > Paenibacillaceae > Brevibacillus > Brevibacillus sp. SIMBA_040. Next base: position 168,276 of record NZ_JAWRXI010000001.1, read on the forward strand.
CATAGAGGGAGATGTGATTGCTCAATCTGCCATCTCCTTTCTACGCGTCGAAGCTTGCGAAGTCCCGGTTGAAACGAATAAGGAGCAAATGTGAGATTCGGGATGCGGCAGTGTAACCTGCGCATCAGCAACTCCATCGATGTCGATACTTGCCACTCGACCTCTTCCCGAACGAAACCGGCGGCGACTTGAAGCTCAATCACTACTTTCTCCACATCGATCTGAAGGGCCCGGTACTCTTCAATCACAGGGGAAGCGGCAAGGATGGCGCGTGTAATATAATCCGGGAAAACCGGAGTAAGTCCCCCATCCGTTTCGCTCAACATATAAAAGATATCGTCGCAACGGCCCTCGATCTGCTTGATCGCGGTAAAGACAGAGCCGCACGGACAGGCCGACTCGGCTTCCGTTAGTAGATCGTTCAATCGATAACGAATAATCGGCTGCGTAGAGCGAGAGAAATCGGTCACGATTGGTACGAATTTGCGTTTGCCATTCTCCCCTTGAACGTATTCCTTTTCAATATGAACCACATCCTCATTCAAATGCAGTGTTCCGTGCCGACATGTGCTAGCGAGAAAGCCTTCCGTACATTGGTATACTTGGTGAAGCGGCAAGCCGAACGTCTCTTGAATTATACGAGCATCGAGCGGTTCCAGTACTTCCGCAACAGAAATGATTCGATGCGGGAACGCTCTCAACCGACCTACCCGTTTTTCCTCGGCCAGCAGACGGAGTAAAGATGGAGGCGCGGCCCATATGCCAGGCTGATAAACTTCCAGCCGCTCCACATGCCTCTCGATCGGTTCTAGTAGATCGAAATATTCGAACTGCAGCTTGCCGCTGCGCACGGATTCGTACAGATTGCTGTTCGCCCTCAGAAAAAAGGCTACCTTCTCCGGTCTCCACAGTGGTCCAGGCAACAGCTTCGCCAGCATCGTGCCAGCCCAGGCTGCTTGCTCGCGATCGCTGACGAGAAATAGACCGCGGTTACCGGACGTTCCTGACGACAGGCCGACGCTTATGTTTCCGATTCGCGGCTGGAAATTGCGCGTATTCTCCGCTTCAAGCGCGACCGCCATCGCCTCGTCTTTTCGGATACCTGCTGTATTCAGGTGATCAAAGTGATCCATCATAACTTTTTTGTCGATAATCGGGAACCGTCTCCATTGCTCCAGCGGGATATCCCCCCATAGCTCCCGATAAAAGGGAGAATGAGTCATGACGAATCGAAGCTGGCGGAGTACCTGGCGTTCCTGCCAGCGCTCGAACGCCGTACGATCGGCCCATCTTCCCCCGAACCTGGTCTGTATGTAATGCTTTAGGAGTATGATAAGTCCGTTCATGATTCCTTCTCTCCTATCTCCTGTAAGAGTTCTTCCTTACAATGACTCGGTATGATTCGAATCTGAGGATATTGCTGATGCAGAAAGCACAACCGTTCAAAAGTATCAGCATACTGACCACGATCATCCATGATCAGCACGGCTGCCGCGTGCGGCTTGCGCCGTTCTCGATAAGCGCGGCTTGACCAGACCGCATCCGCGCATAAGAAGTACTCGCCTGTAGCCGACATCAAAAACAATCCGATCTGCCCCGCAGCATGCCCTGACAGGTCAACCGCGATCAAGCTACCGTCTCCGAACAGATCATAACCCATCACGAACGGAAAATCCCAGGTAGCCTGCGCATTGGAGTCTCATCAATGAATGCGGATCGTTCCTCGAAATCGTCCGGCAGCAGACCAGGCAGACAGCCAGCTTTGACTGAGGCAAGCAAACCAAGATCTTTGATCACTGTATGCGCATCCCGCTTATACAGGATGCGAGCATTAGGAAAGTCGCGCAGCCCCGCCGGATGATCGGCATGAAAATGCGATAGCACCACATACCTAACCTCCTCTTCTCCAATACCTGGTTGCCACAGCTCCAGCAACTTGGTTGCGGCATAAGCGATAACCTGCTTTACTGGAAGCGGTTCCGATTCGCTGATACCTCCCCGGTCTCGATAGTCGAAATAGATGCTCGGCGTTGAAATATGAATGAGCCTCAGCACATTTTGCTTTCGGCACCCGTCGACGACGTGTCTTGTACCTTCAACGTCCACAGCATGATGGGACGAAGCGAGTCGATCCGCTCCGAGCTTCAGGAGCAAGGCATCCGATTCGTCCAAACGGATTTGCGCGAGGAGGAATCCGTACGCATGCCGCCTACGTTCCATCCCATTTGACTTAATCGCAAGAAGGCATGTTGTCCAAAACCTGGTAGCTCCTGTTACCAATGCGTTGGTCATGCATCACCATTCCATTCGATATCGATCGTTGTTGCTTCAACAAGTGAAATGCCATGCTTTCTGCTTGTCCGCCATGCTTCGGCCAGAACCCGCAGCTGCTCAGCAACAGGTCGCATGTCCATCGGGTTATACACGACGTCACGGGCTATACGAAAAGCTCGGCTCCAAGCGCCAAGCTCGCGAAAGTTGCGAATGCTTCGAAAACCTGCCGCAAACATTGGTGCAGCCAACATGGCCCTGCTTGACATCTTGGGGGTCAGAACGGTGCCTGATTTTTGCAGCGCGTTCGGTTGCAGAAACGCTTGCACTAGGCCGCCACTCGCACCAAACAAATGTACACCGCTCGTTGCCCTCGGATTGCACTCCAGGGCAAACAGTCCGCCACCTTCCTCTTCGATAAAATCGAATGCGATTTGTCCAGTGAATTGCGTCGCCTTGACAAACTTGCGGACCCACTCTCGAGAGCTCTCGTGTTCGATAGGCTCAAAATAAACGGAAGCGCCCTGACCGATCCGGTAACGGCTCGGATAAGCTGTATGTGCGATCAATTCTCCTTCAAAAGCGACGCTATAGGTACAAATATCTCGACCATAAATGCGTTGTTGCGCTACCCACGGCGTCTGTGGTGTCACAGCATTCATGTTATTTGCCAAAAACCGCCTTCTTTTATCCGGGTGATCCTCTCGGGACAGAAACAGAACACGCGATGCAAATCGCGAATACGCTGGCTTCAATACGAGGCATTCGCCCAGTCGTTCCTTCGCTGCAAGCGTTAGCCACTCCTCATGCGTGGAAATGAGCTCAGATCGCGGCACCGTCAACCCGTGCCGTCTCGCTAACAAAACAAACCTCCACTTGTCATGCAGCTCTCCTAACTGTTCGATGGGAGGCGTCCATACTTTGCAGTGCCGGCGTAACCGATCCAGCCCTTTGGCTACAAAAAAAATTTCCTCGCAAGTCGGAATGAGAACATCGACCTGCTCGCTCGTCACGATCGATTCCAGGTCTTGCAAAAAAGCCTCTGTATCTGTATTCGGAGCGGGAACGAGGAAATTTCGCTCTACCGCCCGCGAAACGCGGCAAACGTGATAGCGCGCACTCTCTGCAACGAGCACCCGGTGACCGGCGTTATGAAAGGAACGCGCCAGGTCGAGAGTGACAGGTGCCCTTCCCCCCGTGAGCATGATCGTTGATCGCCTCTTAGCAATGGCGTCTTCAATAATCAAGGATCATCCCTCCGAGCGATAATCCGGCCGCCGTACCGATCAGCAGTACCCTGTCCCCGCGCTGCACCTTTCTTTGGCGTACCGCCTCATGAAGTCCCATTGGAATCGATGCGGCAATCGTGTTGCCATGATTCGGGGTAATATATATCAGCTGCTCTTCGGATATTCCGAGCTTTTTCCGCAGGAGCCGCATGGCCATTGCGCTTCCTTGATGCGGTATGACCGCTTTAAAATCGCCCATTCGAGTTCCAGTCGGTGCCAGCAGTTCTTCCACAAATCCAGGAAGAAGCTTCGAAGCCATTTTGAAAATCGCCTGCCCATCCATATGAAATAAAAAATCTGTTTCCGTCTGCGCATTATGCTCGCGCGGATGTATGCGCGTGCCGCCGCCGCGTATTTCCGACAGCCTCGCCCCTTTGCTGTATGTTCGAATCAAAGCGCCTATGATATGAGAAGCGTCTTCTCTCTCGGACGGGCCAATGACGACGGCAGCCGCACCGTCTCCAAACAATCCGGCGCTTTCTTTCTCATTCCAGTTCAGTCCGACTGAAGCGATCTCGGTCGACACAAGCAGCACATAACGGTAACGCCCTGCATCTACCATATAAGACATCACATCTAGACCGGTGAGGAAGCTGAGACATGTCGCATCAATATCAAATGAAGGAACACCAGACATCTCTTCCCCGAGCGCTTTCTGGATGAAGGAGGCCGTGCTGGGCAGTGCCTGTTCTTTCGTCCCGCTCGTACATACGAGACAATCGATGTCCGAGGTACGTATTCCCGCTGCTGCAAGAGCATCTGCCGCTGCTCGCGCTCCCATATACGATGCGGTCTCCCCATCCCCTGCAAAATGGCGCGCGACAACATCCGTCGTTTTGCGGACCCAGCCAGGCGGTGTCCCTAGGCGCGCATCCATTTCTTCATCCGTCACGATTCGACGGGGCACATATTTTCCGGTGCCGAGTATTTTGACACGTCGCGTTTGCATGACGATCCCCCGCTTTTTCCATTGTTCGATATAATCCCATTCTAGTGGTGCGGAAGTGACCGTAACAGTACTACATTTTTGTGGTACCCCCTTTCGACATTCGACAAAAAAAGTCGACCCCCTTTTTTCTGGAGTCGACAACCCTATTTTACCATTTTACCTTATATATGGTTGATACCGCTTAAACTCCCAATCCCATTCGATCATCTTCGATAAATTGAAAACTGGTTGAAAACAAGTTGGAAACCAAGTACACATTTCAAAGTAGGGTGCTCCGTTTCCGGGTAGTAATAGCTATTGCCGACAGGGAATTACATAGTTCCGGGGAATGTATTACCAACCTAGAAAATCTCCTAGGAGGAAACTATGACCATCATTCGTGTTATATCCCCTATTCCCCTTGAAGAAGAGGAGAGGATGCTTAATGTTTCGTTTCAGATTACATGTGACCTTGATCGCGAAACCATTGTACTTATGGATGAAAATGGAGACCTGATTGATGCTAAAACTATGCAATGGATCTGCCAATACCTTATACTCGCGGCCAATAAAGTGTAGTCGGACAAAATGCTGAATCTGCATGAACTGGATTGGATCAATGCCGAAATCAAGCAACGTTTGTTTGACCACAAAAAAGGCCGCTGGTACGTGTATTGCGACAATTGCAGGAATGGTTAGATTCCTATGCCGATTATTCATATTACAAGCTTTCCGTCCCTTATAAGCGGCAAGAAGGAAGCGCTTGGACTCGTCATTGTTCCGAAGAGTGCACAAACGTCTATGTCGACAAAAAACGGTGAATGCGTCCACTTTACCTCCGTCGATCCCAGCCCGCCCCGGTCTTAGCCTTCCGGCTCGTCCACTTCAACAAAACGGACAGATGGCAGCTGTTCTGCGAAAAGGTAGTCTCATAAAATACAAAAAGGCCAGTCAAAACACAAAAATAAAGTGTTAGACTGGCCTAGTTTATTCAGCTATCGTACCCGTTAGCGTAATCTACTTAGGAGACAAGGTCATCTAACCGTCTGGTAAACGAGGCCTATGGCTCCAGAATCAAATGTCTTGTTTTCGATAAGTTTAAGATTGATCTTCTCCTTGAGACCTTGGAATAACGGCAACCCGCTGCCGATCAGGACGGGAGAAACCGTAATTTTATACTCATCTATTAAATCAAGCTGCATAAGGTAGTGTGCGAACCTGGGACTGCCGAGGATGACTATATCCTTGCCTTGCTGCTGTTTAAGGTTCTTGATCTCTTCCTCGACATCTTCTTTCACCAGTCTGGAATTGTTCCATTCGACTTTCTCTAGCGTCGTGGAAAAAACGATTTTGGCTGTCTTTTCGATCCACTCAGCATGATTCCGTTCATGCTGCGAAGCTGATGGGTTCGAAGGCACAGATGGCCAGTAATTGTACATCATCTGATAGGTCCCACGTCCCCAAATGACAGTGTCGGCAGTACTCAGAATTTCTTTCGCATGTTTCTCCAAATCAGCATTGTAGGAAACCCAGCCAATGTCCATTTCACCGTTCGGCCCCTCTACAAAACCGTCAAGCGATGCGTGCAGAAATAGAACGAGTTTTCTCATGTTCGTTTCTCCTCCGATTTCGAATTTATTTTGTTCGATTTTTTTGGCCGTTAGCCCGCGTTTCCTCCTGCTTTTACGGTCATTATAAATCATTACGTTACGTAAGGTTCAATTTGAAATCCGAATTTTTTGCAGACGAGATCGAGAGGGTGATTTCGAGCCTAACATTGTAAAGAAACATCAGTCCAAGGTGACATTTGAACTACAAGATCGTCGCTGCGGCAATCGTTACATCTTTCCTAGTATTTCACTTAGCGCAATCTGGTAGATTTTCTTGTTATCCAGCAAAAGAAGATATTCGCCTCTGCAATCCAGTGCGGTTGCTTTTATTCCGACTCCCCCGGCTGTAAAGATTACTTCTCGTATCTTTTTCAACGTATGATTCGCTTTTCTTTCGTATAACGTGTATGTATCACGATTTCCATACCCGCCTCTAAACAAAACATAGTTGTCATATACTACAAACCCATCGGACCCATCCATATTGGTTTGGTATGTAGTCATACTGTCTTTCGTGAGGTGGACAAGTTCAAATTCCGTGTAGAAATAAAACCAGACGTCATTATCATTAGGGACGTTAATCGCGTAACAATCACTGATAAAGCCCGCTTCACCGGTGTAGGTGTAAATTCTTTCTCCATTTTCATCCCAGGCAAGCAATCCAGAAGAGCCCACAGGTTCATCCCAGCCATAGTTTCCAAACACACCTTCATCAAAATAGCTGGTCCATATTTGTCCATTTTTGGTTACAGCCACATCCTGAATGCCGTCACCCAGTAAAAATTCTCGAACAAGGGCTCCGTCATAGGACATAACTTTTCCATTCAGATCATGCGTACCATCTTTATATCTATTGCAACGGGAGGCAACCACCAAGATCTTGTCGTCACCGAGTGGCTGGATAAAATGATAGTTTCCTGTCTGATCATTCAAAATGACTGTTTTCCTTGAATTCCCCTTGGATAAAACTATCTTGTCTTGATGCTTGGTTTCCGTTACTGCTGGCACAAACATCCCGTCGATTCTCTCTGGGTTTTTGTTTGTCCCCAGACAGCAAATCTCCGAGTCTGGCCCCAGAGAGATATGGATCACTTCATAGTCTTGAAATTCATCCGTGATATCCCATACAGGTTGAATTTCAATCTTTTTTGGTCTGCTCCTAAAGAACATGATAATCCTCCTATCCGTTCCCCCCATATGTTAACATCAAAATGCCATTATCAAATTTGAAACATTTGGAAAATGATGCTTTCCGCTTTGACTTGAAGTTTCTTGTAAATACGAGATGGATTCAAGCCCAATGAAGAAAATCATACTTTTTTTGTTCAGTGAAGATAAAATAGTAGACCGGAACCCCAAATGGTACAAGGAGCTCCGGTCTTCTCTATCACTAGATATTTGAATATTAGTTTTTGACTGTCTCATTTAACTATCGAACACATCGTATTATGGTGTCAGCCAGTTTTCCTGACATGCGAACGATGCCAGTTCGGGGATTCTCCCAGGAGTAGGCTAGACGGATATATTCTCCCCCTCTATAGTTAGAACCTCCCTTGCTGCTTCTATGAAAGATAACATGATTGGTGAAAGCCACTTGTCTTTATGCCATAACATCTGTGTATACACGTGCAAGTCCGGAATTTGCCATGGAAGAGCAACAAGTTCGCCCCGTTTCACTTCCGCTTTCGTTGTCATTTCAGGAAGAAAGGCAATACCGATTCCCGTAATTGCACATTGTTTAATGGCTTCGGCATTTTGAAACTCTAAATACGTAATACTATCAATGCCCTTTTTCTCAAACTGTCGGTCAAACATGGTTCGATAGGGACAACCCTTTTCATTCGTCAGGAACACTTGTCCGTGAAAATCTTCCAGCTGCAGTACAGTTAGTTTCGAAAGTGGGTGGTCTGGAGCGGCGAAAAAGCGGAACGTTTCTTCTACCAACGGCTCCACTGCAAGTGCGCTCGAGCGAATGGGCTCGTCCAACATAAAGACGACATCCGCAGTTCCCTCAAAGAGCGTTTGCTTGAGATGTTCATTTGGAATGGAGCGGAAGATGAGACGAACTCCCGGATGGCGCGAACGAAATAGGTGAAAGACAACTGGAAGCCGATAGGCGCAAAGAACCTCGTTAGCACTTATGGTTAGGGTGCCGCTTAAATTTTCATTATCATGAACGACGCTGCGAGCTTCGTCCAATTTATCTAGAACACTTTGGATATGAGTTAAAAAGCGTTTACCTGCAGTTGTTAGAACGAGCTGCTTGCCTAAGCGGTCAAAGAGACGAACACCAAGCTCATTCTCCAATGCTTTTATTTGCATCGTAACGTTGGAGGGTACGTAGTTCAGCACTTCCGCAGCCCGACTGAAATTTAAAGTTGATGCAACCGTGCGGAACGTAATCAGTTGGCGCAATTCCATTATACGATCCCCCTTTACCTTCAAAATTATTGAATATTACTTTGAATTTCATTCACTTTTACTGAGACTATCACAGTTCTATACTAGCAACAAGAAATACAACCTTAATGTATGGTTTCATTTTGAAGGGAGAGACAATACGATGGATTATGAGATTTTTGATTTGGGTGACGTAACCTTGCAATCAGGAGAGACGTTACCGAGTGCTTTTCTTGCTTATAAGACCTATGGAAGATTGAATGAAAAGAAAGATAATGTCATCGTCTATCCAACTGCTTTTGGCGACCAGCATGTTCAGAATGAATGGTTGATTGGAAACGGCATGGCACTAGATCCGCAGAAATATTTCATTATTGTTCCAAATCTATTGGGCAATGGATTATCTTCGTCTCCCAGTAACACGCCTCCCCCATTCGACCGTGCTAATTTTCCGCAGGTAACCATCTATGACAACGTTACATTACAGCATCGGCTGGTGACCGAAAAATTTGGCATTCAAAAGATCGCTCTCGTAGTAGGATGGTCAATGGGAGGCATTCAAGCATTCCAGTGGGGGGCAAGTTATCCCGACATGGTGGAACGAATTGCACCCTTCGCCGGAGTTGCAAAGGCATGGCCCCAAACGTATGTGGTTTTGGACGGTATGAGAGCTCCGCTCATGGCTGCGGTCCGCTTCGATTCAAGTAAACTGAACCAGTTGACTTCTGCAGACATGCGCGCTGTTGGCCGTGTCTATGCAGGATGGGGCGTATCGCAGGCGTTTTACAGAGAGGAACTTTATCGTGAGCTCGGATTTGACTCATTGGCAGATTTTGTGGCTGGCGTCTGGGAAGATAGCTTTATGAAGATGGATCCACATAATGTCCTGGCCATGTTATGGACAGGACAACATGCAGATATTAGTGCAAACCCCTCCTATAACGGAGACTTCGATAAAGCACTCAAAAGCATTAAAGCGCTTGCCTACATCATGCCAGGGAGCACGGATCTCTTCTGCTCGGCAGACGATAACAAATACGAGACTAAGTTAATGCCTAATGCTCTTTTTAAACCTATCGAGTCGATCTGGGGCCATTTTGCCGGTCGCGGAATCAACAGTGCTGATAATAAATTTATTGATGACAACCTAAAACGCTTGTTGGCTCTTAGTACAAACGGATAGATCATCATAAGAAAGTATCGCTATCATTGAAAAAACTCACCACATGGTGAGTTTTTTCGCATATGTTTAAACCTGATTTGAATAACGCTCCAACAATTTTGTTCTGTGAGAATGGAAAATATCCTCCAGTGGGATATCGTACTTGTTGGCAATTACAATAATATTACCAAGAACATCGCCAAGCTCTCCAACTAGCTCTTGTTTCAATTCTTCTGCCGTCCCAACAATTTCATCCGGACGGTCTCTTCCTATTTCTAAGGCTCTAATCGCTCTCGCTACCTCGCCCGTTTCTTCTGCGAGAAATCCAATACGCATAAAGATGTCAAGCTTAGACCAACCTCTTGTTTCATAGTATTCCTTTACCCAACTTTGAAATTCTGTAAGATCCACAGTAATTGCCCCCCATTCTTTAGACATTTTAACAGAATATCCGCAGCAAACGAACAGGTTTACAGTCATCCTGTTTACATACAAATCGACTTATTTTTCACTCGTTGGAATCGACTTGCCGATCCTCGATTGCAAAGCCTCCAATACCCTCATCCATGCCTTGCCCTCTGCGGAATCTTCTTTTCCTGCATAAGGATGCTCACTTGGGTACATCGCGTAAAAGGTCCCTTGCTTGTTTTCCCCGATCTTTTTGATAAAAGGATGCTCTTGGTAGTAAGGAAGCTTTTCTTGCTCTTTGCTCAAACGAATGACTGTCCCGAGCGGCACTTCTGTTTTAGCCACGGTGTCCTTGTAGGAGAAATGGACGCAAGGCGGGTTTCCTTCTTCGTTTTTGCAGGTGGACTGCTCGATTTTTATTTTGTCCATGACGGTCTGAGGCAATAGAATACGGTAGCCGATGGTGCTATCGTATGCTTTCATCGTGATGAAGTTTTTCTCGATAGCAGGCTCGTTAATCGACTCAGGCGTATTCCAGATCCCAACGGACTTCTCAGAAGCAGGAGCCACGCTTTGAATAAACCATTGGTTGCCGACTCTTGCTACGCCTACCACCGCTCGATCTGTCCCATACTTGCCAGTCGACGTCATTAGCTCGAATTCAACCTCGTATTTATCCTTGGCAGTCTCAGGTCCGCTGACGATTTTATAGCCCTCCACCCATGGACTGGATGCGCCTGTAACCCAGTGAAAGCTTTCAAAAGACTGTTTTGCTCCCAATTTTGCCTGTTCCGTGAAAAGAGCATACTGCAAGGCACCGCTTCTCATTTGAACCGCTTTGGCCCACAGCTGGACAGTCTCTTCCGCGGTTTGGGGAACGATGCTCGCCTCCAGCATTTTCAGCTGTTCTTGTAGTGAGGTTGCACTCGCTGTCTGATTATCCCCCGCAAGCGCGAGGCTTGGCTGCTCTGCCAGTGGTGTCAACGAATAAGTCGTCAAGCCTAAGACCAGTACCATTCCGAACACCAGTAATTTTTTCATCCTGAAAACTCTCCTATCCATCTCTTCGTTGTATGTGTAGCCTTTTCCTTTTCATGGATAATGACGTAAGAGCGTGCGATTTGTAACTGCTTTCGATAAATTTTTTTTGATAAAAGGTCTTATATAATAGCTCGTTTTTCGCAGCAAACGCATTAGTTGTGGGGTGGGAAGTCTTCCTATACAATGAATAGAAGATTCCATATCCAAAAAAAGGGAGGGTATGCAATGAAGGTCACACGAATCGTTTCCAATATCGATACCCAAAATATCGCTGCAGCCAAAGCCTTCTACCAGGATGTGCTCGGCCTACAAATATTGATGGATCATGGCTGGATCGCAACATACGGGAACGAGGAAGAAATGAGTGTGCAAATCAGCTTTGCTTCCCAAGGAGGCTCGCACACCCAGACTCCTGATCTATCCATTGAAGTCGATGACGTCGATACAGCATTTGAGCGCATGAAAAATGCAGGGTTTTCCATCGAATACGGTCCGGCAGACGAGCCTTGGGGAGTGCGGCGCTTTTATGTCCGGGACCCTTTTGGCAAGCTCATCAACATACTCGGTCACACAAAAGAGCTACCATAATTCTACGAGAATCGAGACTGCGCTGTAAACCAGCAGCAAAGCCATGATTACATGAAACTGGCTTCTATATCGTGACAGGAACGTTTGCAGGACGGAACCAAACATGCTCCAACAGAACGTACTCATAAAACCGACAAAAGCTAGCAATACGGAAAAGAAGAATAGGCTTATGCTGGAGCTGTGATAAGGAAGGATAAAGGTCGATATCGCGGTTATGCCGTACAAAATCCCTTTTGGATTGACGAATTGCAGGAGCATGCCAGCCAAAAAAGAATTGTTTTTATCATTCTCGCTGTCCTTGCCATTTTTGCTGGTAACGATTTTGATTGCCAGATATACCATATACACTGCGCCCAGAATCGTCATGACAAACTCAATTTTCGGGATAAAGCTTTGGAGCATCACATTAAAAAAGCTGCTCAACACCATGATGACGAAGAAACCTGCACCTACTCCCAAACAAAAACGAGTCGTCTTTTTCAACCCATATTTGTTTGCAAAGGTCATTGCCATCATATTATTGGGACCAGGTGTAAAGCTAGTCACAAAAATATATAGGAAAAACGATAAGACAGGCATATATACGATCCTCCTCTGATTCGTGCGTTATAATGTACATACAGAACGTTATAACGATATGCCTTTTATTGTACAATTCGGTCGTTATATTGTACAGAAAGGAATGGGTGTTTTATGGAGGAAATTCATCTCATCATTGCCAAGAACTTAAAATCGTTTCGGGAAAGCAAGAAGCTCAGTCTGGAACGGGTTGCAGAATTAACCGGGGTAAGCAAAACAATGATCGGTCAGATTGAAAGGGGAGAATCCAGCCCTACGATTACAACCATCTGGAAAATCGCCAACGGATTAAAAATGTCTTTCACCTCGCTCATCAAAAACCAACAGCCAGATACAAAAGTGGTGTTGCAAAACGAAATCCAGCCGTTAACGGAAGACAACGGCAAATACCGTGTATTCCCTACCTTTCCATTCGAGGACGAGCGGCGCTTTGAGATGTACGCAGTCGAGATTGATCAGGGCGGCTACCTGTCTGCGGATGCGCACAGGGAGGGAACAGAAGAGTTCATTACCGTTTTTGCAGGGGAATTGACCTTACGTGTACAGGACAATGAATTTACGGTGAAAAGCGGTGACTCGATCCGCTTCAAGGCAGACAGACCCCACACGTATCAAAATGCCGGTGAGGCTTTAATTCGACTAAGCATGGTCATCTATTATCCAGCATGAAAACCCCGTTTTGCTCCAACGGGGTTTTTTGTACAAAGGATGTGTTTTTTTGAAAAAGCTGCTTACAGCAGGTACTCGCCCTTCCTGTAAACAGCCTATCTTTGATCGTATCTATGATGCCAACGAGGCAAGCTCGCCCTCTTTTAATACCTTTGAAAAAATTCGCTTGATCCGCGCATCGAGCACATGGCTGCCGCCTCTGCCTCTCACGTCTTCGATCATCATCGTCACCAAAAGGCGTGAATCATCTGCATCAAATGCAGCGTACCAGCCGTTTTCTTTTCCCAGCTCGCCTTTTTTCTGCTTCAGCTCTGCGGTACCCGTTTTAGCCGCCAGACGAATACCGGGCACTCTTGCCCCTCGTCCCGTACCTTTCGGGTCCTCCATCACGCTGAGCAGGTTTTGTTTTACCGCCCCGGCAACCTCCGCAGGGATCACATCACTTTTCCAGTATTGCTCTTTTTTCTCTCCCTGCACCAGGGATGGGTACACCATGCTTCCGTCGTTTATAAAAGCACTGTAGACCAGCGCCAGATGAAGAGGTGTCATCGTCACTTCTCCCTGTCCATATCCCGAGTCAGCCAGTTGAATCTCATTTTTCATTTCGGTATTGTACAGCTTGGATTTATCGATCGGGAATGGAATTGGTATCGCTTCGTTAAAGCCGAGCAATTGACCTTTTTGTATAAACTGCTCCTCCCCGATGGCAAGCGCTGCACGGGCAAAATAGATGTTGTCGGAGTAAACGAGTGCTTTTCTAAGGTCAACAGGCGCTCCGTAATCACTGACACGAGTGACTTCGTAATTGCCCCAGGAAGCATCCTTTTGCCAGTGCAAGCCTTTGACGCTCATCGTATCCTGTGGGGAAATCGCATTCGTCTCTAGTCCGATCGCTGCTGTGATCGGTTTGAAAGTCGACCCCGGTGCAAACCCGCGAGCAAATCGGTTTAACAACGGCTTTTGCGGATTCTCGTTAATCTGCTTCCATTCCTTGGACGACATCCCGGTTACAAAAGCATTTGGATCAAACGAGGGCGCACTTGCCAGAGCCAATATTTCTCCTGTCTTTGGGGAGATAGCTGCGGCTGTTCCTGCCTCCCCTGCAAGCTCGTTAAAAATCGTTTTTTGGACTTCGGCATCGATCGTCAGTGTCAGCGGCTCGCCGTCTTTGGCGGAGCGTACAGCCAATACCTTTTTCTCCGTACCGTCAGAGGTTGTAATCGCAATACGTCCACCTGCTAAGCCGCGCAGCTGTTCCTCGTAAAGCTGCTCCAGCCCCGTTTTCCCAATCATGTCTGAGCTGCGATAGCCCTGCTCTTTTCGTTTTTCGTATTCCTCTGCACTCATGACCCCCATATAGCCAATGAGGTGAGCCATCGCTTCTTTATACGGGTAGTACCTGACTTGCTTTTTTTGCAGCTTGATCCCTTTGGTTGCTCTGAGCGTCTGGATGCGCTGATCGTCCTCCCCCAGCGTAGCAATCCGAATGAATGATTTTGCCGCATTCGCTGAAACGATCGACGTTAAGTCGGCAGTCGGAATTTGCAGCAGCTTGCTCACCTGATTCTTCCCTGCCTGGGAGCTCTCGTTCCATTCCCCCGGATGAATCCCGATATCAACCACGGCGCGGCTCGTCGCTAATCTTCGTCCCGCTCGATCCAGGATTTCGCCTCTTTTCGGAGGGAGTGTGCTTGCCCGTACCTTATCCCCTTCCTTCATGTCAGGAAAAAGGAAGGTCGGGTTCCAATTTACGTACCAGTCTTTTTTATCATTTTGCGTTTCACTGACCAGCGTCGCCTTGCCTGTAAAGGAAATCGGTTCGACAAACGTGCCCATTTGCAGCCGATAATGAAAATTGATCTTGCCGTCTTCCCCTGGAGTAACCTCTCCGTTGTACAACGGCTCTATGCTAATGTCCTGCGCTTCTATACCTTCATAAATTTTTTGATAACGCGAAATAAATGCTTCTTTGGTCATGCTCGATTTTGTTTCCAACGAGAGTTGCTCGTACATATCTGAAAACTCCTGATTTTTCCACTTTGTCGCATATGCGGTGAATGCTGCCTTTGCCCGCTCTCCTTCTGACATGGGACCTTCCTTCCACATATCCCAGAAAAGAAAGCCAAATCCACAGAGGACTACCACAAAGACACTCCAAAATATTACCCACGTCTTTTTCACTAGGACCGTCTCCTTCCCTTCAACAAGATAATACAGACGGGAAAGATAATATATGGAAGAAAGCTCATAGAATCGTGAGACAATCGTCATAGAACGATGATAAATGTCCGACAATTATCTCCAATGGAGGGAGACTGGTTTTAGTGGAATCGAAGAAAAGGGAAAAGATATATCGTAATCGAAAAAAATATAGTAGCAAGTAAAACAGGGTGAAAGGAGAATGAGAAGGTGGCACCAAAGGAATTGAAGCACCCTACAGAAGCAAATGATTTTCATCTGAATCAGCTCGCAGCGGTAGGACAAATTGCCGCAGGTATTGCTCATGAAGTGAAGAATCCGTTAACAGCAGTAAAGGGTTTTTTGCAATTATTGAAGGAAGAACATAATGAAGGTTATTTAAACATTGCTCAAGCCGAATTGAATAATGCACTGTCAACCATTGAAGGATTACTGCATGTTTCAAAACCGGATTTAGATGATGAACCCCATCAACTCATTAAACCGGCTGCCGAACTAGAAGGTCTATTTACACTTTTTCAAGATCAATTATATCGGGTGAGCATCCAGAGAAATTTTCGGGATGTAAACGCCATGGTCTATGGGAAAAAAAATCAAATAAAAAAGGCCCTTTTTAATTTATTGAAGAATGCATTTGAAGCCATACCAGACAAAGGAACCATAACTGTTGAACATTACGTAGAGGAAGAATATGTGGTCATTTCAATTGAAGACACAGGAATTGGGATACCCAAAGATAAGCTGCGAATGCTTGGAACACCTTTCTATACAACGAAAACAGAAGGGACTGGGATGGGCTTAACTCAAGTTTTTTCTGTTTTTAAAAGTCACAATGCCATCGTGAATGTTGAAAGCTCAGAAAATCAAGGTACTAAGTTCATTATTAAACTACATATGGATGATCCGAACAAAATAATTGGAGTGAACGTTTTGGACTTGGAATATTTAGAAGGGTATGATTTTACGGTATTTTTAAAAGAAAACAAGTCAAAATTTGAGAATCGTTTATTACATGAAGCAGTGACCGTGAAGGATAAAATAGATGATATTTTAAGAGTGGGTAACATTGATCTCCTATCAAACGCCTACAAACTCGTTCTCTATGTCGTCGAGGGACGCGAGCACGAAATGATCTCCTTTGCCAAACAGGAAGGGATCGCCTGGGCGAAATATTCACTAACTCTAGCCTTTAAATTAGAATGGATTCAAACCGTTCGCAGAGTTTTGTGGGACTTCTTATATAATTTTGATCGATTGAATGGAACAGCAATTGATAGAGAGGAATTCTACAAACTTGAGAAAAAAATTAATAATCTCGTAGATCAATTCCTTAATCATTTCTTTGTGAGTTATTCAGATTTTAAAGATAGATTAATCCAATCCCAAAGAGAATTGGTCGAAGATTTATTTGTTCCGATTATCCCAGTAACTCCGTCGGTATGCATCTTGCCGTTGATCGGTAAAATGGATGAGTATCGAATGGAGACATTGGAGGATAAGGTTCTTTCTCATATTGGCTCGTCCAGGATCGATACCTTAATTATTGATTTATCCGGGGTGCTCCATATGGAATTACCCATTTTGAAGCACATCACGAATTTAATCAATGGAATGAGCATGATGGGATGTAAAACGGTCGTAACAGGATTACGCCCGGAGATCGTAAAGCAGATTATTCGCAGTGGATTGTCGTTTGAGGAAAGAGTGATTGCCAAAGCTACTTTGGAGCAAGCATTGGATGATTTTTTAAATCGAACATGAATCTCTCAGATTCATTCTCCGAACGTGCGCGATAGTTGAATAAAGACAGTGCCAGTCTAAGACTTTATTTTTGAGTCCATGACTGGCACTGCTTTATTCCTCCCACATATAGCCGTAACGGGGGATTGTCGTTACTTTTTCCCCATATCTGCCTAGCCGTTTGCGCAAACGGTACACGAGTGCATTTATTTCTGTACGCCCGACATCTGGCACATTTTTATCCGTACCTACGAGCCGCTCCGGCCAAATTAGCACCATGATTTCCTCATAGCTGACCGCCTGATTGGCGCGCTGGTACAGCAGCATAAGCAGGTCCATGTCTTTTCCGGTTAAATAGATGCGATTTCCGTCCAGGCGGATTTCTCTGCGTTCAAGATTGATCACAAGACCCGCTGCCGCTGCTTTTGGATCAGCCTTTGGTGTTAACGGGAATGAAAACTCTCTGGTAACATCCATCTCGCTTCCTTCGGCAAAGAAGATCAGCTCAACCACACCTTTTGCAAGACTTATCACATCGCCATGAAACAAAGGGTGGGGGGTCTGATGGACCGCAACTCCGTTAACCTCGGTTCCATGCTTGCTCTGCAAATCAGAAATCGTATATTGTTGACCAAACTTACGGATCACGGCATGCTTTCTGGACACATACGGACTCGAAAAGTCAATGTCTGGCTTCAATTGGTTTCCTCTGCGTCCAATCGTGCTTTCATCTTTATGGAGGAATTTCCGTTTTTGCAGCTGCTCGGGATCTCCCTTTTTTATCAGCACATAAACTCCATCATCCAACATTCATCACCTCAAAAAGAGTTGGAGCCATCCTTTTCTATTTACATAACAAAATGGTGGATTAGTCAATCATTTTTTCATATAACAAAAAAGCCGTCAAAATTCAGGATCATGAAATGACCTGACCATGACAGCTGTCTATAATCGTTTTATACCAGCAAGGAAAGCATTCCTGTCTGGGTAAATGCTTCATGAACAGATCTTGAGAGCAACCGCTTCTTGAGGCTCGATCGTCAGTACATGACAGACCCCGTTTGGGATAAAGAGCTTGTATGCGACGCCTTTTGGCACCACAATAAACTCGCCTGCTTCTACCCATATATTACGCTCATGGTACATCATCAGCAATCTTCCATGAACGATGAAGAACAGCTCGTCCTTCTGATCGTTCTGTTGCCAGGCAAATTCACCTTGAAGCTTCTCCAGCTTGATCGCAGCGTCATTGAGCTCACCTACGACTGCGGAGCTCCATGTCTCCTGTAACTTTGAAAAATGCTGCGCGATGTTTACTTTTTCCATGATGATCCTCTCCCCTTTGTACCAAAGATAATACAAACCAAGGTTTGTTGACATAGCAGGGATCTCATAGATTTATGATAAGTCAGATCACAGATCGATGATAAGATACAGAGAATTAGAACAACAAAATAACATTCGTATATAGAATGGCGGATAGAACAGAATGAATGAAGAGGAAAGGAGGGGCTCATGAAGACACGAATACTGCTTTGTATCTACGTTCTAGTTCTGATCTTCGGATTTTTTAACAGTAGTCGCATCATGTCATGGTTAACCAATCAGGATACGACCCTCCTGCCGTTTATGTTTCCACTGTCCGTCTTTATTGGATTGTTTCCTGTTATTCCTTTTGGTCTTTTCGCAGGAATCATGGGCGCAAAATACGGCCCTTTTTGGGGTGCATTCATAAATTGGACGGGATCACTTGGCTCGGCGCTCCTGATGTTTCTATATGTACGATACGGCTACCAAAAGAAGGGGCGAGAATTTTTGGCGCGTTTTCAGCAATTAGATCGCTTTACCAGCGTTTTTGAACGGAATGCGTTCATGGCTGTTCTTTTTGCACGCCTCATCCCTATCATTCCTTCTCCTGCCATTACGATTTATTCTGCCATCAGCATGATTTCCGTCCTCTCATTTGCTCTCGCTACTGCTATCGGAAAAATTCCGACCATGCTCGTTTATGCTTTTTTAGGAGATCAAGTATTTACGGATGTTCGCCGGACCATCATAACCGTTCTCGTATACGCTAGCTTTATCGGAATCGCTTATATGATCTACCGCAAATGGCTGTCTCCTAGTGCGAAAAAATAAGATCGACCTATTTCTTTCTCCTTAAATGAAAAAACGGCTATCTGTACAAGGTCAAATTACCTTTGCGAACAGATAGCCGTGGTCGTGAAAAACTCATTTACTCTCGCGTAGCCCAGCGAGCAATCGGATACAGTCCTAACGGATAGCTCAATCCTTTTAAGCCAGGCTGAACTAGATAGTTTTGAGATGGAAAGTATACAGGAATGAACGGCATGTCGTTCATCAGCATTTCTTCCGCCTGATGAAGCATTTCGTTGCGCTTGTTTACATCTGGCTCTACCGTTGCGGCAGCCTTCAGCTTCACGTACTCGTCATTTACCCAGGCAGTATCACCGGCCGCATCGCCCGAATATCGATCCAGTGAAAATACTGGATCATCGACAGCAGGAGTCCAGGAGCCGCGTGCCATCTGATAGTTTTTCTGCTTGAGGTTGGCGAGCTGCATTTTCAGCTCCTGGTTTTCCAGACGAAGGTCCACACCCAGATTTTTTTTGATCATCTCTTGCACTACCTGTGCGACCTGCTTGTTGGCATCAGACGTATTGTAGAGCAGTGTCGTTTCAGGGAAGGTCGTCCAGCCCTCCTCCTTCATTCCTTCCTCCAGCAAGCGCTTTGCTTCCTCTGGATTGTAGGTTACGTATTCCGGTTTTTCGGCACGGAAGTCTCCACCGGACGGAGTGCTCGCTCCTGGCGGCACCATCGCGTAAGCAGGAATTTCTCCGGCTCGTGTCACCGCCTCTGTAATCAGCTTGCGATCAATAGCCAGAGCAAACGCCTGACGCACTTTTTGATTCGTAAACGGCGGCTTGCTCACGTTGAACAAATACATGTAGGTCCCAAACAAGGATTTCGTTTCCAGACCAGGATTTTGCTTTTCACTCGCTAAAATATCCGCAGTCAAATCAGAAACCACATCGAGCTGTCCACCCTTGAACATTTGATAATACGTCGTTGCATCACTGACCATTTTCCAGGTAACCTTTTGCATCGAGACGTCCTGCTGATTCCAGTAATGCTCGTTTTTCTCAATGACGATCTCGGAATCATGCTTCCACGAAGTCATTTTGTACGGACCATTGGTCACATACGAGCTGGCATCCGCTGCCCAGTTTGGATTAGCTTCCGCCGTTTTTTTGTGAATCGGGACGTAGTACTGGGTAGCCAGCAGCTTCGGGAAAAAGCTGGTTGGCGCTACCAGGTTGATCTCCAATGTTTTCGCATCCACTGCCTTGACCCCGACATCCTCTATCTTGCCAGTCCCCTTGTTGAACTCCTCTGCCCCTTTAATGTAATAAAGTCGGTATGCAGTCGTGGAGCCGACCTTTGGATCGAGATGCTGGAGAAAGGAATAAACAAAATCATCACTCGTAACAGGGTCTCCATTTGACCATTTGCCATTGTCTTGCAGGATAAAGGTATACGTTTTGCCGTCCTCAGAAATTTTCACGTCTTTGGCAGCAGCAAGAACTGGCTCTCCCTTCTGGTCTTTCCAGTACAGTCCTTCAAACATATGGTTGATGACCCAAAACGACTGGATATCTGTGGACTTGATCGGATCGAGACTCGGTGGCTCTGACTTTGCGTTGAAGACGACTTCCAGGTTGGCGCTTGCTGTCCCTTTTTCGTTCTGAGCCTGTCCCTGTGCGGAATTGCCCGTATTCGCTGCCGGGCTCCCTCCGCATCCTGCCAACGCAGGCAATAGCAACGCGAACGATAAGATCAACGACGCAACTTTTTTCATGATTTTCCCCCTCGATGCGATTATCGGGTGATGCTCTCTTGATCGTATTTATAGTAGCCCTGGGTAGCAGAATCTCCCGAATTGTCGGGTGTACCGCTACCCAGCAGATCTAGCAGACCTTTTTCTATCTGCGGCTGTTCTGGTGGCTTGCTGATCGTAAAACGGACGCCATCGACACCCAGTACGGTTCCTTCGCGTGTATCGTCGGTTCCCCCGTACATGCTTTTGGTCGCAGCATCGTACAAAACTGCATGGACATCGCCAATGTATGGCTGGGGTGCCCTCTCCAAGGCATGTCCTTTTGCCACCAAGGCCCGCAGAACATCCGGTTCAAACCCATACTCCCACTCCACTTTCGGATAGGTACTGGAATATACACGCGGCGCGAGAATCGCCTGCTGAATCGGCAAGCCAAAGTCGATGACGCCCAAAATCACTTGAGCTACGGAAGCAATGATCGTCGTCGCGCCTGGTGAGCCGAGTGCCATGAAAGGCTCGTTGTCCTTTAAAACAAACGTAGGAGCCATGCTGCTCAGGCCTCTTTTTCCAGGCTCGATCTGATTGACACTCCCTGCTTCGGTTTGAAAAGCCACCCCATGATTTCCAAGCAAAAATCCATAGCCGGGAACCATTATTCCTGAGCCATAGACAGAGCCAATCGAGGAAGTGAACGAAACCATATTGCCCCATCGATCAATGACAGAAAAATGGGTCGTTTGGGTCATCGTTTCGTCGCGCCCGCCACTCTCTGTGGCAGCTGGTCGCCTGCTCGTATCTGCTTCATATACCCACGGCTCGCCTGGCTCAACCTGCTTGGTTGCGATCTCCGGGTTGATCAGCCTGGTGCGCTCGGACAAGTATTCAGGATGCAGGAGACCTGCCTTCGGAACAGGACAAAAATCCTCGTCCGCCATATGCTTGGCCCGATCTGCGTAGGACAGATGCATCGCCTCCAGCAAATGATGCAAGTAGTCTGCAGACAGATGACCCATGCTTTGTAAATCGTATGGCTCCAGAAGCTTCAGCATCTGAATCATGGTGATTCCACCGGAGCTGGAGGGGCCCATCGAAACAATTTCATAGCCCCGATACGGAGCACGGATCGGCTCTGCTTCTTTAACCACATAGGCTTGTAAATCAGCCATAGTCAATCTTCCTCGGTGCTTTTGCACTTCCTCGACGAGGGCTTCCCCCACTTCTCCCTCGTACAGCACCTTCGCCCCGTGCTCCTTGATCAAGCGCAATGTTTTTGCCAAATCTGGCTGCACCAAGCGATCTCCTTCGCGGATTGGCTCATGCCCAGGCATGAAGACCTGTTCAGTCGCCTCGTATTTTTGTATGCGCCGAACTTCATTTGCCGTATATCGTTCTGTTGCCCAATTGACAACAATGCCCTGCTCTGCCTGCTCAATCGCTGAATCTAGCACATCTGCGAGCTCCATGGTTCCGTATTTTTGCAGGGATGTTTCTAGCAGGCGCAAAAGCCCAGGAGTGCCGGGCGCATGTCCGCTGGTGGTAAACTCAAAAAACGAGAGCGGCTTGCCATCCTCATCCAAATGAAAATCGGGATTGGCGTTCATCCCTGCTGTTTCCCGACCATCGAGGGAAATGATTTTATTCTGATCTTTCAGATAAATGATCATATACCCGCCGCCACCGATCCCTGACATATACGGCTCGACGACGTTCAGCGAAAACTGGATAGCTGCCGCCGCATCTACAGCATTTCCTCCCTGCTGCAAAATCTTGATGCCTGCTTCGGCAGCGAGCGGATGAGAAACCGAGACAATCCCCTGTGTGGCTTTTTCCATCGATGGATCAATCCCTGGCGTCGTCATAAGCCATGACTCCCTAAATAGCGCAGTGCAAAGGCTGATAGCATAGCGACACCGATGGGCAAAGCATCCTCATCGATGTCAAACATCGGGTGATGCAGTGGATATGTCGCATTTTTGGCTTCATTACCTGTACCGAGACGGAAAAATACACCGGGAACATGGTGGGTGTAGTATGAAAAGTCCTCGCCGCCCATCGAAGGTTTGACCAGCTCATATTTGGATTCACCCAATACTTGATCAGAGGTGGAAAGCAAAAGATCAACCAGCTGATCGTCATTGATAATGGAAGGATAGCCAAATCCGTATTCCAGCTCATAGGTTGCACCGAATGCCTCCGTTACGCCTTTTACAACGGTCTCGATACGTTTTGGCATCTGTTCCCGCAGAGCAGGATTGAGCGTTCGGACTGTGCCAGACAGCTCCACCTCTGCTGCAATGACATTGCTCGCCGTTCCCCCGACAATTTTGCCAATCGTTATAACCACGGAATCTAACGGATCTACCTGGCGGCTGGCGATGTGCTGGAGTGCCGAAATCACCTCGGCTGTCACCGTCACCGAATCAACCGTCTGATGGGGATGTGCTGCATGACCTCCGCGACCAATCACTTTAATCTTCAGCCTGTCTGAAGCAGCACATGAAACCCCGCGTGCTACCGTTACCTGCCCTGGCTTCAAACCAGGATATACATGCAGTCCTGCCATCGCCTGAATGCCAAAGTCGCGCAACAGACCATCCTCGATCATGGCTTTGGCTCCTGCGAGTCCCTCCTCAGCCGGTTGAAACACAAAGGCAACATTCCCTTTTTCCGGACGAAAGTGCTCCGTTAAAAACATCGCTGCTCCCATCAAAATGCTTGTATGAGCATCATGACCGCAGGCGTGCATCTTCCCGTCTATGCCTGAGCGATAGGCGACAGTCTTTTGATCGTGAATGGGCAAAGCGTCCATATCGGCGCGTAACCCGATGGTTGGTCCCGGCTCTTTTCCTCGGAGAATTCCTACTACTCCTGTGCGCCCAACACCCGTTTTTACTTCCAGTCCCAGGCTTCTTAAATGCGCAGCAACGATTTGCGAGGTTCGTGTTTCCTCATACCCTAGCTCTGGATGCAAGTGGAAATCACGCCTCCAGGCAATGATCTGTTCTTTTGCAGCACTCGCCTTTTTGAGAATATCTGACGTTTGATAGAGCTCTGAAATATTCTGCATATGCGTCCTCCTCAGTCCAAGCTATTTTTGGATGTATTTTGGAATTTTTCTTTAGTGACATTTTATTGCAATAAAGAGTGTGTTTCAATCAATTTTTAATTTTCAAAAAATAAACACCCCTTTTTCGGGATGCTACGAGTCTTTGAATAGCAGCAGAGGTCAAAAACAACTCTTTTGTTTCTGCCCCCTACTGCTCTACGTATTCGAATGGATACTACACTGGCTGTTCTGCCGTTTCGTGAATCCGGCGCAGCACAAAGTCTTTTACGATAGAAATGTAGTGCGCATGCTCATCCTTGACCACACTATGACTGCTCTGTTCAAAAATGACCAGCTCGCTTTGCGGGATCAGCCCAGCAATTTCTTCTGAATCCTCCACAGGCGTAATCCAGTCATGGCGCGCTCCCATCACGAGAGTTGGTGCTTGAATCGAGGGCAGCTGCTCACGCAAGTCAAACGTTCGAAGAAAGCCGCCAAAGCCTTCATTCAGCGCTTGATAGGATCGATTGGCGCGGGCACGGGCATCCTGCGCGATTTGACGTTCTGCCTCTGTCGGTGTTGGATTGTGTGTCGTCGAGTACAGCGGCGCCATCAGCTCATAAAAAAGAGTCAGCTCTTCTTTGGAGGAAAAGGCACCTTCCCATAATACTTTAGCGATTGCCTTCATTTCGGGTGTACCCTTTTCTTCAACAATTCTTTTTGCTTTTTCAATAAACTCATGGCTGGGGGAGGTCGTTAGAAGCAATAAGCCTGCTACATTCTGCGGGTAGCGCAAAGCATAAGCCTGCGCCACCATCCCCCCATACGAATGACCGTGCAGAACGATTTTTTCCAGCCCCAAGTACTCACGCAATGCCTCGATGTCTTCCACATTATTTTCAAGTGAATACGATTCGCTGGGTCCTAAGGCAGAACGGCCGCTTCCCCTGTTGTCGATGTAGACAAGCTGCATGATCTCAGAAAGAGGAGACAAGCCAGGCTTGTACCCTGTATGATCGCCGCCAGGTCCTCCATGCAATACAAAGCAGGTTGGCTTTTTGCGCAGGGTCGGTCCATCCGGTACCCACCCCATTCCTTCGACATCAAAGAATATACGTGTTCCATTGATTAGGGCATACATACGCTTTCGCTCCTTTTATGAATGATAGAGATGACATTTCACCATCTGCCCATTCACCATCGTTTCTTTTGGCTCCTCTGTCCTGCATATATCCATACAAGCATGGCAGCGCGGATGAAAACGGCAGCCTTTAGGAGGATTGGCTGGTGAGGGCAAGTCACCCTGTAACAAGATTCGCTCTCTTTTTTCGTCAGGATCTGAAATCGGGATCGCAGAAATGAGTGCTTTTGTGTAAGGGTGCAGCGGATTGCGAAAGATCTCTTCTTTTGAGGCAAGCTCGACGATTTCACCCAAATACATGACGGCTACCCGATCAGAGATGTGCTCGACTACGCCCAAGTCATGGGAGATGAATATATACGTCATGCCAAACTGCTCCTGAAGGTCCTGCAGCAAATTCAAAATCTGCGACTGAATGGACACGTCAAGTGCGGAAACAGGCTCGTCAGCCACTATGAGCTGCGGGCGCAGCATGAGCGCCCGAGCAATCCCGATCCGCTGCCTTTGTCCTCCCGAAAATTGGTGTGGATACCGCTTGAGATGAGAGGGATTCAGACCAACAATCCGAATCGTCTCTTCTATTAATTCAGCTCTTTTCGCTTTCTCTACCTGCTGAGCCATCAGTGGCTCCTCCAAAATACTTTGAATCGTCCGCTTCGGATTTAAGGTGGCAAAAGGGTCCTGAAAGACGATCTGCAACTGACTTCTCATCTTACGCATTTGTTTTCCTGTCAGCTTGGTCAGATCCATCCCGCGAAACCATACCTCTCCTGCTGTTGGTTCCAAAAGGCGAAGCAGACAACGACCTGTCGTCGATTTGCCGCAGCCTGATTCACCGACGATGCTAAGCGTCTCCCCTTCGTACACCGTCAGGTTGATCCCATTCACGGCTTGTACAAAGGATGTCGGCTGAAACCATCCGCTTTTTGCAGCGAAATGCTTTTTTAGCCCTTTTACCTCCAGGATAGGCTTGCTCAAATTGCGTCCCTCCCTTCCGCTGCTTCTTCTGTCGCAATCGGTTCATGCAGCCAGCATCTGCACTCCGAGCCATCCTTCATCTTTAAGAGTGGCGGATTTTGCGTGTGGCAGATCGGCTTCGCTTCCTGGCATCGTGGCGCAAATCGACAGCCCTGTGGCCACTCTCCCGGAGAAGGCACATTGCCGGAAATGGCGTACAGACGCTTCTTTCCTCTCGCATTATGGGGAACGGCCTGGATCAGTCCCATCGTATACGGATGCTTCGGATGGCGTAGCAGCGTACGTACATCGGCCGACTCGATAACCTGCCCAGCGTACATGACGAGTACCCGATCGCACATCTCCGCCACCACACCCAGATCGTGAGTAATGAGCATGACAGACATCCCTGCCTTTGCGCGCATGTCCCGAATCAAGGTAAGCATCTGCGCCTGAATCGTCACATCCAGAGCGGTGGTCGGCTCATCCGCGATCAATAGCTGCGGCTGACATGCCATCGCCATCGCGATCATCACTCGCTGTCTCATCCCCCCGGACAAGCGATGCGGATACTCTCCGAATATATCCTGCGCACGAGGAATTCCAACCTGGGCGATCAGCTCGATCGTCCGTTTTTTTCGTTCCTCCCACCCCAGTGGTGTATGCAGCTGAAGCACTTCTCCGATTTGTCTGCCAATCGTAAGCACCGGATTGAGCGAGGTCATCGGCTCCTGAAAAATCATTGCTAGCCGATTGCCGCGGATTTTGCGCATCTCCTTTTCCTCGAGGGCGAGTATATCTGTCCCCTCAAATTCGACCTGCCCGCCAACCACGCTTCCATTTTTCCCTAGCAATCGCATGATCGAGAGAGAGGTCACGCTTTTTCCACACCCGGATTCGCCAACGATTCCAAGCGTCTCTCCTTTTCTTACGAGCAAATCAACGCCGTCTACGACCGTCACAGACGTATTTTTTCGGCCGAGAAATTGCGTGGTCAAGCCTTTTACTGATAGAACCGGCGGTTTCCCCTCCATCTGGTTCCTCCTATCCGCATTCACGTATGCTCCATTGTGTTATACTTTACGCCGAAACAAGATATCAAACTATTCTGAAAGGGGTTCTTGTCATGAATATGGATAACATTGAGGCATTTCTTTATGCATTCCAGCTCGGTAGTTTCAACAAGGCAGCTGAAGCGCTTTATTTGACCCAGCCTTCGGTCACTGCGAGAATTCAATCACTGGAACGGGAACTAGAAGGCCCCTTGTTTCATCGGGATGGAAAGCAAATCACCCTGACCGAGCGCGGGAAGCAATTTCTCCCGTACGCACAAAAAATACTACAAGCCTACCAAGAAATTTCTACTACGCTCTGCGCACAACCCGTCTCCGGAAAAAATCTAACCATCGGCTGCACACTGCTCATGTCCACCCATATTCTCCCGGAAATTCTTCCTATTTATCGAGAAAAATACCCTGGTGTCAATCTGCGAATTCTAGTCGGGTCTTCTGCCTACGTCATGGAAAAAGTCTTGAGCAAGGAAGCAGACTTTGGTCTCGTTCGTACCGTTTCACATCCGCTGATTGACTCGTATCATTTGCATACAGATACGCTGCGTCTTGTCGTCCCTCCCCACCACCCATTCACCACCCTGCCCCCAGGCAAGCTAAACTGGTCGATTGTGGGAAGGGAACCACATATCGTCCTTGCTCACGGTACAATGGAGTGGCTGATGGTGCAGCGTCATTATCACCGGAATCAGATTCATCCTCACATCATGATGGAGGTCGATAATTTTGAGGCTGCCAAAAAGATGGTGATGCGTGGGGTAGGCATCAGCTTTTTGCCACAGCTGTGCATGCAGGAAGAGCTCGCCAACGGGCTTCTTCATGAGATTTCCCCCAAGCCTTTCGCGCAGCTGACGCGTAAAATTGAAATCATTTGCTTGCGTGAAGCAAAACGGGATCTCGTCGAATTTTTTATTCACGCGGTCAAAACCATGGATCGCAAGCTGCCATTGACCAAAAGCGTCTAATTGGATTTAGGGTCAAAAATATCCCGCAGGGCATCGCCCAAAATATTGACAGTGAAGACCACAATGGTAATGGCCAAGCCTGGAAAAGTAGCTAACCACCAGGCATCATGGATATACTCTTTCCCCTCGCTGAGCATCGTCCCCCATTCTGGCGTAGGGGGTTGTGCTCCCAGTCCAATAAAGCTGAGGGCAGCTGTATCCAGGATGGCAATTCCGATCTGCAATGTCGTGTACACAAGCAGAGGACTCATAATATTGGGCATGATCTGAAACAGGAGAATTCCGGCTCCAGATGTCCCTACAGCTCGACTTGCTTCCACATAACCTGATGCCTTGACAGAAAGCGTCGCGCCGCGAGTTAGTCTAGCGTATTTGGGAATTCCGGCAATGCCTACTGCAATCATCGCATTCGTCAGGCTTGGACCTAGTATCGCTACAATCGCCATCGCCATGATGATATTCGGAATCGCAAGCAAAATATCCATGATCCGCATCAGCACCTGATCCACCATGCCACCGACATACGCACTCGTTACTCCAATGAAGGTACCTGTAAAGAAGGTGATCGAAACCGCCATAACCGCAACCATAAGTGTTACTCTCGCACCATATAGAAGCCTGGACAATACATCACGACCGATCGCATCTGTACCCAGCATGTGTTCTGAAGTCGGTTCACTGAGCAACGCTTCATAAAACGGTTCGGTCGGGTCGTGAGGTGCCAACCATGGTCCTGCGATCCCAACCACGATCACTACTAACAAAATCCCTATGCTGTATCGTGCTTTTGGGTTGCGCCACAGCTTTTCAAAAAAGCTATCTTCCCGAATCCACGTCGTCTTGCCTGTCTCTTTTTGGGACGGTACCGGGGGCAGCGAAGGAAGAGCAGGCGTTGCTTGATTCATTTTTATGTCCCCTCCTTTGGCTGTCCGACTTCTATCCGCGGATCAATAAAGCTGTACAAAATATCGATCAAAATATTGATCAGGACAAAAATAACCCCGATGAACAAAATGATCCCCTGAACAAGTGGGAAATCACGGGAGGCAATCGCACCGATCGCGAGCGAGCCCAGACCCGGCCAGTCAAAAACACGCTCGATGATCACGGTTCCTCCCAGTAATGATGCGATCTGCAATCCCACGATCGTCACTACCGGAATCATCGCGTTGCGAAATGCATGGATGAAAAGTACTGACCCCTCTCCCAGCCCTTTGGCACGAGCGGTGCGGATGTAGTCAAATGAAAGCACCTCTACCATCCCGGCGCGTGTCAATCGACTGATGACCGTCGAGGCCAGGACGCCAAGCGTGACTGCCGGCAACACAATATCCTTGAGTCCGGTTCCTCCAGCAATCGGAAGCCACCCCAGCTTGACTGTAAACAACATGATCAGCAGGATGCCCAGCCAAAAGCTCGGAATCGAAACGCCCAATGTAGCGAGGCTCATAGCTGAGAAATCAAGGAAGGTGTCTTTGAATCTAGCTGCGATGATTCCCATCGTAATACCGATAATGATCGCCAGCAGCATTCCGCTGGCCGCCAGCTTGACGGTAGCTGGAAAGCGCTCCAAAATCTCTGTGAGGACGGGACGTCCAGTTTTGAAGGACGTCCCCAAATCCCCTTGCAGCACTCCTGCCGCATAATGAAAATATTGCGCAAGCAGCGGTCGATTCAGTCCCAGTTGCTCACGAAGCGCCTGCACTTGCTCGGCTGTCGCATTTTCTCCCAGCATGATGCGAATCGGATCACCCGGAATGAGATGAATCAGTGCAAAGGAAAAGATCGAAATGCCGATGAGTACAATCAAGCCTGTACCGAGGCGTTGGATAATAAATTGCTTCATTATTGATTCACCCAGCTATCCTGATACATCAGTCCGCGCAATGGATGAACGCGTACACCTTCGACCGGCTTACGCACGACATTGAATTGTTTTTCTGTGTATATGGGAATCCACCACGCTTGTTCCACGACGTATTTTTGAACTTCCTTGTAAACTTCCTTGCGTGCGGCACTGTCTACGGTCGTTCTGCCCTTGACCAACAGCTCGTCCAGCTTGTCGTCTTTTACCGCACTGAAGTTCAGACCGTTCGCGATTTGACTGGAATGCAGGAACAGGTAGAGAACATCCGGGTCATTGAGCGTGTAGCCCATGAGTGTCATGTCAAAGTTTCCTTTTGTCGCAGTATCCACGAGCGCGCCCCATTCCAGTGTGACGATTTTCAGTTCCACACCAATATCCTTGAGCATCGCCTGAATAATTTGCGCTGCCTGTGCCCATGTACCCGTTTGCGCCAAAATCTCCAGCTTGAGCGGCTTGCCGTCCTTTTCATAAAAGCCTTGTTCATTTTTCGTATATCCTGCCTTCTCCAAGAGTGCCCGCGCCTCGTCCGCCTGATATTTGTAGCCGTATTCCTGTACGGCTTCATCGTAGCCAAACAAGGATGGCGGCAACGGTCCGTAAGCGGCAACGCCTTCTCCTTGAATCACCGCTTTCATGATCGCTTCTTTGTTGATTGCCTTGTTCAGCGCTTGTCTCACTTCGAGCTCTGTGAAGACTGGTCTGCGCGTGTTCATCATCACATACAGGCCAAGACCGTTGCGGAGCATTTCCTTAACCTCGTATTGCGGATTATCCTTGTATTTCTTGACATCCTTCGCTTCGATTTTGCTGGCGATATCGATCGAGCCGCTTTCCAATGCAGCCAGCATCGTCTGATTTTCATTGATGAATTTATAAATTAGCTTGTCCGGGTAGGCTGGCCCCTGGTTTTTGGCAATCGGATCAGCCCACGCATAATCCTCATTGCGGACAAACGAGATGCTTTGACCATTTTCCCAGCTCTCAAATTTCCACGGCCCAATCCCGACAGGCTGACGTCCGTATTTGTCCCCTGCTTTTTTGATCGCTTCCATTGATAGCGGCTGTAGCCAGCCCGGATCACTCAAATATTGCAACAAGGGCGCAAAGGGCTGCTTTAATTTCAGGATGAGTGTTTTGTCGTCCGATGCTTCTACGGACGCTACCTCGGACAAGTTACTTCCTGCTACCTTTGCAGCTGTTTCTGGATTCAGCGCACGTTGATAGGTATCTGCGAACGATTTGGCTGTCAGAGGTGTCCCATCGTGGAACTTCACCCCGGAACGAATGACGAAATTCCACGTCTTCCCATCCTCGGAGACCGTCCAGCTCTCAGCCAGATACGGCTTAAACTCCAATGTCTCCGGATCTTGGGTAACCAGCCCGCCTCCAAGGTTTCCTGCAATTTGATTCGCCACTGCCATCCCCGTTTTCTGAATGTCCAGCTGATCCGGCTCGTCCTTAATAGCAATGGTGAGCGTGCCTCCTTTTTTCGGCTGCAGGTCTGCTGTCGCGTCTAGAGGCTTGGCTTGCGCATCCGTCCCCGTCCCTGCTCCGGGTGCAGCCGTATTCGCGCCACATCCGGCCAAAAGTGTTGCCGACACGGATAGGACTGTTGCCATTGTCAGCATTTTTTTGATCGTTGTCCCTCTACCCATATTGCTCGCCCCCTGAGATAAGGATTGATTTATTTACGAATACACTATCATTTTTTAGAAAATTTTGATTATCAGACATTTCTATAAGGTATAGATGATTTGTGGTGGTGGCAGGTCGGGCTGTAGTGGTGGAGAGGAAAAAGGAGAAAACGCTACAGATTCTTGGAACACTTGCGCTGGGGATTCACTGGACGGCTCCGTGAAAAAAGCGAAACCGCGTCCAAAGTAGAGCTCTCAAGAGGTTTTTCAGAGGTGGACGCTTAAGGGCGTGTTTCGCTTTTTTCACTGCGCCTCGGCTGTGTTCCAAAGATCTGCTGCTTATTTCTCCTTTTTCCTCAGCCAGCCTTGGCAGTTCGTCCTGCTTTTTTTATGAGCGTTTAAAGGAGTTTCAGGGCAAGTCAAGGAAGAGAATCGTCCTAATAACACCTCATGCATTTACATGGTGAATCCCCCAAAATCACCTGTGCATGAAAAAACCGTCAAAGCTATGAGGGTAGCTCTGACGGTTTCTATAGTTTTCTTTTCATGAATACACCTGCTTTTGCCCCTGCATCAACAGCTGCCATTCCACTGATAAAACTTCTTCCCTGAATCCACCAAAGAAAACAGACGTAGGGAAATCATAGCTGGCTTGAGAAAAAGGAGAAAGACGCGAAGCTCTTTGGGGCACTTCCTTCCGAGGTGGAATGGAAAAAGCGAAACACTGGTTTAAGCGTCCACCTTTGAGATTCCCCCATGAGTGAGCTACTTTGGACGCGGTTTCGCTTTTTCCATGGAACCGTACAGGGATGACCTCCTGGCAAGTGACCCAAGAAGCTGGAGCGCTTTCTCCTTTTTCTCGCCCTCCACTACAGCCTCACTGACCACCATCTTTTAAAAACAAGCTAAGAAGCTTTCTTCACTGGAACAGGCCGTTCATGTTCCACTAGATGGTCAGACTGTTGGTCCCCCGCTAACATAAATGATTTGACCGGACACATAGCTTGCTTCCTCACTCACCAAAAACGAGACGACATTCGCGATATCCTCCGGCTTTCCAGCTCTGCGTAAAGGAATCTGGGCAGCACTTTCCTTTTCAAATTCCTCAAAGCTGACACCGATCCGTCTGGCAGTCTCCTTGGTCATATCCGTGGCGATAAACCCTGGAGCAATTGCGTTCACATTAATGTTGAAGGGACCAAGCTCAATCGAAAGCGTCTTCGTAAAGCCTTGCAAGCCTGCCTTGGCTGCTGAATAGTTCGCCTGACCACGACTCCCCAGAGCAGATATGCTCGAAAGATTCACTATTTTCCCATAGCGCTGCGAAACCATATGCTTTTGGACACTGCGGCTCATTAAAAAGCTGCCCTTCAAATGAATGTCCATCACCGTGTCCCAGTCATCCTCAGACATTTTGAACAGCAAATTATCCCGAATGACCCCTGCATTGTTCACCAAAATGTCTAGACCACCAAAGCAATTCACAAGCGCTGTAACGGCGCTTTCAACCTGAGCCGCATCTGCAACATCACATGCGAGGCCAATGGCTTCTCCTCCAGCTGCCTGAATCTCGGAAACCGTCTCCGCAGTAAACTCCTCTTTCAGATCAAACACTCCGACCTTGGCTCCATCACTTGCCAGCCGTTTAGCTGTTGCCGCTCCAATTCCTCGTCCCGCTCCTGTAACGATTGCTACCTTCCCTGCTAATTTGCTCATGTAAGCCTCCTTCTGATTTCGTTAGAAAACCCGTTACGCCAACATTAATGGAACATTCAGAAAAAAACGCTTACGATATTGGATCCTTTTGGCCTCCTGTACCGCATCATTCTCCGCTTAAGAGCTTGTATCTTCCTAGTTTATATGAAAACCGTTTCGTTTTGAATGGCTTTCCTTCAGCTCATAAGCCAGCTTGGCTACCAGAATCGAGACTGCTGCGGCAATCGGTTGACTGTGCGCGATTGCTCCCTCCCACTAAGCAAAAGAAAATAGTGGGACGTACGGCAGGCTTGATACAAGATTGACTACCTGATACAAGGTTGTATCAGGTAGGAGTCTGCGCCGAGCTTTCCGGAGCAATCTGAACGAAAAAGGCCTGATCTCAGTGATCAGACCTTTCCTTGTGATATGGCCACATGTATCAGCTCGTAACCGCTGCTTGCTTCATCAGGCTCTCAGCTATTACCTGGGCAATTCTCTTGTGCCCTTTTTCATTGGGATGCAAGCCATCTGTACCCTCGTAAAAGCTGTGATCTACCTTTCCTCCGTTCAAGAAAAGGTCTTGCAGACTGACAATCATCCAGCCATTGGATTGCGCCAACTTTTTTAGCTCCTGGGTATAGATTGTGCCTGCTTCCCGCAGCTTTTCATAGCCACCGATTGGCTCCCAGACGGTGCTCACATCAATCATGGCAGGGTTGAAGCCAGCACTGGATATCCCGATGATCGGCGTAATTTGATGATGCAGCGCCTGTTTGACCATGGCATAGACATTTGCCAGCATCACATTGATCGGGACGTTCCACCACATGTCGTTGCCTCCGCCCATGATCAGTACATGAGAAGGGTTTTGCATGATTACATCAGGGTAAAATCGCCCCAGCATTCCCGTAGTCGTATCGCCGGAAATTCCTTTGTTTACAACCTCCATGCCGAGCTCGGATTGCAGCAGAGCAGGCCACGCCGCTACTTTTTTCACACCGAAGCCTTCTGTCAGACTGTCTCCCAAACATACGAGCTTTTTGATCATGAAATCCCTCCTTGTGTATACCTCGACCAAGCCCTGATCGGAGGCTGTTGCTTACTGTTGCTTACTTTTGCGTCTTCACAGTATGCAAGCGATAGCCCGCCTTTTTTTCAATCAGACCGAGCAGCATATCGACCAAAATGACCAGGAGCGCTGCTGGAATGGCACCTGCCAAGATCTTTTGATCGTCAGTTGTGGAGATTCCACGCATGATCATCTCACCCAGACCGCCCGCTCCTACAAAAGTGGCGATCGTGGCAGCACCGATGGAGACAACTGATGCGACGCGAACTCCCGCCAAAATGATCGGCAGAGCGAGCGGAATTTTCACTTTGGTCAACAGCTGCATCGGGGTCATCCCCATCCCTGTTCCTGCCTCAACCAAATTCTTGTCCACGTTTTCCAGCCCGGCATACGTATTTTGAATGATCGGCAAAAGCGCGTACAACGCGAGTGCTACAATCGCCGTACTGTACCCCAAGCCCAAAAAGATCATGATGATGAGAAGAAGCGACAGAGACGGGATTGTTTGGATAATGTTGATTATCGTCTGGATGACCGTAGCCACTGTCCGATTTCGTGTCATGAATACCGCCAGCGGTACGCCTGCCAAGATCGCGATCAAAATCGCGCTGACACTCATGTAGAGATGCTCTCCTGTCAGCTCCAAAATTTGGGTCCAGTACTTCGCCATATAGCCGATCGTCCCAACAATCAATTCCAAAGCCTGCACCTCCTTTTATTGCTTGATCAAGCCTTGCTCTACCAGAAACTTTTTGGCGATATCTGCTGGATCAAGCTTTTCGATGTCTGCTTGATAGTTTAACGCCGTCATCGTTGGCGTATCTATTTTTCCAGTCAATTTGTTGATTAGCTCTTCCAATTGTGGATACTGTTTCAACGTATCGTTGCGAACGACTGGTGAGGCACCATACGGTGGGAAAAAGTGCTTGTCGTCTTCCAGCGTTACCAGGTTGTACTCTTTCAGGCGTGAATCTGTGGAATAAGCGAGGACGATATCCACATCGCCTTTATCCACTGCCTTGTAAACCAATCCGATGTCCATTGGCGTCGTTTTGCCGAACGCAAAGCCGTATTCTTTTTTGAATGCCGGATACCCGTCATTCGTTCTCTCCAGCCATGGTGCATCAGACGCCATGTTCATGTCTTTTGCATGTGCCGCTAGATCAGAAATTTTATGCAGATTGTACTTCTCGGAAACATCCTTGCGAACGGTAAAGATATACGTATTATCAAAGCCATAGGACGGGAACCACAGCTGATCAAATTTTTCAGCAACCCCGTTTTTAACCAGATCAAATGCTTCCTGTGGATCTTTACTGAACTCTTGTAACCCCAGACTGCTGGTAAGATCGGTCCCGACGTAGCGAATCGCAGAAATTTGGATGTCGTTGTTCTGCATCGCCTTGAGCACGACCGGCGTTCCCCCGAGGCCACCAACCAGCTCCGTCTTGATATCGGAATTCGCCTCGATCAGCTGCTTCAGCATTTGTGCGATAATCGTCTGCTCCGAAGTAGCCTGATGCCCAATTTTGACAACATTTCCACCCCCGCCGCAGCCTGCTACAAGTAATGCGGCTAAGGCAGTTATGATCATTGTACTCATCCATCTATATCTCATTCGTGTGCTTCCCCCTCAATTTGCCCGCTTGCTTCTCAAGCCTTTTGGCGTGCATAATTTCTGAATTTTCTGCGTAATAAAATCAGCGATGGTTGCGAGCAAAGCAGTGGCTATCGCTCCAGTGATGAGCATACTGTCATTTGCAACTCCGAGACCTGTAAAAACGAGATAGCCTAGTCCCCCGCCGCCAATAACGGCAGCTAGAGTAGCCCAGCTAATCGTAAAAATCGTAGCCGTGCGAAATCCGCCCATGATAATCGAAAGAGCCATAGGCAACTCGACTTTGAACAAGATTTGCAGGCTCGTCATGCCCATTCCTCTCGCTGCTTCTATAAGAGCTGGGTCCACCTCTCGAATGCCTGTGAACGTGTTGCGCAGCATAGGCAGTAGAGAATAGAGGAACAAGGCAACTATGGCAGGAAAGATTCCAATTCCAAGCAAGGGAATCATCAGACCCAGGAGCGCCAGACTCGGGATCGTCTGCAAAATGTTTACGAACCCAATCACATATTTGTTCAGCTTTTCCGTTCGCGTCAGTACAATCCCAAGTGGAACGGCGATCAAAAAGCCGGCGATGACAGCGATGAAAGAAATATAGGTATGCTCCCAGGTCAGGGACAATATTTGTTCATGTCTCTCTGTTACGAATTGAAAGAAATCACTCATAGTCTCACCCCCGCTATTACGAAATACTCCATCGCGGCGGAAGCGTCGCTTTTTTGGAACCCTGTGCAGGCAGCTCCTGTACTCTGCGCAGACGCTTCACACCGATAAAATCGGCTACAAAGTCATTGGCAGGTCGCTGGAGTAAACGGTTCGGCGTATCCAGCTGCACGACAGAGCCGTTATTCATGATGCAGATGCGATCCGCAATTTTGATTGCCTCATCCATGTCATGTGTCACAAACACGATCGTTTTTTTGATCGTACGCTGCAGCCGGACAAGCTCATCTTGCAGCTGTTCTCTGCTGATCGGATCGAGTGCGCTGAACGGTTCATCCATCAAAATAATTGGCGGGTCGGCGGCCATTGCCCGAATGACACCTACACGCTGCTGCTGCCCTCCGCTTAATTCAGCTGGATAGCGGTCCTTGAACACCTTTGGGTCAAGCCCTACCATATCTAGCAGCTCATCGACCTTTTTCTCGTACTCCGCTTTTTCCATTTTCTTCAGCTTGGGCACCAAGGCAACATTCTGCCCAATGGTCATATGTGGAAATAGTCCAATCTGCTGAATGACATACCCGATATTGCGGCGCAGCTCCACCGGATCGGCTTTGGAGATATCTGCCCCGTTGATGTCAATTCTCCCAGCAGAAGGCTCGATCAAGCGATTAATCATTTTCATCGTCGTAGTCTTTCCACAACCGCTGGGTCCGATCAGAACAAACAGTTCCCCTGCTTCGATTTGAAGATCCATTCCTTTGATAATGGACACATCCCCGATGCTCTTTGCCACGTTGTGAAAGGCAATCATTCGCAACACCTCTTCTTTTCTTAAAAAGTATTTATGAACAGAAAAAAGTCGACACACCGCTCGCGTCTGGAGGCCATCCTGGACGAAAGCAAATAAGTCGACTAATCTCGTACATACATATATAGAAAAATAAGCTTGATTACATGCGAACATACGCTCAGGAAAGAGCAACAGTCAAATCGCACGCAAAATAAGCGATTGCAACGAAATGTATGCAATATCTGCTTTAGCCGACGAGGTTAGCTGACGGGTAGGATGGCAGGTAGCATCCCTTCTGTATGCACAGAATTAACCCCAAGAGTGGTTCCCCCGTTTCCGTTTGTCACGGAACTAGGCCCGATATGAAATTATTGCGATACAAATAGCTTATCATTTACTTAGCACAACAACAATTTTGAAAATTCGTGATATCAACCGTTCTTACGTGGTCAGAGCCAGTTAACCGTAATGACCGGTCCTATTCGTATGAATACTCCCATATCCTTCCGCATGCTAACCAACTGGTTGCTAATAATCCCCATATTATGTTCCCTGGTCAAACCATGCTCAATGCAAAAGGTTTAGCAAAAAAGTTAATGTCCCGACACTCATCACTGTCGTTACGAGCACACTGCTGGAAACGAATTGCGGACGCATATTAAACTGAATCGCATAAATCGCGGTTGTCGCAGCAGACGGCATCGCTGCCAAAATGATCAACACCTTCTGTAACAGCGGATCGATCGGAAAGAACAAGCAAATCACGTACGCCAAAATCGGTGAGGCAACCAATCGGATGACACTTGCTGCGCTAAGCCCCTGCCACTCAAAGGTACGTGATGACACATTCGCCAGCTGCATTCCAAGAATGAGCATGATGACGGGAATTGCCGCCTGCGCTACGAGATCGATCGCCTGGTAGTAGCTCTCCGGAATGACCACATTCAGTTGCTGGAGCAGAACCGCAAGTACGACAGCATAATTGGATGGCTGCTTGAAAATCGCCTTGACTGCTGTAGTGACACCACCTCCGCCTCTGGAAGCAAAATACACGCCGAAGACACCCATGATGATGGAATGAAAAACCATGATCTGTACGGCATAGACAAACCCGGCATCGCCGTACGCAAACAAAATGATCGGTGTCCCGTAGTTCCCGCTGTTCATGAAAGCGGTCGACAGCATCAGGGCGCTTTCTTGCTGCTTATCGTAGTGAAAAAAGCGCGCAGTCAGCTGTGTGATGAGGATCAACGCCCCCAATAGCAGCATGGAAATGACGACGATATAGAATAATTGCAAATCGAGCTCGGTTTTGTAAAAGGTACGGAAAACTAGAGCTGTCGTCAAAATGTAGATCGCCAGCGTAGAAATCGGCTTGAGATCAAGCTTGAAGATGCGCTGCAAAATATAACCACTGAGAAAAATCAGCAAAACAGGCAAAATGACTTCCAGAAAAATCATGATGAATACCTACTTCCCCCATCAAGTAACTTTCTTCCTTTAGTATAGCAGAGGTGTTTGTAAAAATGCGGAATTATCACACTACTAGTGCATTTATGTTATATGCTAGCTTTTGTGTGGAGAAGGAAACAGGAGAAAACGCTCCAGGTTCTTGGGCTACTAGCTTGGAGGTTTCACTGTACGACTACGTGAAAAAAACGAAACCGCGTCCAAAGTAGAACTCCCATAGGAGTCTCTCAGAGGTGGACGCTTAAGGGCGTGTTTCGTTTTTTTCACTCCGTCTCAGCAAGTATCCCAAAGACCTTCGCTTTTTTCTCCTGTTTCCTTTGGACAGCCTTTTTACTATTTCGCGCTTTCTTGAAAGAACTTTTGAAATGCAACACTTCTTATGAATCACGACAATAATCGATTAACATGATCATATGAAAATGCCTGATGCGCGTCTTCTGTATCGATTGACTTCGCTTCAGGCTCTGTCATTCTTTATCGTGTATTTTCCTCTATAAAACTCTCCACTTCCTCCAGCGATGGCATCGCAGGAATGGCCCCTGTCTTGGTCGTAGCAAGCGCACCGACGGCATTGGCAAAGCGGATCAATTGTTCCAGCTCTGTCTGTGAGAGTGTCGCTATGTCTTCTTTTGCCTCCAATATTTGATACAGCATGCCGCCGAAAAAAGCATCCCCTGCACCTGTCGTATCAACCGCATCAACCTTGAAGCCACGGACGATCCCACAGTGATCTTGCGTGCGATAAAAGCAGCCTTTTGCCCCAAGCGTCACCAGAATGAGCTGGTTTCCATATTCCTGAATCAACCAGTCTGTAGCCTCGTGGATTTCAGCAGCTGGCGCCAAAAAAGCGACCTCTTCTTCGGACAGCTTGACGATATCTGCTTGGCTGATCCCGGACAGAATAATTCGCTTCGCTTCCTCTTCGTCGTTCCACAATGATGCTCGATAGTTGGGATCAAACGAAACGAGGCGCTGGTTGTTCTTCGCAATCTCCACTGCTTTTCTCGTTGCTGCTCTGGCAGGCTCATGCGTCAGCGAGAGGGAGCCAAAATGAAAGAGACGTGCCCCAGCAACCAGATCAGCATCGATATCTGTTTCCCGCAGCAGTGTATCTGCTCCCGGATTGCGATAAAAGTGAAAGGACCGATCCGCGTTTTCGTTAAGATGTACGAAAGCAAGCGTGGTCGGAGCTTCGCTTGTCATGATCAGCCCCGTTGTCCCGATGTTTACGTCTAGCAAGGTCTGCTTCAAAAACTGGCCAAAGGCATCGTGCCCCACAGCCCCGATAAACGAAGTCCTTTTGCCTAAACGCGACAATGCAGTCAGTACATTCGCCGGTGCACCTCCAGGGTTTTGCTCAAAAGCGATTTTTCCTTTCTCCGCATGTGACGTAGGGGTAAAGTCAATTAATAGCTCCCCACAAGCAATGACATCCAGCATATCGTTCTCTCCCTTTTCTATTTGATGCTTTTACGATGGCATCGATTTTTCTTCACTACCAGAAAACTACCTGCATACTTCCCATGCCATTTTCAATCGTTCGGGATGAACACGCAACGGTTTACGAAGTCCTTCCTTACTGACGATGCCCTCTGCTGCAAGCTGGGTTAACTGCTCTGAGACGGTTTCGCGGATACTTCCCATCATGCTTGCCAGCTCCTGATGCGTCAGCTTCACACCCAGCTCAATCCATTCCTGATTTGTACCCGAGCCGAACTTTTCCGAGAGCTTGTGCAGCAAAAAGAGCAATCTTTTTCGCACGCTCCCGTATGCCATATGCTCCATCATCTCTTCTACCTCTTTCAGGCGTGTCGAGATAATCTCGATAAAATGCAGGGCGAGCTCCGGCTTTTCCCGCATCAGCTGTTCAAACTGCGGCTTGTTAATCGTACAGATGACGCAGTCCTCCCACGCCTCGGCGTACATGTTTTCGGAGCTGATGGTGAAGGACCCGATTTCCCCGAATATGTGGCCGACACGCAATAAGTCTACGGTCAGCTCTTTTCCGCCCTCTGACAGCTTATATAAACGAACCATTCCTGACTTGACCAAATACAAGAGCTTCCCGCCGTGATGGGGGGAAGCAATGATGGTTCCTTTTTTGATTGTGTTCATCGGTGTAATCGGTTCGATCTGTATGAGCTCCTCTTTGCTCAGCTTTTGAAACAAATCGACCCGCGATAAAAACTTGCTCTTGTCCACCCAAGTGCCCCTTCCTCTCCCAGTGTAGTTTTCCCTACATATTTGGCATGCTTTGTTCCATTATACTATGTCTGGAAAGCAGAACGATGGGCTTTCTATGGAGAGGAGTGTAGAGCTTGAATGTACTTACAGCCATTCTTCAAGTTATTTTGTTTGGCATGTTTACCTTTTCAGCAATCTTGAAATTTTCCCGTAGCAAATCGATGGTCCAGCATTGGAACGAGTATCGGTACCCGTTCTGGTTTATGGATGTCATGGCTTCCTTGGAATTGCTCGGGGCAATAGGGATGCTCGCTGCCTTTTGGGCTCCAGCTCTAATGAAGTATGTCGCAGTCTTGTTTATCGTCCTAATGCTCGGTGCGGTTCATGCCCATCTGTTCCGGGCGAGGCACAAGCCAATCATGGCAATCAACGCTTTCTTCATGCTTGTGTTCTCTGCTGTGCTTCTAATCAGCTAGCAAAAAGCTCGCCAATCATCTGGCGAGCTTCTTCACTTCCGCCTGCGATCTGCCCCAACAACGCGGTCCCCGCCACACTATTACTGTACTGGTCGATAGCCGGGCCGTGCTTGGCGAGATCCAATAGTCGGGAATCCCTGCCTCTACCAATCCCAGTGATCAAACGGGAGGAAAAAACTGGCGCTTTCTCACGCCAGCCTGATTCTATCTACTATTTTTTACCTTTATTTCCACCCAGAATCTCGAAAATGACTTCTGCGTTTTTCGTGTTGTCGATCAAACCGGAAAGCTTTTCTTTACCTGGACCAAACGCATACACATTGACGTCTTCCCCTGTATGTCCGCCAGTTGTCCAACCTGTAAAGGAGCGCTTGTCAAAAATCGCTTCAATTGCATTATCGATCTCAACCGCTTTTTTCGTTTCTGCTGCCTTTTTCACAGAATCAATTTCTTCTTTTGTCAGTTCCAAATCAATATAATTCTTCAAGGTTTCTTCAACGCCAGCGCCTTTTGCGATTTCTGCAGCCATGAAATCAGGCGTGCGTTTCGCTGCTTTAATCGGTTCGACAAAGAAATTATATTCGTCTCTCGCGCCCACAGAGAGACCTCCTGTGGAGTGGTCCGCAGTGGCTACTACCAGCGTGTGTCCGTCCTTCTTGGCAAAATCGATTGCAGCTTTAAAAGCCTTTTCGAAATCTTCCATTTCACTCATAGCTGCCACAATATCGTTATCGTGTCCAGCCCAGTCGATCTGACTGCCTTCCACCATCAGGAAGAAGCCGTCTTTATTTTTGCTCAGTCTTTGAATCGCTGCGTTGGTCATGTCTTCCAACGAAGGAGTCGATTCCGAGCGATCAATCATCTTGTCCATACCGCCTGATGCAAACAAGCCAAGGATTTGCTCATTCTTATCTTTTAGAAGAGCTTGTTTATTCGTAACAAAGCTATAGCCCGCTTTTTTAACTTCTTCCGTCAGATTCCGATCCTTGCGATCAAAGTTGACCAAGCCCCCGCCAAGCAAAACGTCGATCTTGTGCTTGCCGTTGATTTTTTCATCAAAGTAGTCATTAGCAATCGCGTCCATGTTCTTACGGCTTTCATCATGGGCACCAAAAGCAGCAGGCGTCGCATGCGTAATTTCGGAAGTAGCTACCAGGCCTGTAGATTTGCCGACTTTTTTCGCTCTCTCCAGAACAGTCTCTACCTCGACTTTGGTTTTATCTACAGCAATTGCATTGTTGTACGTCTTTACTCCGGAAGACATAGCCGTAGCTGCGGAAGCAGAATCCGTGATGTTTTGCTTATCATCATCGGCATACGTCATTTGCGCTCCCACGAGATATTTGTCAAATTCCGTTAACTCTTTTGTCGGCGTTTTTTGATCATCCTTCAGATAGCGGTACGCTGTTGTATAGGCCGGACCCATCCCGTCACCGATTAAGAAAATGACATTTTTCACTTGCGCATTGTTTGTTTGGCTTTCTTGCGCTGTTGCAATACCAGTATGCGCTCCATACAGTGAAGCTGTAATTGCTAGCGAGGAAATCACAGCCATCGGTAGCATTTTCTTGGAGAATTTATGTAACATCTTGTACCTCCTAAAGAATGAATTTTCATTGATGTCATACAAGATTTTACTGTTTGTACATTAAGATTTGATGTTCCGTATGTAAAGAAGCGTAAGGAAATCGTTAAACCGCATTTACACATGTAGATGGGTAAACGCATAGATATACATCGAGATCATTCAGCGTCAAAAACCTATTCAGCAGCGATTGCTGTTTACAGCGCGAGAATGCACGATTGAATGTATTTGGAGGTACGTCATGACAGATGTATTTGTTGAAAGGTCATTAGAAGAGATACGATTTTGGTCTCGTATCATGAAGGAGCATTCGTTATTTCTAAAATTAGGATTTAACTGTGACGATACGAAATTGATAAACGAAGCCGACCGTTTTTACAACATTTTTGAAGACATCGAGAACCGCGCACTTGCCTTTACTCCCGATACCGACCCACAAAATATCTACGAATTTAACCAAGTCGTTTCCAATGCGGTCAGTCACATTTGGGCATTCAAGCGACATGTACTTGGCTTGATTATTCAGTGTAAAATCCTAGGCAACAACTTTCCCTTATTAGTGGATCATGTGAGCAGAGAAGCAGCCTATTTCAGGAAACGGCTGACGCAGCTGAATACCGGTACCCTCGATCCACTGCCGGATGCAGTTATTAATGAGAACGTATTCTTCCTGCGCATTATGGCTGACCACGCAAAATTTATCAACCATTTGCTTGATCCATCGGAAAGAAAGCTCGTTGAGCAGGCCAGAGACTTTAGTCATGACTTTGATCAGCTCTTATTCCAGGCACAAGATCTCGACTCGATGAGACCGCAATCTCAAACGCAGCCTCTGCTCGATCAGTTTGTGGATCAGAATCGTGTTTCGGTCCGGCAGTTGCGTGACTTTAAGAAAACAGCCCGTGACCTGATTGAAGCTTGCAGAATTAAAAGCATCATCCCTCCGCTACTCGCTGACCATGTCTTTAGAGAAGCATCGCATTTTCTCGAAATCTTGGATTCCTTTGAAATAGCGCTAACCTCCTCCAAGTAGTTATCGTTTCGAAAAGCACGTCCTGACACCCTCCTGTTCACGGAGAAAATTGAATACGAAGGGGTATTTCGAGTTGAATGATAAACATGGTCATTCCTTGCGCTTTGTGAGAATCGTCGACAGTCCAAATCATTTGCATAATTATGACACGCAAACAACCGTTAACGACCGTCATCGACATCGCATGAGTGGCAGAACCTCGCTCCCGCAAAACATCGGCAACCAGCAGCATGTGCATTACTATGAAGGGACAACATCGTTTAATGACGGGCATGTCCATGATTACAACGGTTGGACTGGTCCAGCTATTCCCTTGCCGAACGGAAGCCATTACCATGAATTTTCTGGGCAAACCACTTATGATGATGGACATATTCATTCCTATCGTGGAGTTACTAGTGAGGCTATTTTGTGAAAGCCGTGATGAGTATTTTAACCTGGTCTCAAGTTGACCAGGTTTTTCTCATATAAGCACAGATAGATTTTAGACCGTCATATACAAAAAAGAGGAGACAGTCCAATCTGCCTCCTCCTTTCATGCTATCCAGTTAAGGG
This sequence comes from Brevibacillus sp. SIMBA_040, assembly GCF_046535075.1. NCBI lineage: Bacteria > Bacillati > Bacillota > Bacilli > Caryophanales > Paenibacillaceae > Brevibacillus > Brevibacillus sp. SIMBA_040. Next base: position 212,843 of record NZ_JAWRXI010000001.1, read on the forward strand.
AACTCTTCTACTTTTTCTCAGACAAGAACAAATTCGGAGCCGTATACAGTGCTGGTGAACCGCCTGTATGCAGGAACAGCACATGATCCTCTTTTGTAAACTTCCCTTCGCGAATCATGCCGATCAAGCCTGCCATCGCTTTCCCAGTATATACTGGGTCAAGCAGGATTCCTTCGGTGCGAGCGAGCAGCTGGACAGCTTCAATCATTTCATCCGTAGGAAGTGCGTAGCCTGGTCCTACATACTGGTCTTCACATTGGACCGCTGACGACAAGATTTCACCTGTAAGTCCGACTACCTCCGCTGTGCCTCGGACGAGCTCCAGCACCTTGGCTTCCTGGGATGCACGATCGCGGCTTACGTTGACCCCGATCACCTTGGTATTGGACTGTCTCGCCATGAAGCCTGCAATTAGACCCGCTTGCGTACCGCCGCTGCCTGTTGCTGTCACGACATAATCATAAGGCGTCGCTGTCTCCCACGCTTGCTGCTCGATTTCCTCGGCACATGCCATATAGCCGAGAGACCCCACTTCATTGGAGCCCCCAACCGGGATCAGATATGCTTTTCTGCCTTCCTTTTTCAGTGCTTGCGCCAGCTCTTCCATCGCTGCCAGCATATCGCCATCGGATGGAATCACTTCGATTTTCTCGGCGCCAAGCAAATGAAACAACAGATGGTTGCCGCTGGCTAGAGGATTGTAGCCCGTCTCAGGCTCGGTCAAAACGAGCTGACACGCCAAGCCTTCACGTACCGCAGCAGCCAGCGTCAACCGGCAGTGATTTGACTGAACTGCCCCACACGTAATCAGTGTATCGGCACCTTGCTTGATCGCATCTGCAACCAGATACTCCAGCTTACGCGTCTTGTTTCCTCCGGCAGTAAGTCCCAAAAGGTCGTCGCGTTTAATCGAAATGGTTGGTCCTCCCAAAGCCTTGGATAGTCTGTCCAGCTTTTCGATGGGTGTGTTCCCTGTCGTGTATTGTCTGCGCTCATAACGGATCGGATTCATGGGCACTCTCCTTTTGCTCATTGATTGATTGGATATTAAATACTCGTTCACGCAGATGGATTCCTGCCTGGTCATATACTATCGGAGGTGGATGAATCGTGCAGGCGCAAAAAATGGATTGTAATGAATTTACATATCGCATATAGTGTTAGGGAGTAATTGATTTTCAACAATCCTGGAGGTGGGGAATATGACAACGACATACGTGAGCTTTATTTCCGCATGTAATCATATTCTAAATCCCCATCTGGCGTACGTGAAAACCTCCTAGTTCATCTAGAAGGTTCTCCTAGCTGTGCCTACAACACGGGGATAACCCGTGTTTTTTTGTTGCAGCACTGTACGCGTCCAAGGCTTGGTGTAGTGTAACCAGGTTTGTTTAAGCGAGCCGCCGTGGGGATGGACTATCCCTACGGCTTTTTTGCTTTTGTAGTGCCTTGGGGATTGACAGCTCCACGGCTTTTTCCATTCTCAATATAATTGGAGGTTGAAACGGTGAGTACAATGAACAACACAGGCTTGGTAGCAGCAAAAGGGCTTTCAGAAGAGTGGCTGCAGGAAATTATCCATTTGGCAAAAGCATGCGAGGCACACGATGGATTTGATTTGTCCAGCAATCTGAATGTGTCGATGCTGCAAAACCGTTCCCCTGAGCAAACGAATGATTTCCTCTATTTTCAGGATGGTACGCTCGTTGGCTTCCTCGGGATGTATGCGATTGTCAGCCCAAGCGAAGTGGAGATCAGCGGAATGGTTCATCCAGACTATCGAAGAAAAGGAATCTTTCGCACTCTTTATGCACAAGCAAAAGCGGAATGCGAAAAGCGTGGGGTCACACAAATACTACTCGTCAGTAATCGAGAGTCCAAGGAAGCGAATGCTTTTGCGGAAGGGGTTGCCGCTACGTACCACTTTTCTGAATACAAGCTGGATTACTCTGTCCAAACGCAGCCAACTCCTGCAGCAATTGATAACCGTCTTCTGCTGCGGCCTGCAACGCCCGAGGACTTTCAGGTACTGGTTGAGATTGGCGTCAGTGGTTTTGGAGACTCAGCCGAGCTCATGACTGCATTGGTTACACGCAATCTGTCAGAGCCTGACTTTCAAACGTATCTGGCTCTGTATGAGTCTGAGCCTGTCGGAATGATTACCGTCAGCGAAGAGGATCACGCATTATTCATCTCGGGATTTTGCGTAAAAAAAGGGCTCCAAGGGAGGGGACTCGGGAGAAAAATCCTTTCGCAGACAGTGGAAATCCTGAATCAACGAGAGCACAATGGAATTAGCCTGGAAGTGGCTGTCGATAATCAAAATGCCTTGGCACTCTATCAATCTACTGGCTTTGACGTCGTCTCGGTCTACGACTACTACGCAGGATAATAAAATGGCTATCCAATGCCGCAACCAGTCAAACCTTAATCGACTGAACGAGCATGGATAGCCCTTTCGTTTTACTTCAAGCTGGATGGATCGGGGAGCAGCTCTATGAATTTCTCCACATCAGTGCTGTCGTTAAACAGGTGGATGGAAGCACGCACTCTCCCATCCCCACCCCATACGTAGACGTCCTGCTGCTGCAAGCACCCTGCTACCGTACTGCCTTGGTCACATACGATGGATATGTTTCCTGCGCGTTGGGACGGCTCGTCAGGTGTCATCACCTCATAGCCTCGCGTACGCACCTGCTCGATTAATTCATCCCCCAAACACAGAACATGCTGCTCCACATTTTCAACTCCTACGTCTGCTAAAAATCCGGTGCTGTAAGCCAGGGAATACAGTGACGCGTAGCTCGGATAGCCCCGTTCGTACCGCCGGGCATCCTCGTGCAGCGTATATGTTTCAAAACGGCTCGGACCGAATTGTGCCTGGATGCTTCGCCAACCCGGCGTGCGGAAAACGAGATCACGGACCCGTTCACTCTGATTCACGGCAAGAATTCCTGCTCCATGGATAGAGAGCAGCCATTTGTAGGAGCTGCATACGATGAAATCGGTATCCTCAAGATAGACAGGAACGACTCCCATAGACTGGGTGACATCGAGCAAAAGCAAGGCATCCGTCTTCTTCAGCGACTGATACAGTCTGCGATAATCCATCCTGCTGCCAGACATGTAGCTGACATGGCTGGTCATCACAAGTCTGGTTCGATTGTCTACCCGATCGAGGATATCTTCGATAGAAACCTGCCAATTCGTATGCCCGACGACCCTCACTTCCACCCCCTTTTGCTGCAAGCCTAACCACGGCAAGACACCAGAAGGGAATTCCAGCGTATTGATTATGATGTTGTCTCCCTGACGAAACGGGATTGAGCCAGCGATAATGCCAATCGCTTCTGATGTATTCGAGATCAAGGCGATATCGTCTGCACTGCCATGGAGCAGTCTTGCCACATTTTGCTTGCAGGCTGCTTCGACGAGGGAGTTTCTTTCTCTGCCGAGCGGCCCCCTGCTTCTCATATGCAAATATTCGTTGACCGCCTCCAGACTTCCGCGCAAGGTAGGCGTCTCGGCTCCACTGTATAGCCAGGTGCAGCTATCCAGTCCTAGAAACAAGGATTTATCCACCAAAGACTTCATGAGCGCCAGATCCTCCTCAAAGATTACTGCGTGTTTTTCAATTGTCCCACGAGGGAGCGCGCTGCAGCTTGAAGCAGTGAGACATCCAGCGCCACAGTGAAATATTGGATTCCCGCATCGGCCCAAGCTTGTGCCTGCTCAATCGTGGCAGCGTGAATACCTACAGCGATACCTTTAGCGCGTATGGTTTTGATCAGAGAGGCGATCGTATCCGCTACGACCGGATGATCGATTTGCCCTGGATAGCCCAGTGCCTGCGATAAATCCAGCGGACCAATATAGACGACATCGATGCCCGGAACATCCAGAATCGCGTCCAGATTTTTCAGGCCTTCCTCCGATTCGATTTGAATGATCATGAGTGTATCGTCATCAGCCTCTGCCAAGTGCTGCTCCAACGGCATCTCTCCCCAGCCGTTTGCGCGCACCGCACCGCCGAGTCCTCTCGTTCCAGCAGGAGTGTAACGTGCTCCATTTAACAGATGCGCACACTGCTCAGCGCTTTCGATTCGCGGCAACACAAAGGACGAATAGCCAATATCCATGATTCGGTACAGGTCCGCTGGGTTTTGCGTAGCAGTCCGGACCGCAAGTGGAATGTTGTGGCGATATCCCGCCAAAACCATGTAATCAAGCATTTGCAGGTCAATCGAGCTATGCTCCATATCGACATGTAAAAAATCAAATCCGACATTCCCCAGTGCCTCTACTATGATCGGGGAGGAAATTCTGATCCAGCTACCATACACACATTTTCCTTCTTTTAATTTGCTTTTGATTGGATTTACTGCCATCTGCTTTCTCTCTCCTTTTATTCCTTTTTCATATGTAGAAAAAGTACCCGCTAGGATTGGTAAGCAATTCGTTGCGGGTACTTGGTCTGCCAGTGGTCTGCTTTAGTTGTAGGCAAATGCTTTGCGTGCTTCGTGAATAGCAGCGACGTACTGCCTCGCATTTTGCGTAATTCGTGCATAATTGGCGGTTTCGAGCGTCTCGCGATCAAATAAGTTGCCCCCGATTCCGACTGCAGCTACCCCAGCCTGTATGAATGAAGCGACATTGTCCAGGTTGACACCGCCTGTTGGAATGATCGGAATATGAGGGAAGGGAGCTTTGACATCCTTTATATACTGAACGCCCAGACCGGCTGCCGGAAAGATTTTGACCAGATCGGCACCTGCTTCTATAGCGGTAATCATTTCAGTCGGTGTCATCACTCCGGGAACAGCGATTTTCCCATACCGAAGTGCAGTCTGAATCACTTCCTCGTGCAAGCTTGGACTAAACAGGAAATCAGCCCCGCTTTGAATTGCCAGACCAGCTGTTACGTTGTCGACAACTGTACCCGCTCCGACGATGGCGCGACCTTTATACTTGGCAGACAGCTTCGCAATCGTATGGAACGCTCCTTGTGAATCAACGGTTATTTCCAATGCCGTAATCCCGCCTTCGACGAGGCTGTCAGCAACCTGTTCTACCTGCTCCTCTGGAATCCGTCTAATGACAGCAATAACGCCACTCTCAACGAGCTTTTTCAAAAGCATGACTTTAGGCAGCATGATAGCTCCCCCTCTCCTATAGGTCTCTTTAGCGCAGCACTTCTTTTTTCTCATCCTGCAAAGCAATCCGATTCCAAAACGGATATCCCTCCACATCTCCTACCACAGAAAGGGCAAATGCACCTACACGATTTCCGAGCATGACCGCCTTTGATAGCGACCAGCCACGAAGCAGTCCAGACAGGAAACCCGCTGCAAAACCATCTCCCGCGCCAATCGGGTCCACAATCTCGTGTACAGGATATCCCGGTACATACTCAGCTGATTCCTGCGTCGCATAAAATGCCCCTTTTTCTCCGAGCTTCAGCACCACTACCTTGGCTCCATTCTCCAATAGGCGGGCTGCTATTTTCTCTGGCTCGGTTTCCCCGGTCATGATTTCTCCCTCTTCGATTCCTGGCATGACGATGTCGCATCTACTGGAAATATCCATTAATGCTTCGCGCGCCTCTTCTTTGGACCATAGCTTTAAACGAATATTCGGATCAAACACAACAGTGAGCTGATTCGCCCTCGCAATCTCAATCGCCCGCTCCATCATCGCTCTGCAGGAAGAGCTGAGTGCTGCCGTAATCCCGGTAAGGTGTAAAAATTTGGCCCCTGCAATATAGGTCTCGTCCAAATCGTCGGCACTCAGCTGGCTTGCTGCCGAGCCTTTACGATAATAGTAGACTTTCGGTTCATTGTTTGCCTGCCGCTCCTTGAAAAAGACAGCTGTTTGATACTTTTCATCGAATACAACCCGGGAGGTATCGACGCCTTCTCCCCGGATAAAATTGCGAACGTATAAACCGAACTCGTCATCACCCAATCTGCTGACCCAACCCGCCGCATGGCCTAATCTAGCAAGCGCAATAGCTACATTGGATTCCGCACCGCCGATTGTTTTTTCAAACTTGGTTACATACCGCAATGGACCAACAGACCCTGGAGTTAGGAGAACCATGGTTTCTCCGATTGTTACTACGTCCATACTTGCACGTCCTCCCTCAACATATGCTGCAATCATTATCTGCCCAGCCAGCCGCCATCCACTGCGAGTACATGACCGTTCACATAATCGGATGCTTGTGAAGCAAGAAAGACGATGCTCCCTTTCATATCCTCTGCCCTTCCCCAACGTCCCGTGGGAATTCTTTCGAGAATCTGGCGATTACGTGTTTCATCCTTTAGTAGTGCTTCATTCATGTCCGTAGCCATATATCCTGGCGCAATCGCATTGACCGTAATCCCTTGGCCAGCCCATTCGTTTGCGAGTGCTTTCGTCAATTGAGCAACACCGCCTTTGGCTGCAGCGTAGGCAGGTACCCGCATTCCTCCCTGAAACGACAGGAGTGACGCGATGTTGATGATTTTTCCGCGACCTTGTGCAATCATTCTTTGGCCCGCATGCTGGCACAGAATAAAGACTGTCTTCAGGTTTACGTCCAGCACATCGTCCCAGTCAGCTTCCGAAAAGTCCGCTGCGGGAGAACGACGCTGAATCCCGCCGTTGTTGACCAGAATGTCTACCTTTCCAAACACGCGATCAACCTGATCCATAACCTGTTTGACCTGATCCATTTCTGCCAGATCGCACAAAATGATTTCGCACCGGCGCCCGACTGCCTCTATTAACTCTTTTGTATGTGTGTCAGATGCATTTCGTTGCACCAAAGCGATGTCGGCCCCTGCCTCAGCCAAAGCAACTGCCATAGCCTGACCGAGTCCTCTTGTCGCTCCTGTGATGACGGCTACCTGTCCGCTCAAATTAAACATGGTCATTGCTCTCCACTTCCTGTTCCACGACCGACTTCTTCCGCATTGATCGCAATCAGGACCTTGACGGCATTACCGCCGGATAGCAGCATATCGAATCCCGTTTTTACGTCCTCAAGTGGCATCACATGCGTAATCAATTTTTCGAAGTCAAACGGCTTTTCGAGCAGCTGAGCGGCAATTTCAAAATCCTTTGGTGTATATACGCGAACGCCTTTGATCGTGATTTCTTTGAACATCGCTTGCAGCAAATCAATCGGTGCAGGCTTTTTATAAGCCGCAACAACGACAGCCGTACCGCGTATTTTCGTCGCATGCGTCAGGATTTCAGATACGGACGGATGACCGGCGCAGTCAAAGGAAAAATCAGCACCGTTCCCTTCTGTTTTCATGAGCACCTGCTCTACGATGCTGCCATTTTTTGGATCAATCGTTTCAAAACCTAAATCTTTTGCCATTTGCAGACGGAAAGGGTTCGTTTCAGCGACAATCACTCGCCCCGCCCCCAACAGCTGCAAAGAAACGGCTACACACATCCCGATCGGTCCTGCGCCAAATACGAGTGCTGTATCACCGGGAACGAAGCCGGATTGCCGAACCGCATGGACACCCACTGCCAGCGGCTCAATCAAGGCACCTGCCCTAAGAGACACATTCGTTGGCAGCGCGTGAATCGTTTCTGCCGGGGCAACCACATATTCGGCCATGGAGCCATCACAATCGATTCCCACCAGCTGAAGGTTTTTGCACACGTGACTTTTTCCGGTCTGACACGGCTCACACTCTCCGCAAAACAAGAGCGGGCGGACGGTTACAGGTGTACCTGCTGGCAAAGTCGGATGCCCCTCGATCAGCGTCCCAGACAACTCGTGCCCAATAACGAGTGGTCCCTTGGCACGCGGATGAGCGCCCACATATATATTTAGATCGGTACCGCAAATCCCTGTATAGCTCACCTTAACCAACGCCCAGCCTGTTGGCGGAGTCGGTACTTGTTTTTCCTCTACGCGAATGTCGTTTGCCCCGTAGTAGACAGCGCTTTTCATAGTCATCCTGGTACGCTCCTTCTTGTTCATGAACTACCTCTTATAGCTGATTTACTGGATAGTGAGGCTTCTCTCCTGACAAAACGCGCACCGCTTCTTCCGCCGCTTTTCGCTTTAATTCATCAAAGGCCTGTTCGGAATACCAGGCGACATGCGGCGTAATGATGCAGTTTTCCTGCTTTAGCAATGGATGATCCGGCTTTGGCGGCTCCAGCTCCATGACGTCAAGTGCTGCCCCAGCGATCCAGCCTTCTGTAAGCGCCTGATCCAGTGCGGCCTCGTCAACAATCGAACCGCGAGCTGTATTGATCAGATAGGCGGAAGACTTCATGGCCTGCAGCTCTTTTGTACTGAACAAGTTTTTCGTCTCATCTGTAAGTGGACAGTGAATCGAGATGATATCAGAGCGCTCAAGCAAATCTTCAAACGTGACACGCTCGACAAAGGATAAAGAATCCTCCCCTGCGCTTCGATGATCGTAACCAATTACGTGGAACCCTGCCCCGTGTGCCTTTTTGGCGAAAGCACTCCCGATTCGTCCAAGTCCAACGACACCGACTGTCTGTCCGCGCAATCGCAAAATCGGACGGGAAATGCTAAAGTCCCATTCTCCTTTGCGGATCGCATTGCCGAGAAGTAGCGTCTTGCGCGTAAGTGTATACATGAGTGCCAATGCATGATCGGATACTTCATCTACTCCGTAATCAGGTACGTTGCAAATCTGAATGCCATAATCAGTAGCTGCTTGTACATCTACATTGTTTACACCTACGCCGTATCGCACGATGACCTTGCAGCGTGGCAGCTTGCCAAGTACATTGCGTGTCAGAGGAGCGTACTGGTTCAGCAAGCCGTCTGCATCTACGCACTGCTGGATCACGTCTTCCTCTGTTTTGCATTCATGCAGAACCATCTGTGCAGAAGCATTTCGGATGACATTTTGTTCAATTTCCACCGATGGATGATCACAGTCGGTAATTCCTATCGTGATGCTGCTCATGCCATTTCCACCCCTCTATTTGTCTAGCACTTCCAGCAGTTGCTCCATGCTATCGTCAATGGTAGGTACTTCTCTCGCAACGTGAACATTTCCCATATCCTTTAATCCGTGTCCAGTCAAAACAACGACCACGGAATCATTTTCAGAAATTCGTTGTTCCTCCAAGCTTTTCATCAGTCCTGCTATGCCTGCTGCCGCGGAAGGCTCTACAAAGACCCCTTCCTCCTGGGCTAACAGAATTTGCGCCTCCAATATCCGGGCGTCTGATACATCTGACACAAATCCATTTGATTGCACTACGATCTGTAGCGTATAGGTTCCATCCTTTTCATACCCGACCAATCCGTCTGCAATCCCGCCCGCAATCGTTTCTGGATTGGGCTCTGAACGAACCACTGATTCACCCTGAGTAAACGCGGTTGCGATCGGATTATTTCCTGCTGCCTGGATTCCTGCCATTCTGGGAAGCTTTGCTCCCGGATGATACCGGTGATGCTCCAAATATCCTCTGTAAATACCAATGAGCAATGGTCCGGCCCCAATCGGTACATAGATTACATCTGGAACCATTCCATTCATCTGTTCATACAGCTCATAGGCTACGAGCTTGTTTCCCTCTACCGTGTACGGATTCAGAAGGGTTGTCGTCAAATTAAAAATGTTCTGACTCTGACCGAGCTGCTTCGCCAGCGAAAAACAGTTGCTGTACGGCCCTTTCACACGGATGACCTTGGCTCCGTAAGCGAGGGTCTGCCTTACCTTTTCAAGCGGTGTGGATTCTGGGACAAGGATGATTGCTTGAAGCCCCGCACGCGCAGCATAAGCAGCGACTGAGGCGGCTCCATTTCCACTGGAAGCAGCAATGACTTGTTGAAAACCAAATTCAACTGCTTTCGTAATCCCGATGGATACAGGGCGATCTTTGAAAGATCCAGTAGGATTCATGAATTCACATTTAAGCAGCAGCGTCTTGATGCCTAGCCTTTTCGCAAGCCGTGGAGCCGATAGCAGTCTGGTATCTCCTTCCCCTAAATGAATTCGATTCTGCTCGGAAACCGGGAGCAAAGCAGACGAGCCATCCGCTTGCGCAATCGCATAAGTAACCTCCAAAATTCCCCCGCACTCCCCACACTCGTACAGGGGGGCGAGAGGATACGCCTTATGACAAACGACACATGTTAAGCCTGTTGCATGCATGTTGGCACCCCCTGCCTGCTCTTAGATCACCTTGCGCAAAAAGGCTTGCGTGCGCTCATTTTTAGGTGCACGGAAGATCTCTTCTGGATTTCCTTCTTCGACGATGTAGCCTTGGTCCATGAAAATAACCCGGTCCGCTACTTCACGGGCGAATCCCATCTCATGCGTCACGACTACCATCGTCATGCCTTCTTGTGCCAGGTCCTTCATGACATTCAGGACCTCTCCAACCAACTCAGGGTCTAGTGCTGAAGTCGGCTCGTCAAACAGGATGATTTTGGGATTCATTGCCAGTGCACGCGCAATGGCTACACGCTGCATTTGCCCCCCGGACAGGTTCCCCGGATAGGAATCAGCCTTTTCCTTTAGTCCTACCTTAGCGAGCAATTCCAGTGCTTTGGCGCGCGCTGCTTCCTTGGACTCGTGCTTTACGATGACGGGAGCAAGCATGACATTTTCCAGAGCCGTCTTGTGTGGAAAAAGGTTGAATTGCTGAAAGACCATTCCTACCTCGGTACGAACCATATTGATATCCGTTTTGGCATTCGTGATGTCATGCTGGCCAATCAAAACCTGACCGCTTGTGATTTGCTCCAACAAATTGAGGCAACGCAGAAAGGTGCTTTTTCCCGAGCCAGAGGGACCAATGACGCATACCACTTCTCCCTCTTTAATCTCGCAATCGATACCTTTTAGTACCTCCAGCTTGCCGTAGCTTTTATGCAAATCCTTCACTTGAATATTCATTTATGATCTCCCTTCCCACTACCAGCCTTTTATACCAAGTGACGAGGCCATACTTACGTTGAGCCCAGAAATCTCTTTTCGAAGTAATATGATGCCTTGGACAATCCGAAGCAGAGTACGAAATACACCGCGGCAACTGCAAGGAAAGAGGCGATCGGGTTAAAGGTCAGGCTGCTGACGACCTTTCCTGCTTTTGTCAGATCAATGTAACCGATGATGGAAACCAGCGATGAGTCCTTGATTAATGCGATGAAAAATCCGATCCCCGGCGGAATGATGAACTTCATTGCTTGTGGTACAATCACATGCCGGAATTTTTGAAAAGTAGTCATGCCCAAAGCATCTGCTGCTTCGAATTGTCCTTTTGGTACGGACTGAATTCCCCCTCTGACGATTTCGCCCAAATAAGCGCCTGCGTAAATCGAGAGAGCCATAACAGCGGAAAAGCCTTTGGAAAAGTTAATGCCGATATGGAGCATCGGGAGCGCAAAGTAAATCAAAAAGATGATCATCAAAAGGGGAACTCCCCTGACCAGTCTGATGTATAGGGATGAAAGTGCGTTTGCCAGCTTGTTTTTGGATGAGGCTCCGAGGCCAACGATGCCCCCGATCGCACCACCTATCAGTAATGAGAAGAAACAAAGCTGGATCGTCAGCCACGCTCCTTTTAGGATAGGGACGAGATGTATCCAACCAAAATCTTGAGTCATTGTAATCCTCCCTTTACCATTTGAACACTTTCCTTGCCAAAGCGTTGGACAGGTACACAAAGATAGATGAGCAACCGTAGTAGAGCACCGTGGCAATCAGTGTAATTTCCAATGTCCTGGATGTTTGAGTCTCGATATTCATCACTTGATACGTCAGTTCCTCAAGCGAAATAATGGAGGCGACGGAAGAGAACAAGAACAGCAAGACAAGCTGGTTTGTCAAAGCTGGAAACGCTGTGCGAAAAGCGGGTGGCAAAATGACATGGCGGAAGGTTTGGGCTGCGTTCATCCCCAGTGCGCTACCTGCTTCATAAAGCCCTTTTGGAACACTGCTTAGACCAGCACGGAATATTTCAGCTGTATACGCAGCATTGTTAATTGTGATCCCGATCAAGGCAGACCACAATGGACTAATATCCAGTCCCAATTGCCCCATTCCGAAATAAAGCAGGTACAACTGCACGATCAATGGCGTATTGCGAAAAATCTCAATGTACGTGTTCCCAAAATAGCGAAGGGGAGTGATCTTGCTGGATTTGGCCAAGGCGACAAACAAACCGAGCACCGTACCGGCAAGCATACAGATGACCGTAATCATCAAGCTCGTGCCAAGACCACTTATCAGCAAAGGAATGTACGGGATAATATCATGGAAAACCAAATTCACGAACCAATCACCTCATTCTCAGGGTGATCAGAACGGGAGAACCACGTCCCCCGTTCCGATTTATATGGGACTGCCAGAGGATTAGTAGGTAAGCAGCTTCGGTGCATCTACACCAAATCGATTCTTGTATAATTCTGCGCCCTCACCGGAATAGTTCAGGTTGCGGATAAAGTGATTCAGGTAGTTGAGCCATTCCTGATCGCCTTTTTTGACGCCCATCGCAATATAAGAGGATTGGAACGGTTGACCAGGCAGCGATTCGAATTCCTGATTCTTTTTCAGCAAGTCGAGAATGATTCCATCTTCTTCTACAAAGACATCAACCTTGCCCGTTTTCAGTGCCAAAAACGCATCTGCTGTGGAATCAAAGCGAACGAGCTGTGCTTCCGGGTAGTACTTGCTCAGCGCGATATCACCTGTGGAGCCTTTGGATACAGAAACTTTCTTTCCTTTTACGCCATCCCAGCTGCTGATCGGTTTATTTTTTGGATACATGGGCACCAAGCCAGCTGCGGAGTATGGAATGGTAAAGTTGATCGACTTCGCGCGCTCATTGGTTGGGGTAAATACAGAGATGGCTACATCGACCTTGTCGGATTCCAGAAGCGGGATGCGGTTTACGCCGTCAGTCGTTACGAATTCAATTTCAGCTCCCAACGACTCTGCGAGCTTGCGGGCAATATCAGGGTCAAAGCCTTCGTATTCACCAGAAGCGTTCAGTACACTCCAGCCTGGGCTGTCAGCGTAAGTGGCGATGCGGATTTTTTTCGAGGCGATGATTTTATCGAGTCGGCTCTGCGTATTTTGCGTAGGTGACGAACCTGTTTCGGAGCTGCAAGCAGTAACCAACAGAACGAGCGACATCATGAGAGTCAGTAATGCACTTTTCTTTTTACGAAACATCGTAGAATCCCCCTTGATTTTGTTATTGTTTTCTATGTTTTGTTACAAAATCACAAATCCGCTTAATGCCTTCTAACAATTGGGAATCTTCAGTCGCAAGAGAGATGCGAATCATGTGTGCAGTCGTCGATCCAAAGGTAGTTCCCGGAGCCACTGCAACCCTGGATTCTTTGACCAAGGCAATCGCTAGATTCTCCTCTTCTGTTTCTACCCCGGAGAGATCGATCATCATGTAGAAAGCTCCCTTAGGCTTGTACGCCTTGATGCCAGCTTCCTCCAGTAGCTTGTAAGCGCTGTCACGCCTGGCATGATAAATCTCGCGCATTTCGTGAACGAACTCCTGCGTCGAGGAGATGGCTGCCTCCGCAGCTTTTTGCGATACGGACGATGCACATGAGACGAGCGGCTCCAAAACTTTTGCAATAACGGCTGCAATCTGCTGCGGAGCAACTGCATAGCCGACCCTCCAGCCAGTCATCGCGTAGTTTTTGGAGAAGCCGAAGATGCTGATCACTCTGCCCTCTGTGTCATAGGACATCGGGGAGATATGCTTATCCTCGAAAACGATCCCGTCGTAGACCTCATCGGAAATGACGTATAGATCGTGCTTAGAAGCGAAGGCGAGGATTTCCTTGATGTTCGTTTCACTGAGTACGCCGCCTGTAGGATTTCCCGGCGAGTTGATGATAATCGCTTTTGTATTTGGCGTAACTACTTTCTCCAGCTCAGCCACATCCGGGACAAAGCCTGAGTCCGGCAAAAGCTTGTAACGCTTCGGGATCGATTCTTGGCTCAAAATGATCTGCTCATAATTTGGCCAGCCCGGATCAGGAATTAAGACCTCTTCACCGGATTCCACAAGCGACAAAATCGTTGCGGCAAGTGCGTTTACCGCTCCTGCAGTGACCACAATCTGATCGGTATTTACCTGTATTTCGTAATGGCGCTTCAGGTGATCTGCGATAGAGCTGCGCAGGCTGACCAATCCGGCATTTGCCGTATAGTGGGTAAACCCTTCGTTCATAGCTGCAAATGCTGCTTCGCGAATGTGGAGTGGTGTGTTGACATTCGGTTCACCCACTTCCAGATGGATCACATCCGGGATCGTTGCTGAGTAGTCCATGATTTGGCGTATGCCTGAACGTGGCAAGCCGCTTCTCGTTTGGGATAATGCTTTCATGTTCGCTTGTACCTCCTTGGGGGGTAGGAATTAGAGTGTGTAGATGATTCAGGCTTCGTCTTGAAAACGATTCGTCAAGCGACCGAGCTTTTCGATTTCAATCGTTGCTTCGTCTCCAGCCGCAAGCCAGATCTGCTTTTCCTTTGGATACCCCAAAATGACTCCCTCTGGTGTTCCCGTCAAAATGATGTCACCCGGTTCCAATGTCATGTACGAAGAGATATAGCTGACAATTTCGTCACAGGCGAAGATCATATCGCCGGTATTGGAGTCTTGTCTCACCTCGCCACCTACATACGAGCGAATCCGCAGATCGTTTGGGTTGCCTACTTCATCAGAGGTGACCAGGTAGGGACCCACCGGACAAAATCCGTCACAGCTTTTGCCGAGCAGCCATTGGCTAGTCCTGTTTTGCAGGTCACGCGCTGAAAGATCATTGGCATTGCAGTAGCCGAATACGTATTCCAGAGCGTTTTCCTTGGAGACATGCTTCGCTTTTTTCCCGATGACGATCGCGAGCTCCGCTTCGTAATCCACTTGGCTTGTTCCTTTCGGAAGCTGAATCGTTTCCCCGTGGGCTGCAATACTGTTCGTGAATTTGTTGAACAGTACGGGTGATTCGGGAATCGGGAGCTTGGACTCTATCGCATGCTTGCGATAATTGAGGCCTACACAGATGATTTTTCCTGGATACGGAACACATGGTCCGAGCCGCAGACTGTCTTCCGCAAGCCATAGCTCGTCATCATCTGCATCGCCTGCCAGCGTCAAAAGCCTCGCAAGCGACTCCAGCACCTCGACTCCGCCCTCTACAATCTGTTCGATCGACTGTAAGCTGAGATCGTCGGTGTGATATGTACCCGCTGCTTTGGAGATATCCAAGATTCCCCGCTCCGTCTTGATCCCTACTTGCAAGCCTCTCTCTGTATGAAAGGTCAGCAACTTCATTCTGTCATCCTCCCACGGTGGTTGTTGAATTTAGCAGGAAATTTGCACCATCTGAAATCTGATATCTGATGCATTAGAATCGTTTTATGGATCATACTACTAGCGAACATAGCTTGTGTCAATTCATTTTTTTATAATTCTGAACATATTCTCTATTCCTTAATTTGAACGATCATTTCGATTTCTACTGGGGTATGAAACGGCAGCTCGGACGTCCCTATCGCGGACCTCGCATGTCTTCCCTGTTCTCCAAATACTTCTTCCAGTAAAGCAGAAGCCCCATTGATTACATAAGGCTGATCAGCAAAACCAGGCGCGCTGTTTACAAAAGCCAGCAGCTTTACAATCCGCTCGATTTTATCCAAATCGCCAAGATGTGTCTTCAGTACAGCAAGCAGATTGATCATCGTTTGTCTCGCAGCCAGCTGTCCCTCTTCAATTGTCAGCTCTTGTCCCAGCTTACCCGTAAACATCAGCTTGCCACTGGCCCGACAGTCGTTCCCTGATGTATAAACCATATTTCCTACCGTTACTGCCGGTACGTAAATGGCTGCAACAGGCGGCGGCTCAGGTAGCGTAATGCCCAGCTCTTGTAATCGCTGTTCAATTTTCCCCATGTGGAAACACTTCCTTTTGGTTAATGTAAATGCTCTTAATAGTTGCAGCCTCGCGCGTCCACGCGGATCGTATCTACTACCTGCTGCCCTCTGACCGACGTAAGTGAATCATTCAGATTCGGAATAACACACGCATGGTTCGGGATGATTTCAATACGGTCTCCCACAGAAAAGGAAACGCTTGCAGGATCGAATTGCAGCATGCCATGCTCTTCATTTAGTGCCATGATCTGTACAGCTGGATGACCTACTACAATCCCATATCCTTCATGATCTGGGGCACGATCGCTCGTCAATGTCTTGGAACCGGCATCAATCGACGCTCTCCCCGGGATCGGGACACTGACTACGGTAGCGATCACGCGCAGCGCACAGTCCTTCTCCTCCACAAGCCCGAGCTTTACCGCTGTTACATCATTAAATATATAATTGCCTGCTCGAACCTCAGTGACCCCTCGCAAATCTTCACATAGTAAAGAGGTTGGTGTGGAGCCTGCGCTGATGATCGGCAAGGAAATGCCAACTTCCTGCAGCTCGTCTGTAATCCTGCGAATCAGCTCTGACTCTTTTTTGACCACAGACTGGAGCGCCTCTTTACCTTTTTCCCGATAGATTTGTCCAAAGTAAGAGAGGATACCTGCGATGTGTATACCTTCCAGCTCCCGCAGTGCACAAGCGAACGAGACGAGCTCATCCCCTGGCTGCCTGCCTCCGCGATGCAGACCTCCATCGACTTCAATCAGGACTTGTACTGGCTTACCAGTCGTTATTCCTACCTCGGAAAGCCCTTTTGCCCCCTCCATACTGTCTACCACGGTCATCATTTCAATAGATTGGTGGAGTCTGGCAAAGCGATCGAGCTTTTCTTTTCCAATAAGCGGAAAGGCAACCAAGATGTTGTCTAATCCCGCTGCAGCAAACACTTCAGCTTCCGACAGCTTGGCTACTGTGATACCATGCGCCCCTGCTGCGAGCTGCATTTTGGCAAGCGCAACAGACTTATGTGTTTTCATATGTGGCCGATGCTTGATTCCTTGCTCTGCCAGCTTGCCTGCCATTTTTGCTAGATTCGCTTCTACGATGTCCAGATCTACGATCACCGCTGGCGTCGTTAGTTGCTCGTACAAGTAAGGCACCTCCTTTTTTAGTTAATCGTTTTCGTATATCGATTAACTAACTTCCAAAAAAAATTAGAATTCTGTGGATTCTCGTTGGATGAGCTGCATCATCAGCTCCAAGGTCTGTGGCGGTGCTTCTTGTCCCTTTTGAATTTGCGCGATCATCATCTCCGCGGCTTGGCGCCCTATTTCATATGTAGGCTGAGACAATACGGTCAAGGTTGGTCTTGCAATCGACGCCCACTCGGGATCATCGAAGCCAATCAGCAGCAAATCCTCTGGCACCTGATAATTCAAGTGATGAATGGCTTTTAGCACCATCAGTGAGAGCTTTCCGTTACCGGCAATTAGACCGATTTTTTCATTTGGCTGCTTGCTTTCAACCAAGCTTTTTACATACTCATTCACCAATGGCTGCGAATACTCTTCGATGACGTTCAATGACGCCTGAACCTTGCTGTTGTTTTTGGCAAACTGTTCAAAAGCAAAAATACGCTCATACCGAGGGCTGATGCCATCCGGGTCAGATATAAAGAGATGGAGACGATCGCAGCCTCTTGCGGTCAAATGCTCAATCGCGAGAAGCGTACCCTGTGTGTTGTCAGTAGTTACAGTAGAAAAAGGCATTCCTGGCAGCTTGCGGTCGATCAACAGAACTGGAATGGCTGCTCCAATCCGCATCAGCAAATCGTTGTTTTTGCCCGAAGAGTTGATAATCAAGCCATCGATGTGCTTCGATTCCAGCATCATGAGACTTTCCCGTTCTTTCTCGGGATCTTCGTTCGCATTGCAGATGATGATGCTATATCCAAGCTGGCTGCATATCTCTTCCATTCCCTGGATGACCGAGACCGAGTATGGGTTGCCGATATCCGCTACTACGAACCCGATCGTATTGCTGCGGTCGTTGCGAAGTCCGCGTGCCAGCTGATTCGGTTTGAAGTCCAGCATCTCGATAGACTTCTGAATCTTTTCCTTTGTTTCCTGGCCCATCGCTTCATAGCGTCCGTTTAGAAAGCGGGAGATCGTAGTAGTAGATACACCTGCATGCTTTGCTACGTCTTTTATTGTGACTTTTACTAGTTTCTTTTTCATGTACAGCCTCCTTAGTTAATCGTTATACGATAACGATTAACTATCTGAAAACATCATATTCCTACTAGCTGACAAAATCAATACATTTTTTAAAATGATCTGACATTTCTGCATTCAAAGAAAATGGCTGTCGCGCAGGCGGCCACGGCTCCACCGTTCTGCTGACAGCCACCAAGTTTTTTTGTTCATGCTCCTCTTTTCAGCTCCCCAAATACGCCTTCTTCACGTTATCCTGCTCACGGAGGTTTTGAGCCGTATCGTGCAGTCGAATCTCTCCATTTTCTAGCACGTAACCGCGGTCTGCTACGGACAAAGCCATCAATGCGTTTTGTTCAACCAGTAGAATCGTGATGCCCTGCCCTTTGATGCGGCGAATGGTCTCGTATATGTCTTTGACAACGATTGGTGCCAGACCCATGGAGGGTTCATCCAATATGAGCAAGCTGGGCTTCGCCATCAGCGCGCGCCCAATCGCCAGCATCTGCTGTTCCCCTCCACTCATCGTGCCTGCCATCTGGTTTTTTCGTTCAGCTAATCGGGGAAATAACTGATATATGTGTTCGATTTCTTTTTGCAGCGACGTTTTGGATATTTTCCGAGCGTACGCACCCATCAGTAAGTTTACTGCCACCGTCAGCTTGGGAAAAACCCGCCTCCCTTCTGGAACCATCACGATTCCTTCGCGGACGATTTGGTGAGTCGCTTTGCCCTGCAGCTCGACTCCCCGATATTGAATCATTCCGCGCGAGGGGGTAATCCCGCAAATCGCATGCAAGGTTGTCGTTTTTCCAGCCCCATTGGAGCCGATCAGCGTCACGACTTCCCCCTCGTTTACTTCAAGCGATATATCTCGAACCGCCTGAATCCCTCCATAGGAAACATGCAGCTGTTCAATTCGCAGCACGCTGAGTCACCCCCTCTGTGTCTACCTTGCCGATGTAAGCCTCAATGACCTCCGGATTGGAAATGACCACTTCCGGAATATCATCGGCAATCTTGACCCCGTGATCCAGCACAGCAATCCGATCACATAACCCTGTCACCATCGTCACATTATGCTCGATCAGGATGACCGTTGTCCCATTCTCCCTGATTTTTCGGATGAGTGCGGTCATTTCCTGCACTTCCTCTGCATTCATCCCGGCTGTCGGTTCATCTAGAAGCAGCATTTTGGGCTTGGCAACCAGCGCCCTGGCTATCTCCACACGCCGTTGATTCCCGTAGGATAGACTTCCTGCCCCCAGCTGCTCATAGTTCGCAAGTCCAACCAGCTCCAGCAGACGCAAGCTTTCCGTATGCACAAATGCTTCTTCTTCCTTTGCCGAGCGAAGCCCCAAAATTGCGGCCCACAGTCCACTGGACGTTTTGCCAAACATGCCGAGAGCCACATTGTCCAGGACAGTTTCTTCTTTCAATAAACGGATGTTTTGAAAAGTCCGCGATATCCCGCTTTTGGCAATGCGATACGGCTTTAGCCCATGGATCGGCTTTCCCTCAAACGTGATGGTGCCAGCATCCGGCTTGTAAATCCCGGTCAATATGTTAAAAAAGGTCGTTTTGCCTGCTCCATTTGGACCGATCAAGCCGAAAATCTCTCCCTGGTTCACTTGCAGGCTCACCTGATCCACTGCAATCAAGCCCCCGAAGCGCTTCGTGATGCCTTCGATTTTAAGCAACCTGATCACCACCCTTGATCGACGATTCCTTGCCTGTCGAGTAGCGCTTCCCCTTTTTAAAGGCAGTCTTGCCAAACAAGCCTTTTGGACGATAGCGCATCACGATAACCATCAACAGACCATAGACCATCATCTTGTACACGTCGAGGTTTTGCATCTCCATAAAATCAAGCTTGAACAAGCGAAACAGCTCAGGCAAAAGGTACAGGACACTGACGCCAAACAGGGTGCCGCGTATACTGCCGAGTCCTCCCAGTACCACCATGCTCAGTACTGTCACTGAGATGGTAAAGCCAAACGATTCTGCACTGATATACGATGCCTTGTGGGCAAAAAGCGCCCCAGCCGCTCCCGCATAAGCGCCACCTATCGCAAACACCAGCACTTTGTAGTAGGTGGTGTTAATGCCCATTGCTTGTGCCACCATCTCATCCTCTCGAATCGTCATCCATGCCCGTCCGATACGAGATTTCGTCATCTTCTGCATCACGAAAATTCCTGCCAACAGTACAACCACAACCAGCAGCAGGTAGCCTACATTTTTCAGCTCCACTCCAAATAACGAGGGCGCGGGGATGGAGTCGATTCCGTAAGCACCACCTGTGATTTCCGCATTTTTAAAAAAGGATTGAGCGATCAATCCAAGCCCGAGCGTCGTAATCGCTAAAAAATCTTCCCGCACTCGCAGGCTTGGTAGCCCCAAAATCGCACTGATAACAAACGTAATGACCACAGCACTCCCCATCGAGGCCCACGGATTCATACCGTATGTGACTGACAAAATCGCTGAGCTATAGGCCCCGATGCCGTAAAAGGCTGCGTGCCCGAGCGATACCTGTCCCGCATAGCCCGTAATCAGATTCAAGCCGAGCCCTAACAGGAGATAGATGATCAAGAAGACGACAATATCGACGTAGTACGGGTTCAACATGTCATCCATCAGATTCATCACCTACACTTTCTCAATATGCTTACCAAATAACCCAGATGGTCTGATCAGCAAAATCAAAATGAGGATCACAAACGCAATCGCGTCTTTATCAATCACGAGGTCAGTCATGAAGCCGTCACCCAGTGACTCAACGATCCCAAGAAGTAGACCGCCAACGATGGTACCACGTATGGAGCCAAGCCCGCCCAGTACGACTACACAAAACGCCTTTAGACCAGGCAGTGCGCCCATCGTTGGTGAAATCGAGTTAAAATTGATGGCAACGAGAACCCCTGCAACCGCGGCTAAAGCCGAGCCTAGCATAAAGGTGACAGCGACCACTCGATTGACATTGACCCCCATTAACGATGCCGCGCGAATATCCTGGGCGGCCGCCTGAATCGCGATCCCCAGCTTGGTTAGCTTGAGAAAGGCGTACAGCAAGCCTAGACAAACCACCCCTGTGATGATGATGTACAGCTTTGTGTTCGTTATCGTGATCGAATCTGTGAGCGTGATGATTGAGGTTGTAATTCCCGTTTCTGGAAAGGCGCGCGAATCGGAGGTAAACATCACTTGAAATACATTTTCCAGGAAAATCGAAATACCAACCCCACTGATCAGCGTCGTGATCGGATGCGTTCCTCGCAGCGGCCGATAGGCAAAACGCTCAATGCTCATACCGACAATCCCCGATACGACCATGGCAAAAAGCAGAGCGATTGCAAAAGGAAGCTGCAAGTACAAAATACCGATCATGGCTGCAAAGGCTCCGATCATGTAAATGACGCCATGCGCAAAATGGAGCAGTCTCAAGACGCCATACACCATCGTAAGGCCAAGCGCGATCAGGACATAATGAAAGCCTAGTGCTATGCCATTGAGCAGTTGTTGAGCAAGCATATCTCGCTTCACCCCATTTCTAAAAAATGGAAAAATCTATTGAATTGCCAAAAAGAGGACCAGCCGATTAGTCCTCTTTCCCCGAATATCACTCACAGATTGATTCAGTTGTATACCTTCGAATGTACGAATTGGAACTTTCCATCCTTGATCGTCATAAAAATGACGGGCTTGATGACCTCATGATCGGCTCCAAACGTTATTTTTCCCGAGGTGCCCTCAAAATCTTTCGTTTCGTTGATCGCTTTAGCGAGCTGCTCCTTGTCGGTCCCCACCTTTTTCATTCCTTCTAAAATGACCATTGCGGCATCATAGCTTTGGGACGCCAGCATGCCCGGCTCACTCTTGTATTTCGCCGTATAGTCTTTGACAAATTTCTGGACAATGTCACGCTGATCCGATGTGTAGAACGAGGTAGTAAAGGTAGAGTCCTCTGTGTTTGATTTCCCCAGCTCCAAATATTTCGGAGAATCAAATCCGTCCACGCCCAATAGCTGTGCGCTGATTCCTGCTTCCTTAGCCTGCTGGACGATAGCCGCCGCCTCGTTATAATATCCCACGACATAGAGCGCGTCTGGATTCGCTGCCTTTATCGCGGTTAAAAGCGAGCTAAAATCTTTGTCTCCCATCTTGAACGGCTTATCGATCACCACTTTGGCCCCAAGCTTCTCTGCCTCGATTTTGAATGCGCCGTAAATGGATTTCCCGTAGTCTATGTTCACGTAGAGGACAGCAATATTTTCCTTTTTCAGGTCATTCACTGCGTAATCGGCTATTGCTTTTCCCTGGATATCACCCGTATAGATCACCCGATTGATGTAGTCTCCGCCTGTCGTGATATCGGGATGAACAGCGTACGCGACGACCATCGGGATTTTGGCTTCTTGCACTTTAGGAGCAACCGTTTTGGCAGGTCCACTGTAGGCGCCATTCACGATCGCCACTACTTTGTCGCTGTTGATTAATTTTTGCACAGCTTTGAGCGCTTCCTCCGGCTTGCCTTGGTCATCCTCAGTCACAAGCTGAATTTGTTTGCCGCCTATCCCTCCAGCAGCATTCACCTGCTCAACAGCAAGCAGCGCAGCGTCCCGACTGAGCGTACCATCTGTTGCCGTGGGGCCGGTTAACGGTCCGAACCAGCCCAGTTTGATCGTATTCGCATCTGCTGACGAGCTGGCAGAGTTACTCCCTGCACATCCAGATACGAGAAGTGCCACTCCCAAAAAGGCAGCGAACAATCCATTCCGTTTTTTCAACACACCTTCCCCCTTTAGTGGATTTATTTGCGGAATATTCCGATATATCTACACAATCGCTTCTGCTAACAATGCCTGCGCAAGTATTTCAATCTGCTCACTGATCGCTGTATCCGTCTTAAGTGGCGGGATGATTTCTCGTACCCACTCCAGGTGCTGGCGTGTTCGCGGTGCCAGGTCATCCTCTGCTTGCTGCAAATAAATCGCCTGCGAAGCGCATATCATTTCAATGGCAATGACACGAGCCGCATTCCCAATGATTTCACGTGATTGACGTGCGGCAATCGTACCCATGCTGACATGGTCTTCCTGATTCGCCGAGGACGGAATTGAATCGACGCTGGCGGGATGGGCAAGCACTTTATTTTCCGAGACAAGTGCGGCAGCTGCGTACTGGGCAACCATCAATCCACACTCAAGGCCTGGATTGGGTGCGAGGAACGGGGATAAACCGCTTAGCTGTGGATTCACCAGTCTCTCGATTCTACGCTCGGAAATATTTGCCCACTCGGCGGCGGCGATTTTGAGCAAATCCATCGCCAAGGCAATCGGTTGACCGTGGAACTGCCCACCAGAGAGAACACGTCCATCCTCAAGCACGATCGGGTTGTCAGTCGTCGCATTCATTTCCGTCAAAATTTTATCTTCTGCATACCCCCACGCTTGCCAGGATGCGCCATGTACTTGCGGAATGCAACGAATCGAGTAGGCATCCTGTACGCGCAGTTCCCCTTGCTGGGTAATTCTGCGACTGCCACCAAGCCACGTCCGTATACGTCCCGCTACCAGCTCCAGCTCCTTGTGCGGGCGAGTCGCCAGCAGTTCAGGCGAAAAGGCATCGATGATCCCACGCAGCGCTTCCATCGTCAGGCAAGCAGCCATATCCGCGGCCAGCCCGAGATGCTCAGCCTCCGTAATCGCGATTGCTCCTACGCCTGTCATACATTGCGTCCCGTTAATCAAAGCCAAGCCTTCCTTTGCACCCAGCTTGACTGCGGCAAGTCCGGCACGCTCTAGAGCCACTTTTCCAGGCAAGCGCTCTCCCTCGTATTCCGCATAGCCTTCTCCAACAAGAATCAGCGCCATGTGAGCCAAAGGAGCCAAATCTCCACTTGCCCCAAGCGAGCCTTTGGAAGGGACGATGGGATGAATCCCCCGGTTTAGGCAATCGATCAAGAGCTGCAAGGTTTCTGCACGGATTCCGGAATAGCCTTTGGCAAGCGCATTCGCTCGCAGGACGAGCATCGCGCGAACAACGGGTATAGGCAGTGGTTCTCCTACACCAACCGCATCGGCCCGCAAGAGATTCAATTGCAAAAGGCCAACGTCTTCTGCATCAATGCTCACATCACTAAGCTTTCCAAAGCCTGTATTGACGCCATAGATGATTTTTCCTGCGGCTACCTGCTCTTCGATTCGTCTTCGGCTTTCCTGTACGCGTATCCATGCCTCCTCCGATATGACGCACTTCGCTTTCCTCTCCACAATCTGACGCAGCTGTTCACGCGTCAATCGATCTCCGTCTAGCGCCACTACTTCCGCAAATTGTGCTTGTGTCACTGGCTCATCCATTCCTTTCCATTGGTCCTGATTACTCTACCTTGCCTACGTATACGGACTTGTCGTTCTCGTATTTGAATATAAATACGTCGGCGCTTTGGTTATCCCCTTTGTCATCAAAAGTGACCGTTGTAAACTGGCCCTGGAAGCCTTTTGTCTTGTGAACCGCTTCTAGCACCTGCTCTCTCGTAGGCTTTTTTCCGCCATTTGCTTTGATGGCTTCAACCAAGGCATTCAACAGCAGATTCGTAGAGTCAAAGCCGTATACCGAGAGTGTCTCCAGTGGTTTATTCATCGCTGCTTTGTATTCCTCTGCCCATTTCTTGCCTTCCTCCGTCTGCGTCACATCCCCGGAAATGGAAGTAAACACAACACCCTCGGCGGCAGGTCCCGCAATTTTCACCATGTCAGAGGAATCAAGCCCATCTCCGCCCATGAAAATGCCCTTGTAATTTTTCTGCCGCGCTTGCTTGACGATAATGCCTCCCTCTGGATAGTGACCGCCGAAATAAATCATGTCCGGATTTTTCGCCATCACCTGATTAAGAACAGCCGTATAATCCTTCTCTCCGACCGTCACGCCTTCGTAACCGAGAACCTCGATTCCATCTTTTTCAAATTGAACTTTGACCTCGCCAGTCAAGCCTTGGCCGTATGAGGTTTTGTCATGGAGAATAAACACACTTTTTACCCCTAGCGCCGATTTGGCATACATCGCCGCTTTCGGCCCCTGCGCGTCATCCCTGGCTACGATGCGATGCACCGTCTTTTTACCCTCTTCGGTCAGCTTCACCGCTGTGTTGGCAGGCGACACCATGACCAATCCGCCTTCCTCGTATTTGACAGAAGCTGCGATCGCCACCCCGGAGTTTAGATGACCGATTACCCCAAGCACGTCGGGATTGGAGATCAGCATCTCTGCGTTCGCTACGCCCATTTTGGGATCAGCCTGATCGTCCTGCGGAAACAATTGCAAATCAAAGCCCAGCTTTTTGAACTCTTCCTTCTTTTGATTCAGCGCGTATTCCGCCCCGCTTTTGATCGCATCGCCGAGCGAAGAGGAAGCTCCAGAAAGAGGACTTTGGGTCGCAATCAAAATTTTGCCCCCGGCTTCTGCATTGCTTGTCGGGCTGCCTTCAGATGAGGTGGCAGGGCTTTGGGCAGCAGTAGCTCCGCTGTTTGCCTGATTGCTTGCGGCGCCACAACCTCCGAGCGCGGCACTGGCGATGAGAACAGCAGAAAGGATGCTTTTTTTCGCATGCTTTTTCATACGGCTTGATCCCCCTTTATCTGACCCTTTATTTTGGTTTGTGCATTTCGTACCATTCACAAATAAGTGCTGCGGCGTACTTGCCCGTATTCACTAAATTCTCAATGCTGATATGCTCCTGGTAAGAATGGATGTTGCGAAAGCCGAGTCCCAGCGTAATGCAGGTCAAGCCGTTTTCATTGAGGACATTTGTATCTGCTCCGCCCAGTGTTCTCGTCAAGTAAGGCTTTACGTTGATTCTCTCTGCTGCTCGAATCGCCGATTGTACGAGATCGGAAGCTTCTGGTATATCAAATCCAGCATATTTTTTCTCTACACGCGCATGTGCCGTGCCGCCAAGCGATTCCGCTGCCTCCGTAAACGCTGCGCACATATGCTCGATTTGCTCCTGCAAGCCTGTGGCGGTAAAGCTGCGCACCTCACCGCTCACCTTGACCATTCCCGGGATGATCGAGGTCAGCTCACCACCCTGAATCACCCCGATGTTTGCGAGCGTCTCCTCACTTACTTTGCCGAGCTGCATCTTGCGAAGTGCGGCTGCCGCGATCAATATGGCATTAATCCCTTCCTCAGGATTTAGACCGATATGCGACTGCTTGCCCTTGATTTCCCACCAAATCCGACTGCTGTACGGTCCTTGCAGGATGATTTGCCCAACGTCTCCGCTGCTGTCAAAAATGTATCCGGTCTTGCTCCGCACCTTGGTGTAATTCAAATATCTGGCTCCGACCAGACCAGGCTGCTCGTAGACGGTCAGGATCAGCTCGATGGGTCCGCAACGCGCTCCTGTTTCCTGAATGACTCGAATCGCTTCGAGATAGGCTGCCAAAGCTGCTCGATCATCGGCACCAAGGATCGTCGTTCCATCTGAGTAAATGACACCATCATTTATCACGGGAGTAAGACCCGCTGTAGGCAGCACCGTATCCATATGGGTAGAGAGGAAAAGCGGCGGCAAATTCGGGTCGGTGCCGTCCCACCACGCAATCAGATTCCCGCAGTTTCCCCCAATCTGTTTATGAGCCTCATCAAATTGAATGGTGAACCCCATCTCGGTCAAAAGCGGGACCAGAACATCCGCCATCGGCTTCTCGTCTCCGCTCGGTGCATTGATCTTGGCAAGCTGCAGGAAGCTGTTCAGCAAGCGTTCCCCATTCACTGCTTCCGCCGCTGGAT
The DNA here is from genome assembly GCF_046535075.1 of Brevibacillus sp. SIMBA_040. Classification (NCBI taxonomy): domain Bacteria; kingdom Bacillati; phylum Bacillota; class Bacilli; order Caryophanales; family Paenibacillaceae; genus Brevibacillus; species Brevibacillus sp. SIMBA_040. The sequence goes on from NZ_JAWRXI010000001.1 coordinate 239,754, forward strand.
ACTGGGTTTTCATTTTCTCCTCCATCCTTTCTGTCAGACTACGCTTTCCGTCCATTTTTCCGCTTTGGATCGATCCACGACCTGCTTCCCACACTTGATGACGCGTTCAACAACATTACCGCCTAGCTGATAGATCACATGCTCGTAGGACGGGACATTCCAGATTTGCAGATCAGCCAGTTTTCCAACCTCAATTGAGCCACGATCCTTCCCAAGTCCGAGCGCCATCGCTCCACCAATCGTTGCCGCCCGCAGTGCTTCTGCCGGGGACATCCGATACAAACGGCAAGCGAGTGCCATCACGAATTGCATCGATTCCGTCCAGCAGCCCGGACACAGATTGGTTGCCAGCGCTACGGTCATCCCAGAATCAATCATCGCCCGCGCATCAAACGGTCGAGGATGTCTTACAGCAAAATCGAGAGCCGGCATCAACACGCCTGTGACCCCTGCATTCGCCAGCTTTTGCATGACAGCTGGAGGCGTGTAGTTCAGATGATCCGCCGAAACCATGCCCATCTCCGCAGCCAAATCCGAGCCGCCTACGTACGAATACGCATCCGTGTGAATCTTTGGCTGAAGCCCTGCATCAAGTGCTGCCCGTAAAATTTTTTCCGATTCTTGCGCGGTAAAATGCCCGTCATCGCACCAGACGTCACAATACGTAGCGATTCCAAGTCCACTCACCCACGGAATCATCTCATCAAACAAAACTCCCATATACACCTCTTTGGGGAGATGAGCCGGCCAGCCATGCGCACCGAGAAACGTACTGACAATATCGACAGGCATCGCCTTCGCCAGCTTGGCATTTACATGGAGCATCTTGATTTCATCTGTCGTCGTCAGACCGTACCCGCTTTTACTTTCGACCGTTGTTGTACCAGCATGCAGCATCCTCCCCAGCCGCTCTCTGGCATCTTGAAACAGCTGCTCTTCACTGGCGTTTCTCGTCATCTCGACGGAAGCCAAAATCCCGGTCTGAATTCCCAGCCGTGCAAGCTCTGCCGGATCATCAATCGTCATTTTGGCTGCATACTCCTGCACCCGTGAGCCTCCAAAAACGAGGTGCGTATGGCAATCGACGAAGCCGGGAGCAACAACCTTTCCCGAAGCATCAATCACCTCGGCATGCTCTATGTCGACCTCGGCGGCAACCTGGTCCCGGGTCCCAACCGCAATAATCTCCTCCCCCGCGATTGCGACCCAGCCTCCCGGAATTCTTTCGACTGAGCTGACATCGGTACCTCGGCAGGTGACGACCTCCGAAGCGTTTTGAATAATGAGACTCGCCCGGCTTTTCTGCACCTGTCTGTTCATTTACCTCCACCCCCTAGGCGGTATGTGACACAAGAATTTATGACAGGGACGCTGCCACGAGATCAACAGCAGCGTCCAAGGAACGTTTTTTAACGGGAAAGACTCGTATTGTCTGCTTCTTTTTCCTTGAGATCATTTGGTCCGAACGTAGCGGTAGGTGTCCACCAGAGCGGGATTTTGATGCTTTCCTTGGTTAGCTCGCCTTGGCCGTTGGCTACATCCTTGGCAATTTGGTAGCCTGCCTGCGCGTGGCGCACAACCCCGATACCAGAATCTACGGTCATGCAAACGGACAAGCGCATATTCGCCTCCTCTGTCCCGTCAGCAATCATCGTCACCCCGGTATGAACAGCCTCGCCCATCGAGTAGTTCGCCTGAATCGCGATCAAATCGCACATCCCCACTGCATTTAACAGACCATTCAGCATCGGCCAGTCAGAAATCAGGTCGCCGCCATCCATCATTTTTTCCGATTCAAAGGTAGGGTTGACGATGGAACCAGAGTCCAGATTGTCCCTGGAAAATGCTACTGGTCCAGCCAACTCTCCGCGCTTGATCATCTCATTTACTTCAAGAGCAAATTCTTTACGCTGTCCAAAGCCGAGGTAGCAGATGCGCGCTGGCAAGCCTTCGATCGGGATGTGCTCGCGAGCCAGCTTGATCCAGCGGGTGACGAGCAAATCGTCCTTGAACTTTTCCAGCACCATGCTGTCGATCTTCTCCAAATCGGACTTCTCCCCAGACAAGCAAGTCCAGCGGAAAGGTCCGCGGCCTTCGCAGAAAAGCGGTCTGATGTACTCGGATACAAAGCCCGGAATTTTCATCGCCTCTTCCTCAGGCATTCCAGCGTCACGACACTCCTTGCGCAGGCTCGTGCCATACTCGAATGCGTGCACACCCTTGTCAAAAAACTGGTTGGTCACGCGTAATTCACGAATCATCGTTTTCCGTGCCAGCTGCAAATACAGTTCGCGATCGGAGCGGCGCAGCTCTTCGGCTTCCTCTGGCGTATAACCAGCCGGGAGGTACGAAAGCGGATCATGCGCTGGTGTCATCGAGGTCAAAATGTCAGGCATGAAGCCTTTTTCATACGCTTCTTCAAATACATCCGCTGCATTGCCCACGACGGCGACTCCAAGTGATTTGCCCTCGGCTGCATGTGCTTGAGCCAGCTCAATAGCATGATCGAGTGAATCTGCCAGCAGATCGATATACCCCACACTCATACGGCGGCGAATAATTGTTTCGTTCGCATCCACGAGGATACATACACCGCCGTGCATCGTCATCGCCCGGGTCTGATTGCCGCCCATGCCGCCAGCCCCCGCCGTAAGCATGATTTTTCCGACGAGCGAATCGTTGTAATGCAATCGCGCAATCGCAGACAGCGTCTCAAACGTTCCCTGGATCACCCCCTGCGTGCCAATGTACTCCCACGGTGCTGCTGTATACTGGGCGAAGATCGTCAAGTTTTTATCCTGCAAATCATAGAAAACGGGCCACGATGGCTTCATGATATTGGTCGTTGCCATGACGACAGTCGGTGCGTATTTATGCGTTTTGAATACAGCTACTGGCATCCCTGACTGCACGACCAGCGTCTCGTCTTCCTCCAGCTCCTTCAAGGAGTTCACGATCGCATGGTACGATTCCCAGTTTCTCGCGCACTTGCCGATTCCACCGTAAATGACCAGCTCCTCTGGCTTCTCGGCATTTTCCATGTTGTTCTCAAGCATGCGGAGAATCGATTCCTGTCTCCACCCTTTGCACCGCAGGGTAGAACCTCGACCAGCTTTTACGGAATATAGAATTTCAGGTTTGCTCATTTCGTTTCTCCTCCTCATGTTTTGTGTACGTCCTTGTCGCCCTAGTAGATATAGCATTTATTGTGCCAATGTTCAGAATTTAATCTCCAGCACTTATTTCGCTGCTTTTTTCCGTTCCACACAAAAAGAGACCCCCTCATTGGAATCTCCTTTCGGCGCAAAAACGTTTGCGGAATGTCCAGCTCTGCACATTTATTTCTCATCAAAAGCTTGATATGACTCTGTTTACTTCCACCGCAAAAACTTTCTGCGCAAATAGTTTCTTCTCCTTTACGAATCGTGACGGATGTTAGCACTTCTGCTATTCTATGAGTTAGAAAGTTCTGAAAATAAACCACTCGCGTGATGAGAAATGGAGCGTGATCATGGATGCTTTCAACCGATGCTAGACTCGCTTGCCTGGAACAGATCGTCGATTCGCTGAACGAAGGTGTGCTTGTGAGTGACCACGAAGGGAGAATCATCCTCTACAATAAAGCCCAGGAAAAGCTGGAAGGCTTGAAAAGTGAAAATGTCATCGGAAAATACCTGTGGGAGGCCTACAATTACAACCCCGAAATGTCCGAGCACCGCCGTGTCTTCAACAGTGGACAGCCTGTCATCGCACAGTACCGGGCACATGCGCATATTAACGGCATCCCGCAATACGTCACCTACAGTACATATCCGATTATCCATAACGGTGAAACCATTGGTGTATTCTCGATCAGTCACAACGAGACCAAGCTAAAAAACTTGCTGCATGAGACGATTGAATTAAAACGCAAAATCGTCACGCAAAACAAAGGCAGCAAGGAACAGCCCAGCAACGGTACAACGTATACATTTGGCAGCATTAAAGGCAGCAGCTCTGTTATGAAGGGACTGATAAAAGACGCGCAAAATGTATCCATGCACGACACGGATATATTAATTGTCGGAGAAACAGGCACTGGAAAGGAATTGTTTGCCCAAAGTATTCACAATCACAGCAAGCGGGCCAAAAGTCCCTTTGTCGCGATCAACTGCGCAGCCATTCCGGAAACGCTTTTGGAAAGCACTCTTTTTGGTACGGTAAAAGGCTCCTATACGGGGGCTGCCGATCAAATGGGGCTATTTGAATACGCCCAGGACGGCACCCTCTTCCTCGATGAGATCAACTCGATGCCGATCACGCTTCAATCAAAATTAATTCGCGTCCTCGAAGAACGCATGGTTCGCAGAGTCGGTGCCAATGCCGTGACGCCTGTGCGCTGCACCATCATCAGTGCCTCCAATGAAGCGCCAAAAGAATTGATTGCCACAAGCAAGCTGCGCTCTGACCTGTATTACCGCATCGCCCGTACGTGTCTCATCATTCCTCCTCTTCGCGAGCGCAAGGATGATATCGTCTTTTTAATTGATTACTTCCTCACTCTCGCCAGCAAGCAGCTAAACAAAAACGTAAATGGTCTGTCAGCACGCCTACACGAGCTTTTTCTGCAATACAAATGGCCGGGCAACATCCGCGAGCTGCACCATGTTATTGAAAACCTGATCATTCGTGCCGACGAGGATCAGAACTTGCTGGATATCGACCATCTTCCTGCCTACCTGCGTGAAAATATGATGGAAAACAGCCTGCTTGGGCTCTCTAGCCGCACAAGGGAGCGCAGACCACTAAAAACGGTCACCACCCCCTACGAAGAACAATTTATTCGAACGATTTTGGATCAGGCAGAATGGAATATTACGAAAGCAGCAGAAAAAATCGGTACCACTCGCCAAAGCTTGCAATATCACATCAAAAAACTGAATATTCGCAGGTAGCATAATTGTACGATGATTTTCTAGCTGAATGGTTCGAATCAGATTATAATATTAGCGAGTAATATAATCTGAATAATGGTTTACATTATGTTTTTTAGGCGGGAGGTGGACTTTTGACCACGCTTCAACGAATTGAAATGTTCAAGCAGTTGTCTAATATGGAGCTAGCGAAGCTGCTTGGAAAACTGGAACGAAGAACGGTTCCCGTAGGCACAGTCTTGTTTTCGGAGGGCGATCCTGGAGACAATCTGTATGTAATCAAAAGCGGCAAGCTCGAGCTGTTCATCGACGCAAAAAAAAGCGGTGCAGCTCAATCGATTTCTGTACTGAGTGAAGGTGATACACTCGGGGAAATGGCGATGCTGACCGGTGAGGCCCGCTCCGCGACTGCGATCGCTGCAACCGATGCAGAGCTGTATATCATTAATCGGGAAACATTCGACAAGCTCGTGGAGGAGCAGCCGTCCATTTCGTCCTATTTTATCCGTTTGTTGTCCAGCCGATTGACAAGCACGAATAAACAGCTTTTGGTCAACAAAGAGCAAAACTACCAAATCGTTGCGCTGGAGCTCGACTCCTTACCTTTATCTCTCACTCATGCCTTACTATGGTGCTCAGAATTTCCACGTGTCCACGCAAGGGTGGCAGAACGGCGGTTTGGAATTTTGCTTGACCAAGCTTTGGAGCAATTTCCGGACGCAAACAAGTATCTCCAGCGAGTAGAAGCGCAGCCGGAATGGTTCACGCTTGTTCCGGGAATGCGGCGTCTTCTCTCCGAAATTGCTACGGTAAGGTTTGGGCATGAAGAAAAACGTCGCTGGATTGCCGAAATGCTGGATGATTTTCAAAAGAACAACGATTGGGATGCCGCCATCGAGCTCCACGGTGTAGCCGGTAGATGGACAGAGGCTTTGCAAATCGCCCTGCATGTCCTGCCTGAGCTTGCGGAAGCAAGTAAAAAGCGTCTGTTCACGCTGTTATCCGATTGCCCACCCGAGAAAATCGTAGAAAAGGATGCGCTTCTGGCAGGTTGTATTCTCTACGGAGAGCCAGCCGAGCATCCTGAGGTTGGACTGGCACTATTGGACCGTGCCTGGAGTGATTTTGGCCCCGGCTACACGACCGAACAATGGATTACTACATATGAATGGGCTGCCGAGCTGCATGCCCGATTAAACAGGCACCAACAAGCCATGGAATATCTGACGCTCGCGGAAGCCAAAAGATCGCTCTCCGGAATCGCTGGTGAAGACGGCAGCAAAGAGTATGACCTAGCCAAGCAGCAACTGGCACAGCAGTACAGTCGCACTCGTGCCTACAATACGGTCGGGCTGTTTCACAAAAGCAGGCTCGGTGGATGGATTGCCGCCATTCTGGTTCCAATCAGCTTGATACTCTTTCATTATATAGAACCCATCGGTGGCTTATCTCGCGCCGGAATGGATTTCATTGGGATCGGGGTCGCTGCCGTCATCCTCTGGATCGTTAATGTCATCCCCGATTACATCGTCGGACTTGGGATGGCTATGGCTTGGGTGCTCGGCGGACTAGTCGGACCAGAGGTTGCTCTCTCCGGATTCGCCTCAACGACTTGGCTTTATATGATTTTTATTATGGCTTTCATTGCGGTAATCACCCGCTCTGGTATTTTGTTTCGCGTGTCTCTCAATGCGTTAAAACGATTTCCGCGACATTATCGCGGGCAATTGTGGGGTGTCGTAGCCGGAGGAATGCTACTCAACTCATTGATCCCGTCCTCCTCTGCCAAAGTTTCGCTCGGCGTGCCACTTGCACGAACCTTGTCCGAATCGATGGGATTTGCTGACAAGAGCCGCGGCGCAGCAGGACTTGGGCTGGCTGCCATGATTTTTTATGGCTTTACCGCGCCTTTTGTACTCACTGGCTCCTACACAAACATGATGGCATATGGACTTGCTGCTGTCTCCGAGCCGATCAACTGGCTGGAATGGTTCTTATATGCACTGCCCGCCTTTTTCATTTTTTCTGCTGTCATGCTCGTCATCCTCCAGCTCATGTTTCGAAATGTACGTCAGGTACGACCTATATCAGATGAAGTACTGGACGAACAGCTGCAGCTATTGGGGCCATGGTCGAAAACAGAGCGCATAGCCGTTTCAACCACACTAGGAAGTATCGCCCTACTCATTCTTGCCCCTTTGCACGGAATCGATAGCGCATGGATTATGCTGCTCGGCTTTGCCGTTTTGGTGATTAGTGGAGCGCTTGACCGCCAAACGGTCTCAAACGGAATTGACTGGCCGTTTCTCTTGTTTTTAGGAGTCGCGTTCAGTTTTGCTACGGCCACTCAAGAGCTAGGCATTGCAGACGCTCTTTCTACCTTTCTCGGTGAAAAGCTCTCCGTGTTTCTGACAAGCCCTACCCTTCTCTTGACAGTTGTGATTCTCGTGTCGTTTCTCGTCACTCTCATCATTCGGGACGATCCCGCGGTTATCTTACTCGTGACTGCCTTGCTTCCATTGGCACAGCAGGCAGGCATCCACCCCTGGATTTTCGTCTTTGTGATTTTGCTGGCCACAGACCCATTCTTTTTTACCTATCAATCACCGACCTATTTAACCGCTTACTATAGCTCGGAGGGTAAGTCCTTTAGCCACAAGCAGGGTCAAAAAATCGCACTTGGCTACGCACTTGCCATCATCCTTGCCGTCGCAGCCAGCGTGCCGTATTGGGAATGGATCGGATTGATCAAATAATCGGAGGAAAGAAATTATTCATTTTGTGAACCAGAACACAAAAATCCCCCGCTCCTTTCGTTACAATAGGATAGATACATCAGCAAAGCTTCAGAATTTTTTACTACTTTCGTACCAGATTCACTTATAATGGAAGGCGTGATGGACCTTCCAATGGGGGGAGTCAAGGAGAAGTGAATCATTTTAGTGCTTTTGACATTCTACTCATTGCCCATTTGATCGGGGACTACATGTTTCAAACCGAATGGATGGCCAAATACAAGGCGCAGCGCTGGCTTCCGTTACTCGCTCATTGTCTTGTGTACACAGCGATCATCTCACTCGTTGCTTACTTGTTTATTCCAGGCGGTTTATCTGTCTGGGCGATCTTATTCGTATTTGTTACTCACATGATTTTAGATCGCCGAACAATCGTTTTCCTCTGGTATCGAAACATTATGCGTGTCACAGACGATGGGAGCAAGTGGCTGATGGTCATGTGCGATCAAATTTTCCATCTCATCGTCCTCGCAGCAGCTTTGGTCATCAGCTGAAGCAAAAAAGGAGTCGTTTATCCGTATGACTGAACAGCATTTCCTTCGACATTTTCCCTTTTTTCAGGATTTGGAGGATGACGATTTAGCCAAGCTCGCTCCTCTCTTCCTTACTCGTACATATGAAAAGGGAACGAATATTTTCCGAGAAGGGCAAGCAGGAGAAGAGTTATACATCATTAAATCAGGGGTCGTCAAAATTTATCGTGATGATGAGGTTCGGGACATTATTCTCGCCATTTTTCGGGATGGTGATTTTTTTGGTGAGATGGCCGTTCTGGAAAATGAACAGGTTCGTTCTGCCTCAGCAAAAACAATGGAAAAGACAGTAGTTTATTACTTGAATCGCCGGGATTTCGTCTCTTTATTGGAGCAAAACCCCAAAATCTCGTGGAGAATCCTGGAAACAGCACTCGATCGTTTGCGGAAAGCCAATGAACTCATTACCGATTTAACCCTACTGGACGTTCGCACCCGGATCATCAAGATGATGCTGCGACTTACGGAGAAGCATGGCGTGAAGCAAAAATCGGGAATTCTCATCGATTTGAAGCTCACCCATCAGCAAATTGCCGACATGACAGGAACCGTCAGGGAAACGGTGACGAAAGTGTTGCTCGATTTGCAAAATCAAGATTTTATCCAAATAAAAAAGAAAAAGATCCTGATCTGCAATCTTGCGGAAATCGAACGATTGGTTGAGACCTCATGAAAAAAAACATCTGGAACATCTCCATTATCGGAAATCTCATCGTTATCCTGATTTGTCTGACTCTCTTTATTGGGGATTCATTGCAGCGGATAAACTACGCTTTCTACGATTACGACATGAATAAGTCTATGACTCATGCCCCACACGAAGATATTATTGTCGTCGACATTGACCAGGAGTCTCTCGATTTAATCGGAACCTTCCCTTGGCCACGCGATACCTATATCCCCCTATTGGAAGCTCTTTCAGAAGCAAAGGCCGTTGCGTTTGATATTACATTTCGGACAAAAAGCGAAGACCCAGCAATCGATGAGGCCTTTGCAGCCGAGCTGGCAAAGCATGACAATGTCATCATTCCCTCTGTCGTGGAGCTAGAAAACTTTTTTCGCAAAGAGACAATCGTAACCAAAGACCAACTCATTAAAGGACAGAAGCTTCTGACCTCCGTCCCACCGATTGACAAGGCGGCAAAGACAGCTCACATCAATGCTGTGCTCGACGATGATGGTGTGATTCGCCGGACCTGGCTCATGCTCGATTCGCCCGAAGGAAAGATTCCGTCGCTCGCCTATCAGGTAGCTGACATGTACGGTGCAGATGTGAAGCATTACTTGACTGATCATCCGCAAACAGAGCTGGCGATCAAATTTGACGGCTCTACCAAAGACTTTATGAACATCCCTTTTTACATGGTGCTAAACGGAGAAGTTCCTCCGGAAACCTTTAAAGATCGGATTGTACTTATTGGAATGGCTGCCGCAGGTAGTGATGCACATCCAACACCCGTTGATAACCATATGTATCTGGTTTATGCCCATGCCAATATCATCAACCAATTGCTGCACGACCAAAAAATCACCATCGTCGGCAATCTGCTGATACTCGCTCTGATGCTGATCGTGTTCTTCTTCACCACCTGGTATACGTGGCGATTGAAGCCGCTGTATAGTATATCGATCGTGATCGGAACCTCTATTCTATTGATTTTTGGCCAATTCATCTTGTTTGATAGCAAGCTGATCTATTTATCGGTTGTCTATCCACTCGCAGCTTTATACACTACCTTTTTCGTGAATATCGCAGTCAAAACGTATTTTGAAACGAAGCAGAAGCAGTTTATTACTCAGCAGTTCGGGCGATATATCTCTCCCGAATTGGTGAACCAGATCGCAAAAAGCGAAGTCGAATTGCCACTTGGCGGTGTGAACAAAGAGCTATCGATCCTGTTTTTGGATATTCGCGGCTTTACCCCGCTCTCGGAAAAATTGCGCCCCGAGGAAGTCGTCGATTTTCTCAACATGATGTTTGACATGATTACGAATCAAGTGCTCAAAAACCACGGGACGATCGACAAATTTATCGGGGATGCGGCGATGATTCTCTACAATGCACCCTTGGATGTGCCTCACCATGAGTATCATGCGGTCAAGACAGCCTATGATATCCAGCGAGGCATGGAGCAGGTGCGAAAAGACATCATGGACAAATACGAGGTCGAGGTCAGTATCGGAATTGGCATTAATACAGGAGAAGTCGTCGTTGGAAATATCGGCTCGTTTTTACGTGTCGACTATACCGCTATCGGTGATCACGTAAATACTGCTGCACGAATTGAATCGAATGCCCAGGCCAACCAAGTATTAGTTTCCGAGTCAACGTATGAACGAACCAAGGACTATTTCGGCTACCAGTTTGTTGGCGAAAAGATGATGAAAGGCAAAACAACCGGAATCAAGCTATACGAGGTGTCTGGCCATGTAAAAGCGCCTGACATGGAGCAAAAGTCGTGAGATTTGTGAAAGTGAGGTAGTCTAGCAGTGAATACGATCAGAAGCTTGCGAAGCACACGTTTTCTAGCAGTATGGCGTAGCCTTTTCGTGCTGGTGATGATAAGCAGCATGCTGTTTGCTGAAATGAAAACAGTCGCGGCGGCAGAAACCTCGCGCACTGCCAAGGTGGAAAGTGTGACCGGTACCGTACAGGTTAAAAAGGCTGGCGGTACAAAGGAATACAAAGCATTCAAAAACATGAGTCTGAACCAAGGTGATCTGATTAAAACAAGTGCCAAATCGAGTATTGTACTGTCGATTGCGGATAGAGAAGATGAGATAACCGTTGGCGAAAATACCGAGGTCTATATTTCCGAGCTGCAACAAGCTTCGAGCAAGCAGACCGATTTAAAGGTATGGTCGGGCTCTGTCTTTATTAAAGCCAAACCGTTGACCAAAACGGAAGATCAGTTTTCGATCTCTACTCCTACTGCGGTGATGGGCGTGAGAGGAACGCAATTTTTGGTTACCGTCGATCCGAATACCGGTAAGTCCACAATTGTCGTAGCGGCTGGAGTCGTTTCAGCCCATAATCCAAATCAAAACCAGATGCTTAATCTTTATCCAGCCATGCAGGGATCGTTTTTTGCAGGACGTCCGATTGAGTCCGTGCCGCTCCCTACATCTGCATCTTCGGTCATTCAACCATCAGACCTGATTAACACGTTATCCCCAGAGATCATTGAAGCAATCATTCGTTCAAAGCTGGCAATGGATCAGGAGCATGACGAGTTTATTTCCAAGCAGCTGGAAGCATTACGACAAGGACAATTCACTGACCCTCTGACTCAGCTCCAGCTTACGAGTCCAGAGGATCTGGAACGCTATCAGCAAAACTTGCACGCACTGGTGAACTCCATCATCAGAACTGCACTTGACAACGGAAAGGTAACGCCAGAGCAAGTAGAGCAACTCATTAATAACGCTAACCTCGAGCTGCAACGAAAAATTCAGCTAGACGCGAAACCGTCTCTTAACTGGAACACGCAGCAAGAAGTAGAGAGACAGAAGCGCTTAGAATTGGAGGAGCAGCGGAAAAAGCTCGCGGAGCAAGAGAAAAAGCAGCGCGAAGCTGAGCTGGCTAAAAACCTCTCTGCGGATTTATTAAATAAAATCAAGGAACAACAAGACAAGCTGGTAAAAGCAAACGAAGAGGCAAAAAATAAGGCACGCGAACAAGCTGGGAAAAATTTACCTGTAAATCCTACAGCTCCTGGTACTCCTGGGGGCTCAGGTACTAGCCCTGGTTCAGGTTCTGGAGGCGGTGGCAGCTCCGGGGGTGGCGGTAGTTCTGGAGGTGGCGGTGGCGGCGGCGGTAAAGACCCTGATGACTCAGGTACTATCGTCTCTATCCCGAATATTACCACTGAAAGACTCTTGAACAACTCCTATACGTTGCCTCAGATTATCCAGGCAAAAATGAGCAACGGAAAAGAAAGAAATGTTGCCGTGAGATGGAACAAGTCAGCAGATACCTCATTGACCGGGACTTTCACGTACTATGGCAGTGTATCAGGCTACCAACCAAAAGTTGAGGCGACGTTAAAGGTATTTGCGCCATTCGGTGTTCCTGTCACACTGAATCAGCAACGGATGATTTTCCAGGGGAACACCATACTTGATTTTGGCTCGATGACCATCCCGCCGAACGCAACGGTGACGTTGGAGAATCTTTCTCCCTCCCTCCCGGCTGACAGTGGTTTGTCTGTAGCAGGGCCGATAATCGATTTTCACTTTAGCGGCATTGAAATCACGCAGCCAGTGACGATCTCTTTTCCGGTGAATACGGGTGCTCATCCTGAGCAGCTCGCGATTTTCCACAAAAACAGTGATCAGGACTGGGAGTACGTTCCTACCGTTGTTTCAAACGGAACTGCGACAGCACAGGTGAGTCATTTCTCTGCATATGGCGTCTTGTCTGCTGCCAAGGTCGGTGGAGTTACATCCTCTCCCGCACCTGGATTGGTTGACGCCGGAACGAGTATCTACCTGATCTCGGAGACGCCAGGAGCGACGATTTATGTAAAACAAAACGATGGTTTCGTTGAGTACGAGCCAGGCGATGCAATTACAATCCCTAGTGCAGGAAGCTTGGAAGCTTATGCCACAAAGAGCAACATGCGCGATGGCGAACCCGTACAATTAAGTTACAGTACTGCCCAAGCAAGTGTGATCGACAGCAAACGAATCAGCGTCACATTCTCGCAGCCGATACAAACGGAAGCCTATGCAATCGGCGTATCTCCTGCTGGAAGTACGGCTTTGTCGGGACTGCCGATTGAACACGTAGAGCACGTCGGAGACAGCGGACTTACGATTACATTCGAAACGGACACGGTATCCATCCCGCTCCAATTGTTCTCGGTAAAATTTTATAACGGCTCACAGTATGTAGCACAAACTAATTCATTCGAACTGGGTACGAAGCCGAAACCGCCAGAGCCTAAGCCTCCACAGATCAAGACTTTCCCGCTTACTTTGTCTGAGCTAGGCACAGATATGGCAAATCTGGAGTGGAGCATTCCAGAGGGTACTGCGGACTATAAGGTCTACCTGAATGGAGAGCTACGGTCAGATTTTTATGTAGAAAGCAACTGGGATGCCAAAACGAGCTATCTCTATTTATACGATCTTGCTCCCGATACGAAATACTCGGTCAAAATTGAAGCTCTAAATAATTCCGGGAAGAAAATTGCAGAGGGTTCCCGTACCTTTACTACAAATTCACTTGCCGGGATTCAGGTTGATGTAATCGATCGAGGCGCTGACTTCCTGACTATTAAATGGTCGCGCTCCTTTGAACCTTATCCAAATGGAGATCATTACCGTCTCTATATCGGTGAGGGTGGAGCAAAGGAATACAAAGCTTCCGTAACTGCTAACTCGCTTCTGGATTACAGCTTTACAGGGCTTTTGCCAAGCAAATCCTACACGCTCTATGTAGAAGCATGGCCAGGAGGATGGGATAATCCCAGGGACGGTGGAAAAGCAACTGCCTCTACTCTCGGGAATACGGAGGCAACATCCTTTACAATCAATACTCAGGGGCTTGCTACCGATTCTGCCTCTTTCTCTTGGAATAAGCCTGCTGGGACAGAAGCGTATGAAGTGTATGTAAATGGTGAGCAAGTACTCAATCCGAGTATCGAGACGACACCGGATGGGATGAGTTTTCTTTACTTGCACGATCTGGAGCCTGCAACAAATTACTCTCTCCGCGTATACGCATTGGATGCGAGTCCTAAGCGGATTGGTCAAGGCTTTCTCACGTTTAAAACACAGTCGCTTCCTCCTGAAATCACGATTTCAGTTGGAGAGTCAGGACCTGATTCCATCATGATTTCCTGGGAATCGAATATTGAGCCTGGTCAGTACAACGGTGAATATCGCGTTTATTTACTTGCAGGAGGGACAAAGGTATTACAGGAGAAGTTTTCATTCGATTCTCCAAATCATGAATATATCTTCCATGGTTTAGACTCCGGCACAGAATACACTTTTTATGTAGAGGCTTGGAAGAGATTCCCTGAGACTCTGATCGTGTCCGCTGAATCGTCCGGGTCTACTACAGACGCAGAACCAGAGGTAGAGGATCTATCAATTGAACAGAGTGATATCTCAACCAACTCTGCAACATTCAAATGGTCCAAAAAAACTGATACGGCTTCCTATCGTGTCCACTTGAACAGTTCTCTTTTAAGCGAGTCTGCGTACACGATTGAAGACGGTGCCGACCAAGTCCTTAGCTTACCTGGTCTGGAGCCAGATACGCCCTACACCTTGATGGTTGAGGCATTGAACAGCTTCCTGCAACCGATCGCAAGAGGTGTAAGAGAGTTCAGAACCGATTCTGAAGCTCCAGCCCCAATCGAATTGCAAACTGTTCCAGATGCAACCTCCATTCAAGTTTCCTGGGCTCCTGTCGCATTTGAAGGAGAGTACCGTCTCTATTTGAATGACAAAACGACAGTCGCGAAAACAGTCGCATCTGGCGAATCTAACCTATCCTATACCTTTGAGGGGTTAGAAACAAACGAGCAATATACCATTTACATCGAGGCTTGGCCTACCGGTGCAACGAGTCCGTTAACTTCTGGAGAAACACAAGTCATAACCGTCCCGCGCATCTGAGTATTCGACGTTCAGCTTTCTCATCATTTCGAAGCATTACAAAGGAGCAAATCATATGAAACGACAAACATGGACCGTATGGATTGCTTCCCTGGCGCTAGGCTTGTTGACCGTCCATACTGCGGGAATTACACCAGCACACGCAGAAGCTGCCGCACAGACAGCTCCTGCTGCGCCCTCGGTAGTTACGATCGCTGGAAACGGTCAATTTGGAGAGGATAACGGTGCGGCTTTGTCCGCATCGCTTCGTACTCCGATGGGAATCGCCATTCATTCGGATGGAACCGTATATGTATCTGATACGAAAAGTCATTTGATTCGCAAGCTACTCCAAGGAGCTGTCTCTACCTATGCTGGGGTGACCATTTCTACCGATGAAAAAGGCCTTCCAGTCGGAACGCTCTTCGACGGCGCTTTGAACCAGTCTCTCTTTCAATCTCCTGAAGGAATCGCTTTGGATCCGCAAGGCAACCTGTATGTAGCTGACAGTGGCAACCACTCGATTCGTAAAATTACAGCGCAGGGGGTAGTCACGATTGCCGGAGAAGGCATCATGGGCTACCAAAATGGCACAGGTGCACAGGCACGCTTTCACTCACCAAGCGATATCGCCGTGGCAAAAGACGGAACCATCTATGTGGCAGACACGCTAAACCATGTCATTCGCAAAATTATGCCAAGCGGAGCGGTAACAACGCTCAACAGTCCATCCACCCGACTCGTCGAGATTTCACCTGGTTATTTTGAAACAGCAGGTGATTTTCAGGATGGCCCTCTCGCTTCCGCCAAATTTAATGAGCCAAGCAGCCTCTATCTGGATGCAACAGGAAACCTGTATGTAAGTGACACAGGAAACCAGCGTATCCGCTATATCGATTTGAAACAGAACACGGTAACGACAGTAGCCGGTGATACGAGCTTGACCTACGCACCAAATAGCCTCTATATCGAGGGCAATTACGCGGACGGCGATGCTGCCAAAGCACAATTTCAATTTCCTCGAGGCTTGGCGATGACGTCAGAAGGCGGCCTCGTGATTGCGGACAGTCAAAATCACGTCATCCGCTATTTGCACAATGGCAAAGTTACGACGCTCGCGGGTACGGCTGGAAAATTCGGCAATCAGAGCGGCACTCCCGCTAACGCCCAGTTTTATCTCCCTGTCGACGTAGCCGTGGATCTGCAAAATACAATCTGGATCGTGGATTCCTTTAACAATACGCTTCGCCAGTTAAAAATGAAGTAGAGAATAATCAAGGCTAGCTCACAGGCGGTTCCTGTTGTCATAACGACACTGGAACCGCCTTTTTGTCTGGCTCTGCTAGGCACCTGATTACAATTATTAGATTATTCAAAATTATGGATTGACCACTCATCCAATATGCAATATATTGGTTTTATGGATACAACTTTTATTAAACACATCAACCGTCCGTCTTTGCGTGATCAAGTGTATCAAACGCTCAAATCAGCCATCGTCACGCTCGAAATGGAGCCCGGACAGCGCTTGAACGACAACGAGCTGGCTTCCCAGTTTGGGGTAAGTCGGACGCCTGTTCGCGAAGCGTTGAAACGTCTGGAGGACGAAGGACTGGTCGAGTCCATCCCGGGCTCCCTCACTCGCGTAACACCACTCAACATAGAGGAGGCGAAACACGCATTTCCTGTAGTTGCCGCTCTACATGCATTGGCGGCGCGTTTGGCAGTCTCACAAGTAAAGGAGGCTGATCTCACCGAATTGGAAAAGTGGAACGACAGCTTGCAGCTCGCTCTCGAACAAAAGGATGTCGTCAAAGCAATCGAGGCGGATGACGGATTCCACGATGTCTTCTTACGGGCTGCTGGCAACAAAGAAATTTACATCGCTCTGGAACGGGTTGTGCCCAAAATCAGACGGCTTGAGTTTGCCCGCTTTGGCTCTTTGAAAGGTCTGGAATCTTTTGACCAGCACAAAAAAATAATCGCAGCGATGAGAAGCAGTCAGAGTCAGACTGCTCTCGAACTTGTGGAAGAAAACTGGCTAAGTCTAGGCAGGCTACTTACTGATGATTGAAAAAACATTTAGTAGGGGGTAACACGCATGAGCACTGTAGATCTAAAAGGGGAAGTCCACGATACGTCTGTACTTGCACGCGCACGAGAAATCATTGAAAACAGCCCTTCTCCTCGCTTGGTTCAAGAAGAAATCGTTAATGCTGTCAATCGCAATGCGATTTGGCGCGGAAATGCATGCCTGAATCTTTTGGCGCCTGAAGCCCCAGCAAGTCCTCTTGTTCGCCAGCTTTTAGCCTCAGAGGTAGGCACCCGCGCTGCAGAAGGACACATCGGCTCCCGGCAGAGATGGTTTGCCGGCACCAGATACATCGACGAGATTGAAGCCTTGTGTGTCGAACTACTGAAGAAGGTTTTCCAAGCGAATTTTGCTGACCATCGTCTCGTCGCCAGCATGATTGGCAACATGACCGTTTACTCCGCCCTGACTCAGCCTGGAGACAAGATCATGACTATCTCCCAGCCATTTGGCGGTCATTCTAGCAATCGCCTGGACGGCCCTGCTGGCGTTCGCGGCTTACATATTACCGACGTGCCGATGGACCCGATCGAACTGACTGTCGACCTGGAGGAATTCGCCAAGGTAGCCAGACAAGTTCGCCCCAAATTGGTCACTCTCGGTGCATCCATGACGCTGTTTCCTTTCCCGCTGAAAGAAATGTCTACGATCGTCTCGGAATGGGGCGGCAAAATTTTCTTCGATGGTGCCCATCAGCTCGGACTCATCGGAGGTGGTCAGTTCCAGGACCCGCTGCGCGAAGGAGCTTGCGTCATCACAGGCTCAGCTGGAAAAACATTCAGCGGACCGCAAAGCGGCATCATCGTCTGGAACGATCCAGAGCTTTCCGTACCGATTACAGATGCCATTTTCCCTACTTTAGCTGCCACTCACCAAGTAAACCGGGTCGCCGCTCTAGCCGCAGCCGCTGCAGAATTCCTTGCTTTTGGCAAAGACTACATGGCTCAAATCGTCGCCAACGCACAAGCACTGGGGAAAGCTCTCCATGAGCGAGACGTTCGGGTACTGGGAGATCATAAAGGATATACCCGTACGCATCAGGTCATTCTGGATGTTCGTGATTACGGTGGAGGCTACAAGGTCGCCAAGCAATTGGCAGAATCCAACATCATCACAAACAAAAATCTGATTCCCGGCGACAATCCGGAAGACTGGGATTATCCGAGTGGGCTACGCATTGGAACGACCGAAGTGACCAGATATGGAATGAAAGAGAGCGAAATGGAAATCATCGCAGACCTCATCGTGCGCGGGCTGACTGAAAAAGACAAGCCCGAAGCGATCAAAGCCAAAGTACTGGAGCTGCGAAATTCCTTTACCAAGCTGCAATACTGCTACCAGGACTAAATAGACAGCTTGGGAAGCGACTCTTCCCCCTCTTCCAAACGAAAATCCAGTCTAAAACAGCATGACGTGTTTTTAGACTGGATTTATTTTTAGATCCTTGAAAACTCTCCCAAGCGATGCAGCACATGACATGTACACGAAATTCCTTTATAAAACAGCTCAACTGCCATGTTCTCATTTGGTGCATGGTTTGCCTCATCGGCATTGGCATAAGGGACCATCACGGATGGCACCCCGAGAATTTGCGTCCAGACATAATCAGGCAGGCTACCACCGACACCAGGTACTAGCAACGGATCAATGGAATAGGCATCTCTTACCGCCTCCACCACCACTTTCACAATTTCGAGTTCTGCCGAAGTGCGTGATGGTCTCATGTCCCCCTGATGCAAAACCTCGACAGCTGGGGCGTGCTTCTTGACATGAGTGCACAGCTTTTGGTAAATATCGTCCGGGTCCTGATCAATAACAAGCCGTATATCCATTTTCACGCTGGCTTTGGCCGGTATGATCGTTTTGGAGCCATCTCCCCCGTATCCACTATGGAAGCCACAAATATTGAAGGTAGGTTCCAACGATAAGAGCCGATAATAGGTTTCAGCATCCTCTTCGATATCCGCGTATCCAATCTGTTTGATCAACTCTTCTCGATCAAAGGGCAGCTTGCGAAACAACTCAAGCTCGTATGCAGTTGGCTGACGGATATTATCGTAAAATCCTTCGATCAGCACCCTTCCCTGCTCATCTCGCATTGTTTTCAACAGATCGATCAGCATCCATGCCGGATTGGGAGCGATATTTCCCATATTACCCGAATGATGATCCCACTTGGCTCCGTGTGCTACCAGTTCGACGCCAAGAATTCCTCTGACCCCAAGCTCGACAGAAGGTATGCCGCTAACATGCATCGGTCCATCAGAGGTGTAGACCAGGTCACACGCCAAAAGCTCTTTATGTCGCGTAACAAACGACGCGAGATGAGGGCTGCCGTTTTCTTCCTCTCCCTCAAACACCAGCTTCACGTTGACTGGCAACTCACCAAAACGGTCCAAATATGTTTTGATCGCCAGTACCTGTGCCATCAATTGCCCTTTGTTGTCCCCCACCCCACGACAATAAATTCTTCCTTCGCGTATGGTTGGTTCAAAGGGTGGTGATTGCCATTCCTCGATTGGTTCCGGCGGTTGTACATCATAATGCCCATAGATCAAAACAGTAAATGGATTCTCTGCCTTCAGCCATTCCCCATAAACAACAGGATGTCCCTCTGTTTCAATCAGGCGACTCTCTATGCCACTCGCCTGCATCATTTCTTTCAGCAGCTGTGCACATTCTCGTACCCCTACATTCGTGGTGCTGATGCTTTCTTGTTTGAGCAATGAAAACAATTGCTGCAAATAGTGTTCTTTTCGCTCCTTGATCAGATCATCGACCATAGCCAGATTCATTTCTATCTTCTCTCCCATCTTTAGCTCCCTCTCTCCTCATCCATAGAGATGACACGCTACATAATGCTCATCCGTCACCTGCTGCATACTTGGCCTGCTTTCCCTGCAAATCTCCATCACATTCGGACATCTGCCTGTTTCACGAAGATTTGTATCATCGACTGCGGGTGCTATTCGTCGATCTCCCCTCCCTGCGGAATCGACCGGATGACATCCCCCTCCAGGTTCGGCATTTTATCCAACAAAGCAAACACCCGCAATGTAACGGTTATGCCGCAGGTCATCGAGAAACTCGCTTCTCTGCCGTGGCTCGGGAATGTACGGGAGCTAAAGAACACGATCGATTACATGCTTGCTGTTTGCTATGTACGAGATGCTCCTTATGCACAAAAAAGTGTACCCTAGCTCACACCTAGAGTACACTTTTCATTTGCGTTATTTAACCGAATACATAGTAACGAGCCAAATCAATCCGATACTCTTTAATCAGCTTGTCGATATCTTTTTGCCCGCGCATTAGGATTTCATGATACTTTTCGATCTTTTCTTCCGGCATGCGGTAATGAGGTCCGGATATCGTCAGCGACCCCATAATATGACCGTCTGGGTGGAAAAGCGGGCAAGCAATCGCCAATACATCAGGTGTATATTCACCGGTACTGCGCGCCCACCCTTGCTCCAAAATACGTGCCAGCTCAGCACGCAATTGATCCGGATCAGCAATCGTATTTTTCGTATACTGCTTCAAGCCTTGCTGAATGATGCGCTCGATATGTTCTTTGGGCAAATACGCCATGATGGAACGATAGGATGCCCCGACGAATAAGGGGGATCGGCTGCCGACCGAAACGGAAAATTTCACAACATGATCAGGCTCCAGGGCATCGAGAGTCAATCCCTCATCCCCGTCCAGACTAGTCAAGAAGATCGATTCTCCAGCTTCCTCCATCATGCGCTCTAAAATGGGACGAATCAGTCGTGAAACATGGAACGACTCGCTCATCGTCAAACCGAGTTCCCACAAACGAATACCCAAGGAATATTTTTTGGTTTCAGGGTCTTTCACCAGAAAACGGTTTGCCTCAAAAGTGGACAAGACACGGTACACATTCGTATGATTCAAACCGGTCTCCTTGGCCAACTCCCGAGCTCCCCACTCCGGCTTTTCTTTTGTGAACAACTGCAGTAGCTTAAGTGATTGATCCAATGTTTTTAACACGACGACTCCCCTTCAACACGTTTATATAGTGAACATAGCCCGCGGGGGAACTATGCCTCTTTTTTCTGATACAAAAAGTCAATTGCAGCTGCCACATACACCTTTGCACAACGAATCACGTCTTCTACCAGCACTTTTTCATTGAAATTGTGAATGCTTGGCAAATACGCAGGGCCGTATTGCAGAACCGGAATGTTGTACTCGCGGAAGTGTCTGGCGTCACTGCTTGCCCACTGCTGCACTCCGTACGCGTGCTCTTTTGTCACATATGTGATGTTGTCGACAATCGCGCGGCATACAGGATCAGCCGGGTCTGTGTAGTTGGCATGGCTCATGATGCCAAACGACTTAATTTCGTAGTCGATCTCCAGCGCATCGAGCTTACCGTGAATATACGCCATGACCTCTTCTCTAGTCACGCCAAACGGCAGTCGGCAATCCACTTCGACTGTGCAGGTGTCAGGTACGACATTCGACTTCGTTCCACCCTGGATCGTTCCGATATTGCAGGAAATCCGTTCCAGTACACCTTGGTATGGCTCGCGTTCTGTTCCCAGCATGTACTCCTTGGAAATTTGCACGAGCGGCTTCACTTCATCCGGGATCGTAACCGGATAATCCCATACAGTACGAATGCACTCAATCGCTCTCATCGCATCCAAGATCGCATTTTTCCCGGCAATTGGTCCGAGGCTTCCATGTGCAGGCTTGCCGTATACAGTCAACTGAAACCAGCAGGAGCCTTTTTGGCCCAAGGTTGGATTGTATGGCGAGGACGGTTCAGCAATCAGGCAGCCATCTCCCTCTACCAGCTTGCGTTCCAAAATCCACGGTACTCCCAGCTCTCCGCCTGTTTCCTCGTCTGGAACGATCGCTAGAATCAATTCCCCGGGCAATTCCATGCCGAGTCGCTTCAAGATCGTGGTCGCAAAAATAAGACCAGCCAGTCCGCCCTTCATATCAGAAGCGCCGCGGCCCAAAATCCAACCATCTTTGACTTCTCCGCTGAACGGATCAAACTCCCATTTGCTGAGATCGCCCGCCGGAACGACATCCGTATGACCGCAGTAGATCAGGCGTTTTCCGCCTACATCTGCATTTCCAATCCGTGAGATGAGGTTAAACATTTTAGGTCCTGCTTCATGCCACTGCGTTTCAATTCCAAACCGCTCCAAATATTCGTGAATATAACGACTGATCGGCTCAGAATCACCTGGAGGATTTTCACTCGGAAATTGAATCAGACGGCAGCACAGATCAATCAATTCGTCTTTGTTCTCTTCAACAGCAGCGACAGCCAGGTCTTTCAGTTTGTTAGTGAGCTCGCTCATGATACGCTCACCTTCCCATCCAGAGTAAGCAGATGCTTCATGCTTCCATATAAAGAGCTCATCAGCTCAAAGTCTTTTTGATCAAAGAAGTCACACTTGCCAACACCGTAGAGCTTGGCTACCTCTATCACGAAGCGTACGACCTGCTCTACATGAACGAGGTGAGTAGCCCCAGTCGCACAACCCGCTACAGGCACTTGTGTCGTCAAAGCAATTCCAACGACTGGACTGTCGGTCACTACGCATGGCTGCATAATACTGTTGATGTGGTGAACATTGTTGCCGTATGGGGTGATGTCTTGCGTCGTAATCGGCAGTGTCACAGGCATATTGCCTGATGTTTGTTTCATGACCTCTAGCAAATCGGTGCTTATGCGCAGGATATAGCCTTCTTTTACGGTAGGAGTAATGGCATATCCGGTATGGTTGAGAATCATGTTTCCTTTTGTAGTGTCGATGGACAGAATCGCGTCCATCTCTTTTACCACTTCGTACTGATTCATCGTCATCATATCGACAGGTGAATTCATGAATGGCACCGGATCATGCGGCAAAGTCGGAGCATCCGGGCAAATATGGGTAGTGAGAATAATATCCCCTTCCAGAATATCGCCACGCTGCTGCATGTCTGCTAGTTTGGCAGCAGCCGCCATGCAAGCGAGGGCTCCATCACCATCGGAAACGAACCCGATTTGCTCAGGGCGTGCGCCAATTCCACCCAAACGGCCAATAATGCCGAGTGTCGGTGCAGTGCCACCATTGCTCTTCCCATTTTTTCCTTTAATCGTTACTTTTACAAAATCAGTCTTGCCTTTATTTCCGGTAATGGTCGTAACCTCGACATTCGAAAAATGACGCTGCTCAAAATATTCTTTCAGGTCAGTTCCGCTGACAAAAGCACTATCCATGAGATCATACATTTCAATGACATGTTTGAATGACATAAAACAAGTCTCCTCTGCTATTATGATATATCTCCTAGTAGATGACAAGAAACCAGATGCTGCCCTTCAAACAACTCCAGCGCAGGTGTTTCTGTCTTGCAACGATCCGTTGCATACGGACAACGCTTGTGAAAATGACATCCAGAAGGCGGATTCATCGGGCTTGGTACATCCCCGGTCAAAATCATGCGCTCCTTTTTCACCAATGGGCTTTCTTTTGGCACAGCCGAGAGCAAGGCTCGCGTATACGGATGCTGTGGATTGTGATAAATCTCTTCGTACGTCCCCATCTCGACGACTCGTCCCAAATACATGACAGCGATCCGATCACTGATATAGCGAACGACGTTCAGGTCATGGGAAATAAAAATGTAAGTCAGATCGAATTTGGCTTGCAGCTCTTTCAGCAGGTTGATGACCTGTGCCTGAATCGATACGTCCAGAGCGGAAACTGACTCGTCACAAATGACGACATCCGGATGCAGGGCAAGCGCACGGGCGATGTTGATCCGCTGTCTTTGTCCTCCGCTGAATTCATGCGGATAACGTGTAGCGTGATAATCGCTCAATCCGACTACCTCTAGCAGCTCCTGTACCTTTTTCACACGCTCCTGGTGAGTACCGACCTGGTGAATGACAAGCGGCTCCATCACGAGCTGCTCTACCGTCTTTCGCGGATCGAGCGAAGCATACGGATTTTGGAAAATCATTTGGATCGATTTTCGCGCCTTTTTCAATTCTTGCTCAGAAAGGGAGGCGAGGTCCTGACCATTGAAAATGACCGAGCCGGATGTCGAACGGATCAGCTGCATAATGAGTCTGGCCAAGGTCGACTTCCCACAGCCCGATTCACCAACGATTCCCAGCGTTTCTCCCTTTTTTACCTCAAAGCTGACATCATCAACGGCCTTGACGAATTTGGTAGGTTTGGCGAACAGCGATGAATCCTTTACGGGAAAGTGCTTCTTAATGCTGTTGACCTGCAAAATGGTTTCACTCACTCGCTTCTCCTCCTTCCCGTTTCAGGCGATGATCGGCCGTTTGAAAATGACAGGCAACCATATGCTCCGGGCTCACTTCTACGAGCGGCGGTCTATCGGAAAAGCATTTTTCCTGCGCGTACTGACAGCGCGGGGCGAAATAGCAGCCCGCAATCTCATTGCGCAAGTCAGGCGGATTCCCTGGAATCGATGGCAATTTGCCTACCGTGTCAGACTTGATTTGGGAATCGAGCAATCCCCATGTATATGGATGAAGCGGATTTTGGTACAAATCCTCGACGTTTGCATATTCAACCGTGTTACCGGCATACATGACGAGTACCTTTTGACAGCTCTCCCAGACAACTCCCAGGTCATGCGTGATCATAATGATGGATGTTTTCAAATCATCCTGCAGCTTTTTCATTAAATCTAAAATTTGAGCCTGAACCGTTACATCCAATGCCGTCGTCGGTTCATCCGCAATCAACAGCTTTGGATTACAAGCCAAGGCAATCGCGATCATGACACGTTGGCGCATCCCACCGGAAAATTCATGCGGGTATTGCTCCAGGCGCTTTTCTGGTTCCGGAATTCCGACCAGCTTTAGCATTTCAATCGCTCGGTTACGTGCTTCCTTTTTGTTTACCTGCTGATGCAGGCGAATAACCTCGATAATTTGATTCCCTACAGTAAATACCGGATTGAGCGAAGTCATTGGGTCCTGAAAAATCATTGAAATTTCATTCCCGCGGATTTTTCTCATCTCATTCTGCGACAGCTTCGTCAGGTCCTTGCCTTCAAAGACGATACTGCCTCGCTCGATTTTTCCCGGGGGAGACGGAATCAGCCCAAGGATGGCGGTGGAGGTTACGCTTTTACCCGATCCAGATTCTCCTACGATTCCGATCGTCTCTCCCTGTCTCAAGTCAAAACTCACGCCATTAACCGCCTTGACGACTCCAGACGAATAAAAATAGACAGCCAAATCTTTCACACTAAGAAGCACATCTGGTTTTGCCAATTCCCTTTCACCCCAATGCCTAAGTAATGGTGAAGATATTTTTGCATGCCTTTTGTTCGTTACACTTTCATTTTTGGGTCCAGAGCGTCTCTCAGGCCGTCACCAAACAGGTTGAAGCCGAGTACGGACAAAAGAATCGCCAGACCGGAAAAAGTAGCCATGTGCGGCGAGAGAACGAGAAAATCTTTTCCGTCCTTCAAGATGCTGCCCCAGGAAGCGGTTGGGGGTTGAACACCGAGACCCAAAAAGCTCAAAGCCGCTTCGGAAATAATCGCTCCAGCCACATTCATCGTGGCGTATACAATGATCGGCGCCATACAGTTCGGCAAGATATGGTGAAAAATGATCCGGGAATTATTTGCCCCAAGAGATCTGGTTACTTCGATGTACTCTTCTTCCTTTACCGCAAGGACCTGACCGCGCACGATCCGCGCAAAGCCTGGAATGTTGGCAACCCCGATCGCCAAAATCACGTTAAACAATCCGGCACCCAGCACCGTCATCAGCGCGATGGAAAGCAGGATAAACGGAAAGGCAAACAATCCGTCCATCAAACGCATGATGATCGCGTCCCATTTTCCGCCGTAGTAGCCTGCTACCAGCCCGAGCAAGGTTCCGATCATGCCACCTAGTCCGATCGCAAAAATGCCGACGATCAAAGAGATTTGGGTTCCATAAATGATTCGGCTGAACAAATCGCGTCCATAGTTGTCCGTCCCAAGTAGATGTCCATTCACCCCTGGCTCGGACAAGGAGTTTGCCAAATCCATCGCATTCGGTGGATGAGTGGCAATAAGCGGAGCAAACACGGAAAAAATGACCATGATCGCGATGATGATCATACCAACCAATGCCAGCTTGTTTTTCAGCAAGCGTCTCCACACACTGTTTTCATTGCTTTTTTTCTTCGCAGCGAGTGGGACCGATACTGGCGAGAGATCTTGGGCATGGTTACTCATGTCGTATCAGCCCTCCCCTTTATTGGAAAGATTCACACGCGGGTTGACCACGGTGTATAAAATATCGACCAGCAAATTGATCAAGACGAAAATCACAGCGATAAACAATACCGTTCCTTGTACGACAACGAAATCGCGATTCTCGATCGCGTCTACGACCAAGCGTCCCATTCCTGGCCAGCTAAAAATCGTTTCGGTCAAAACCGCGCCGCCCAGCATGGAGGAAATTTGCATCCCCATCACCGTCAAAAGCGGCGTCATTGCATTTTTCAAAGCATGCTTCCATACGACGAAAAATTCACGAAGACCTTTGGCCCGAGCAGTCTTGATGTAATCCTGTCTGATGACCTCAAGCATGCTGGAGCGTGTAATACGAGCGAATGTCGCCATCGGAATGGTCGATAGGGCAATACTCGGTAAAACAAGATGAGTGATGACGCTTCCAAAACCTTCGGATAAAGAGCCCATTCCCGTTGCCGGAAGCCATCCTAAATGAACACTGAAGTACAGAACCAGCATCACACCGAGCCAGAAGATTGGCATGGATACGCCCACGAGAGACAAAATCATGACGGTGTAATCCCATGGTGAGTATTGCTTGGTTGCGGAGATGATTCCTGCCGGGATTCCGATCAAGAGTGCAATGGCAAGAGCACAAACGGAGAGAAGCAATGTGTTCGGAAAGCGTTCCAATATTAACGATAAAACAGGCTGATGGTATCCAAGGGAGGTCCCGAGATCCCCCTGTAAAAGACTACCGAGAAAATCAATATATTGGAGGTACATCGGCTGATTTAAACCAAGCGATTCACGCATTTTCGCAATTTCATCCGGCGATGCCTGCGGACCCAAAAGCACTGCTGCCGGATCACCGGGAATCATGCGTGTGATGATAAACACAGTCGTAGCAACCACGAGCAAAGTCGGGATCAGGTCGACCAATCGTCTGAGAATCAGTTTAAGCATTCCTTCTCTCCTCCTTCCTGGTAATTGTGTGTCTCTTCGGGTGAAGAATGGTCGAAGAGAGGATGTTATCCCTCTCTTCGCTTGTTGCTATAGCTTTATTTGTTCAACCAAACGTTTGTTTCCTCGTTCACCAAGAAGATCGAGCTGTCTGCACGTACTTGGTAGTCTTCGACGTACTTCTTCATGCCCGTTGCTACATCGAGCAGTCCGAGCTCTACGTGGACAACATCGTCATTGATCATTTTCATTGCTTGGCCGTACATTTCTTTGCGTTTTGCTTCGTCTGTTGTTTCAGCAGTTGCACGATCCAGCAGCTTGTCTACCTCTGGATTGTTGTAGCCGTAACCGTTTCCAAGTGAGCCGATTTGTTTGGAGTGGAACATTTGATAGAGGAAGAAGTCAGGATCTGGATACCAGGACCAGCCCATGATGTAAAGTGGCGCTCTGCCTTTTGCCACCACATCGCTAAAGGTTCCCCACTCAACGGTTTTGATGTCCACATCGATATTCAGGTTGTCTTTCAGCTGCTGGGCAGCGATTGTCGCTTGTGGTACACGGGAAGCGATTACATACAGCTCTGTTTTAAATCCATCCGGATAGCCAGCCTCAGCAAGCAGCTGCTTCGCTTTTTGCGGATCAAAAGCTGGAACGGAAGCTTCTAGTGCAGAGTCATATCCCCACGATGCTTTAGGCAAAGGCAGATACGATTTCTCTGCGCCTCCCCACTTGAACACACCTTTTACGAGTCCTTCCACATCGACAGCCATGCGAATAGCTTCGCGAACCTTTTTGTCTTTTGTTGGACCCTCATTTTGGTTCAAGCCCATATATTCGATCGACAGACCTGGTTTGGTCTGTAAATTCAGATTTTGGTCTTTTTCAATAACGGCACGGTTTTGGCCTTTTACGTCTGTCACGACATCAATATCACCGGAACGCAGTGCATTAGTCATCATGTTGGCATCCGTAATGAATTTGAACTCAACGCCATCCAGATGCGGTTTTGGTCCCCAGTATTTATCCGCACGTTTCAATGCTACGGAATCATCCTGGTTGAACTTGTCCATTTGGAAAGGACCGGTACCGATCAGATGTTGACCAAATTGGTCGCCCCATCCTTCTACTTCTTCACGTGGAACCACGATGTTACCGCCGTCTGTCAGCATCGCCAGCAAAGCTGCGTTTGGCTGATCCAGATGGAGAGCAACTTCATTTTCACTGATGACTTCCACACTTTGTACGCCGCGAAGACGCTTAAGAGCGGATTGCTTGGAGGAACGCTCCAGACTGTACTTCACATCTTCAGCTGTCATTTTGCGTCCATCCTGATATTTACCTGGCTGGAAATACACGTTGTCGCGCAGCTTGAATGTGTACACCTTCATGTCATCTGATACTTTCCACTCGGTTGCCAGGCTAGGCTCGATCTTGGACAGATCGCCGCTATAGCGAACGAGTGTGTCGCCAATACTGCGAATAATGTTTGATTCGTAAGCACCCGTGTAAGCAATTGGGTCCAATGTTTTGGCTGTAGAAGACAAGCCAATTTTTAATACGCCGCCATCTTTCGGTTCACCAGCAGCAGCTTGCTCTTGTCCAGTACCCTTACCGTCTTGTGCCGGAGCACTGCTTTGTCCTCCACAAGCAGCAAGCGCCAGCATGGAGACAACCGTTACAGCGGAAAATAACGCTTTTCCCTTCAAAAATTTCCTCACTACAAATCCCCCCAGTAGTTTAAGGTGTTTCAAATAATGAACCAATAGTTCAATATGTGTTACGCTTTGGATTATAGCACCTGATGATTTTAGTGTAAATACTCAAAAATCTAAAAATTTTCATCTTGATGAACAGTGTTTTATTTCAGTACAATCAGTTATTGATTCCAATCTATTTTGGCAAGGAGTGTTTCCAGATGAATCACTTGGTTGAAATTAGCCGCAATTTGATTGCAACTTGTTTAGGGATAAAAGAAAACGAACAGCTCGTGATCGTAACGGATGAAGACAAGCGACCTTTGGCTGAGGCGCTCTACGAGGCAGGCAAGCAGCTTGGGGCAGAAACCGTCCTCATGGTGATGACAGAGCGACAAAAATCAGGCCAGGAGCCGCCTCGGGCAATCGCCGAAGCAATGAAGCAAGCCGATGTAGCCATCTGCATTACCAAGCATTCCTTGACACACACACTGGCGAGAAAGGCTGCCGCAGCCAATGGCACACGCGTAGCGACCATGCCAGGCATTACCGAGGACATGTTCAAGGATGGGGCGATTGCTGCGGACTACAACGAAGTGAAGCGTCTTACTGAGGTCGTGACGCAAATTTTGACGGGCGGCAAAGAAGTGCGCATCGAAAAGGATGGATACAAGCTCCAATTTTCCATTGAGACCCGATACGGAGTTCCCAGTACTGGCATGTATTTGGAAGCAGGTCAGTCAGGCAATTTGCCTTCTGGTGAAGCCTATATCGCTCCAGTAGAGGGCACGGCAAACGGTCAAATTATCGTCGATGGCTCCATTGCAGGAATCGGCATGGTAGATGAGCCACATTTGCTTACCATCAAGGACGGACGGCTCGTCGACGTCCAGGGTCCAGTAGCTGACAGACTGCTCCAGACATTGGGCGAAAAGGACGGGCGTATGCTAGCAGAATTTGGGATTGGTACAAATCATAAAGCGCGTATTATCGGGATTGTTTTGGAGGATGAAAAAGCGTTTGGCACGATCCATGTCGCGTTTGGAAGCAACATCACATTCGGGGGAACGATTGAAGCGGGGGTACATATCGATTTAATCGTAAACAAACCAGATGTTTTTATCGACGACGTAAAAGTACTGGAAAAAGGAAGCTTTACTTTTTCTAGCTAGCTTTCTCCAACCACTTGTTTCCAATGGCTACATTTCCATCCACATGATAACGAAAATATGATATCTTTACTAAGGACCTGTCATTTACATAGAGAAGCAGTATGGGGTAGTACGTGAATATAAAAAAATGACAGTTTACCAAAAGGACCACAGATGGGGAGTCATCTGTGGTCCTTTTCCTATGCACAGCCTTTGTAATGGTTTATATCCCCAGGCGTATATACGTATAGAGTCTCTTAGCTAAGAAGTACTTAAACGAAAGGTAAGAGGGTGAAAATGGACAATAACTCGACTTCCATTTTGAATCAGGGCTTTGCCCTTTCTGCAACCGAGACCGACACAGCTTCTACTGATTCCATATTTTTCAGAGATGCTTTCGATTGTTACCATAAGCGAATCTATAACTATATGCGCTATCGCGTCTCAGATTTGTGCGAAGCGGAAGAGCTAACCAGTCAAGTATTTGAGAAAGTGCTCCAAAAGCTGTCTACATTCCGTCCGGACCGCGCTCCTTTCGAGGTATGGCTGTTTTCGATCGCACACCATACAGTCAACGACTATTACCGGAAGCAAAAACGCAGACAATGGTTTTCCCTCGACAGCATCAAGGAAATGATTTCGGATCAAATCAGTCCAGAGGAAGCCGCCTCGAAAAATGACGAGCAGTCAGAGCTGATCCGCGCCCTTTCTCATCTCAAGGAGCGTGAGCGCAGAATTCTTTCTCTCAAATTCGTCGGAGAGCTGAAAAACTATCAAATTGCTGAGATCGTGGGCCTCTCGGAAAGCAATGTAGGCGTGGTTCTTTACCGCTCGTTGCGACAGCTTCGTTCCATCTTGAAAGAAAAGGAAGGTAACGATGAAGACAGATAAAGTCGCCAAACACTTTAACGAGGATTTGGATGCGATCGTGAGCGGGAAGCAGCCGCCAAAAAGACCCGAAGCATCGGATGAATACGCGGAAATACTCGAAATCAGCTCGGCCTTAAAAAAACTGGACTTCAGCTCGGAATATGGTTTGCCTGAGAAAATCAAGCTTCAGGAAAAAGTAAGCGCTATTTGGATCAGGGAGGAAAAAAGAATGGAAAAGCGGATTGGACGTTCGCGGTTTGTTACAGGGAAAATTGCTGCTGCTGTAGCTGCTATTACGCTGATAGGAGCGACAGCATTTTCTGAACCACTCCTGGCATTTGCGAATCATGCTACCGAGTCTATATCCAAAATCGTGCAGCTTGGCTACACGAGTGTCATGCAGATGGATGAGCAAGCGCCTCCTGTCGACAAAAAAAGTGTTGGTCATGAACAAAACTCGGAGAAGATTTTGGTCAGCGCAAGTGATCAGCCGCTAGAAATAGAACGCGCCATTTACACTACTCTGGCCGATGCGCAAAAAACGGTAAGCTACAAGCTGCTCAGCCCCGCCTATTTGCCAGCTGGCTATTCGTTTAAGGAAGCCAGTGGATTTAAGGGCGAAGGTGCCGACCAGTACATGGACTTGTATTTTAGTGGCCCCGTTAAAGATATTGTGCTGATGACTCGTGTGCTCAATCAGGAAACTGCTTTTGGTGTAGCGACCTCAAGCAATGTCGACTCCTTAATCGTAAATGGCAACGCTGCCGCATGGATCGAGCCCCATACCTTGATGTGGGAACAGGATGGTGTCAGCTACTCCTTATTCTGCAAAGGCTTTGGAAAAGTAGAAGCGCTAAAAATCGCGAATTCGTTGAAATAGCAACAATTAAATATGTACGTACATGAGGAGGATTGGGACTTTCCCTATCCTTCTTTTTTGGTATTACACCCCACATTTACATATGTACCTCATTCCATAATATGTAATATTTCACAAAATGCTCAGTTTTGAACTGTTCATGATTTGTTAAAATTTGAAAGTGTTTGATACTAATAGATAGATAAGAAGGGATCATCATGATTGCATTGGAGAAAAAGTGGAGCCAGCTGTGTACGTACTATGGTCTGACCGATGAAGATTTGCAACTCTTGCATACGCACAAAGACTTCATCATGAAGCATTCGGAGGAGATGGTAGATTGCTTTTACGAGGAATTAGACAAGTACGCCAACCTAAATCAGATCATTCAAGCAAACGCATCGGTAGAAAGCTTGAAGAAAGTACAGATGTGGTATCTGGAATCACTTGGTTCTGCCACACTTGATGAAGACTATATTAAAAGTCGGCAGCGAATCGGTTCTACACATGCCCGTATCGGTTTATCGGCCTCCTGGTTCTTGGGTGGATACTCGCTTTATTTACGCCTTTTTGCAGAAAGAATCCCCTGTTTGCCGGACTCTGCTCTTTATTATCAAGCGCTGACCAAAAGATTATTTTTTGACTCTGCGATCATTTTGGAGCAGTACATCGGGGACACAACGCGGGAAAACCGAGCGTATCGCGAAAATATGGAGCAAATGGCAACAGAACTGACAGCTACTACCCAAGAAGCCATTCGGATCTCCTCCGTATTTGCGCAGTCTGCCACCAAGCTTACTGAAGTGAATGACGAGATTGCCCAATCCATGCATGTGCTCAAGGAACAAAACGAAGAAATTGAGAAGCTCAGCGGCTTTGTCGCAGATGTTTCCACCCAGACAAACCTGCTTGGTCTCAACGCTGCCATTGAAGCTGCCAGAGCAGGAGAGCACGGGCGGGGCTTTACCGTCGTTGCCAATGAAGTACGAAAATTAGCCGATAAATCAAGCACCTCTTCGAAAAATATACACACATCACTGCTAAACATTAACAATCAGTTACATAAAATCGACCAACAGGTTTCCTTGTCAACCGTTTCTGCGGAAGAACTGGATACTACCTCCGAGCAATTATTTTCCATCATACATAAGCTGGATGAAATCTCGAACCGACTGCATAGCAGATAATCGCTATCGTCAAAGCCAACGGCCAAAGAAGACTATTTCTTTGGCCGTTCATCTTTGGATGCCCAAATGCCAGCCTAGGCAGCCCCATCCGTACTTATCTATAATTTTTACACGACTGCTTCGCGTAGTGCTTCAACTGATACCCTATTTATAAATGTTGAGAATTTTTCTTTTTTCTTTCCATTTTGTTGGAAAAATTGTATCAATTTCTGTACAACTACAACCAACTGTTCTTCGGTTAATGCTGACAGGAATAACTGGGCAAGCTTTGCCTTCAGCCCTTTGCTCTCTCCCCCCACGTAAATATCGAATGTACCCTTCATCTTCACGATTCCTATATCCTTTAGCAATGGCTCTGATGTTCCCAACGCACAACCGGCATAGCCGATTTTTAGCGGGTTAGGAACTGCATGACCAGCGATCACTTCGTCCAGCTTCTTTGCTACATCCAGCCCTGCGTCTTCTGCTCCTCTGCAGAAATTGCACGTGATTAAGCTTTTGGTGTAAAAACCGGCAGGGTGAATTTCGAGCCCTGCTGCTTTCAGTTTTTCCTTTATCTCTTCCTCACGTTCTTCCAGTACTTCCACGTAAAGCTGTTTAAACGTGGTCATTTCTATTTTTGCATCTTCACCCACGATCGACCCAAGAACTGCCAACTGCTCCGGCCGAAAAATGGTTCCTCCCACTTCGAAACCGGGAGTAACGGCAATTTTCTTTTTCCCCATATGATTGCACTCCTCTTTTGTTGAAACGATACTTTACCCCTTTGTAGTCGAAGGGCACCTCTCGGAATTTACTATACCCCCGTAATGTATATAACTCAATGGTTTTTTTCATTATTTTTTGAGCAAATGCAATTTCCCTAACGCTCAAAAAAAACCGAGCCAGCGTCAGGTATTAAGCCTGAAGCTACTCGGTTTTCGAATGACGATTAAAGCAAATGCTGACGGGCAATTGTCCGAATGCCGGGCGCTCTCCAAACAAGACGTCTGCGATGAGCCCGATTGCTTTTTCCCCGTGATCGTATACTGCAAGAAAAACATCCACCTCTGGAAACTCAGTTAGATCGTACGGGTTTCGCAGTGCCACCGCTATTACCTTTTTCCCCGACTGCTTCAGCTTTCCGACAAATCGCGACTGACCTTTGTATATGTGGGCGTTGTACGTAAATACAAGAACGATTTCTGTATCGGCTATTTCGTTTTCAATCCGTTCCCCTTCACCTTCAGATGGATCGAGCGAGGAAAAATTATGTCCTTTCACAGCTCCATATTTTCGCAACGGTTCCAGCAACGTTTCCGAAAGAGACAGCCTCTCCTCCGCCATGGTAAGATTCGTGACCCCTGGAAAAACCACTCCCAATTGATGAATGTTTTTCGCCAACGGAAGAAGCTGATTATCATTTTTTACTAAGGTAACTGCTTGCTCCAGTATTTCTTCCGCGAGTTTTTCATGCCGCTTTCGATCAAAAGTTTGTCCCTTCGCTGCCAAACATTCCTCCCATGACAAAAATCGTTTTTTCAACTGAATCACACGATTTACGGCTTCATTTATCCTTTGTAGAGAGATTTCTCCACGTTGGATCGCTTGAATCAGCCGAGCATGCGTCTTTTGCTGAATGCCCTGTGTATGAGAGACCAGAACCAGATCAATCCCTGCCTGTATCGCTCGCACTGCTGCTTCAGGTACACCAATGGAGCCAGCGATAGCGGTCATTTCCAGGCAGTCGGTGATCGCTACACCTTGAAAGCCAAGCGTTTGGCGCAGGACTCCCGTCACCAGCTCCGCTGAAATTGATGCGGGCAATCCACTTTCATCAATCAGGGGTAAAGCGATGTGACCTACCATCACCATCGGCACGCCAGACTCGATACAAGACTGAAACGGCACCAGCTCCGCATCCATCAGCCGTTTACGATCGTGCCGGAGAACCGGAATTTCATCGTGCGAGTCGGTACTGGTATCACCATGTCCAGGAAAATGCTTCACAGCAGGAACTACCCCACTGGTAAGAAGGCCATGGACAGCTGCCTTGCCAAACAAGGCGACGTATTCAGGAGCTTCGCCAAACGAGCGCACGCCAATCACCGGATTCAGCGGACTCTGATTCACGTCGATCGTGGGAGCAAAATTGACCGAGATACCAGATGCTCGCAGCTCATCGCCTGTTGCCTGATAGATGAGCCTGGCATTGTCTGGATTTCCTGTTGCCCCGAGTGCCATCGCTCCCGGAAAACGAGTCGCACCTTTTTGGAGCCTCGTCACCACTCCGTTCTCCTGATCAGTCGCGATGAATAGTGGATACGCTTGCTTTGCTTCTCTGGCCCAGCCCTGTAGCACCCGCATCCGTTCAAAAGTCTCTTCGGGCGTACTGATATTCCGACTAAAAAGAATCACATTGCCGATCTGATGCTGTTTGATCCATGCTTCCATCTCGTCAGGAATATCCATGGTTTGGTAGCCAAACATGAGAATTTGCCCTACTTTTTGCTCTATGCTCATCTGCTCCGCTCTCATGGAAGCATCCCTTCATTCGAATTCTTTTCTGTACTTGGCGTACTGCTTCCAGCTGTGATACCCCAGTTTTACATAAAAGTCGACGAGCGTTGTCCAATCGATGACGATCTGCTTGATTCCGCGATTTCGCAGCATCGTAATGCCTGCCTCCACGATTGCGAGGCCTAAGCCCTGTCCCCGGTACTCCGAATCCACTCCCAGTGGGCCGATTCCCCCCAGCTCGTCATGAAAAAGCGGTGCCCAGTAAACGTTTTGGGCGATAAAGGGTGAGCTGCTATCGTTGATCCGGCAGAAGCCGATGATCTCCCCCCGTTTCTCCAAGACAACAAACTCTCTTCCCGCTCCACCACGCCTGAAATAATGAATCGCTTCGTACTCCCATCTTCCAGGAAAGCAGCGATGTAAAAAGGCTAGAAAGGCCTCCTTGTCGGCTACGGTCAACTGGCGAAAACAGCCATCCGACACATGGGGAAGCTCTGCTTTTGCTGAATTAGGGTAGTGGCAAAGCAGATCATTTTCCAAAGGAACAGTAACAAAATAACCGCGCTGCTCAAACCACGCTTTGACCTCTGGAGCCTCCTCAGGAATACCGGGGAAATAATGATACGGATCACGTCCCAACAGGATGCTTTGGGCACCTTGCTGTCGCAGCGCTGCTTCTGCCCTTGTCAGCAATTCGGTGCCGATACCTTGCCCGCGGTATTTTTCGGCGACAAGCAGCACCTGTATCCAGCCCACTCCCATACCCAACTGTAGCTCCAGCTTTTCCTGCCAGCATTTTGCCACCACGAACCCGACAGGCTGCATGGTCTTTGGATCACAGGCAATCCATGAACCCGCATCCAGTACGTTTTCATCAGCAAAGCTGTTTTGGTGAAATAACTCTGGTCGCATGGGGAAACGCCCGCCCAGCTCCTGATTCCACAGCTCGCACAGCGCCTCCAGATAGGAAGCATCCCAAGGCATATAATGCATAACTATCAGCAGCCTCCTATCGTCTACTTAAGTCCTGAAGTTTTCGAGCCCTCTACAAAATACTTCTCCGCAAAAAGGAAGACGATCAAAATCGGAATCAAGCTGATCAAAGCCCCCGCTACCAGCAGCTGATCATCTGTTTTGTACTGACCGCGCATAGACAAGATGCCGATCGGAAGGGTAAAATGCTCCTCGGATATGAGGTAAATGATTGGGGCCAGGATTTCGTTCCATTTTCCCATGAAGGTAAACACCGCCAGAGTAGCAAGAGAAGGCTTGCACATCGGCAAAAAGACTTTCCAATAAATTTGCAGCGGATTGCAGCCGTCCAGCTTGGCCGCTTCCTCGTAATCCTTGGGGATGCTCAAAAAAGCTTGCCTCATCAAGAAGATGGCAAATGGCTGGCCCAGCCACTCCAATATCCAGAGCGGCGCCAGCGAATCGAGCAGTCCCAGGTTTTTAAAAATGATAAATTGCGGAATAATCGTCACAATCCCGGGGATCATCATCGTCCCGAGCACGATCATAAACAGCGTATCTCGAAAAGGAAACCGCAGACGCGCAAAGGCGAACGCAACCATAGAGCTGGATAGCAGTGTCCCTACGACAGAGAGCACGGCGACAATCACACTGTTCATCGTGTAGCTGCTGAAATTGGCCTGCTCCCATACCTGTGTGTAGTTGCTCCATTTCACTGGATCAGGCAGCCATTCCGGGGGAAACTGCATGTATTGCTTGTAGGTTTTCAGCGAGTTAAAGATGGTAGTCAAAAACGGGACAAACATGATTAAAGAGCTAATGATGACAAACAAATATCCTGCGATTTTACTCAGAGGAAAACGTCTTTGCATGGCTACCTCCTTTTCCTCTTCTCTCCCCACTTAAGTTTAGTCATAATGAACCCATTTCTTTTGAAGCTTGAATTGAATCAAGGTGATCACAAGCAAAATCAGGAACAACACCCAAGCAATTGCTGAGGCATAGCCCATTTTATAGAAGCTGAACCCTTGACGGAACATTAGAAGCATGAGGACCAGACTAGCGTTGTTAGTCCCTCCGGTTGAGCCTGCCTCAGTGGAGCCGCCTGTCATGACAAAAATTTGCTCGAAGTTTTGGAAGGAGTAGATCGTATTTAGGATCACGACTAGAAACGTGGTTCCCGAAATCATCGGAACGGTTATTCGCCAAAACTTCTGCCAGGCGTTTGCCCCGTCGATGGAAGCTGCCTCGTACAACTCCGAAGAAATTCCCTGCAAGCCAGCCAGAAAAATGATCATCATGTACCCGACACTTTTCCAGATCGCCACGACTACCAGAACAGGAATGACCCATCCCTCATCAATCAGCCAGCTTTGCGGAGCGATGCCAAACTTGGCCAAAACGGCATTGGCAAAACCGACCCGCTGGTTGAAAATGGCATCTGCTACATAAGCGATCACCGTCCAGGAGGAAATCACCGGCAGAAAGTGCACCATCCTGAACAATTTCAGCCCTTTCAGCTTTTGATTCAGCGCTACCGCCAAAAGCAGTGCCAAAAAGGTTTTGGCCGGAACATACAGCAGCGTGAAGTAGACGGTATTCCATAGAGCCCGATAAAACAGCGGGTCCTGAAACAGCTTTTCGTAGTTGTCCAGTCCGGTCCATTTCGGCGGATTTAAAATATCGTAGTCGGAAAAGCTGAAATAGAGCGACGCGAGGGAGGTTCCTACTACAAACACAATAAAGTGGATAAGGTAGGGAGAGACGAGGAGCAGTCCCCATCTCCCTTCGCCATCCAACCATTTTCGCTTCTTCGCTTTTGGCTGCACCTGTTGCTGCTTCTCCAGCTCCAGCATGGCCT
Source organism: Brevibacillus sp. SIMBA_040 (assembly GCF_046535075.1). NCBI lineage: Bacteria > Bacillati > Bacillota > Bacilli > Caryophanales > Paenibacillaceae > Brevibacillus > Brevibacillus sp. SIMBA_040. The sequence goes on from NZ_JAWRXI010000001.1 coordinate 278,007, forward strand.
ATCACACATCCTCACTGGTGGATTCTTTCTTACCTACTTTTTAAAGAAATCGTCCAGGACTTTTTGAATCCCCTGATCTGTTTTCGAGATATATTCATCCACCCCGTATTTGTCCATGAACAACTCTGAGAGATTATCCGTAAATACTTTTACCCATTCGGCAAAGACGGCGTTGGTGTCGATTGTTCCGGCAAACTCTAGGCTGTCGAGAAATACCTTTTTGTTCTCTGGCTTCGTGTTATTCGTCAGGAACTTGTCGGAGTTTGCCACCGATTTTTTCACAGGAATGGCTTCACCTACCTGTGTCCACTCTACTTGCGCTTCATCAGAGGTCGTCCAGTACGTAATCCATTCCTGCGCTGCTTTCACCTTTTGCTCGTTTGCTTTTTTGTTGATCACCCAGGAGTTGGCAATTACCGGAGCGAAGCGTTTTCCATCCGGGCCTTTTGGCAGCGGAGCAACATCGTAGTTCAGCTCGGCACCGTTCATTGCCGTTGTCGCTGCGTAAATATCAATTTGCATGGCGGACGCACCGCTCAGGAATACCTTGAAGTTGCTTTGGAATGCCTTCAAATCAGCTGGGTTGGGGAAAAGCCTCCGCTTCATACCGTCTGCCATCCACTCGACCGCTTTTTTATTCTCGGGTGAGTGAATGATCGATTTGGTCATCGTAGGATCTAGCACACCGCCACCATATGCTTTCAAAATATTGAAGGCACCGCGGGAGCTACCGAAAAAGGTAAACCCGAACTGCTTCACCGAATTTTTATCAAAGGCAGGATCGTCAGCATTTTTCCCGTTTGCATCCAGTGTCAGCTTGGCTGCTGCAGCTTTCAGATCATCCCAAGTCCAGTCCGCTGTTGGGTAGCTCACCCCTGCTTTATCAAACAAATCCTTGTTGTAGAAAAGAGCGCCAACCTGAATGCCCTGAGGCACCCCCCAATATTTCCCTTCTGCATCCTTGTTGAATTCGAGACCGTTTACCTCGTCTTTGTTGATTTCTTTCGTGACATACTCGGTGATGTCGCGAATCGCACCCCGCTGAGCAAACCCGAATACCTTGGTCCCATCACTCTGCCAAATGTCAGGAGCTGTACCTGCTGCTATCTGCGTGGTTAGCTTTTGGTAAAAGTCCTCGTACGGGGCCGTTTCTGTTTTGATCTTGATATTCGGATGTGACGCTTCGAATTTCGCGATAATTTCCTCCATCTTTTTCTTCGTAGGTGGATCGGAGCTATAGCCGAGAAACAGCTCTACCTGACCACCCTCTGTTGTCGATGGCTGGCTGCTACAGCCCGTAAATAGGACGGCCGTTAGTAAGCCGAGAATGCCGAGCGTTGACAATAACCCTCTCTTTTTCATGAAAACCCTCCCTTTGGTAAAAGGATTTATCCGTTGCCTATTTGTATTGCTCGCGGACCGCTCTGCGTGTCTCACGCAAGTAAACAGAGGACGTATCATAATTTCTGGCGGCGACTCCGCGAAATAAAATGTCAATCACATTGAGCTGTGCAATACGAGAGGAAGTGGCGGCACTCCGCTCTCCTGCCTCTGTAGTAAACGTGGTTAAGTGAATATCGACAACCTCCGCCAATGAATTATGGCCGTATTTGGTAATCCCTATCGTTGTCGCTCCCGATTTGCGTGCTTGCTTCATCGTCGTGATGGTTTGCGAGGTTTCTCCCGAATTGGAAATGCCGACTGCGGCATCCCCTGCTGCAAGCGTGACCGCTGAGGTAAGCTGCAAGTGCGAATCCGAATGAGCCGTGCACATTTTGTTGATCCGCAGAAATTTATGATGGGCATCCTGTGCTACTAACTGCGAAGCGCCTACCCCGAAAAAATCAATTCGGTTGGCTTGATGCAATACCTCAATTGCCCTCTTAACTATTTCCGGTTCGAGGATTTTGATCGTTTCACGCAAAGAGAGGATGTTGTTATACGAAACCGATTCAATCAATGTGGGAATATCCGCGTCGGGACGAATCTCTTTGTATTCATCTAGCTCTGTGGTGGTCTGAATATCGCCAGCAATCCTCATTTTCAACTCTTGAATACCCTCTACACCGATCCGTTTGCACATACGTATGATCGCAGCTTGACTAGATTCGCTTCTTTCCGCCAGCTCTTTTATGGAAAGACGAATCACCTCTTCCGGTTTGGCCAGAATGTAGCGTGCCGCATTTTGCTCTGACGGTTTGATTACATGCATGGATTCACGAATACGCAGCAAACCGCCATTTAACACCTCATTCCCCCCTTTGCCTCCGTGATTAAAGCGCTTTCAATGAGTGGTAATTTGTTACATGTCTATGTCGGTTTGAAATAAAATATCAATAACAAAAAACGGGATTAAAATAAAATTTCAAAACCGAAAGCTGTCGGAAAAAGAAAAAAGCTGGCGCTTGCGAGGTCGAGATCGACCGGCAAGGACAGCTTTTCATTCACTTTGATTTTATTCTCACACCAATTCCTTTTGAAAGGAATAAAACAATTTCCGACGGATGACATACGGAGCAAAATGTTTGTTTGCCAAGCGAATCATGTCCGCATTGTCTTTATCCATGACAAACATTCCATATGCCATCCCTTCTATTTTGCTTGTCCGTCTAATTGCTTCTGCAATCAACAGCATTCCTCTCCCTAGTTTCCTGTAGTCTTCACGGATAAATTGTGTTTTGAAAAGGACCATATTTCTTGCTGCTCGTTGCACAATCATCCAGCCGATGACGTTTCCCCTATAACGTAGCCCTACACTCAAAGATGCATTCATTTGATGCTCTTCCTGCAACGGCGAAAGATTTTCGGGATACCATTGGCCATACCCAGCTTCGATGTCCTGCCTCTCGCTCATAGACAATTCATCCCAGCTAAATAGTTCAAAGTCTTTCGGTATGCGCTGCTTCCCTACCCATTCAGCGCGACTGATTCCTTGTAGATCAGTTATCCAAATATACGAAATCAGTCCCCTCTCGTCCCAGCCTTCTCCTGGCTGTAGAAACTCTTTCGTCGCAGTCTCTCCCTCATGAAAGGCACAATCGAAAGTTAGTGTGTGGTAGTTTTTCTCCCGCAATTTATTCTCCACGGTGCGAAGCAAAATTTTTTCAAGCCCGCTTCCAGCAAACTTTTGCTCTATTTTCAACTCAATGATATTTGCCTGGGATATAGTAGCACGTGTCCTTACTAATACAAAGCCAATGGCTGATCCTCCGGCACTTACACCCAGAGCAAAGTGGTTGCTCATCTCCCGAGTAATCAGATGATTATGGTTCGGAGTCATCATGAGCTTGTATTTCTCCAAATGAAGCGCCACGTTTTCTAAAGCAATCTCCATGAAATATCTCCAATCCGTTCATTGTAAATTCCTACTTTTTCAAAAAAGAATACCAGACATAAATGCCTGGTATTGAAGATTTAGCAACGAGCCACACAGCTTGCCTAGTTAGAAACGCTGATTTCTGTCTCGCCTACATTTTGACCGTTAGGATTTTTCAAAACAGCCTTAATGCTTCCACTAGCAAAGCTTCCGCTTGGTACAATAACCGCACCATCATTAAACACAAACCCTCCTGAGACTTTGGAAAGAGTCACATTTCCAACGATGTCACTATCGCCATTCACAACATTAAAGCGATCTTCGTTAGCATCGTACATATAAGTAACTGCATCTCCATCACTTTCTACAGTGATCAAGCTAGAAAGAGCTGCGGATTTTCCACTAATCTGGGGACCACCCGGCTGACCAGCTGAATCCTGAATGTAGAAACTGTAAGCGGTGTTGCTAATTGTAATATCATCTTCGTGAACAATGGTTAAACCTGTGCTATTCCTGACTATCCTTCTATCAAAGGATTTCGTCAAGCCTACACCGTGCGGGCGACTTTCATCGCACACGGCGTTCTATCAACGGATAAGACTGTTATTACAATGGGCTTCTTGAGTATAAAGTACTATTTTTCTCGAATACATAGCTTAGACCAACATTGAGACAAAGTTGAGACTGTGAGACTTTCATCTCTACATATAAGCAATCGCTAACCTTACAAAAATGTAATCTAGTGGAAAGAAAAATCCATTTATCATTTGCGCCAGATCGACTAAGATTCTCTTTATACTAGAAAACCTGGCTACGCCATGCCTTTTGGCGAGGTCATGGTTAAAAAACACGATCGTGGTCTGCTCGATGACAGACCTCGTTTTCGTGTGATTGTGCAATTCTTACATATAAAAAAAAGGGGCTGACAAAATTATGAATGGAATGGAGATGAATGTTCATTATTTCCGAATGATTAATGACCTGGGTAAACAATATCCTGCGCTTAATCCTGTGGTTTTTGTCATTGCGGAATACACCGTATACGTGCTGGCATTAATTGCCTTGCTGTATTGGTTTTCAAGAAAGCATGAAAATCGGATCATGGTTATATGCGGAACGACTACCTTTGTTCTCGCTGAAGTGCTGGGGAAAATTGCAGGTACCCTTCACTACAATGCTCAGCCATTTGCAGAGCTGACTAACGTAAATCAATTGGTGTTCAAGGCTGTAAACAATTCTTTCCCCAGCGACCATACCATGCTGTTTTTTTCCTTTTGCATCACTTTTCTGCTGTTCCAAAAGACAAGAGGAATCTTATGGATTCCATTCGCCATTGTTGTAGGCATCTCTCGTATTTGGGTAGGGGTTCACTATCCGGCGGATGTTCTCGTAGGTGCCTTGATCAGCATCGGTTCTGCCTTGGCTGTCTATATGCTCGTGCCGAATCTGCGGATTGTGCAGGCAGGCTTGGAGCTGTATGAAAAAGCAGAGCGTGCCGTTTTACCAGCAAAAGAAAAAACAAAGGGATATTAAGGAAGTCGTCAAGAATGAGCCTCCACCGAAGCAGACTCGCTTTCGGTTTGGGGGCTTTTCTGTAACCTTTTTCTCCTTCTTTACGTATTACCCAATATACAGAAAGTCAAAGAGGTGCTGTCGATGAACGCAAAGAGCTTCGCTGTAACGTTTTTCTCGCTTGCAGCAACGACAGGATTACTTTATTTCATTGGACATTGGTTGACGATTCCATCTCTGATGTTTCACCACGAATTTACGTCAGGCGAAAACGGCTTCATGATGGCCACAGGATCACTGCTCCCCTTGCTCATCGGTTTGATTGTCAGTTTTTTTGCAGAAAGAATCTATGTGAATAAGACTCGCCAAAAACTTGGTTGATTCCGACCAGGTTTTTGTTTTTCCTAGCTGTCATACATGGCTTGTTGATGTACCATTAGCTCAGAGCCGATTATAAACAGGAGTGTGAATTTATTGGCAAGATTGGTCCAGTTAACAATCAGACAATATGCTAAAAATGATGATGTAAGCATAACAAGCTATTATTTACCTGAAGATCAGGCGATTTATACATCGCTTCCCCAAAGTGTCGTTGAGGCATCTTTACTAGATGAGAGTCATACACCTTTTGTCATCTACTCTGCGGATCATTTGGTAGGTTGCTTCGCGCTCCATACCCATCAGGCAAAAATGTATGGCATTGAAAATCCGCATGCGCTCTTGCTAAAATCGTTTTCGATTGATGCTCGTCACCAAAAAAGAGGATACGCCCTCAAGACTTTGCAGAGCTTGCCCGCTCTGACAAAACAACTTTTTCCGAATACCAATGAGATTGTGCTAACCGTGCATCACACGAATATCCCCGCGCAGCAGCTGTATAGTAAGGCTGGCTTTGAGGATAAAGGAATGCGGTTCGAAGGGGAATACGGCGAGGAATTGATCTTTCACTATAGGCTTGCGTGACTAGGTTTTTGCCATTTTATTTTTTTGTAGGACGAACGCCTTTGCATGTCTCGTTCGATCGCATACCTTGATCAAGGGTCTACCCCAATCTGACAAAGGAGTGATCGGAATGAGTGGCATCTTTGGTGATAACTTCGCGCTTATCTTGGTTCTCTTCGTTCTTTTAGTCATTGTTGGATGTGATTGTTAAGCTTTATATCTCTAATTGGCCCTGACAAGGGCCTTTTCTTTTTGCCGTTTTGCCTTTTCTGCTTGTCCATATGATGTAGTACAAGCAATTCAAGGGTACCAAATAAAGTTGGTACTTTTTGTTAGTTCCATCTTCCCTTTTAATGTATGTATATTAAATTTTTACGTTTGGAGTGAATCCCATGCTAAAAGTTAAATACCTTATCATCTACTATGTGGTTCTATCGCTTGTCTTTTTTAGCGGCAGAATGTATATCATGAATACTTATAATATGAGCGAAGGTCCAGTCCCTCAGGTAGCGTTTCAACGACTATTCGAATGGGTTAACATTTTCTCTTATTTTTATATCGTGCCCCTGATGATTGCCGGTTTGGTTGGAGTCATTCGCTTTTTCCGACGCAAAGGTCTTTCTCTCTTGCTAAGCTCTTTACTTGGGATACTGTATCTATTATTTGCGGCAACGGCTGGATACGTTTTGGTCTTTGTTTTTATACTCCTTTTTTATGGTTTCGCTCCATAAGCGGCGTGTCTCGTACATACCGACTCCAACCACGGGTATTTCATGTAAATATATTTTTTATAGCCACTTGTGACTCTTTTTAGCTATATTTTTAGGTAAGATCGATCTCATTTTTTCCTTACGACACTTCACCACCACTACTGTCTTTAAAGGAGAATACGATGAATAGCCAAATCTGTAGCAATCGCCTGACTTTTACCAAACTAGCTTTATCTGATTGGGAATTAATCCGCTCCATCTATTCCAACCCAACACTGATGGCACACATCGGGTCCACCATGAGTGAGGAAGCCATTCGCAGTAACTTTGAAAAGGAGCTGGCTCCGTGGAGCACTAACGCCACTCATTGGCTCACCTGGATCATCCGCGAAACTGACACGGGTAATGATATCGGCATAATCAGTATTTGCACCCGCGACCGTGAAAAGCTCACTGCGGAAACAGGCTTCATCTTGCTGGAAGCAGCAAAGGGCAAAGGCTATGCAACCGAAGCTCTCACATGCATAATAGATTTCGCCTCCACTACTTATGGATTCCAGAAATTCACCGCTGTTTGTTCCGAAGAGCACAGCGCGTCACGCCGTGTATTGGAAAAGGCAGGAATGACTCTCGATAAGATTGTGCCCGACAGCACGGAAATCAACGGCAAGATGGTGAATGACTGCTTTTATTCATTGGAGAGATAATATACGGATCACCTATCTCTTCAATTCATGCAGGCATGTCATTTTTGGAATTGCCACAATTGCGGGCACAGGATAGGCACGCATTTTTTCTGAATCATACGGTACAAGCAAGGATTGCAAGCGATCTGTGACGATCAAGCCAGATCGCTTCGTCATTTTTTGCAAGATAACCGGCATCCTGTCATGAATATTCTCGACAGTTTGATTTGGTTTTGTCGTGAGGATCGTGCATGTATGCAGCTTTTCGCCAATCGGATTCGTCCAGGTATCGAATAAGCCGGCAAATGCAAAAGGCTCCCCTGTCTTTAGCGTGATTCGCATGGGCTGTTTCTCTGCCCCAACCTTCCTCCACTCGTAAAAGCCATCAGCCGGGATGATGCATCGCTTGCGAACAAACAATTGTTTAAAGGCAGGCTTCTCCTGTATGGTCTCAGCCTTGGCTTTTAACCTATATACTTAAGATTGTGTTAAAAACTCTATACTAAAACATTGACGCTATAAAGTGGTAGTTCATATAAGGAGGCTTGAAGGATTAATAAGTGTACAGAGATATAAGTTTTAGACTGGCGTTGTTGATCTAATCAGTTTTTTCATTGCTAAATCAGCTGCCTTCGTAAAATTAGTTTTCTACAACCCTTGTTAAAAGAGTCAGAGGCAGTCCAGGACACGAAAATAAAGTTGTAGACTGCCTCATTTAACTAACGTTCCCGTTAGCTGAACTTTCTCCGCAATTCTTTCGGTCGTAATTACCTTTTGACGGAATCAGCTCTCCTCGTGAGTGCAGGGTGTTGCCATTAAAGGAGTCCCGGTAACATTTGACGTGAATTGGACACGCTCCATATAATGAAGAGACGACAGTGACAGGAGGACATCGAATGGGAGCATGGGGAATCAAAGCATTGGAAAGTGATGAAGGGCTGGATCTAGTGGCAGCGATCGAGGACTTGCTTCCTCGTGACACGTTGGATTTGGGTGAATTGATGGCGAAGTTTGGTAAGGATGATTTCCTTGATGACGGAACAGTGCTCGCCCTCGCAGAGCTGTATATCGAGTTTCTGGAGAATGGCAGTTTGGATTACGATCATGAGGAGGAAGAACGCGCCTTGACGCAAGTACGGGTGTTCACGGCCGATCGTGCCGCGCTTGGGGCTTTGATGGAGCATTTGAACGTGATTTGGACTGACATTGAGGGGGACTGCGAGGGGGATTTGGCGGAGCTGTGGCGGGAATCGTCGAGCTGGGACGAATGGCGGGCACATGTGCAGCAGCTGATTGCCAAGTTGAAAGCACGGCTTGCCAGAGAACGGTAGAAGGATGATTGAACGAGAACAAAAGACCACAATCCGAATGATAGGGTTGCGGCGTTTTGTTTAGCGGATTTTCCGCTATTTTCTGCTGTTGTTGTCCACGAACTGGTATGATCAGGCCCCTGACTGGTTGGTGGCGAGGTTATGCGATCGAGAGGGGGCGTGCGGATGAAACGTGTGTCACGTCTTGCGCATAACTGCCCAGTTATTTGAATAACAGGCGCTAGTCTAACACTTTATTTCTCAGTCTAGTACTTTATTTTTCGGTCTAATACTTTATTTTACAGTCTACAACTTTATTTTTACGGAACAGAAACTGCCATTATTTCGGCTTCTTAAGGCATATACTGTTAGCAGGTGCTACAGCTTTTACTGACACAAAACATCCAGGACCCAAGCGAAGTGATGCTGCGTAAAGCGAGACTGGACACCACTGTTGATGCATAAAAAAATCCCCTCCAAAGGTAAAGTTCGTTGATTTTCCTTGAGAGAGGATTGTTTCGTAATATTTGGTTTTATATTTTTTTGCATGTCTCCATTTTTAGTATTCTACTTCTGGCTAGTAAGGTAGTCGGCAAGTTGATCGAACGTACCTTCGAGGCCTTGTTGAAGCATTGGAGCCATACCGTTGTAGGCTTCTTGTTCCTTAGCGGATGCGTTCACAGGTCCGCCTTTCAGTGTCAATGCTGTTTTACCTTCGTTATCCTCGAATGTGATAATATTCATAACTTCAAGAGGCCAATTCGGGCTAAAAGGCGCTCGGATCGTGTTGCCTTTCTCATCGGAAAAGGATTGAAGAAAAACCACTTTCTCGGGTTCGACAATCTCTTGGTATACAAATTTCCCCCACATGATGTGACTCCCGTCGGGAGACGTCTGATTACCTAAAAATTCGCCACCTGATCGAGCGTCCATTTTGACGACTTCGAGGGTGAATCCCTTTGGGCCCCACCATTTCGCAAAATGCCCCGGCTCTGTCCAGGCTTTAAAAACGAGTTCGCGAGGAGCATCGAATACACGTGTAAATACAATTTCAAAGGATTGATTCGGATTGTTGTTCATGAGAATCCTCCTTGTTATGGAAGGGGGCTTATGCCCCAGATAATTGTGAATGTCCCAAAAATCAGTCAATACTACAGTTTACTAGAAGCCTGAACCAGCAAATTAGTAAGTAGATCGTAATCCGGTGTATCCTCTTTGCGGATTTTTAGCCATTTCCTCTCGTCGGGCCCTTCAAAACCTTTCGGAAACGTTAGGCCGGATGCATTCATGATCATGAATGCAATGGCATCTTTCGATGGAGAAATAACCGCCGCATAATGTCCACGTTTCAGGAAATGGGGCTTTTTGTATTGAATGCGTTCTTCGGCTTCCGGAATTGCTTGATGAACAATCTCTCGCAGTCGGTTGCTGACCTCAATTTTCCATGGATGACTAAGGCTGTCTATAAATACGGAAACTTCCTCGTTCATCATTTCTTTTGCAGCTCCTTTTCACATTGTGCTTTGGGAAGAGTTAGAGACCTGGTGAAGATCTTGACATTCTCTTGTATGAACTGGTCGAGACTGATACCGGGATAGTTGTTCCCGGCTTCTAAATCGTTAATGAACGCACCATATTGCGCCATCATGAACGTGAATGCCTGCATGGTTGGGTTCGAACAAGCTACTTTCCCTTTTTCGTTCATCTTGTTAAAGTAATCTGTCAGAAACGTCAACAGTTGGCGGGGATGTTGCAATCGACGTTCTTTAAAGCCCGGAATATGAACTTCATCCTTTATGGCTATCTGTATCAGCTTTCGGTCACGGTTCATGATCTCGTGATATTTTTTACTTATGGATAGGAGGTCACTTTCTAACTCCCATACAAGCTTCTCACTAAAGAGTATTTGCATCTCTTCAGCATACTGAAAACGTTCAAGCGCGGATTCAAGTAGGTTTTGCTTGCTTCCAAAATGTCGAAACAGCGTTTTTTCACTTAATTCGGCGGCTGTGGCGATTTCCTGCGTCGTGACTCCGTTGTATCCTTTTTCCGAAATCAGATCGATCGCAGCACGCAACAATTTCTCCGCACTCTCTTGCTTAGTATGACTCATAATCAGCTCCCTTTCTGTAAGATGCGATATGTCTGTCAGTGTTGACTGACATTATAATAATCCAAAATTATCCTCCGGTCAAGTGCCTGCAAAATAACGGCGCAGCCAGTCTACAGTTTTAGGTACTTATGATTCCGATATACTATTTCCTAAAGAGTGACATACAACACTACAGATGAGTGGATGTGTATATTTAAGCTCCAATCTGCCGATTTAGCATCGAAGCTTCAACCTTCAACTCGACTCTCTGCTTTACCACTATTTGTGATACGATTCTCCGCGCTTGATCTTATACTAATCTCCCTCTATGGGGTTTCAATGTTCTCTTGAATACTCCCGAAATCTCACAATTTCTTCCATCCCAAATCTCATAGACAACCCTTTTATATGAACTAAATTAATGAATTTCTTCAATGAAGGATTGTACCTGAGACAATGAACTCCCCTTTTCAGAAATAATATTGATTCTCAATGGATACTCCACTTTCTTCCTGGAATATCTTTTAGGGTTTCGCATAACTGCCCGTTAGCTTAACTCAACTGCCAGTCTACAACTTTATTATCTCTGGACAATTGGCATCCGCAACGACAAGCTCTAACAGTCAATGACTAAGTAAGATTAGACGTGCATTTTTATAATCAAAGATCCCATCTTAAACTGCGCACATTCATACGAGGTTCAAGATGTTTTTTTATACTCTCAATTATCCCCCTCCCCCTATCTAACCTAAGAAAACTCTTCATTAATCTGCAAGCCTTCATTAATACAAAAGAAGCCGCCAAATTAGCGACTTCCAAGGGAAAGATGTTCGTGTCCTTCGACACCTCGGTTCAGCAAATTCCAAAATTGTTCAACCATGACCGATGGGGGATATGGCATCGAACGGATAATCCACCATTCCAATATACCCACTGTTGCTGAAGTTAAAAATTGTACCGTAATGTCCCTGTTCATTTCCTTATCGAGATTGATTGAATCCAGATATTCACTCAGACTTTCCCCGAACATGGTCTCCATTTGATTTCGAAATACTGTGCTTCCCTTACTCTTCAGCATTATGGAGTAGAAAGAAGCATGTTGCTCCAAATATTCAAAAGTGTGAAGTAATGCGGTTTTGGAAGGGAGATGAACTAGGTGATCTCCAGACATACAATGTCGAAGTAACTGGTTAATTTGAGCTGCTATACATTGCTCGCGCAGATCGTATTTGTCATCAAAATGCAAATACACTGTTCCTCGATTGACATTTGCTTCTACCGCAATTTGATTGATCGTTATGCTCTCGAATTCCTTTTCTGACATCAGCCTCATAAAAGCATCTATAATCGCTTGTCTCGATTTTTGAATACGCCTGGCCATATCCTTCTCCCCTTTATCCCATCCAAAAAATGATCACTTCAAAGCCCTCTGTTGAAAAATCAACAACCGAGCTTGTTTTAACCATTGAACCCCATTTATCGCACTGATACATTCACTATATAAAACATATTTTGGTAATTCAACATATGTTCAAATTAAGAGGAGGTATAATTATGAAACTTACAGGAAACACGATTTTCATTACAGGTGGTGGTTCGGGAATTGGACGTGCGTTAGCAGAAGCACTCCACCATCTAGGAAATAAAGTTATTATCTCTGGTCGAAGTAAAGAGCGTTTGGAGGAGACAATCAAAGCGAATCCCGGCATGTCCCGAATGGAATTGAATGTACAAGACCCTGCCAGTATAGAAGGGGCTGCCAAGCAGTTAATCGAAGAATTCCCGGATTTGAATGTCTTGATTAACAACGCAGGCATCATTCAACCCGATGACGCGGCGGGCGTGATTGATGAGGATATTTTGGTTTCGACAGTCGCCACAAACTTGTTAGATCCGATTCGGTTGACTTCTGCATTAATCGACCATTTGAAGTCCAAAGAAGAAGCCGTTGTCATCAACACGACTTCGATACTTGGATTTGTTCCGTTAGCGGCAACTGCTGTATACTCCGCGACGAAGGCAGCTCTTCATACCTATACGCTGTCCCAAAGATACCTGCTTAAAGACACATCGGTAAAAGTAATAGAAATTGTGCCACCATGGGTTCAAAGCAACAACGATGAACCGCGTGCAATGCCACTTGCGTCATTCATTGATGCAACGATAAAGATACTTGGTACGGATACAGACGAAGTTCTGGTCGAAGAAGCGAAAATGTTTCGAAATAACCCTGGCCCGAACGAAGGTGTTTTTGTGACCCAACTTAACGATACGATGAAGTCTGAGCCTCCAAAGATTCATTAATCCACCTATAATTCAATTTCAAAAATTTAGACGAACATGACTGTGATGTCTCCCATCACAGAAGACACTGGAATTCGACGAGACCCTACGACAGTGTCTGGTAGTCGCAGCCCCCTCCACCGACAAGGTGGACGGGGCTTTTTCTTTGACCAGTAAGGAACAAGACCCCATTTTAGTTGCCCCAGCCGGCGCTGTCCCCTATCTTCTATGATGGCAGGAATCAGCTGTCCTGGAGCAATGTTGTATCGTTTTTCCCACTGGAAATGAAAAAGTCCCCCACTATCTAGTGAGGGTTGAAAAAGGTTGTTAACAGTGTATGAGAACTAGTATGCCCAAACATTCCTACCTACTTACATTTCTTAACGAAAAAAAATCCCTTAGGATTTCTCCAGAAGGGCTTAGCTTTAGCTGATCGATCAGTTAGGGATGTTCATGTTCTGCCAGCACGGACAAATAAAAGAGGACCCGATCGGCCCTCTTATCACGAACAATGTACGGCAGTCCCGTTACTTTTTGAATTTGACCATGATTGGCTTGCCGTCTTCCAGGTTCATTTCACCTTTATGACGGACAAACACGACCTGGTTTCCTGGAAATGCTGGTGGATTTTCGGGATCAAAATCCTGCCAGTTTTTTTGGTTGCCAACCGCGTACTCCATGTATCGCGTCGCGCCGACAAGCACATTATTCTTATCATCTGCCTGGACATCCGGCGGCAACTGCTCGATTTTTCCATTATGGATGTCGAGCGCCTTGATTACTTTGTCGTGTTGGTAATCATATGCTTGGATAACGACATCATCACCGTACACCTGCAAGCGCAGCCCTTGCTTGAAAGCCCCTCCATCCGGCGCAACTTTTTCGCCACCGTCTGGACCAACTGACATCCATCCCGTTTCAATTCCGCCCGTGTTTACGACGGTAAAACCGCGTTTGTCTCCGCCTTCGACTTTCTTTTTGCCTGCCCAGTCCGGCAGGTTCAGATCCCAATGGGTGTGGCTCGTGAAGAAAACGACTTGCGGATAGTCTTTCAAGATGTCAAGGAGCTTGTCCACATTCAGGTAATCGTTCAAGTATGGATTTTGTCTGGAGCCTGAGACACTGTCCGGAAGCACATGGTGAGAGAATACGAAAATGGGCTTATTCTTGTCCTGCTTGCTGTAATGCTCCAGATTTTCTTTCAGCCAATCCAGTTGCTCGTCACTCATGTATACTTCATCCCACAATTTTGGATCGTGATATTTCATGTATTTTTCTGTGCCTAGGAAAAGTAAGGGATATCCATTGATTTCTTTTTGGTGATAGACTTTGTCTTCTCCGCTGAATTGGTAGAAGTTATCGAACAACTCTTCTTCCGTTGTGCCGTTTGGCCATGTACTTTGTGCAAGCGTTTGGGGATTCTTCCACTTTGGCACATAAAACTCATGATTACCGATGCTGTACCACACGTTTTCGGGGTGAGGATTTTTATCGAGCACATCTTGCACGGCTTGATATTCAAAATCGTAGCCGCGAGGAGTAATATCGCCGTTAATGATCAGCGCCTCGGACATTGGATTTTCCTTATTGATGTCTTGCAAAACATGACCAAAATCTCGAAGGTCTCCTTGGATGTCACTGATCACGTCAAATGTCATCGTCATCTTTTTCTCAGAAAGTTTGTCATTTGCATGAACGAAATCAACGACTGGCAGGATTCCACCCAACAAGATGGCAGAAGCGGCTATACTTGATACCATTTTTTTCATTATGGATCTCTCCTCATCTGTTTTTCGTCACGACGCCTATCCGCTTTACCAATACTATCCTGATATCATTCCGCCTTTCTGTTGTTTTTGTGTGCGTTTTGTTGTTTGTTACACCATAAATAGTAGATATCCAACATAAAGAAAACGTTAAAACAACATTAAGATTGTTAGATTGGAGCAAAAAGGTACTTAATGCCTGCCTGATTTTAGAAAAAAAGGCGCAGGACCCTAACCGAATCCTGTGCCTGCATACCCGATTTTTAAAGATTATCTGTTCAATATTCCTGCTCTGAACCCAGTAACACTTCATTTTTGAGTCAGTTTTTAAACGACAACCCTTCTTCCTGCAAAGCAGTTCGAAGTTTAGGTAAAGATGCGGGACCCATACCGTGAAATTGGAGAATCTCTTTTTCACTGTACTGAGAGAGCTGCTGCAAGGAAGTTATCCCATGATGTTCCAACGCCCGTCTCGCTGGCGCTGAAAGTAGGGAAAGAAACTCACTATCAGGTTTACGCTTTTTCTCGCAGATCGGGCAGGAAGGACAATCGCTGCTTTTATAGTATTGATGTCCTTTGTTACAGGTTCTTATATCTTTTTTGGACGTTGCCATATTGAGCTACCACCCTTTCTGTACGAAGAAACTCCTCAAATTTAACTACGACGTTTTCTTTCTGAATCCTCCGAGAAGCCCCGCATGCAAAGCCAAAAAGACCGCATTTGGCGGCCTTCTTTTACAGTGAGATTGTTGCAATACGGTGCCCATATTTACTTTATTACATGATTTCCAATGGAACACATAACGCTGTATCGGGACAAAATCCGGGATTTTCCTCACATAATGCTTTTGTATAATCCGGGGCCTGTTCACTGAGAAACTTATAATAACAAACGATCTCATGATTGCGGACGGCTACACTGTTCAGCTGAAAAGACAATAAATACTTCGTATGAACATGTCGATAGTACAACCCGTGTTTTGTAAAAGGCGGCAAATATGCTTTGGCCGGTAATGTAGGAATAATATCATGTACATTCATAATACGAACGCTATTTGTTACTTTTTCATTGAATCGGGAAGCAAAGACAGGGTCTGCGACACGAGGACTGCCATACGTATACATGATAGGATTTTTAAACTTCGTGTTCACGGCAAAATCAAAACCAGCGAGTACAGCTAATCCTCCCCCGAGACTGTGCCCAGCCACAAATAGTCTCTTCGATTTTGGCAGCTTGCTTACAGCTTTGATCAGGTCGTTTCTCGTTGATTGATAAATACATGTGAATCCGCGATGAGTTTTCCCAGCATTTTTGAAAAAAGGGTACGGGATTTGATATAAGTCTTGGTCCGACTCATTATCGTTAAAGGTTCGCGTGCCCCGAAAAACCACAATGATTTTATCTGTTGACTCCGCGATAAAGCCGAACACTTCCAGCTTTGGCTCCTCTACTCCAGCAAGCGCTCGAATGGTATAACGAAGGCTGAAGCCTTTTGGCAAAACAAGTGATTCTGTTTCAAAAAGATGATAGGACTGGTTGATCATCGCCGCAAGCAAAATCGCATCTTCTCTGTTAAAGCTGCCAGTTGAACCTGAGCGATCCATGACTGTAACTCCTTTCTACTTCTACTAATCAAGCCTTTGGAGACTTGCATGCGCCTTCAAAGGGAAAACACATTTCGGTATCGGGACAAAAACCAGGATTTTCAACGCATAAGGATTGTGAAAAATCAGAATTAAATTGACTGAGGCTTTTAAAGTAACAGGAAATGGCATCATTACGGGGAGTATTATTCAACTGGAAGGCAATCGGGAATTTTGTTTTTACGTGTTGATAGTATAGACCCTCTGCTGTAAAAGGGGGCGGATACTTTTTATCGGGGAACGTAGGATATGGATCATGAACGTTAACTATTCGTGCACTATTTTTTACCACTTGATCGAATCGGAAAACAAAATCAGGGTCTCCAATACGTGGACTACCGTACGTATAAATAACGGGATTCTCAAACCTCGTATTTACTGCAATATCTAAAGCAGCTAATGTTGCCAAAGCACCACCGTAGTTGTGGCCAGTAACAAATAGCTTTTTTGAACTCGATAAATTATTCAGCTTTCGGATTAAGGCATCCCTTGTCGACTGATAAAGGCTCGTAAACCCTCTTGAGGTTTTGCCTCCATCTTTCACAAAGGGATACGGAGCCTGGAGGATGTCATAGGCTGCTAAAAGATCGGCAGGATAGGCAGCGAATCCCCTAAAGGCTACGATGATTTGATCTTTTGACTCTGCAATAAAACCGTATACATTTTCCGTCGGATTCTCTACATCAGCAAACGCACGGATCGTATAGCGAAGCTTAAATCCTTTTGGTAAGATTAGCCTTTCTCCCAAAAATAACAGATAGGTCTGATAGCTCATCGCTGCAAGAAAAGTTGCCGTACTGCTATTAAAATTGCTCATTTTGGCCGAGAGATCCATCTTAACAATTCCCTTCTGAACTAGGATAAACGGAAATTGAGCCGTTTCTTTTTGGCAAGTATAATCTGAAGCCCCCATTATTAGCCTATGCCCAGATTAATTTACAATTCCATAACTTAAAGTACTATCTACCCAGAATTTTGTTACAATAAATGGAAGATACTGATTTCAAAGGAGGGTTCGTATGGATTACTTTGAAGAGAACTTATCAAAAACCAGAGTAACACTGCTATATGAGATTTCTTCTATTCGCGATGAAGATTTCAATCGGCGATTTGAGCAGGATAAGTGGAGTATTGCACAGGTCTGTCATCACTTGGTCATTATCGACACGTTGTTCGCAAAAGCAATTGTGAATGGACTCAAGCAATTGAACCCCACCGACAAAGAATACATTCCGATTCAATATGTAGCTGACAGATCCAATAAGATCCAGGCACCTGAGATTTCAGAGCCAAGCCCCGAGCCTTTTCAAGTCCAGCAAATCATTCAAATGCTACACGATTCCAGACACAATTTTTTGGATGTTCTGAGTAAAGTAGAGGACAGAGCGATTCTAAAGACAGTTGCCGTTAAGCATCCGATTTTGGGTCACCTTCCCTTGGATCAATGGGTGGAGCTATTGTATGTACATGAACAGCGACATATCGAGCAAATACAAGAGCTGAAGGCACGTTGTTGACAAATGAAGGGGTACCTCGGCTTGAGGGGTCAGCCTCACTCGGAAGAAAAGGAGAAAGCCCTTGAATAACTCAAGGGCTTTCCTCACACTCACCTACTGTTCCGGTTGTCCGGTGAAGGCAATTCTGCTTTGAACAGCTTATACCACAGTTCTTTCAACTAATCAGCGGCTAATTCCGACTCCGTACCGCAGTGTTTACTACGCCTTAGGCTCCATAATCAAAATATGGCACTCCTTTTCGGCGAAAGGCTTTTGTTCGGCTCCTCCCGGGACAATAAACATCTCCCCCTTGGAAATTTTCACCTGACCATCACGAAAATCGATGAACATCTCTCCTTCGAGCACCATAAATAACTTATCGGCACCTTGATGCTCATGCCATTCAAAATCGCCAGCAATCTTAACGATTTTAAATAGATGGTCATTTAATTCACCAATGACTTTCGGAGACCAAAGATCGCTGAATTTAGATAGCTCCTCATTCAGACTAATGACTTGGTAATGCATATGGATCCCTCCTTATTTTTGGACCTGCATTGTACCGTTGATTTCGCTGGAAGAATTCTTCACAGCTTTTTAGGGCTTGCGCAAGGCACCAGTTATATTTTGTAAAGCGTATTCGATCGCTAATGGGCCACCAGTAATAGCGGAAGTATCCATTAAATAGACGTGGCCTTTCTTCATGGCATTCAGATTATTCCAGACATTGCTTTGATTTAAGTCATTCATTAATCCTTCTTTTTTTGTTATATCACCTATCAGGAAAATATGGTCTGCTTGAACAGTTGAAATCCCTTCAAACGCAGTAAATTCATTACTTGTACCTTTGAAAGCACCATCAGGTGTAAGCCCCAGTCCTTTTTCTTTATCAAACGCAAGTTTATAGACTGGATTTCCTTCCCCTAAAACATTGAACGTTTTTCCATCCCAAGACAGAATAAGTGCGACTGACTCTCCTTCCATCGACTTTAATGCCACACGTCCTGTTGTAATGTCTTTCATCATTTTATCTATTACTTTTTCCGCTTCGTCTTCTTTTCCCATAATCTTGGCTATTGTACGAAGCCCATATTGCCAATCATTATAGATGTCCTTGGTGTTTAACGTAATGACTGGCGCAACCTTTTCCAGTGAATCATACATTTTATCATGCTGTTCTGTTGCTAAAATATAATCAGGCTCGATAGAAAGAATTTTCTCGATACTAGGAGACACTTTATCTCCCAATTCTTCAGCTGAATCCAGCTTTCCTTTTAAATAAGATAAAGAGGATAGATACTCTTTTTCAGTAGAAGCAGCAGGTGGTTCCCCTAATGCAACTAATATTTCAGGATAAAAGTACCATAGTGCGGCCAATTTTTCCGGTTTTTTCTCGATCACAATTTCTTTACCTAACGAATCCTTAAAAGTTCTTGGCCAACCAGGTGCCTCTAGATTCCCTTCTGGTGTAGATGCACTTTCAGTAGTTGTGCCTTTATTTTCAGGTGTTCCATTACAACCTGCTAGAATGCCTGCTAATAATAGCATGGAGATTAGCAGGCCTTTCATCTTTTGCATAGGCAATTCCTCCGAAATGATGTTTTCTTTGGCTTGCCATTAGTATAGTAAAGCCATTTTTCAATGAGAATGGATCTCTGTTGAAATTAGCATGGATTATTGATGAACTTCTCTCGATACTCAGTGGGAGAAATGCCTAATTGCTTCTTGAACACTCTACTAAAGTAAAAGGGATCGGCAATTCCAACCGTTTGCGCAATTTGCTGTACGGGCACATCACTTGTGAATAGCATTTCTTGTGCCCTGTTGATCCGATATTTTAATAAATATTCTGCTGGTCCCATACCTGCATGTCTTCTGAATACATAAGAAAGTCGATTTCGATTCACGTTATATTGCTCTGCAAGCGATGCTATTGTAAGACTTTGATCATAGTATTCATGAATATAATGAGAGACTCGCTCGAACAAAGCATGTGATTCACTGCTATTTTGCCTACTTGCAACACATACTAAGGCTTCATTCAGTACATCTCGAAACAGCATTTCGGTCTGTAACTTCGAAAGGCCTCCAGGCTGATTATACACATGCCAAAGACGCATGATTAATTCAATCAGACGAGGGGATTGTCCTGTTACTAATTCAAAATGCTGATGAGAAAAGCTAGACTCTTCCAGTTCTGCGTTACATATCCGATATTGGACAAGAATATATTCCCAGTTGGTTTTACCAAACATTTTTTGAGCCAGAGTCATTTTTGCACCGCCATGTACCACTTTTCCTGGGGAGAAAATATAAGGCGTACCATTAAATTGAAATTGCACCTTCCCTGTAAGTGGAAACACAAATCCAGGATAAGAATCTGTATAGTCGGCGTGAGGCACACCGGGATTTCTCGCATATCGATATACTCCTTCTACTTGAAAAGGAATGTGTGCGAAATGTTCTGCTAACTGATTAACGTCGATTTTCACATTGCATACCTCATTTCAATCGTATTGTTGGTAATCTATGAGATCGATCGTTGTACATCCTGTTCCGCTCTTGACCACAACAGTTCATACGATTCAACAAGATTTTTTTGGGTTTGCACGATGATCATTCGGAGTAACTTCATATTATCTGAAGCACTTAGCCCAAGCAAATAACTGTCGATGGATGAGGCAGTTTGACACACCTGCTCCCCTGCTGTGGAATGGCGTTGGTTCGATGTGGAATACGAATACACACTAAAATGTTCATATTTTTTCGCGTCATTTGAAAGAAAAACCCCTAGGATTTCTCCCAGGGGTAGTGAGTTATGAGTAGTGCAATTCTCGTTGCCATCTAGAGAAATAAAGTAGGTAGTCAATTGACTCCCCAATTTGTTAAGCGAATCTTTAAAAAGCCTCCAGCTCTATTAGTCTCTCAAAGATGCTTTTGAAAGAGACTGAAAGGCTTGTTCCAAATCGGCAATTAAATCTTCCGTATCCTCAATACCAGCAGACAAACGTACAAGACCTTCTGGTATTCCCAGTGCTTTTCTTTCTTCTACGGTGCATTCCACGTGGCTCGTTGTACGCGCAGGTCCATAAGTCGTTTCTACCGCTCCGAGGTTTGCAGCACGATTGGCGTATTTCAATTTTGGAAGAACAACGCGTACGGTATCCATGCCACCTTTAAGTGAAAAGCTTAGCATGCCGCCAAATCCTCTCATCTGTTTTTTGGCAATAGCATGATGTACATGTGTTTCCAGCCCGGGATAGAATACCTGCTCGACGAGCTCATGCTGCTCCAAATATTTGGCAATGGCCATAGCGTTCTTCGCTTGTTGTTCTACACGTAGCTTTAACGTCTTCATTCCTCTTAGTAGAAGATAAGCAGCCCAAGGGTCCATCGTCGCTCCGTTAATTTCACGATAATGGTAGATTTGCTCTACTAAACCTTTCGAGCCGCACACAACGCCACCCAATGCATCGGCGTGTCCACCCAAAAATTTCGTTGCACTGTGTAAAACGAGGTCGGCCCCAAGTTGCAGAGGATTTTGATTAATTGGTGTAGCGAAAGTATTATCAACGACAACCAATGCTCCAACGGCTTTTCCCGCTTTTGCCATACGCTCAATATCGGTAATTTTTACTGTAGGATTTGTTGGCGTTTCCAGATAGACGATTGTACACCCTTTGGCAATTTCTGCCTCCATCTCTTCATGGTTGCCAGTATTGCAAAGTGTCACTTCAATGTTTAGCTTAGGCAGAAACTCTGAGAAAATTTTATTCGTACCACCATACGTATCCTTGATCGTGACAACCCGATCTCCAGGCTTTAAGAACGTATGCAAAACGTTGCTAATGGCAGCCATTCCCGTGGAGAAGCTTGTAGCCGCTTCGGCATTTTCGAGTGCACGCACCTTGTCTTCAAATGCCTGTACCGTCGGATTCGTATTTCTCCCGTAAATATGTCCAGGTCTTTTCCCTGTTGCAACATCGAACCATTCATCCATATCGTCGTATGTGTAGGCGACGCTCACCACGACAGGCACTTGTGATGCGCCATGTACGAGTACTTCTTTTTCCCCTGCCCAAACTGTTTTTGTGCCGAGTTGAATATTGTTAAAATTTTGATTACTCAAGTGTGTCATCTCCTTAACTGAGAGCTTTAGGATGGAACCATGTGATTATCTTAGTGAGGTTTGGAGGTGATAACATCCAACAACCTGTATGAAGTTTGATACCGTTTTTATAGATAAAATAGATAATTCAAAAAACAGTTAACTCTTTTTTAAAAGGATCAATTATAATGTTCTGTGTCAAATCGAATCAAGAAATAGTCCACGTAGCAGATTATTATCCAGTTTAACGTACCTCTTTGAGTCAATATCCACTCATTCCTACTTGAAATTCAGGAGGTCATTATGACGTTTACTTTAATGGATCTATTGCATATCCCCATCATGCAACAAGCAAATGTTCGAACAGCCTCTTCGTCTCTACCCTCGCGTTCAATCGAAACGATATCGGTAATCGAGCTTCCAGTCGAAGATTTCATACGTAAAAACGAATTGGTCTTAACCACAGCAATCGGCTGTAATGATTCAGGGACTTTGAGGGAATTCGTTCAAGATATCATCGAGTCGGAAGCAGTTGCCTTGGCGATTGCGACAGGTCGTTATATAAAAGACATACCGGAGGAAATCCTTCTATTGGCCGAACAGCACCAATTCCCGATCATTGAAATCCCTTGGGAAATCCGTTTTGCTGATATTACAGAAGCGGTCTTAACCGAAGTGCACAATTGGCGCCAAACGAAATTTCAGCAATTTGAAGAATTGCAGAAACAGCTGCTCCATCTATTTATTAATGGTTCCCCTCTTTCCGATGCCGCAGCATTAATCTATCAGGCTTCGGGGATTCCGATTGTTATCGTAAATCACGAGGGTAAAGTGAAGGGCAAAAGTGAAAATTCAGAGCACCTTGTTCAACCAGACATTTTTGATCCATCTATTATTCAGTACAAAATTCAATCCGCTGACAGGCTGTTCGGTTATTTACTATTGGCGCTGGGTCATGAAACAACAAACCATATTAGTAACGAAAAAATAAACATGATGAGTAATATCATTGCGACAATCACCCTGTGGTTTCAAAGGGAACAAGCTGTGCAGGAAGTGGAAATGCGCCTTCGAGACGATTTTGTATGGAGCCTTGCAAAAGGAGAAATCGATTCATGGGACACCGTTTTTTCACGTGCGAAATCAATGGGGTATAACCTGGCTCTCCCGTATGTTTGCATGATTGGTGCGATTGAAAATGCCGAGAAATTGTACGAGAACAGGGAGAAAAAAGCGCTCGAAACCTCGTACGAACAATGGTTGTATACGTTAATCAATTCAGTCGAAGAACAAATATCACTTGCTGGAAGTTTCTTAAAGCGTGCAACAATGAAAACGTATCAGCAAGAACGCTTTATCATTTTTTTTGAGGTATCCAATCAGCAAGTAGAACATTATGTGAAGCAGTTTCTCGATCGTATCGAAAGCAAGCTTACACAATCTGTACCTGGCCTCGTCTTGTCTTGGGGGATTGGTGAAAATTATGCTGGCGTCAAAACATTTCACGAAAGCTTTATTGATGCCAGAAATGCGCTAGATATTGGTTCCCGTCAAAAAGGGCCAGGTCATCGAAGCACTTATTCCAGCACCAGTTTTTATCGGGCGCTGCTCACTCTTGCCAACAGTCCGGAAATACAGGAGATTACCTACTTAACCATCGGTTCTCTGATTAAATACGAAGAGCAACGCGGACTCAATCTTATTGCAACGTTGAAAGCGTATATTCAAAATCAAGGGAATGTCAGTCAAACCTCACGGGCATTAAATTTACATCGACATACTTTACTTTATCGATTGAAAAAAATCGAAAAACTAACCAATCGATCTTTGGAGGATACCGATGATCTGTTTTTACTTGATCTAAGTTTACGATTGTGGTCAGCTAGCATCGCTCGTTAACTGCAAGATTACTGATAAACGGAGTACCCTTTTTGGTTTCCGTATGATATTCATTTTGTATTGCGAGTTTTACCTGCAAGCTACGGTCGAAAAACATGTCTACTAGGATTCCATATTTATCCAATAAAAAGCCAGCTTCATTCACGCCTCCTTATGTGTGGATCCTTCAAAATCGGTAAACGGAATCCATTTTTTACTCCAGATCAGAGGCTTGATACGGTCTTCGTCGATCCAATCCACCTGTTCTTCGTCCTCAAACAACTCATTCATCATCGACCATGTTTCGATGATAGCTGGTATAGACAAAAAGGAGTTGTATCCGATAAAAGGCTCTTGCTCTTGTTGGCCATTAAATATAGACAGATAATTCCGAAAACGCATCGGAAGTTGAACGGCCAATGTGTTTTCCAAAAGAGTTATTTCATCCTCTGTTGCAGGAGGATTAACCGTTGAAAAAATCGGTTGTGATATCGTTTGGATTTGTTTTAAAATGTTGTCCCAGACGTCAGTCGCCATTCCTCGTTCACCTCCACTCTTCATAGTCTTTCAACGAAAGCTAAAGCCGGGGAGCCGTGCCTGACTGGCTCATTTATTTTCAAGATGAAATTCATATTTTCCAAAGCGATTTCGGAGATTTTCGTCGTGTGGAATCCACTCAGAATCACTCCACAAAGGAATTCCTACAAGCTCCGACAGCTTTTCTACGGCTTGCCACGAACTCGTAATCCCTATGAAATGGTCAAAATCCTCTGTACGGATATCCAGCGTTTCCTGTAGATAGTCATCTTGTAGACGCTCTTCTTTGAGTCCCTACTCCTCCCTCGTCCACTAGAATGATCTTCCCACAGGATACCTCCTCAAATCGTTTTCTTGCTAAGGCTAACTCACGTTTCTATCTGATATGTTCGTTCTATGTATGTCTGTTATTTCCATTATAGTAATCATTTTTCTTGAGTCTACCTACTTTTCACCCGAATTTTGGAAAAACTTTTTGCAAAAATCTGCAACGAAAAAAGTTGGGCACTGGCCCAACCCTGCCGAGGACATCCGCCGAGCTCTCACAATTGCCATTCGCAGAATTGAGCTATCATTCCTCTGTTGTCAAATGCGTTGTTTATTCCTTGTTTATTGGTGGATGGTATGATCTTTTTGCCCATTGTAAGAGTTTTAACCTTGCGATTCGTTGATGGAACGCCGTGTGCGATGAAAGTCGCCTGCACGGTGTAGGCTCGTTATAAAACCGAGAGAGAAAAAGGAATAAGACGAGAATAGCGAACCTGAGTCCAGACCAATTGATAATTTTAGGCTCCACGATGTTTTCTCCCATATGCCTACCGCTATGTTTGCGTTCAGCCCAGCTACAGGAGCAAGCAGTGTTACTCTAAAGCTGTCAACTGATGGGGGAACAACATGGTATCCAGCTAATGTTGTTTGGACTGATAACAGTGGCGGATTAAACTCCGAATCCCGTATGGCCCAAATCGACGGACTGGTGGCTGGTACCCAGTATAAAGCTAAATTGGTTGTAGTCGGCGGAAGTAAAGAAGGAGATTCAAACACCGAGATGTTTACAGAAGAGTAGTTTTATTTTTTTGGCCTCACCGTTTGGTGGGGTTTTTTCAACTTTACCGTTTTGGTAAAATCAACCCCACCAATGACAAGATGAGCATTGTCTATCCGCCATTATTGATAGCTAATCCATTTCCCCGTGTGCGCGTCAACAACTCCATTATCTCCACTGAGGCGGTATACAAGCCGCGGTTTTGGCTCCTCGTCCTCGTCTACGTCTCTTTTCGGTTGAAAGTAGTAGAGTTCGAGTGATTTTTTCATGGACTGCTCCGTTTTTTTGGCAGATGCCATGTCTACTATCTGCTTGTTATTGTCGTCAATCACTGGTGGAGCAAGCGGGTTTTTCCCGTAACCACTTTCACCTGTTCGTGGGGTAACATATAGAGAAAAATTTGAATCCCTATCGCCAACAAGAATGCCATTTTTCAACCATCCAAATTTTACGAAATAGTCCTGCCATCGCGGCTTGCCATCGTACGAATCTATATCATCTGATTGTGAATCGAGCATATAAATATCATCTTGCAGATCAGGGTACGTCGTTTGCAGATAGTGAATTGCGCTTTCCTTTGCTTGCTCATAGGTAAATACACCGCTAAACCCTTTTCCCTCTGTTGGGGCTGCCACAGGAGGCATTTCCTTCAAACTCTTGATCGGTTTGGGTTTCGCCACCCTTCCATTTTCATCAATCATCTCGCCTGAGATCGCATCTACAAATTGCGGATCGGTGGGTAGATAATCATAAACCAGCATGTATTTCGACTCATCATTTCCACTGTAAACACGCTTATAATGCATGGTTGGCTCGGTGTTTTGCTCTAGCAGCTCACGAGCCTCCTTCTCCGAGATAATACGGCTTGTGTCGGGCATCTCTCCCTCAGACCATATCCGCTTGAAACCCAGAACTTTTCCGTCTCCTCTCACGGTAACAGCGATATAATTTCCTTTAAAAGGAACACCTTTTTTTACTCTATCAAAAATAAAATGATATGGTTCAGAGTTGTCGCTTCTGTACATACCTTCTTGTGGCTCCGCCAGCTGCGTTCGTTCCTCTGAAGTCATGACTTTTGTGAGAAACTGCAATGCTCCTTCAAGTGCAATTTGCTTTCTCTTCGTTGTAATTGGGACAGTGGTCTCGCTTTTTTCGTCAATGTAGTCGTAATTTAGCAAATGCCCTGAGACGGGATGAATTTTATACAGGATTCTTGAATGATTTGGATGAGTCCAATGAAGAACCCATGCTCCATAGGGTGTACGTAACACTTCATATGGCTCGGCGTATACTCCATAGTCATACTCAAAACGTGCAGGTACTGCCATCCATTTTTTTGCGAATGCAATAGCCTCTTGTTCAGAAAGAATCTTTTCCGTTTTTTGCTCAGCCGCCTGTGCCAGTGCTCTTCCATCTTCAATAATGCCTAGTATCAGTACGGATGAAAGCAAAAGAATCGACGGTGCTTTCCAAAATCCCTTTCTATCACTTATCTTCATACATATCTGCCTCCTATTTTTGTTGGGTGAAGGTTACATTAACTTACTCTTCTACCTTTCCTGTCAGAGCATTGATATTTTTACCATTAATGGAATAGGCAAGGACCGGTTTGGCTGACCTCTTTCCGTTCAGGATTGGGTAGATGTATTGCAGTTCAGTGGGTTCCAGCAGCAGGGCCTTGGCCGCTGCATCTGTGGAAACAGCCATCTTCTTATCCGGGAGCTTGGTGGGCTTTTGGTCGGGCTCTTGATTGTACCATGTGATTTTCCTCGTGACTCCATTTACACCCATACCATTGTATCGTCCGTATTCCAAAGGAAGTCCATCAGCAGATGGTACAAACTCTACTACATACTCATGTGGATTCTCCCTATCTGGATTCACCCCTCCATAAAGGTATCGGCGCTCTTATAAGCAAGCTTGTTATCAGGAATTTCTAGATCATTGTCATTCAATGAATACGTAAGCAGTTTCCCAGTTTCTGCATGGATATAGGCTCTAGCAAAGAATTCATTATTTTTGTCATAACGGATTTCGTACACAGGCTGGTCTTTCGTTTCCAAGGTAATATGTCTAGATGTGTCATCCAGCGCGGGGACGAGCATTTGCAACTTTTGCTCCGTTAGTTTTGCTTTATCGCTTAACTGATTTTCCTGAAAGCGAGCTGCTCCTTGTTGGTTACCAGTCTGATTTGCCATGACTGTGCTCAAGGATGGTGACAGGAGCAATAGCGCTGTTAGCAGAGCGCTGCTTGTGAGTACAGGATAACGCCTTAGAATGGTCATACGTGTATCCTCTATCTTTTTTGACGTTGAGCCTTACTCATAAGACGATATTTGGAAAAAATAGTCACTTTTTAAAATTCCGAATGGGATGTGCGGATTCTGTTTATTTTGCCGAACTCGTGGCGTTTTCCACCCTGCGGACCGAGTGGACAGAAGAGTACACGCTACGAATAAATTGCTTGAATACATTTGTTTTGAATTGGGGGCGGCGTCGATTGCTGGCCCCCTTTTTTGGTTTCGATCAATATAATTACCAGTTGTGTTTAGTAGTTAAAAAAACCAGCTTGCTCTAAAGCCCGAAAAAATTGTAAAATATATCCAAAAAATATGTGAAGTTTATTCCCTTCGTGCTATTCGTTAAAAAGACAGATGTGATTTGGAATGGGAACAAACGTTAAAGGAGATAGCATTGTGACCCTTACCCTAAAGGAAGTAACTTCTGAAAACTGGGAAGAATGTATTGAGTTACAGCCCACCGAAGACCAAAAACAATTTATCGCCTCTAATCTATATTCCTTGGCACAGTCAAAATTTTTGCCGACTTTTGAAACACTTGCCGTGTACAAAGATCAATTAATGGTAGGATTTGTCATGTTCGGGTTAGATCCTGACGATTCGCAATACTGGATTTATAGACTTATGATCGATTCCAGTCACCAGGGGAACGGCTACGGAATTGAAACCATGAAACAGGTTATTGAAAGAATCAAAGCAAAGCCTGATGCTACAGATATTACGGTAGCCTACCATCCTGAAAACAAAGCCGCTGCCGCTCTTTATGGAAAGCTAGGATTTGAAGTTCTTGGTAAGGCTCCATGGGGCGAAATTATGACACGCCTCAAGGTCAGTTAATATTTCCCAAGCAGCTAGTAGTATTAACGAAGTGGCAGAAATAGTTTTCGTTTAAAATGCTCATAGGGGGGAATTTGGATGAAACGGGTATTGATTACAGGAGCAGCTGGGCGTATTGGCACTGTTTTGCGAACCCAATTACGGGATGAATTTCGCTTGCGGCTAACCGATATCCATTTGATTCAAGACTTGCAGACGGATGAGGAGTTTATCCGCTTAGATCTGGCGGATACGGACGGATTGGAAGCTGCCATGCAAGGGATTGATACTGTGATTCATTTGGGCGGAATTCCTGACGAAAGTGAGTTTGCCCGTATTCTACAGGCGAATATTGCCGGTACATACAATGTTTTTGAAGCTGCCAGAATGGCCCGCGTTCAGCGGATTATTTTTGCCAGCAGCATACATGCTGTCGGATTTTACCCGAGGAGTGAGACCATTGACTCGTCCGTCTTGCCTCGGCCCGATACGCTTTATGGTGTGAGCAAAGCATTTGGTGAAAATCTTGCGCGACTCTACTTTGACAAACACGGAGTAGAGTCTGTTTGCATTCGCATCTGTAGCTTTGAGGACCGCCCACAAGACCTTCGCCACCTCAGTACTTGGCTCAGCCATGGTGACGCGGTCCAGCTTTTTCGCCGCTGCATTCTAGCCGACTCTGTGGGATATTCGATTTTGTACGGTGTATCAGATAATGATCGCTCATGGTTTGTTAACCCTGATGCTGAACGCTTAGGCTATAAGCCCCGTGATAATGCCGAAGCTTTTGCGGCCGAAATCACGGAAAGCCAGAATGTAAACTCGACTGACGATCCGTTGGAAGAACTGCTCATGGGTGGACCATTCGTCGCGAGGGAGTATGGACAAGGCCATCGATCATAGAGGCAAGACGCTGCTCTTTCCAAAGTAAGGCGATATTTTTCCCCACGACAATCACCTCGAAATTACGCACGCTTGACACATCGAAAATTTTCGATATGATAATATGTATGGAACCAATTGAAATTTTTAAAGCGCTGTCCAACGAGTCGAGATTGCAAATTTTGCATTGGCTGAAGGATCCGGAAAAATACTTCACGCCCCACGAAGGGATTGATATGAGGAAAATTGGGGTATGTGTTGGTCAAATCACGGATACGCTGAACATGACACAATCCACAACCTCCCAGTATTTATCGATACTCCAGCGGGCAGGTCTGGTAACAGCGGAACGGATCGGCAAGTATACGTATTTCAAAAGAAACGAAGAAGCGATACGAAAAATCGGTGCATTTTTTAACAACGAGATTTAATGAGTAAAAGCTGAATGCTCTATTGAGGATTCAGTTTGCCTTAAGTCTACACATCGATATATTACAATGTGTAGATTTTTTAAAGTGCAACACATCGATAATTTATAATATATAGATGTGAAAAAATTAGGAGTGGTGAAATTGAAAACAAGCAGTTGGAAGGTTTATGTTTTAGCGATTGTAAGTTTTTTAGTCGGTACATCCGAATATGTCATTTCAGGTATTTTAGACAAGATCTCGGATACGCTGGGGATTTCTATTACTTCGGCTGGGCAGTTTGTGACCATTTTTTCCTTTGTATATGCCATTTGTACCCCCATCTTGATGGCTCTGACGGCAAAAATCGAGAGGCAAAAGCTGCTCGTTGGTGCACTGGGAATTTTCGTCTTAGCTAATATGATGTCTTTTGTTTTGCCGGGCTTTGGACTTTTTGTGCTTTCACGTGTGCTAATGGCTTTAGGCGCAGGAATGGTTGTTGTTACCGCATTGGATATAGCAGCGAAAATCGCACCTGAAGGTAAACAGGCAAGCTCGATTGCAACCGTAGTAATGGGTTTTACTACGTCATTAATTATCGGGGTTCCTCTCGGACGAATGATTGCTGAGGCATACGGCTGGAAATCAGTGTTCGGTTTCATTGCCATAACAGGACTTCTCGCCATTTTTGTTCTCTATCGAACAATCCCGCGAGTAATTGGGGATGCTCCCGTACCATTAACCAAGCAGCTTGCTCTTCTCAAAAACAAAAAAGTCGCTCTTGGTCTCTCCATTACTTTCTTTTGGCTCGGCGGCTATTCTATCGCGTATACTTACATCTCGCCTTACCTTCTAAATGTTGCGGGTTTACATGAAGAAGTGCTCAGCGGAGTATTGTTGGCGTTCGGCCTGGCCAGTTTGATTGGTTCCAAATTTGGCGGCTACAGTACGGATAAATGGGGAGTTTCTTTCACGTTAATCGGGGGAATGCTCCTGCACATCGCGGCTTTCCTGTTACTTTCTGTTACTGTTGGTCTAAACAGTTCTTGGGGAATCGTTGTTGGCGTCCTTGTATTATGGTCATTTGCAGCATGGTCGTCTGGTCCTACGCAGCAATATAATTTGATTCGAATTGAACCGAATTATTCGGGAATCATGCTTGGGCTTAACCAGTCTACGATGCAATTATCAATGGCAGCAGGAGCTGGAATCGGCGGTCTCGCCGTGGATCGGATTTCCTTGTCATCCATCACATGGTTTGGGACGATCGGCGTGGCAATTGCAGTCGCCGCCTCGTTATTATTGTTTTCATGGATAAGGCAAGAGGCACGAAAAAAAGGCATGCTGCAAGAACATACTTTGTCAGACTGATTCAGGTTCTTTCCAAAATGAAGAGGCGGTTTCCCGCCTCTTCTCGCTTTCAATCCCAGGCAAAACGCTGCTCTTTCCAAGGATCGCCGTACATATTATATCCGTTCTTTTCCCAAAAGCCTTGCTTGTCTTTCTCCATAAACTCGATGCCGCGCACCCACTTCGCACTTTTCCAAAAGTACAGATGCGGGATGACAAAACGAAGCGGCCAACCGTGCTCAGGCGTCAAGTCCTCACCGTTATGCTTCGTGGCAAACAGATTGCCAGCTTTCATGAAATCAGCAAGCGGAATATTTACTGTCCAGCCATGCTCAGCATGCAGCATCACGTATTTGGTTTCCGGCTTGATTTTGACCAGCCCCAGCACTTCTTCTACCGGGATGCCTTCCCACTCGTTGTCCAGCTTGCTCCAGCCTGTCACGCAGTGAATATCGTTGGTCGTGCCGCCTTTTGGCAGAGTCATCATCTGCTCGTAGGTGAGCGTGACTTCTTCTTCTACCAGCCCAAACAGGCGGAAGCTCCACTCCGTTGCAAGATCCGTATACTCAGGGACATCTCCATAGTGCAAAACAGGAAAGCCTGTCGTCTGTTTTTGGTTGGGTGGAATTCGGTCACGCTTGGCGTCTGTCTGTTGATTGAAAAACATGTGTCCCCACTCCTTACAGCAATCGCTTATTTCCCAATGCGTAAAAGCGCATGATCGACCTTGATGCACAAATCGTTGACAACCTCGATGCCAGTCTCGCCAACGAGCTTCGCTGCCTCATCGTTTGCGATTCCTTGCTGCATCCAGAATACTCTTGGCTTGTGCTTCATTTTCAGCGTTTCTTCTGCTACAGGGACGATATCCTCACTTTTACGGAACACATTGACGATATCTACCTGCTCATCGATTTCCGAGAGGCTGGCCAAGACCTTCTCACCCAATACCGTTTCACCCGCAATCACTGGGTTCACAGGAATGATGCGATAGCCTGCATTTTGCATGGCAGCGGAAACCATGTAGCTGGTCCGATCAGGCTTGTTGGAGAGCCCTACCACTGCGATGGTTTTGGATTCCTCCAGGATTTGCTTCCGTGCTTCATTGCTTGGATTTTGGACCATGATTCAACTCTCCTTTTACGATTAGGATTGGCTGCGGCTCGCTACAAATTGGGCAATCGTTCGGGTCATAACACCTGTACCGCCTGCTGGCTGCATATCCCCAGTGCTGGCTGTGTAGGCTGTCCCTGCGATATCCAGATGCACCCATGGGGTCTCGCCTACAAACTCCTGCAGGAATACACCACCGATGATGCCGTGTCCGTAGCGTCCACCTGAGTTTTTCAGATCGGCAAAACGGCTCTTGTTCAGGCTGCGGTACTCATCGAATGTCGGGAGCTGCCACAAGCGTTCACCTGCAATATCTGCTGCTGACAAAAGCTCATCCATCAGTTCTTTGTCATTGGTCATGGCACCTGAGCAGAAGTGTCCCAAAGCAACCACGATGCCACCTGTCAGGGTAGCAGCATCGACGATACACGAAACGCCTTGCTGCTTGGCGTATGTAATGCAGTCTGCCAGCACCAGACGACCTTCTGCATCCGTAGTAATGATCTCAACGGTCTTGCCGCTCATGGTCGTGATGACATCGCCTGGTCGGAAAGCAGTACCTGATGGCATATTCTCGACCGTTCCGATCACCATCAACACATTTACTTTTGGCTTCATCTGACCCAGTGCTTCCATGGCACCGATCATGGCAGCTGCTCCGCCCATGTCTGACTTCATGTCTTCCATGCCAGCTACCGGCTTGATGGAAATCCCGCCCGTATCAAACGTAACACCTTTGCCGATCAGACCAATAACATCGTCCCACGTGTCTTTGCCTTGATATTTAATCGCGACCACATACGGCTCTAGCTCGCTGCCTTTAGCAACCGAGAGGACGCCGCCCATGCCCAGCTCTTCCAGCTTCGCTTTTTCCAGCACTTCAATCCCCATGCCATAACGCTTCGCCACATCTACGGCAGCATCCTTCAAAGCACGAGGTGTCAAATAGTTTGCCGGCTCATTCACCAGTGTGCGAGCCATGTTGGTTCCAGATACCAGTGCGTTTCCGACATGAACCCCGGACGAGGCGATATCTACAGCGTCGTCTGCTGCCAGAATCCGTACAGTTGCGATCGGATCTGATTCACGCTTTGCTTTTAAGCGGTAGCCTTCATAATTGTATTCTGCAAGTCCAAATGCTTCGGTAACCGCTTGTGCCAGTCTGTCTGCTCCCAAATGCTCCGTGGTTGGCAAATCGATGACAACGGTTTTGCCCGTACCTTTAGAAACAACCGTCTTAGCTGCACGCCCCCATGCAGTGCGAGCAGCGACAAAATCAAACTTCTCCGGTGCCCCCATCCCCACTACGATCAGCTTTTTGGCAGCCATTCTGCCCATGCTGTGAATCAAAGCGATCGCCTTTGCATCGCCACTAATTTCTTTCTCCCCCTGCAAGACACTAAGTAGGCCTCCAAAAGCAGCTTCGAGGTCCGGATAAACTTGGGCCAGCTCTTCGCCTTTCCAAAGTGGAACGATCAATTCGTCACACGTGATATTTACAAGCTGGTATCGTTTTTCCACTGTTACTTGCATATACTCTTCCCTCTTTCTCTGTGATAGGATACAATTATGGGCACATTTGTGTTTAACACGATGTGTCTACATGCAAACGCAAGGACGGAAACGACATGGCTTTTGCCTCTGCATACGAAATGACATCAGATTCTGGCAAAGATTTCTCGCAGGCTTCTATGTATTGAAGAATACTGGATACGTCCAACCCCCAATGCACGGGTTCGTAACGGGTCAGGTACTTTCGTGCGTTGCCAAACATCCAGCGAGCACCTTTTATATTGCCGTATTCCTGGTGATACAGTCCGACGGATAGCTGCAATAAGCCTTGCAGAAACTTATCGGATTTGTCTTCCATCCAGATGTCTTCCAGCAGATCGTGACATTCGTAGTACTCACCTTCATTGAATTTGTCAATGAACTGAAGATACTGCCCGGGATAGCCCATGGATGCACGCCTCCGTTTCACACCTTTCGTCTTCATGGTAACACAGATTGGCAATGACTTTAAATCCAAACGAAAACTTCACGGATTAAGAGTTCGCCCTTCTGTTACAATAAACTAGAGAAGCGTACAGTAGAAAGGAATGGATTTTCCGTGGCGGATATTTTTGAAAACTTCCCCTTATGGGCTGCACTGCTTGCCATAGGAATTGCCCAATTCATCAAAATTCCTCTGCATTTTTTTGCCACCAAAACCTGGCAATGGTCCTTGATGCTTAGCACAGGCGGGATGCCCAGCTCTCACTCTTCTGCCGTGACAGCGCTTTCCACCGCCGTTGGATTACGTGAGGGCTTTTCCAGTAACATGTTTGCCATTTCCGCTATTTTAGGCGTGATCGTCATGTTTGATGCTGCCGGAGTGCGCCGTCATGCCGGTATGCAAGCAGTGGTCCTGAACAAATTGGTTGACGAATTCAATCATCTCCTAGAAGGCATGAAATCATTCAAGGTTCGTCCAAGCCAGGAAAAAGCCAAAAAGCTGAAAGAGCTGCTCGGTCACCAGCCTATTGAGGTACTGATCGGTGGCTGGCTAGGCATCATGATTGCCCTTTTGGTCCATCCGTTTTTTTAGAGACGACATAGAACTGATTATGGATTTTTTCCACAGGGGGGAAGGACATGCGCATCGTCTCCATCTGTCCGAGCAATACCGAAATTCTTTATTACCTGGGACTGGATGAGCACGTCGTAGGCTTGGACGATCATTCGGACTGGCCTCCCCAGTGGCAGAACTTGCCGCGAGTAGGACCTGATCTGACCATCAATATGGACCAGGTAGCCGCTCTGTCGCCTGATTTGGTGGTTGCCTCGCTCAGTGTACCCGGTATGGAGAAAAACGTAGAGGCGCTTCAGGCACTGGGAATCCAGCACATCGTTCTGAATCCATCCCATATTCATGAAATTGCAGCGGATATTAGGCTAGTAGGCGAAGCCACAGGCACGGTACAAAAAGCCGAACAGCTCGCCGCTCATTTTGACGAAAGAGTGGAAGCCATCCGGCAAAAGGCTGCTGCCTTTCCTACCCGTCCAAAGCTGTACTGGGAATGGTGGCCCAATCCAATCTACACACCAGGTCAAGAGAACTGGCTGACCGATGTCAGTGAAATTGCGGGTGCCATCAATGTTTTCGCTGATTATCCAGTAGCTAACGTCAAGGCGACTCGGGAAATGGTTGCCGAGCGTGATCCCGACCATGTGTGCGTCGTTTGGTGCGGCATTGAGCTTAAACGCATCAAGCCCCAGATGATTACGGATCGAGTGGAATGGCAGGAAATGAAAGCGATCCGCAGCAAACAGGTTCACCTGCTTGAGGAAGGACTATATTGTCGTCCGTCCCCCCGTATCCTCGAAGGCTTGGAAAAGCTCGTCGATTTGATACATACGTAAATAACTGCAACGCAAAAACGTTCAAAGCATTTCGCCTTGAACGTTTTTATTTTTGCGCCGTTTACACTGCCATTGCGGCATTGCTTAATTGGTGACCTCCGCCATCGCAGCGATGCCTTTTTGATTCAAATTATTCAAGAATGCTTCTGTCAGCTTGCCCTCGCCTCGTCGGACGATATACACATCCACTGACTTTTTCCCCCACTGGGTAAAGACGTCTTGTTTGGTTTCAAAATACAGATCGATTTTGTTTCCGCGAATGGCTCCTCCTTTATCTGCTACAACTCCATACCCGTAGCCCGGAATATATAATACCGTGCCGAGTGGGAACACACGCAGGTCAGCAGCAATTGTGGAATAATCATCTCTACGTACCTTGACGCCCGAATATGTAATTCCATAAGACGGGTGGGACGGGTGTTTCCCCGTCGATTCGTATCCTGCGTAATAACCTGTAGCCACAACACGCACTTTTGGATATTGATCAAGTAGTACATCATTTTTATCAATCACTTGAGTGAGTGAGCTAGCCGACACGGTACGCTTTTTGCTGACACGCTGCCCCTCCTTGGTTTCCCTAACTCCAAATGTGGATTGGATACTGTGATCCCCCACTACGTTGTAGCCGTATCCATCGCTCACAAAGCTTGTCAGTACCATGACGGTAAGTGCGATGATACTCACTAACAGCTTTCCATTCATTTCTGGTAAACCTCCTCTCGGTTCTAGTCATGTCCCGAAGAGGAGAAACCTATACACAAATTTTGGATCATTCCTAAAATATTCAGTATATTAGGTTTTGTATGGATGGCGCGTGTAAAGAAAAACAGACCTATTTTCAAGGTCTGTCTGGCATTTGTTAAAACATCCGATATCCTTTTTTTCGAAGCGTGTGAATCGTCCAGCCGCTTGCTACCGTACCAATCATTCCACATCCAAGAATAAGCGAATCCCAAACACCTGGAACAATTTTTTGGTAGACCAGAGCACCGACTACGACCCCAACCGCAATCACAACCGGAAGCCAGGTTGTCTTTAAAATCATGTTTAAAATAAATCCGATGCCAAACCCGAGCACGGTAAAAAGCACAATAGACACCATAAATTGCAGCAAGCTCATCGACCGTTAGACCTCCTGCCATCGTCTCCGGCTTTTGCGCATATGCATTGGCAATTGCAGGAAGGACGGGCTATTTTTCGCTTTTAAGTGTAGCCGAATAAAAGGGAAAGGTCAATATGAGCGACTGCTGCAAATACGCGCTGTTATTGGGTTTATGTGAGCGAAAACCAAAAAAACCGTCGGGGAGTGATTCCCTGACGGTTTTCCTTGCTATGCCAGATGTTCATTATTGTTTAGAAGAGACTGGATCGGCTTGAGCGTGTGTACCTGCTCCTTCACAGTTTGGGCAATTTTCCGAGCCCCCCAGGAGCAGCTGGAAATACCCTTGACCATCACAATACGGGCATTGTTCTTGTTTCTGTCTCATGATGAGCTCCCCTTTCGATATACATGCGTTCCAGGTAATTGCATGTATATTCAGATAATTTTGATGTATCTAACTATATCAAAATATTTACGGATTGCACAACAGCTTTCCATCGGAAAAAACGCAAAAAAACCATGATGTAAGCGGAAACATCACGGTTTATCTTTTTGATTCTCACTTTTTTGGCTTGTGAGGCCTCCATTACTTGAATATTTTATAGGAGGTGTACTGAAAGACTGGATCAATCTCATACGTATACCCTGGCATGCCTTGCTCACGAGTTTTATATCCTGGCAGTATAATTTTTAAGTATGTAGAAGAAAGTGGGTCTTGCAGCAGCTCGCTAATCGGCATGAATCTCGCCTCAGTAATCTCGCCCTCTTGCGGACGCGGCTCCCCGCTCACGTAATCCATCCAAAACACAACCATATTATCACTGATGCTCTCTTTAATGACACCCGACCGAATACCCGCTACGTGCCGGACAACAGCTTGTACCCCTGTTTCCTCCAGCACTTCACGCACTGCGGCCTCATCTACCGTCTCTGACTGCTGAACGAAGCCTGCCGGAAACGACCATTGTCCTTTTAGTCCGCTATACGCTTTTTTGACCACGAGTGCTTCCTCGCCGCGAATCACAATTCCACATGCTCCAAGCCATACTTTTCCTTCTCTCATGTATCCTCGCTCCCTTTCTTACCTACACGAAACCCCCGGCAACACTTACCGGGGGCACCCAATCGTTTAGTCATCCTCGTCATCCAACAGGCCATTATCAATCATGTAACGCAGATTTTCTCTGTCCCTCTCCCGGCCCTTTTCCTTGAGCCGGTCGATAGCAGGCAGGATGAGAATATCCACTTCTCGCTGCACATTCCACGCCAGGTCGTGTCTGCCCTGTTCTTCCAAAAAGGCGCCCACTTCCATCATGGCGTTGTAGCGTTCCATCTCTTCGCGGGTCATTAGCCCTCTGACTTGTATACTCGCGTGACGCATACGCCTACAGCTTAACTTTCTTGAGAGCCAGACCGACGCCACCGATTTTGTACAGGTAGCGCAAATCGCTCGCTTTTTTCATCATGGCTGCTGTGCTGCCAAACAGCTTTTTCGAACCAACCTGGCCGATGCCTTCGCCTTTGCCCAAGGATGCGAGTGTTCCCTGCAAATGAGGGATAAACTTTTGGGTGAGTTCTCCACGAA
Organism: Brevibacillus sp. SIMBA_040; assembly: GCF_046535075.1. Classification (NCBI taxonomy): domain Bacteria; kingdom Bacillati; phylum Bacillota; class Bacilli; order Caryophanales; family Paenibacillaceae; genus Brevibacillus; species Brevibacillus sp. SIMBA_040. The sequence goes on from NZ_JAWRXI010000001.1 coordinate 316,289, forward strand.
TCATCGCTGCTAAATTGTCGCCCAATGTTTCACCTTCTTGGACAGCTATTTGAGCAGTTGGCGGATAAGGGCGCCCTTCTTCGTTAAAGATGAGAGCGCAATCACCTACGACAAATACGTTTTCATGCCCAGGCGCTCGCAAATATTCGTCGACCTTGACACGGCCACGCATTACTTCAAAGCCTGCTTTTTCCACGAGGCTGTTTCCGCGCACGCCAGCGGCCCAGATGACCGTTTTGGATTTGATCTCTTCGCCTGTTGCAAGCAGTACGCCATCCGGGGTGCATTGCTTGATCGGGGTCCCGATCTTGAATTCAATCCCTTTGCGCTCCAGCACATCCATGGCGTAGTTGACCAGCTCAGGATCAAAGCCAGGCAAAGCAGTTGGCGCTGCTTCTATGCAATATACCTTTACCAGCTCTGGGTCCACATCGAATTCCTCACAAAGCTCTGGCATACGATCTCCGAGCTCCCCGCAGAATTCGATCCCTGTAAAGCCTGCTCCCCCGACGACAAAGGTCAAGTAATCGGTGCGATGCGGTTCATTTTTAAATTTGGAAAACATGTATTCGATGTGCTCGCGAATATGGCGCACCGCATTGATGCTGCGAATGCTGAATGCGTGCTCCTTTAATCCCTCAATGCCAAATGTCTCCGGTTCACTTCCAAGGCCAATCACGAGGTAGTCATAGTCGAGGACGTCCCCGTTTTCCAAAGTAACGGTTTGGGCATCGGATTGAATCGATTGGACCGTACCTTTTACAAAATTGACCTTGTCGCTGTTTAAAAGCCCTTCGAGACTCACACGTGCATGGTCAGCAGAAGCTGTTCCAGCAGCCGGCTCATGCAGCCAGGTCGTAATATAGTGATAGTTGTGTTTGTTTACCAAGGTGATTTCGGCTTCGTTGTAATTCAGCCTTTTTTGCAGCTGCAGGGTGGTAATTAATCCACCGTACCCAGCGCCCAGAATGAGGATTTTGGGTGTACTCATCGGTATCCCTTCCATTCATCATTAATAGTAAGGAAAAATTCATAAAAAGGGAAGTTTGTGCGAAATTTCACGAGGCTAGTTACGTTTTAAGATGCCCAAAATGTATGCAGAAGTCATAACGAGAATGATTGCCTATGCAATGTTGTATGAAGCAATCTGTGAAAAAAAGCACAAACTCAGAAAAAAATGTGACAATTTTATTACATTCCCCCTCATCTTATCGGGTGCAGATTTGATTTGCAAGGGTTTTTTGCCTATCCCACCGAATTTTACCTGCTTTTTTTCAATCGGAAAAATAAGGTATAATGGAGCTTGAGTTCGTTTCACGAATATTCGGAGGTGCTTTGGATTGAATTTTCTGCAAAAGGACGAGCAAATCTACGACATTACGATCATTGGTGGAGGCCCGGCCGGATTGTTCACTGCTTTTTATGGTGGCATGCGCCAGGCAAGTGTAAAAATCATAGAGAGCATGCCTCAGCTTGGTGGACAATTGTCTGCTCTTTATCCGGAGAAGTACATATATGATGTAGCCGGATTCCCAAAGGTTTTGGCACAGGATTTGATCAATAATCTGAAAGATCAGATTTCACGCTTTCAGCAAACGGTTTGCCTGGAAGAAAAAGTGGAAAACGTCGAGAAAAAAGCGGACGATGTGTTTGAAATCACAACGGACAAAGGCACGCACTACTCCAAATCTGTAATCATCACAGCAGGTGTAGGTGCTTTTGAACCCCGCAGACTGGAACATCCAGATGCCGTCAAATACGAAAAATCCAATCTGCACTACTTTGTTACCGATCTGAACTCCTTCAAGGGACAGCGCGTTGCCGTTTTTGGCGGTGGCGACTCCGCACTGGACTGGTCCCTGATGCTCGAACCGATTGCCAAAGAAGTACACCTCATCCATCGCAGAGACAAATTCCGTGCTCATGAACACAGCGTAGAAATGCTCATGGCATCCAAAGTAAAAGTAACCACTCCTTACGAATTAACAGCCTTGCACGGTGAAGACAAGATCGAACGACTCACATTAGTAAACAGCACATCCAAGGAAGAAGTCGAATTGGAAGTCGATGCTGTCATCGTCAACTTTGGCTTCATTTCCTCTCTCGGTCCGATTAAAAATTGGGGACTTGAGCTGGAAAAAGGCTCGATTGTTGTGAACACGCGCATGGAATCCAATATTCCAGGCATTTTTGCAGCAGGTGACATCGCCACGTATCCAGGCAAAGTGAAGCTGATTGCTGTCGGGTTCGGTGAGGCTCCCACTGCTGTGAACAACGCCGTTTCTTATTTCAACCCGGATGCAAAGCTGCAGCCTGGCCACTCGTCGAGCATGGACAACTTTAAAGCATAGCAATGTCGTCCCTGTTTGCTGCTCCCAGAAGCACAAGCAGGGTTTTTTATCGCCTCCCCTCCCCCTTGTATAGCCCATCTGGTTCAAGCGCACAGTAGTGATGACCGCCAAACCGTCGTGGAGGAGAGTTGCCATGAAACATTTTTGCCCGGTTTGTAATGGACTTGCTGCTCTTCAAGAAGACTGTCCTCGCTGCGGGCAGCTGATGTCGGATGCGGGTCGGCTGTATGACTACTATGGGGATTACAGTCCGTACCGTGAAATAGATGATGCGAAAATGGACAATGGCTTGCCTGATCGCAAGCAGCACCAATGCCTCCATACTGCCTGGTGCGCTCACTGTCGAGAGGAGTTTACGACGATTGTACGGGAATGGACGCCTGATATGCTTGGGCGGCCATTCACATGAAAAAGGACGTGCTCTCTGACACGTCCTTTTTCCAATCGTAGCCTACTTCTTTTTTTCCTTCAGCTTTTGCGCCAGACGCTCATTTTTGGATTTCAGCTGCTCCAGCATTTTCGGCAGTGTTTCCTTTATTTTTGCCGCATCTCCTGACTCAATCGCCGCGTTGAATTCCTCGCGAGTCTGCTTGTACTGCTCCATGCGTGCACGTCTCGCGTCATCGTTTTTGCCCTGCTCGTCCATTTTCTTTTCTTTCGGATCGTCACTATTGGCACTGCGGGCTGCTTCGAGCTCATTCATTAGACGCTCTCTTTCCTTGAAAGCGGCTTGCCACTCTCCCACACTATTGGGTGTATACTTTTCAGCCAGTAGGGTCATGTACATTTTTTGGTGTGCGCCACTGTGCATACCATGAAACTTTTTGGCGTGATCGCCGTGATCCCGGTGCAAGGGCTTCACGTTCTCCATCGAATAAGAATGTGCTGAACTCGTTGCTGCCTGAACGACACCTGGAAGCGCCATGCTCACCCCCAAGATCGCTGCTACTATTCCTCTTTTCCAATGCTTCATTTCGTTCACTCCTTTTTACAACCTTTTCCTCCTTACCATGCGCAAAAATAGGCAAACTCATGTATGAAAATGTGAAAAGGAATTGAGAAAGGCCCACCCGTAAGTTTTAGGTGGACCTTTCATAGAAGTGGATGTGACCGCTTCCTGTTACTTATCTTCTTTTCGCAAATTATGACCCGTATTTTCTCCCGTTTTGGGAGGTGTGCTGCGTGATCCGGCTGAAGCCTCCGCCAAAATTGAAAAACACCCTGACCCGCAATGCAGGCCAAAGTGTTTGGGTGGTTGTGTGTTTCTCTTATGGAAAAGGATTGGATTTATTTTACAACGAGTTTAGCAACCATTTTACCATGGTCTGGTCCGCAAATAACGTTGCAGAAAATAGTGTATTCGCCAGCTTCATCGATTTTCATCGTTTTGCTGCCATCTTTTTGGATGTCTACATCCAGGCCTTGGATCCCGATTCCATGGAAGCCTTCAGTCGATTTGAAGTTAATGGTGAACTCCTCGCCAGCCTTAACCTCAAATGTATCTTGATTGAATTTCCAGTTGCTCGCTTCAATGTTAACCGCAGTGCCAGATGTCGCTGCAGGAGTTGCAGAATTGCCGCTTGCCGCCTGATCCTTGCTTTCTCCACCACATGCTGTCATCAACATTGCGGACAGCGCAACTGCTGAAACCAACAGACCCCATTTTTTGTTCACTTCTGACCCCTTCTTTCTACTTGTTCTACACTATCATTGTACTGAAAAGAAGTCGTCCAAAATCTGGAATCCTTGACTAATTGGTGACGAAATGGCTAACGATTGATGAACATTTTGCCAGGCTCGCCAAAATTATTCGTTTGGCAGCTGAATTTGATAGATTTTCGTAGGACGTCCGCGCAGCTTCTCCTGTTTCTTATACAAGACGTGAGCAACGCCTTTTTCCTCCAGTCGATTCAGCATCCGATTCGCGCTTCGTACCGTGACCCCGAGATGGTAGGCGAGCTCATCTGCCGTTAACTCGTTACTCTCTGTTTTCGCTAGAACCGCCAATATTTTTTGGAGCTGCAGCGTAGATAAATCTGTCGCTTCACTCAGTCGCTGGATCGCACTATTCATTTGATTACGATAGTGGAGACAGTTTTCTTCTCCGAGCGGACCAATAATCTGATCGCTGTCCGTCACAATGAACGTACCTGGCGTTTGATTTGCCGCTGACATGCCGTTAGCAGCTTGTGCGTTTGTCCGTGCCTTGTACATGCTGTTTCCTACGCCCCAACCGATATGCACGGGAAAAGGAAGTGTTTTTTCCAGGTAGGCAAGTAACAAGCATTGGGTAAGATTGTCGGTTAGCAGCTTGATGTCTTTAAAAGAACTGATGATCTCAAAGCTTTTATTCGATTTTTGGATCAAAAACGGAACCCGCTGCTCCGTACTGAACTCCAGAAGCGATTTGTGCAGCAGCATTTGCCGCAGCTCCCACTCATTCAAGCTCTCTTTTTCCCCATCGACCTGGCCAATCGTAATATGCCCGATCGCGATACGGCTCTCCGCCAGCTTGATCGCTGCCAGCTCCGTAATGATTTGCTCAAACTGCGAGACGATGGAGTCAGGCGAGGGGAAGACGTAAAGATGCGGTACACCGTTCCGGTCTAGCTGTGGCACGATATTGCTCAAGCGTGTCAACGACAAATCAATTTTGCCCTCTTGTCTCAAACGAATATGTTCATTCAGTACGGCCTCATAAATCTCATCGTTTACCACGAAGCCTTTTAACGTGTACGGCATAGACGCTGCCTCGAAGATATCTGTAAGCCCCAAAAAGTTGTTTTGTGGATGAATAAAGTCGATATACACCCGAGAGAAATCCATATCTCGATTACGCAGGGTAAGCTGAAACAGCTTTTTATAAAACTCCTGCTCGCTGATTTGAAACGTATACGTCGGTATGGAAAAGCTGCCCCACTCTTGCATGAGATACGCATAAGCCAATTCTGTCAGTACAAAGCCATCGACATTTTGCTCGTTTTGTCTGTAAATCTCTGGTGTCTCATGCAAACGCTGATAGGGCAGCATGACGATCTCACAATGTTCCTGGACACGTGCCGGAACGGATACCAATTCTGTTAAAGAGTGCTGGGCAATGATGGCACCCAATCGGATCATAAGAAATCCCTCCTTCCACTCACTTGACCATTATAGGAGATTTGGGCCTCTTTGAAAATATTTTGAAAAGACTTGAAATGTCAAAAAGATTGCTTTAAAGTTATTTTTAGAAATCGTCTTTATTGTGTCTAAAAATACTTTTGCGATTTCGTTTACTTACATAAGGTGGTGGTGTTCCCTTTCGCCTGCTTAGAAAATCGCTTTTTTTGTACACAACCGTGAAAACGCTAACAAGGGGGCCTTACGATGAATACCGCTACTGCAAACAGCAAAAACAAGTACCTGGTTCTCGGACTTTTGTGCCTTGGATGGATCATCAACTACTTCGATAAAGTCGCGATCAATGTAGCTGTCATACCTATTTCGCAAGAGTTTGGTCTATCAGAAACACAGGTTGGTCTTATTCTCAGCAGCTTCTTTCTGAGCTATGCGATCATGCAGCCAATTGGGGGCAGTCTCGCAGATAAATTCGGCTCACGTAAAGTCATTATAATATCTGTTGTCGGCTGGTCGCTGTTTACGATCCTGACAGGTACCGCCTGGTCGTTCCTCTCCCTCATCGTGATTCGCTTCTTGTTCGGGATTGGGGAAGGCAGCTATCCTTCTGCCAGTTCGGTTGCGGTAGCAGAAAGCTTTCCACAGCACGAACGGGCACGTGCCAAATCTATCTTGACCTCTGCTACAACCATCGGGGGTGTTCTCGCTACTCTGGTAGCAGCTAGCCTGTCCAAAAGCTTTGGCTGGCAATTTATGTTCGTCATTCTCGGAATAGTCGGATTTCTTCTTGCTGCTTTATACGCCAAGTTCTTGCATCCTACTGGAGCACAAGCCGTCGCTGCCAAGAAAACGGCGGAAAAGCTGCCTTTGCGCAAGCTGTTGAAAATCTCCATGTTGTGGAAGCTGATGGCCATCTATTTCGGCATTTCGATGGTGACGTGGGGCATGATGTCCTGGATGCCTACCTATATGGTAAAGGTTCGCCATCTCGATATGGTTTCCATGGGTGCTCTCGCTTCGATTCCAGCGATTCTCTCCTTTGCTACTGTCTTGCTCACCGGATGGCTTTTGGACAAACGCATGGTAGGACGCGAAAGACTATTAATCATAATCGGTTCGTTTATTGGCATCATTTCGCTTTATCTCTTGTCTAAAGCTCCTACCGTAGCGTTAGTAGTCGCGTACCAGGCACTAGCGAATATCGGTCTTGCCGCAGCAGTAACCACGACATTGACCATGCCACTGAAGTACATCGATCCTTCCTCTGTCGGTGCTGCTTCCGGCCTGATCTATCTTGGTGGACAGACAGCAGGAGTTATTGCGCCAACAGCCATGGGCTTTATGATTCAACGGTTCAACGGCTCTTATGATGCAGCGTTCTGGTTGTTGATCATCGCGGTAGCCATTCCGTTTGTGGTAGGCATGACGCTTCGTACTACACCACAAGTGCGAAATGAGACGCCAACCACGGTTAGCACCACGAATTAAGCGGAATGGAACGATTCGTAAAAATTTTGAAAATGCAGCGAGGTGTTCTTCATGTTCAATCGTCAAAGAATTGCGGAAATCATTGATCAAAAAAGCGACCTGTTCACAAATGTGAGTGATCGAATCTGGGAGTATGCGGAGACTCGTTTTGAGGAGTTTCGCTCTGCGGAATTACTCTGCAAAGCCTTGGAAGCAGAAGGCTTCACTGTTGAAAAAGGTGTCGCAGGAATTGAAACCGCTTTTATCGGCAGCTACGGCAGTGGCAGTCCCGTTGTCGCTGTTCTCGGTGAATACGATGCCCTCTCTGGCCTGAGCCAGGAGCGCGGCAATGCCACTCATCAGCCTATCGTAGCAGGCGGAAACGGGCATGGCTGTGGTCATAACCTGCTCGGTACAGGCTCTCTGGCTGCGGCAGTCGCTATCCGCCACTACATGGAGGAAAACGGAATCAAGGGAACAGTTCGTTACTACGGCTGCCCCGCAGAAGAAGGTGGATCAGGCAAAGCCTACATGGCACGCGAAGGCTTGTTTAATGACGCTGACTTTGCAATTTGCTGGCATCCGCAAACCTTCAATACGCTCATGTCCATCAGCAGTCTCGCCAACTATCAAGTCTATTTCAAATTCAAGGGCAAAGCTGCCCATGCCGCAGCCGCCCCTCATCTGGGACGCAGTGCACTGGACGCCGTAGAGCTGATGAATATCGGCGTCAATTACTTGCGCGAGCATGTGATTCCTGAAGCCCGTATTCACTATGCCATCACCAATAGCGGCGGCTTCTCTCCGAATGTCGTCCAGGCAGAGGCGGATGTACTCTACCTGATCCGCGCACCGAAAACACAGCAGGTGGAAGAAATTTATCAGCGCGTTTGCCAAATTGCACGTGGTGCTGCGATGATGACGGAAACGGCCGTCGATATCATTTTTGACAAAGCCTGCTCCAATCTCATCCCGAATCAGACGATGGAGCGCGTCATGTACAGCAACTTTACCGAGCTGGGAGTACCCGAATTTGATCAGAACGAAAAAGAATTCGCTCGTCAAATTCGCACGACGATTCCCGACTCGGACAAAAACAGTGAGCTGCAAATGATCGAAAAGGTGCTGGGAGCCAAAGGAAAAGGCATGGCTGAGCAATTGAAGGAGCAAGAGCTGTCTAGCATCTTAATGCCGCTCATGCCAGTAGCAAGACTCATGTCTGGCTCGACGGATGTAGGTGACGTCAGCTGGATCATTCCAACCGTACAATGCTCGACAACCTGCTTTGCCATGGGCACTCAATTGCACTCATGGCAAGCCGTTGCCCAGGGTGGTACCTCGATCGGTCACAAAGGAATGCTGCATGCGGGGAAAATCATGGCGGCCACAGCTGTAGAGATGATGGTAAACCCGGAACTCATCGCCGAAGCAAAAGCTGAGCTCGTAGAAAAGCTAGATGGCGCTACATATGTCTGCCCGATTCCAGCAGACATCAAGCCGGCAGCCCGCCGGTAGTCTCTCGTTACGCAAAAAGCCCTTGTCGTTGCCTCGTAGCAACAGCAAGGGCTTCTTCAATTTGTCTGATGATGATTCATCTGATAAACCGTTATTTCGGGAAAGCAGAACAAACGAACAGGCAGCTTTGCTGTTCCCAACCCACGGCTGATGCTAAATATGCCCACGGATTCCTCCACTTTTTGCCCAACGTGAAAATGCTTGTACGCTCCACCGCCCAGCGGTTTTCCAAACAAACGGATTTGCCCCCCATGGGTATGTCCCGACAACAGCAAATCCGCCTTTAGCCCATTCTGATGAATCAACGTAATGATGTTCGGAGAATGAGCGAGAAAAACAGTCAGGTCTGCTTGCTCGGAATCGTCCCACGCATACCGTTCGTTTCCATAGGTAGAATTATCAAAGCCATAAATCAAAATCCGGCTATCGTCCATCTTTATCAATCGTCCCTCATTTTCCAACACGATCATATGTTTTTCCCACGCTTTTTTGTTCGCAGCATAAGCTTCCGAGGTGTACAGCCTTTTGCGATGGCAAATGACCTCCTCCCGTTCGTAGTTACCAGGTACGAAATAAATGCCGCCTCTAGGGTTGATTCGTGAAAGCTCCGTAAGCACTTGATTCAGCTGCCCGCTATGCTGCGTTAAATCTCCAGTCACCAGCACTACATCAGGAGCTAGACGATTGACCAAGCGATGCAGCGGCCCGTTCAAAAAGCGTATACGCCCGTGTAAATCCGTAAGGTGAACGAGAGTGAGTCGGGGCACGCCCGGTACTGACATGGATATCGTCGTTATTTTGACATACAACGTGTGAATGAGACAGAATGCAGCTCCTATGACCACACAGGCAAAGACAAGTACGGCTATCATCATTGGAAACTTTTCCCTTTCCCTATCGTCTTATGGTTGATGGGAGTGATCAATCATGCAACGACGTATCGTTTTTGCCGTTTTATTCGTGATCTTTGTTTGCACCTCCTTCTTTTTCCAGGCCACTCCTGCTCATGCATGCAGCTGTAGCACCCCCTCTCCACAAGAAGCCATCCAGCAATCGACAGCCATCTTTTCTGGCAAAGTCATTCAAGTCCAAGAATCAAGTGATTGGCGTGAATGGATACCGCTTTCGAATCAACCCGTTCGTGGAGGCTTCGAGGTTGTGCTGGACGTCCAGTCTACATGGAAAGGGATGGACCAAACCCAAGTCCTCATCTTTACAGAAGGCTGGGAACTCGGCTGCGGGTTTCATTTTGAGGTTGGTAAAGAATATCTCGTTTACGCCTCTTATTGGGAGAGAGACGTTCTCGAGACACATATTTGCAGTCGGACAGCAGAGTTACTCCATGCCACAGATGATCTACTTACGCTTGGTCCCGGCAATCCCCCCAGCCAGTCAGTAGAAATCGTCTGGACGCAAAAACTCGTACCATACAGCGTGCTTGCTCTACTCACTCTGGCAGGTATAGCAGCTATCTGGTTTGCATGTAGAAAAAAGCGGGGACGTAGTTGACCACGTCTCCGCTTTCGCATTTTCATTCCTGTAAATATTGCTTTGCCCGATACTTCGATAGATTAAATGACTGCCAGCTCTTCTCCTCCTGTACATCCTCTCTTTTATATTTCAGCTGATTTTGCAAGGATGCAGCGATAGACTGATCCTTCGTCAGCTCCATCATGACAGGGACGGCGTCATACGAAAGTCTGCCCAAATACTCTATGTCGATGTTTCCTGTCGCGTAATACCGGTTGAGATTGTTCTTCGCAATCATGGCATCCATGTTCACGTAGTTCAGCACCACATAGCAAATCAACGCCACTACCACGTAATATTGAATCAGGGAAAAGCGATTGCGCCAAATTTTCAGAAGCGCAATCACGAACAGCACGAACAAGAAGATCATAAATGCGTGTGCCAGCAATCGCGAATGTGTGTAGCCATATGCTTCCTCATAAAGCGACAGGCGAAAATAGGCTGAAAAAAGCATAAAGCTCGTGCAAACTGTCAGGAAGCTAAGAAGAATCTGCACCAAACGATACAAAAGAGGCTTTGCTCGCGACGCCAGATGCATGGTGCTAAGCAAAATGATGAAATTGATCACGGTCACCGTGACCAGCTCATGAAACCCGTTTTTGGCGTACTCGGCATACGTCATCCCTGCTGGCAGCATTGTCTCTTGGCCGCTAAACAAGTACGAGATCTGGATAAACACAAACGCAGCGTACACCACATTGATGATCGTCAGCAGCGTCACCAGAATAATGCCGTCCCAGGCAATCTTTTTCTCCTCTGCTTCCTTCACCGGGAGTGCCACTGTCGCCTCCCGTGGACCAAATAGAGTATACAGATAGCCAAAAAAAAGGAGAGAAAACAAGCCAATCAAAAACAAGCGAAATAATGCTTCAGCAGAATCCCAGTCAAACAGCATACTCGGAATTTCGGTTAAAAAATAGCTGAAGACCTGGTCTGCGTGTGATAACAGTCCGAGCACCACAAGCAAGATCGGCAACGATATCCCGATTCCCGCGAGCACCTTGATCACGACGCTATACTTTTCGCGATCAACTCTGGACTTGATCCAGTCCTTTCCCATGACGAACGGCAGACGTGCGTACTTCAGCGTATAAAGCAGTACGGTCTCCAGCAAGTCCCCCACAAAGCCAAGCGTGTACCATTTCGATTGATGCCTCTCAGTGAGCAGCATCGTCTGGACAACGAACAAAAACAAAACCAGAACAAAATTGATCAGGTGAAAAAACTCATTCGCGTATAAAAAGAAGGTAAATGCCAGCATGAGATTCGGCACGGTCAAAAGCCATGCGAAAGCCTGCCGAGTCGTAATCCGTAAATGATTGCGCAGATGTGCCTGCCAGAAAAAAAGGACATACATTGCGATCAAAAATAAGGGAAAGGAAATGCCAAACTCTTTTCCGTAAAACAAGAAATCCCCCAGACAGCCGATTATCAGCGCCCCCAAAAACAGCCACCGATAGCCTGCATGACTCTGTATCCCATCCGCCACTATGTTTCACTCCCCACGTACACATTCATCTAAAATGCTGCAAGAGCAGTCCCAATTGGGGGCTGCTCTTGTAAATACGTGGAAGAATATTGGAAGGATACGGTTACAGCTTTTCTGCAATCTTCAGCAAATCTTCCTTGGTAATGTCAGTAGCCATCGTTCTGACTTCTATCAGTCTCTTTTTATCATCTTGATAAAATGGAAAGCTCGTCATAACCCTTGTCTTCCACTACACGCAAAATGATGAGATTGCGCTCGCTTGCTGAAAGCTTCAATAAAGCCAGATGAAGTGGATTGCTCAAATACTCCCGATCGATCCGTTCCTCGCCTTCATGGCGGCTGACAGTAGGGATTCCCGCTTTCCAAAAAGTTACAATACGGCCCAGCCTCGCCCTTTTTAGCAGGTTGAGACAATGATGATAAGCAATTTTGTACAGCCATGCAGAAAAGGAAACCACGCTGCGATAGCTATCGATTTGCTCATAGGCTTTGAGAAATACTTCCTGAACCGCATCTTCGGTCTCTTGTCTATGTCCGAGCATATGATAGCAGTACACAAATAACGGCTTTTGCATGGTGTCGATGATGACTCCGAACTGATCTATGTCTCCGGCCTTTACCTCCTTTATCACCTGCTCCAATTCCTTCTTATCCAAGCCATCTCACCTCCGATTGACAGGTATAACAAACAACAAATCCCTTTTGTGACATTATTTGAAAAAAATTTCTCGATCCAAACAAAAAAAACCTCCCCGACTCATGTAGCTCGCTACACAGTCGAGAGAGGTCTTGTAAACCACTGCTATGATGGACTTAGTCGTCACATTTTTCTTCTTTGCCTTTTGCCAGTGCGGTCTTGAACGATGACCCGCAGCCACAGGACGCAATCGCATTCGGATTCTCGATGGAAAAGCCTCCGCCCATCATGGATTCCTTGTAGTCGATTTCGGTTCCTTTAATGTATAGATAGCTGTCTTTGTCGACAACAATTTTCACACCATGCTGCTCGAAGGTCTCGTCGCCTTCCTTCATTTCGTGATCCCAGCCCATACCATAAGTAAAGCCGCTGCAACCACCCGGTTTGACACCCACACGCAAAAACAAGCCTTCCTTGCCTTCTGCCGCCAACATTTCCTTAACCTTGTGGCTGGCTTGCTCTGTCAATGTAATCATGCTTCTATCACTCCTTTGCTGGCTTACTCCTGGTTCCCTTGTTTCTTACTTATCTTCAGTATACAAAGAAGCTTCCTTTCCCACAAGGTTACCCTGCACTTGTGGCGCCCATTCTTGGTGAAAAAAACAAAAAAGAGGGTTTCCCCCTCTCTACGCAAAAAAAGCTTTGTTTTCCAACAAGTAAAAACGATATGGATTTTTTCGGCTACCGGCCTTAGACAGATTATGATGATCTATCTGGTTCAGTTCGTTGTGTAGTTGATCAATTTGTATACTGTATTCTAGGACTTCTGGATGATCTAACCCAAACTCTAACCCTATATTTACCATACGCTGTCGAAGGAGTTCGATTTTTTCGAGTAAAACGTCCCGCATTTTGAAGCTCCTCCTAATAGTAGTTCAGGCTTTCTTACCTATATTTTACAAGATCTGCTACGTTTTCGCAAACATAATTTCCCACTTTCCCCAAAAAACAAGCAACATCTGACGGTAAATGTTAGAATTTTACAGTATACACTTGGAGAACTTATGATATTGTTCGCAAAACCTAAGAGGTTTATAATATAGGTGCCTTGTTGCCCGAGATTTTTTGTTTTTACAGGTGATTTCTCCATCCCCCAGAACGCTCAGAATTGGGGTAAAAATGTGATGAACTCCCTAGCTACTACGACTATTTGATTTGGAAAGGAAGTGTTTGGAATGGCGGTTGAAACCTTAGCCATCCAAGATAAATCGCTCGCTGGAATCGCAGAAAAAGTCATGCACGGCGAACGTCTCACACTAGAAGATGGTGTCACCCTGTTCAACTCTAACGATCTGCTCACAATTGGGCAATTGGCAAACATTGTCAATTATCGTAAAAATCAAGACAATGTCTACTTTTTGCAAAATCTCTATATTAACCCTACAAACGTATGTGAAGCTCACTGTAAATTCTGTGGCTTCCGCCGCGATGAAGGCGAAGAGGGCGCGTATACGATGAACACCGAAGAATTGCTTCATTATGTAGAAACGCGTTTCCATCCTGGCATCCGCGAATTCCACATTGTAGGTGGACATAACCAGCACCAACCATTCGAATACTATCTGGATACACTTCGCACCCTGAAAAAAGCGTATCCTGATGTAACCATCAAATCTTATACCGGTGCAGAAATCGAATTTTTCTCCCGCATCTCTGGCCTCTCGATTCGCGAGGTGCTGCAAGAGCTGATGAAAGCTGGTCTGCAAAGCTTGACTGGTGGCGGAGCAGAAATTTTGACAGAGCGTTACCGTATGAAAATGAGCCCGGAGAAAGCAAGCACAGACATGTACCTGCAAGTACACCGTACCGCTCATGAGCTCGGCTTGAAGACTCATACCACGATGCTGTACGGCTCGATTGAAACACTCGAAGAGCGCGTCATCCACATGCTGCGTGTACGTGAGCTGCAAGACGACACCAATGGCTTCATGGTATTTATTCCGCTCGCTGTTCAACCGATCAAAGCAACTGCTGGAATCAAACGCCGCAACTCCGCGATCGACGACTTGAAAACGATGGCGATCAGCCGTTTGATGCTCGACAACTTCCAGCATATCAAGGCTTACTTCATCAACATCGGTACACAGCTGACTCAGCTTTCCCTGACCATGGGTATTTCCGATGCACACGGAACCCTCGTTGAAGAGCGCATCAGTCACGCCGCAGGTGCACTTACACAGCAAGCTCTGACTGTCGATGAGCTGGTATGGCTGATCAAAGGTGCAGGAAAACGCGCCCTGGAACGCGATACCTTCTATAACGTCATCAAAGAACACTAATTGTTGGAAGAACGAAAAAGCTGATGCCCTTTGCAAATTCGGCATCAGCTTTTTTATTTATGCCCACAGGTTTTCCCGGCGAGCAAAAATGAACATCCTAATGAAATCTCCTATAATGGAAAAAGAGCGTCCAGCTCGTCTTGTTCCCGTAGCTTGTTTTTGATTTTGACGAGCAGCTCTTCTGCTGTCTCTGCTTGGAGCAAATTACCGTTTACAAGGGCAAATGGCAGCATGTAGCACTCCCCACAGTAACCAAGGCAACCGTACTCCAGAACATCGACGTCCAGCTCCGGATCATTTTCAAGTGCGTCGACAACCGATTTGGTATAAGAAGAGACGTTGCTCGCACAAAATTCTACTAACGGTTTCATAATTGTCACCTACCGATTATTTCGACATCCTTTACGTTCTATATTGTATCGCTTCCTCAGTAAAAATCCAGTAACGAATGTGGGAAAAAGATTCTGCTTGCATTTTTAGTGAAAGAGACTAAAAATAGAATGGGTGCTGCATAGAACTGATGGGTTCCAACACGTTTTTGGAGGAGCCTTCGTTGCCCTTGCGAGAGATAGGGCATAATTACTGAATTCCTGTCTGTCAAAAGCGGACAGAAGAAAGGACTAGACCTTCTATGAAACGACTTGTGATCCTTGGTGGAGGATACGGGGGTCTTCGTATTATTGAGCGAGTCCTGTCCCCTGATTTACCAGACGACGTGTTTATTACCCTTGTAGACAGAATGCCGTTTCACGGTCTGAAAACAGAGTACTATGCTCTGGCTGCAGGGACGACACCGGAATCTCACCTGCGTGTCACTTTTCCAAACGATCCTCGCCTGACGATTAAGTACGGGGAAATTAGTGGATTGGATTTGGACGACCAGGTCGTCAATTTCGCAAACGGGGACACCCTTTCCTACGACTGGCTCGTAATCGGCTTGGGCTGTGAGGACCGTTATCATGATATCCCTGGTGCGGAGCAGTATACCTGTTCCATCCAAACAATGGGAGCTACTCGCAATACTTACTCGGAAATTAACAACGTGAATCCGTACGGAACGGTGACGGTTGTTGGCGGTGGCCTCAGCGGCGTAGAAATGGCTGCCGAGCTGCGTGAAAGTCGTCCTGACTTGAACGTACGCATCATTGACCGTGGCCAAAGCATCTTGAGTCCATTCCCGAAAAAGCTGCAGGAATATGCCTCCCAATGGTTTATCGAGCACGAAGTACAGCTCGTGTCCATGGCATGCGTGACGGGTATTGAGCCTGGTGTGGTCTACAACCATAATCAGCCGGTAGAAAGCGATGTAATCGTCTGGACCGCTGGTATCCAAGCCAATCGCATCGTACGCTCTCTTCCAATTGAACAAGACAACATCGGACGAGCTAAATTAAATCAGTATCATCAAATTCCATCCCATACGAATGTCTACGTCGTCGGCGACTGTGCGAGTACGATCATCGCGCCAAGTGCCCAAACGGCTGAGATACAAGGTGATCAGATTGCCCTCATGCTGAGAAAAGACATCAAAGGCGAAGAATACCCTGCCTCTCTGCCTGCTCTCAAGCACAAAGGCTTCCTCGGCTCCCTTGGAAAAAAAGAAGGCTTCGCCAGCATGGGGAAAATGTCGCTGGTTGGTCAAATGGCCCGTGTCATCAAGAGCGGACAGCTGTGGATGTACAAAAAGCACATGGGATAATGTTTTCATGCAAAAGCCTGTTGGCCCTATGGTCAAACAGGTTTTCTTTTTGTACAATCCAGGTTAGGAAGGGGGATTTTTCCAGGTGAATGATTATATTCAAACGATGCGCCGAATGATTGGATATGAACGGTTGATTACCGTCGGCTGTGGCGCCATAATCGAGGACGAGCAAGGTCGTATTCTGCTCCAGCGCCGCAAGGACCAGAACAACTGGTGTTTGCCAGGCGGGCTTATGGAAATCGGTGAGACATTCATGGAAACGCTGCATCGGGAGGTTCAGGAGGAGACCGATCTGATCATCGAGGGACCTGAGCTGTTTGGTATTTACTCAGGGGAAATTGGTCTTCGGGAATATCCGAACGGTGACAAAATTTTTAGCATACAGATTATCTTTCGGGTAGCGTCTTATCATGGCGAGCTCAAGCAGGAGGGTCTGGAAAGCTCTGAACATCGCTTTTTTGCAAAAAACAGCCTCCCGGACCCGCTTAACCCCGGTCAGGCGACATTTATTCTCGATTGGGCGGAAGGAAAAAAGGCTCCAATCGTCAGTTGATTTTGATAAGAACAAAGGCTTATTCCCGCTGTCACTCTGCCGGAATAAGCCTTTTTTTGATTTCGAGCGTTACAATACAAAGAACAAAAACCGTAGAACCTCGTTATAGTCGTTCGTTTCATATTCAACCGTTTTGGCACCTGTCTGTTTGGCACCCGGGTAGAATGAGCCGCGATACGCCAAATAATGCTCGCGGAAGGCGATCTCTACGTGGAACGATTCGGGCAGCTCAATCTTGTATTTGCCAAGGTCGTCCGAGAGAGCTGCCTGGACCTGCTCCTTGATCTTTTTGAGTGCGACATTCGGATGAATCGAGATCGAGGCATTGCCAATTCCTTCGCTCACCGGCACGGTTTTTATATGCGGGTTGATTTTCAGTGCGTCCTCACAAATCATTTTGTCCCCAGTAGCCAGGAGGACGGGAACTCCCATGGACGCAGCCGTATACGCATTGATTAACATTTCGCTGGCAATTTCCCCATTGATCTTCACGTACTCATTTTGCATGTTCATGGTGTGTGCCAGCGGGTTTCCATTGGCTCCCGCCGCTGAGTGATAGCCGATAAAGAATACGCCATCAAAGCTGTCATCCAGCCCCGCCATCATCGAGTAAGGGTCGCGCGTCCAGCCCCGCAAAATCTTCACTTGCTCAGGAAGCTTCGACGGGTCCAGGTTTCTCGCTGTACTATGGGCATCCTTGATCAATATGTCTTCTGCTCCTGCCGCAATCGCCGCTTCGCAGGCAGCATTCACTTCTTTGGTCATTTGCTCAGTAAAATATTTGCTAAACGGGCTTTCGATATCAGCCTCGCTCCAGTTGACGATGCCAGCTACCCCTTCCAAATCTGCACTGATGAACAATTTCATACAGAAACCTCCTTTTGTTTGTATTGAATCGATGCCTCGACAAATGCCCGGAACAGCTTCAGGAACATCGGATGGCGTTTGGTCATGCACTCTGGATGCCATTGAACCCCGAGCAAGAATCGATCCTCTGTGCTCTCAATCGCCTCTACAATGCCATCCTCGGAAAAAGCTGTCGCGATCAGATTGTTCCCTAGCTGTTTGACCGATTGATGGTGAAACGAATTGGTAAAAATCCGCTCCTCGCCAAAAATTTCATAGAGCTGCGTGTCCTTTTTGATCTGCACAGCGTGATAGAATTCGTCGGAAGCCGTATGCTCAGGAGAATGTCCCAGTGTGCCCGGACACTGACTGTAAATATCTTGATAGAGGCTCCCCTCCATCGCTACGTTGATCAATTGAATACCGCGGCAAATCCCGAAGATCGGCATGTTTTTCTCATAGGCGATTTTGAACAGAGAAAATTCATACTCGTCACGAATCGAGGACATCGAGTTCAGCTCCCGAACCGGATTCTCCCCGAAATAATAAGGAGCAATATCGTTTCCTCCCGTAAAAAGGAGTCCGTCCAGCATGTCTATGTAATCCTCGTAATTCGACTCATTCGAAATGATGGGAATATTGACTGGCAAGCCGCCTGCAGCATAAATCGAATCGATGTAGTTTCGGCTTACGGTGCTGTACTTTGATTGCTCCGATAAAAAAGTAGTTACGCCTATAATCGGTCTCATGTTTGCTTCTCCCTCAAGAGGCAAGGTCGAAAAGCCATCACTTCCCGACCCTCCCCTGTTCTATTGAATTATTCTACATACGCGTACTCAAAGATCGTATGACCGATGTAGTTTTTCAAAACTCCTTTGACATTTGGCTTCGCCAGGAACTGATCCTCGAAGAATCGAACTGGCATGAGTGGCATTTCATCGGCCAGGATTTTCTCTGCTTTTGCAAAGTTCTCCATCCGTTTGGCCTGATCGGAGATTTTGCGGTTTTCTTCCAGGAGGCGGTCGTATTCTGCACTGTTCCAGCGCAAATCATCGGCTGTATTGACCCCTTCGAAAATGTCGAGGTTGGTCATTGGGTCTGGGTAGTCACCTGTCCAGCCGTCAGAAGCGATGTTGAAGTCGCCATTATCAATTTCATCCCAGTAGACTTTGGATTCGAACGTTTTGATAGTTACGTCTACGCCCAGATTTTGTTTCCACATGCTTTGGAAGGCTTGCGCAATATCTTTATCGGACTGGCTTGCCATGACGATCAACGTAACCTCAGGCATTCCTTTGCCGTCCGGGTAGCCTGCCTCAGCAAGCAGTTTCTTCGCTTCGTCTACGTTTTCGCTAAACAGGTTTCCGACTACATCGCGATATTCCTTGTCCTTTTGCACCCCGTGTGGTATTCCGTAAGGCACCATCCCAAACGCAGGTTTTTCTACAGACTGGATAATGCTCTTGATGATCTGGTCGCGGTTGATAGACATGCTGAATGCCCTGCGAACTCTTGCATCATCAAAAGGCTTCTTGGACGCATTGAAGTCAAAATACTGCATGCCAATGCGCGGAATCGAATAGAAATCAGGTGTATTCTGATACTGCTTCATTCCTTCCGGGCTGATATTGTCAGAGACCTGAATTTCATCGTTGGTGTAGGCAGCCAGCTCAGCCTCGTTGGACTCGATAAACACAATTTCCAGTGTCTCCAGCTTCACTTTGTCTGCTTCCAGATAGTTCGGATTTTTCTTCAGCACATATTTTTCTTTTGGTCTCAATTCCGACAGCATGAACGGTCCTGTTGTCAAATAAGTCTCAGGAGATTTCGTCCAGCCTTCTTTTTCTACTGCGTCTTTTCGTACCGGATAATAGGCGGTGACACACAATAGCTCTAGGAAGTACGGTGTTGGATTTTCCAGCGTTACCTCAAGAGTCGTGTCGTCTATGGCTTTTACCCCTACGTCATCCGCGCTAGCCTTTTTCTCGTTGTACGCTTTTCCGTTTTTGAGATAGTACAGGTAGAAAGCTGCGCCTGAAGCAACCTCAGGGTCCAGTACGCGCTTCCAAGAGTATTCAAAATCTTGCGCGGTTACTTGCTTGCCATCGGACCACTTGGCGTTTTTGTTAATCTTGAAGGTGTACTTGGTTCCTGTCGAATCCAGCTCAGACGATTCGGCCAAGGAAGGAATCGGCTTTTTCCCTGATTCATCAATTTTATAAAGTCCTCTGAACAGGTTTTGCAGAACAATAGAGGAGCGCGAATACACGTTTAACGTTGGGTCCATTTGTTCTGGTTCCTGACTCAATGCGTAAATAATCTTTTGCTCTGCTGCCGGTTTTTCACCCTCTGTTTTCGGAGCACTTTGCTGCTGGTTTTGCTGACCTTGTGGTGCCGTGCCGGAGCTGCTACACCCGGCAGTGACGGATGTGATCGCAAGAAGCGTTGCCAGTACCAAGCCCATCCTTTTTTTCATACTCTTCCCCCCATATTTTTATTGTTATATGAGCTGTCCAAAAAGAAACAGCATTCATATCCTCACGAACGGTGCCACTATCCCTTAATCAATCAGATGACAAGCAACGACGTGCCCATTTCCGATATCACGCAAGCCCGGCTTTGCCTCTGCACACCTGCTCATTGCATAGGCGCAGCGCGTCCGAAATGCACAACCACTCGGAGGATTCATTGGGCTTGGCACGTCTCCTTGCAGGTGTATCCGTTCGCTGCGCTCCGCTGTATCCGGATCAGCGATGGGCACCGCAGACAACAGCGCTCTTGTGTATGGATGCTGCATATTCGTATAAAGCTCATTGACTTCGGCGTACTCCACCAAGCTCCCCAGGTACATGACCCCTACCTTGTGAGAGATATGCCTTACCATCGACAAATCATGGGAGACAAACAGATAGGTCAGTCCAAAGCGCTCCTGAAGTTCCTCGAGCATGTTTACTACTTGCGCTTGAATGGACACGTCCAGTGCGGATATCGGCTCATCGCATACAATGAATTCCGGCTCGACTGCCAATGCCCGCGCGATCCCGATCCGTTGACGCTGCCCGCCGGAAAATTCATGCGGATAGCGATTGAGATGGTCCGCTTTTAGTCCCACCAGCTCGATCAACTCCTTGACGCGATCGATCCGGTCTTTGCCTTGGTAGATGTTATGTACCACCAGCGGATCGCCGATGATCTCTGCTATCGTCATACGCGGATCAAGCGATGCGTACGGGTCTTGAAAGATCATCTGCATCTTCTTGCGGTAAGGAAGCATCTCTTTGTGGTTTAGGCTGCTGATCGACTGGCCTTTGTACAAAATATCACCGGCTGTCGGTTCGTACAGCTTTAACAGCGTCCTGCCGATCGTCGTCTTGCCACACCCGGACTCACCGACCAAGCCAAACGTCTCCCCCTTGGAGATGGAAAAGCTGACATTGTCCACTGCCTTTAACTGTGTGGAACTACGGCCGAGAAAGCTTTTCCTCACTTCAAAATACTTCTTCAGATTGCGAACCTCGACCAGAGCTTGATTGGCATCCCCCATTAGCTGATCACCTCTTTCGCGTAGGGCAGAGCTTTCGGATGCATGAGCCAGCATGCTGCCTGATGCGTTTCAGACAACGAAATCTGCGGAGGAGGAAGCTTTTCACAAACCTTCATGGCATACGGACACCGAGCAGTAAAAGCACAGCCTGCTGGTGGCCTCAGCAAATCAGGAGGGCTCCCCGGAATGGAAATGAGCTTCTTCTTTTCCCCCTCTGAAAACTGCGGGATGGATCGCAATAGTCCCCACGTATAAGGATGCTTTGGCTCGTAAAAGATTTCTCTGGTCGTTCCCTGCTCAACGATGGTTCCGCCGTACATGACCACGATCCGGTTGCACATATTGGCGATCACACCAAGATCATGCGTAATCATGACGATGGAGACGTTCAGCTTGTTTTTGAGATCGCGCATCAGATCCAGAATTTGTGCCTGAATCGTCACATCCAGCGCCGTCGTCGGTTCATCGGCAATCAGCAGCTTGGGCGAACAGGACAGGGCAATCGCAATCATGACCCGCTGTCTCATCCCTCCGGAAAACTCGTGGGGGTATTGCTTCAGCCTGCTCTCTGGACTAGGGATTTCGACCATCCGCAAAATTTCGATCGCTTTTTTACGCGCTTCTTCCTTGGACAGCTTTTGATGTATGCGCAGTGGCTCGGTGATTTGCTCGCCGATCGTAAAAAGCGGATTTAAGGACGTCATCGGATCCTGAAAAATCATGCCGATGTCTTTTCCGAGCATTTTTCTCATTGCTTTTTGGTCGGCGTGTACAAGCTCAGTTTCATCGAACTGGATGCTATCCGCCTCCAGCCGGGCATTGCCTGGGAGGAGCTTCAAAAGCGACAGCATGGATACGCTTTTGCCCGAGCCCGACTCTCCTACGATCCCGATCGATTCTCCTTTATTCACGTGAAAGGTAATGCCCCTGACTGCCTGCACTTGCCCCGCATCTATATGAAACGTCGTTCTCAGATTCTGTACCTGGAGTAATTTCACGTTAACACCCCCTTTATTTCTTTAACCTCGGATCCAAGGCATCACGCAGTCCATCGCCGATGAAGTTCAGCGCAAACATCGTAATACTGATAGCGATAGCCGGGAAAAGCATCTGATAGGGCTGAGTAAATATCGTCGGAATGGCATCGTTTACGAGCGTGCCCCAGCTGGCCATCGGCACCTGAATCCCGATTCCCAAAAAGCTGAGAAAGGCTTCCGTGAATATTGCCGAAGGAACTAAAAACGTTACGGTCACGATGATTGGTCCCATACTGTTCGGAATGAGATGCTTGAACAGGATTCTCATATTAGACGATCCTGTTGCCCTTGCCGCCAGAACATACTCCTGATGCTTGAGTGTGATGACCTGCGAGCGCACCATTCGTGCCGTGCCGATCCAATAGGTAAGCGACATGGCGAGCAGTATACTTTCAATCGTGTTCCCCAAAAACATCATGAGCAGGATAATGTACAAAAGCTCCGGTACTCCGATCAAAATATCAACAATACGCATCATGATCATATCTACTTTGCCGCCGAAATAACCTGAAATCCCTCCATAGATCACGCCGATTACCAGATTGATGGCTGCAGCAGCAACCCCGATCGTCAAACTGATTCTGGCTCCATACATCGCGCGGACGAATATGTCACGCCCGAATTTGTCCGTTCCGAACCAATGCTCTGCGGACGGTCCTTGATTTTGACTGGCAATATCCTGTCCATCGTACGTATACTGCGAAAGCATCGGACCCAGTATCGCTGCGACTGTAATGACCAAGAGAACGAATAAACCAATCATCGCCAGCGGATCTTTACGGAACCTGCTCCATGCATCCTGCCAATATGATTTGCTCGGACGAGAAATCGTTTCCGCCTGCCTCGTCGTTTCATCCAGCTTGGAAAAATCTTCATCCGGCAGCTCTGCCCATGTCTGATTCAGGTCAGAGAGCGGAACAGCCCCTTCGCTTCGCTTTGCTGCGTAATTCATCCAGTCACCTCCTACTCCTCAATTTTTACCCGCCGGTCTATCACGGCATAAAGGATGTCTACGATAAAATTCGCAATGATGATAAACAATCCAAGAAAGACGGTCAGTCCCAGGATGACGGAATAATCGCGATCACTGATCCCTGTTACGAAATCCCTGCCTATACCTGGAATTGAGAACACTCTTTCTACAATAAAGCTGCCAGTCAAAAGCGCAGCCACAAGCGGACCCAAATACGTAACGATCGGAATGATGGCATTCTTCAATGCGTGCTTGAAAATGACGCGGTATTCGGGAACCCCTTTGGCTCTGGCTGTCAGGATGTAGTCCTGGCGCATCACCTCTAGCATGCTGGACCTCATCAGCCTCGCGATATATGCAATCGGACCAAAGGCAAGCCCAATAACGGGCAAAATGTAGTGCTTCCAGCTAGACAATCCATATGTAGGCAGCAGCTTCAATACGACTGCGAACAAAAACATCATTAAGACGGTAAGCACGAAGTTCGGAATGGAAATACCGACCGTAGCAAAAATCATCGATGTCCAATCCGCCCATTTCCCCCGCTTGATCGCTGACGTAATCCCGAGCAGCATGCCGATGATCAGAGCAATGATGATCGCCACAATTCCGACTTTTGCTGATACAGGAAACCCGCGAGAAATCAGCTCGTTTACCGTAACGTCAGCCTGTTTGAAGGAAAAGCCGAGATCCCCCTGTGCGATGCTTTTTAGATAGTTCACGTATTGCACGCCAAGCGGTTCGTTCAGTCCAAACTTCTCTTCCATTTTCTCCATGACGCTCTTCGGCACTTTTCTCTCCTCAGCTGGACTGAAAGGGCCACCGGGTACAGCGTGCATCAGGAAAAAGGTGATCGTCACGAGAACAAACATCGTCAAGATACTCGCGAATAACCGTTTTACGATATAACCTGCCATCTCGTACCTCCTTTTGGGTCTACAAATTGTTCCTGACTTTTACTTCCTGTGATAACCGGTGCAAATCAATGCGATAAATCGGTCGTGGCCTGCCACGTTGGCTCATAGATTCACTGCCTATAACTTCAGCAATCCCTTTTTCCTTCAGCTTTTGGACCATTCGCGCTGCATTGCGTTCTCCTGTATTCATCCCGACACTGATTTCCCGTGTCGTCACCTCATTTTTTTGAATGAGCTGCAGCCAGGAAAACAGCTTGCGCATGGTTGTGGAGGCGTAATCCCCTCGCTCTTCATCGATAAGCGAATAGTTGAGTGTATTTCTCGTCCCAAGCGGACCGAGCACCTTCATCTGATCGTCGATGAGATAAGCGCTGTTGCCTGGATTACGCACGGCAAACTCAACAGCCCGATTGGCGTTGTACAGGGCCCGCTCCACCGTCTCCCCCATCCCGATACCGAGATTGATTGTCCCTTGCTCACCACTGCTATTTTTTAATATTGGAAAGCTCGTGAAGTCCTTGGTCACTTTTTCCACGAGTCCTCTCGTCGTATAGAGCGTGTACTCGCCCTCTTCGTCACTCGTCGTAGAAGCAAACAAGCGCTTGCTGAAATCGGTTATTTTTTTGTGTTGTCCGTCTATGGCAGGCTGGATTTTGAATTGCAGCACAGTGATTTGAGCCAGCTGCTTCTTCTGCTCCTTCACCATCCATAGCGACTTGTTGACCGTATCGCGAATGAGCTGCTTTGTGCTTTTGATGAAAAAGACAGGCACATGACTGTTCTTTAGCCGCTGATAAACGGAGTAAATACTTGTGGCAACGACCTGTATAACTCCCTCTTGCCAGAGCTTCAAATGATGCTCAATCAACTCCTCGGAGTTTTGGAAGCCGTCCATATTTTTCGAGTACCACTTTACGTTGGATGCGTCGATTTCGTCGAAAAATTCTTGCAAATGCTTAGCTGGGATTCCGTCAAAGCTGATGATGGGAAAGAAGTGATAGTGGCGATAAATTTGAATGATGGCTTTATACAGCTCGGTTCCTTCAAAGGGTATGAATAGTGAGCACGAATGAGGTGGGATTAAGTCTTGCGAGAGAAGGAACGGTACATCTCCACTGAAAAAGTACACATCGTAGACTTCCATACTTTCCTGGAGCAGATCGCGGACGTTTTTTTCTGAGTCGTAGATGAGCTTGGTCGGCTCGATATACGAGAACTCCTCCAATACTTCACAGATGTCATCGACTAACAGCTTAGGTCCAATTACAGCGAACGTAAAATTCAATTCATCACCTTCTACTAGTCTTTAATTTGTCTGATATTACTTAAAAACATGATTGTTGGCAGATAATCCCAGTAAATGGAGTCAAATTTTGATTTAAAACAACTAAAATCATTCTCTAATATGTCTGTAATTCAACTTAAGCTTATGTTATTTTCAAAAGTCTGAATTGTCAATCTACACTTGTATTTGAATTTTATGTTCAGCTTGTCCCCTCCTATAAAAAAACATTATGGAGTTCAAAGAAAAAAAAGCTTACTTCCACACATCCTCGTGCAGAAATAAGCTTTATGGCTAGATCCGTTTATAACGTGACAAGAATGACTCTACCTCGTTGTATAGACCGCCCTGGTTTGCGTATTTGACATAGTTTTTTACAGTGCGCAGCCAATCGATCGTGGAGGGCTGCGTGGACTGTATCGCTTGCTTCAAATCATTCATATGAATCGGTCGTTCTACTCCGGTACGCATAATTTCTGCGATTACTTCCTCTGTTGCCGTCTCGACCACATTTTCAATATCTGCACCCGAGTACAAATCTGTCTCTTTTGCCAATAAGTCATAATCGATTTGCTCCAGTGGTCGGTCTGCCAGCTTGATCGAAAATATCGTTTTTCTCGCTTCTTCATCTGGCGGCGAAACGAAAATCATTTTATCAAAACGTCCCGGGCGCTTGAAAGCAGGGTCCACATCCCACGGCATATTGGTGGCACCGATAATTAGCATCTTGTCTGTATTGGCTTCTATGCCCTCGATCTCTGTCAGTAGCGTATCAATTACGGTACGCATCGTGTCTGACGACGACCGGCTTCGGTTATATCCGAGTGCATCCATTTCATCAAGGAACAGCACGCTTGGCTTGTTGGCTCTCGCTGAGGAAAACAGCGAACGGAGATTTTGCTCACTGCCTCCGATGTACGGATCAAGAATATCCGCAATGTGAATCGGCATGAAACGTGCCCGGCACTCACCTGCAGTCGCTTTGGCGATGAACGTCTTTCCGCAGCCGGGAGGACCATATAGCAAAATCCCGCCACCTACTTTTTTCTTGAAGCGCTCAAATAATCCCGGAGAAACAAATGGTTTGATGATTTTCATCTGGATGGCATTTTTCACATCATGCAATCCGCCCACATCATTGAACGTAAGTGGCACTTGTATCCGTTCGTCCTCTCTTCCCCCTTGTCCTCCCCGGATGACTTGGAACGGCTTCACGTTGCTCGCCATTGGTTCAATACTATCATCGTCAGCAGGTTCATCCTTTGCTGGCTCCGCCTTTGTCTCAGCGTACTGCGTCTTGGCTAATTTCTGTGATACAGCGACCTCCGAGACAACTGGCTTCGCTGCGGCCAGCTTTCCTAGCTCCAGAATGATTTGCTGCTGGAGTGCCTGATCTCCAAACCGAAGTGCTTCCGTGAAGGCTTGCAGCGCTTCGTTATTTTTGCCGAGCTGTGCGTATTCCAGTCCCAGCAGGTACCATGTTGCCCCGTTCTCCGGGTTGCTCTCTGCCATTTGCTTGATTAGATCGATTTTTTCCACTAGTGACTCCTCACTTTGCAAACAATTTTATAAATGAGCGGCGATGTCCACGTATAGATGCTGAAGACAATGATAAATACCAAATAGTATCCGAGAGCCGCCGGGGCAAAGTAGCTCAGCAGCATGATGATCCCGATTGAAATTGCCCACGTTCCAAGCGTTCCGCCAAGCTTGTTGACGAGCCTGTTTGGTAGAAAAACGATATGCGTTTCCCGATCAATCGCGTCGAGCAATTCTTTTACTCGATCGTTGGTTGGATCAAGCAAAAAGGCTTGGACGAGCGCTTCCTTCGCTGTTTTATAATCGTCTCGAAAATACGCTTCCTCCCCGATCTTCAATAGCTTTGGCAGCTCGTCATCGGCTACTTGAATATATTTTTCCAGCGTATCACGTTGTTGCTTTTTATTATCATCGATTAGGTTCATGTAAAACTGGTAATGCAGCACGGTTTGATTTTCAGGCTCTATGCGCCTCGCCTCATCCATCAGCAGCTTTGCCTTTTTGAGATGTCCCGTTTCGTACATCAAATACGCATAGCTTGCAATTACTCCTGGCTCCTGAGGGTTGATGGACAGAGCCTGCAGCATAGCTTGCTCCGCTTCATACCATTTTTTTTGCGCGCGCAAAATCAAGCCAAGAAGCTGGTAAACATACTCGGTTATCAGACCTTTTTCAAGCGTATCCACGATCAACTCATACGCTTCCTCGTAATTGTCCAGCTCAAATTCACAATAGCTCAGCATGTACAGCAGGGTCGTATTTGTCGGCGCCTCAGCGAGTGCCTGCTGGAAGTGCTCCTTTGCCTGTTCATAGCGATTCATATCGTAATAATGCTTGCCTAACCGATAGTGCGATGAATTTTCCAATGCTTCAATTTCCATAGAACAGCTGCACTCCTTTTACCAGGACAAACGCTTCCACAATCTTGCCAAGAATGATATAAAGAATGGCCTCACCCAGAATAGGCCTGGTCTTTGCCTGCAAGGCCATATGATGTCGATACCTTTTTTTCATCAGAAAATAATAGGCTGCACCGATTCCTACTGCCAAAAGATGCCCGTAGCCCCAGGCTGCAGTCACGATGAAAAGGACGATGCCCACTCCTCCGAGCAGGTAATTCCAAAGCGGGCGTATGCGCAGCCCATTCGCGTTTTTCATCCCGAGTACGATGGCGGGCAAAAATCCGCCCAATATGGCAGCCACTATATAGTGGGTCAAGTTATATGACTTGGTTTGATAGTCTACATTTGGCTTCAAGCTCGGTTGAAGCAATTCCTGATTCATGCCTTCTCACTCATTTCCGGATCGTCCTAACTAACAGGCAAAAAAACAAGTCGCTTATGAAAGTGTTCTCCCATAACCGACCTGCTCTCGCGCCATGGTTCCAGTCTCCCTTGCGAGTTAACCGATGACCTGTACTACATTGCCTTCATTATCTGTAATATTTGTTTTTACAATATGAAAGGCCGTTCCCGCTAAAGAAGGAATTTCAAATTTACTTTCTTTTGGAAGCAGTCGACGGCTCAGCTCTACGGTAGCCGACTCATCGAGGACGATCCGAATCTCATCCTTCTCCACGATACAGCCTGGCTTTTCTCCCGGTTCAAAAACAACCTGAAAATCAGAACCGATCAGGCGCAGTTTGTTCCCTTTTCTGATCCTCCCATAGAGTAGCTTTCCGATGATTTCCGCTTGCTTTGCCCCTAGCTGGAGAGTGGATGGTGTCTTCGTAAACCAGCCTTTCTTACCTGGCTCCCACGCTAGCTGACTCACATATAACAAGCCGGTGTTCGAGCCTTCCTCTTCCGTCCCATGCTGTATCGCCTCGGAAACAGCAGCAATCTTCAGCAGAGAGGTACGCTCTAAATCTGTAAGGTATTTCGGTATGTATGAAAGGCCCGCAGCGAGCACTCCGAGTGTATTCCACGTCTGCATCGCTTCCAGTTCATCGCCTGTAATTCCAACCATCTGCAGAAATTGGACTCGTCCATTCGGCGTCTCGATTTCAGACAAATCAGGATCATGGACAAAAGCAAGTGCAGTCAATTCGGTCTCTGCTCCCAAACAAATCGGCCCGTTGGCATCCAAATAATCCCCTGCACGAAACACATTGCCACTGTTAAAAATGTATCGGCCCATATTTTGCAGCAGATTCAGCGCCCAGGCAGGTGGTTCTTCCTCATCTGCCCCTCTCGTCAGCCGAAAGGTTAATTCAAATCCGTATCCACTTTCTTCCGTATTGTCCGATTCCTTTTCATAGAGCTCTGAAAATCCATAGGTGACAAAATGCCAATGTGGACTTGGCGTTTCTGCTTTATAGGCGCTAATCCCGTCTAATGGGTCTGGACCACCGAGTGCATACGGCAGGTACGTTCCGTAATGCTTTGGCTCCTGCTCCCCGTAAAGTTTCTCCATTTCCGTGTCAATGGCATTCCAGCCTACTGAGGCAACTTCCTCGGTCATATATGCTTACCTCCAATATTTCCCCCTATAAGTGTGATCTGTCTATTTCAGTTGAATGTTCATAAAGAGGGCCTAAATCCTAATTCCTCCATAAAGTATAAAACTCTATGCCAACAACTGGCAATTTCTATCTAATTTTACAGTTCAAAAACGTCTTTTGACCTATCTTCCTTACATGTCTTTTTTCCTATCTATTCTCTTTTCTTCATAAAATGGGGTATTGGGGAGAAGGGAGATTCTCGTGGACAAAAAAACGCCAGGGCTGTCCCTGACGTTTGGCTTCACCGCTTTTGCACACGCAACACCGGTACTTTCTTTTGTTCATACGTGCCAGCCAATATTTGCTCGTGAATAACGTTCAGCTTGAGCAGACTGCTGATCTTTCCGGTATCTGCCCGTGACATGAGTCGCCAAAGGGATGGATCAGGCAAGGAGTTGTACAGCTTTTCATCATTGAACTCCCGCCGCTCCTGGTAGCTGATGGACAGTTTATAGTCGCCTTCCTCTGCACTCCCGACCTCCGCATAGGCATCGATCAGCTTGCCTCGCAGCTCGTTTAGCTCATCCTCTAGCTGTTTTTGCAATTCTTTCAGCTCATAATAGCGGGCTACCTGTTGTTCCATCTGCTCGTCCTCCTTTTGTTTCGGCTTTACCAAGAAACTATATGAGGAGGAGCAGGTTGATAGAACAAACGGGCGTATTATTTGCCAACCACTGTATTGATCGCTTCGCCTGGATGTTTTTTCACGAAAGTGGAGTATTCTACTTCCCATGGATTCCATTTTCCGTCTGCTTGATAGCCCCAAACAGAGTTGATACGAGAGACAGTGTCCGTGTTGTTGATGCCGACGATGCGTTGTTCTCCTACCAGCTCGTAGGTCCCATTGCCATCCATGTCAATCGGTGTCAAAGCACTGAAAGGATACGTCATGACAGAAGTATCTGCATCTGTGAGCAAGACCTTGCCTGCTTTATCGTAAAGCTTGGCTGCTACGTACACATCTTGATTTGCACTCACATCAATCGTGAGTGGCTTGTCTAGCTGTGTACTTTTTCCTTCGACCTTAAAGCCGTTCACAAAGGAACCCTCATAGTTGATTCCCTCATTTTCTTTTTCACCAAAAATGACTGCTGGCTTGTTGTCAGTAAAGGTTGCCACTACATGGTTATAGATGCCCCCTGTGCCGCCAGTCGCTGTTTTTACAAAAGCATCAGCGACGTGGTCACCTGTAAAGTCAAGAAGTGTCAGCTCCCCCTCGTATCCGCCGAGGTCTTTCATGTCGGTTTTATTGTACGCTTTTGTTTTGCCATCCTGCACCACCAGGTTCATGTTGGAGGAGTAAATATCATCTGCCTTCTCTTTTACACCAACCAGATATACCGTGTCTTCTACTTTATCTCCGTTTACATCCGCTGTTTTTTGATCAATCACGTATGTGTTTTTATCTAACTTGAGCTGTTCTGCTGCTGCAAACAGCTTACCTTTTTCTGAATCTGCGTGTGCTACCTTTGTATTCGCCAGTGTCAATCCCGTTACGCCTACCACTCCTGCCAGCAGCAAAAAGGTAGCGGGCTTCATCCATTTTTTAGTCATTGTTATTTCCTCCCTAGTTGTTCATCGGTACATGGATAACTATAGGACGAAGCCGTTTCCTTTTTGTTACAAACCGTTAACGAACAAAAGACAAACTGGTAAAAAAACCACTATCGAGGCCGGTGCCCTGCTTAACGACCGCTTACTTGAGGTTTTCCAAAACGCTTTACATCTACAAGAAACTCTCATCACTTGGATCTATATGTCGAAAACAGTTAGTGTAAATACAGACATAGATCGTGTACGATGAAAATGCCCGTTGTAAAAATTTCCTTACTTATCAGTTGATGGAACGCCGTGTGCGATGAAAGTCGCCCGTACGGTGTAGGCTCGAACGAAAACCCATATAGAAAGAAAGGGAATAAGTCGAGAATAGCGATATTGTAGTTGGTAGTTTGTCTTATCTAGCCACTCTCGGTTTTGAAACTATTTTTCCAGGAGCAGATATACCTTTCAACTCCAGTAAAACATCAAATGGTGCTATTCATTTACCAGGAACTGCAGCGATTACATTTAATGAATCCGGCGATTATCAGGTTGATTACAGTATTAACTCTAAAAACCCTTTTATCGGTAGTGAGGTGGCGATTACAGTTAATGATGTTCCAGTGAAAACTACCCTACTTACTATTCCGGGTGAGGTTACAGACACTGCTCAGTTGACTCTAGTTGCTGGAGATGTGATTACATTACGCAATAACTCCTCCTTTAGATTGACTTTGGCTTTAGAACCAAAAGTAGGAGCCAAAATGGACATTAAGAAGAATTAAATGATCTTCCATCAACTGCTCTCGGGATAACCTGAGAGTATTCTTTTCCATCAAGACTGTAAACTCGCTTCCTTCTTTCCTAAATTAATGCTGTGTTAAATCAGCGCCCTCGACAACATTGATTGACCTGTTTGCAGCTATCACCCATCTCCCTCTGCGTTTTTGCGGAAATTTTCCATGCTCTCCAGAACTCATAAGCATCTCGTTTATAAAAGCTTATACGTTAATAAACGCCGACGCGCCCTGCTTAAACTTACTTGACGTTTTCCAAGACGCTTTTGATAACAGCGACTGAGTCTTGGCGGATGTTCAGATTATAGTACCCCCTGACAGCCTGATAGACAGCATTCAAGTTTTTGCTGCTTTTGTTTTTTCGGTAAGCCGCTATTTCCTTGGCAAATCGCGGATGGTGGATCAGGTCGCGGCTCCAGTCCCATACCCGCGGCTTTAGAGCGTCTTTTCTCGCTTGAGCGAGCATCTGGGGAAAGCGTGAGATACTATATTGTGCAATTTTACTTTTCGCCAGTTGATAAAGAGGTGATTTTTTCACTTCCCGTTTTTCCACTCCCCATTCGTCAAATGAGTCCATGGGCTTGCCATTTACACGTATGACATCATCGGCGAGCATAGGAACCATCCCTGGCTTGAGTTTAACCTGATAATATTCCCAGCCTGTAGCTGTTTTTTTCCCTGGTAGGATCAGGTTGATGAACTGGAATATGCGAAGATAAGGCTGCTCCTGGGCGTATTTTTCCGGTCCCGCTTCGAGATTCAGTGGGAGTTGAGGATATATGTATCCTTTCTGATCGACAATAAACCCCGGAAGCCCTACTTCCACAGCCCACCGCACAGCTGTATCCTCCGAATCTTTCAGATCGATTCCTCCGTGATAGGGGCGTACTTCTTTAAACATCCGATAGAGAACCATGGCTATGAATTCCTTCGTCGCCATTCCATCGTCGAGCTCTTCCCACTTGACGTATCCTGCGTCGA
The DNA here is from genome assembly GCF_046535075.1 of Brevibacillus sp. SIMBA_040. Lineage (NCBI taxonomy): Bacteria > Bacillati > Bacillota > Bacilli > Caryophanales > Paenibacillaceae > Brevibacillus > Brevibacillus sp. SIMBA_040. The sequence goes on from NZ_JAWRXI010000001.1 coordinate 348,947, forward strand.
TAAGAGGCTGTAAGTGGGCATTCATATGTAGCTCTGCTCTCTTTTCCCGTAGCGCTCGGCCCTCGTCTGAAAAGCTCTCTGTACTCTCGACCCGTCTATCCAATTCGTCCAAATCAACATTAGTTGGGTAATGGGGAGGAAAAATCCCAATAAAATGATACATATTCCAGAGGAAGCCTTTTTTTGAAGTCATGAATCGCTTATTGTCCTCGTAAAAAGTCCTAAAGTGCGACCCTCCGCCATCCATATCAACAAGATAATCCTCTTGCAAATAAGTTCTCATAAATGCTGGTGTCTGCGGATTTAAAATATCGACCATCTCCACATTCAAAAACAAGTATTTCTCGGGATTGGGCGGGAGTTTATAGGTGATTTGATAGCTGGAAGCAGCTGCAACCGTGGGGACCGGAGAACTAACAACGATGGATGACATGCAGAGCACAGAGGAAATCATTCCAATGACTATTTTTTTATGACACATGGAAAAATCATCCTTTTATTCATGATGTTAGGTAGACGATATGCAAATGCCTTTGGTTACTTGTTTTATTAACCGAAAGTTCAGCCGATTCATTTCCATCTCTTTTATCCAGTACGATTTATCCTATGCTTCTCGGTATGTTGTTCACTCTACCTAAATTCGTTGAACGGATTAAGATAGAAGGACACTGGACCTTACGTCCAAAGTAAATTCTTGAATTGGTACCCTCTACGTTTAATAGGCATGGTTGAATCCTCCTACTCCTACGAAAAATGTACAGGGAGAAAGTTCCAATAGTACAGATAAAATGTATATAGGATCGTCAGTAAGACGATACCGACGTTTACCGCCTTCCATCGGTCCTGCTCCTTGGTCGTACAGATACGAATCAATAAATAAACAGCCACCGCCACTGAAATAAGAGGCATAGAGGTTACACCAACCTGATAGAACAGCGAATATCCGTATAGAATCTCCTGATTTCCATAGATAAACTGAACTAGGAAGAAGATGCTTTGAAGGAGAGCAATGATGGGAATAACCGCAGTAATACTATGTGATTTCTTGCCCCAATGTCGTACTGCATACCTCAGCAGCCATACGAATGGAATGAGCGTGAACAAGATCCCTGGTGCGATATACAGTGCCATCAAGATCACTGACGACTCATACCATTCCGTACGCGGGATCGTGAAGTTCATTGGACCTGTGAGAGTCCATTTTTCCTGTTCTTTATGAAAGTAAAGCTGCTCCACCCCACCGATTTCCTGGAAGAGCCTCTCAGCTACTTGGGTAAACTCTTTCCTGATAATCCGTTCCCCTTCGTTCTGAAATAAGCCGGTCACCACTAATGTTTGATCATCTTTGACTTCAACTGTGTACGGCACACTGCCTAGCAGGCGTAGCACCTTGGCCCAGCCGTACTCCGCCGCCAAGTACAACTCATATCTCCCTTCCAATTCCTTAATCGCACTCAACGAACTTTTAACGGGAGGAAGCGACTTGCGGGCTGTTTTCGCGTCGATTATTTGGGAGATAGCGCCAACAACTTTCCCATGCATTTCCATTCCGCTTCTTCCCGCATTGGCGGTAATAAAGATGCCAATCGACTCCGAAGGAAAGAGCACCATTTTTGAGATAAATCCGTCAATGCCTCCATTCGCCCACAAGTAGGGAACTCCATGCACTGTCTCCGACCGAAAAAAGCCGTACCCAATACCATACATGCGTTCATGAGAAGAGAATTGCTTCGCATGCATCATCTGAACCGTTTCCGGTGTAAGCAAGGACTTGCCGCGGAAATAGCCGTTGGACAAATGCGCGATCATATAAGGGGCGAAGTCATTCGGTGCCATATTTACGGCTCCTCCCCCAGGAAAGTAAATTCCAGAATATGGAATCACCTGATAATCGTTGTCTGTATAGGCATAGCTCTTTGCCAGCTTAGTCCGATCCTGCGGGAGATTCAAGCTCGCGCTGCTCATGCCGAGTGGTTTGAACAATTGTTCCTGCATGTAATCATTCAAAGGCAGTCCGGATACTTGTTCGACCACACTGCCTACTAGTCCTAATCCGGCATTGCTGTATAGGAATTTACTTCCAGGTACAAACACCGTCGGCTGTCTTTCCAAATACGTTCTGATCGAATCCGTTGACCATTGCGGGATCGAACCTTGCCGATTGTCTCTTTCATACATATTTACATCCAAACCTGCCGTATGCGTCAGCAGGTGATGGAGTGCAATCGTGCCATGTTTTCCACGCACCTTGTAATCCTTCAGGGCAGCATTGATATCATCATGCAGGGAGAGCTTTCCTTGCTCGACCAACTGCATAGCAGATGTAGCTGTTAAGGATTTCGTTAAGGAACCTAGCCGAAATATCGTACTTTCCGGATTAACGGGTATTTGTTGCTCTAGGTCAGCGAATCCATACCCTTTGCTATACATGATGTTCTCTCCATGAGTAATAACAACCGCTGCACCGGGAATATGAAGCCTGTTCATTTCCTCCTGCATGACAGGATCAATCAATTTTTGCAAAACTTCCGCGGAAAACGGCGATGCCTCATTCGCATTTGTATGAGGAATGCAGAACATGAATAGAAAGCAAAAAGCTAGTATAGAGGTCAAGCATTTGTATGAAGCAGACATAGCCATCATCACCTTTCTTTTATGAGCGATTTCCGTCGCTAGGCTATAGCGATGAGGCTAAGTATGAGGATCAAACTGTCATTTGGGAAAGTGGCAACCTATCATGACTATTCGTGATAACACTTCGTCGAGGCCCATGCTATAATCATTTGCAAGTTAAATCTGGAAAAGGGGTGTTCATCCTGCTTATAGCTGTCAATCGCCGATGGACGTGGCTTAATTGGATGATCTTCACGATCCGCTTTTTGTGGTGGATCACCATTATGATTGGGATTATAAAATATCACGCCCTTTTGCCGTATCCCGTTGAAGCGGCGATAATTGTTTCGATACTCGCATTCGTTATTCCTTACTGGTTTTACCGCTATTCCACCATCGCTTATTTGATTGCTGAGATAGCACTGAGCGGGAGCCTTTACATCGTATTAAACTACTATTTCGAAGAGACTCAGTGGCAGTTTATTGTTATCGCCTTTGTCGTTGGTTTCCACAGCTCAGAAAGAACATGCCGATGGACTGGACCTATTACAATTCTTCTGATTCCTTTTCTCGCTTGGAATACCGCTCGTCTGGATTTCGATGATATCGCTTTTCAAGCCTTTTTGTACCATTTGGGGATGTACGGCTTCGGCTTCGCCTTTCAATTATTAAGCCGGACTCATAAGCAGAGCTTGATTATTAAGGAACAGAACCGAATTTTGGAGCAGTACGCGGGGCGAGTGGAGCAAATCACGCTGCTTGAAGAAAGAGACAAGCTGTCCAGAGAACTGCACGATACCATTGGGCACACGATGACATCGCTCATTATGGGCATGGAGACACTTCGTCCTCATTTGCCGAGTACCGAAGTGAATCGTCTGGATACGCTACTTCATATGGCACGCCGCGGATTGAATGAAACGAGAGGGATCGTCCACAATTGGGCGCAAACCACTCGGGACTCGCTTATGACCTTGGAGTCTTCCTTTCGCGAATTGATCGAAGAATTTCAGCAGTCGACGGGGGTGGTTGTGACATTGCGTATCTACGGCAAAGAGTATGAATTAAGTAGATCTCGTAAACTGCCACTATATCGCTGCTTGCAGGAAGCGCTGACAAATGCTGTGCGGCATGGCGGGGCTTCCCTCATACAAGTGGGACTGTACTTTGAAAAAAACCAAATCAGAATGCAGGTTGAAGATAACGGGAGTGGAAATAAAGATATTGAATTTGGGTTCGGGCTGCAATCAATGAAAGAGCGACTTGAAGCCCTTCATGGACAGCTATCCCTTCATTGTTTGGATGAAGGAGGGATAGCTGTGATTTGTAGCCTTCCTCATCAGACAGTTTTGCCACAAGAAAAAACCATTCGAATACTTCTCGTTGACGATCAGCCGATCATAAGAGAAAGCTTACAACTGATCTTACAACAACAGCAGGACATGCATGTCGTCGGGCTCGCTGGAACCGGGCAGGAAGCGATCGATATGATTCCTGCCGAGAATCCTGATGTGGTGCTGCTGGACATCCGAATGCCTGGTTTTGACGGACAGAGTACGCTGCGAGCGATACGTGAACGCTGGCCTTCCATACGTGTCATCATGGTAACCTCAATCGAAGAGGCTTCGCAGGCCGCCGATACGCTCAAGAACGGTGCCAACGGTTACTTATTGAAATCTGTTTCCCCTGTTGAGTTAGTAGAGGCGATCAGAGTCGTCTACCAAGGCGAGATGTTGATTACCCAGACGATTGCAGATGCCCTTTTCCAAGAGATGCAAGTGCAGCAGGCAGAATTGGATGGATTGCGTAAAATGCGAGGGCGCGTTTGCCCTTACGGCTTGACGGAGCGTGAGCAGGGAATTTTGGCATCCTTAATGGAAGGGCTTCGCATCAAAACGATTGCCGACAAAATCTTTCTTTCGGAGGGAACGGTTCGCAATTGCACGTCGATGATTTACGCCAAGTTGGGTGTAAATAACCGTGAGGACGCGGTGAGGAAGGCTCGTGAGGAAGGACTGGTCTCTTAGACGAGCAAGGCATCGCTGGCGATAACCTCCACTGACCTGTTTCAGGACATTTCCATGCACTCAAAAACGACCAGACGTGTATCATCTGGTCGTTTCTCTAAACAAGCTATCTCAGCTTTTCGACAGCTATTTATTCCTTTTCTACGGATTCAGCAATCGGCTGTAAGCCCATGCTCTCCAGCTTTCCATAAATATCCTTCAGCTTCGGATTTCCCTCACCGACAATTTCCCCGGAAATTACGACAAGCGGATACCACAAATCTTCCTCAATAATGCGGGTTGCCCAGCTTTTGTCATCGTCTGTCTGTGGCTGTTGAAAGTCGCTGTAAACGATGCGGATGCTGTCGCTTCCATATTTTCGTGAGATGGCGGCTTGCAGCCACTCAGCGGTTTCCTTTGCTGATGGGAGATTGACGCAGCTCGCGCATAGCTGCTCCGTCCCAAACACTTTAATTTCCACGCTCATACGATCCGCCCCCTCTCGATTCCATCATCGTTCTCTTTCTATATAGCTTAGGACAGAGCTTGCTCCAGGTCCTCGATCAAGTCCTGAACATCCTCGATCCCTACAGAGATGCGTACCAAGCCTTCTGTAATTCCCAGCTCCGCACGACGCTCAACTGGAATAGAAGCATGCGTCATACGTGCAGGCACGCTAATCAGACTTTCTACGGCACCGAGCGATTCCGCCAGCGTGTAATACTTCACTTTCGCCAAAACCTCATCCGCACGCTCAGCACTTCCTACATCAAAGGAAATCATGCCACCGAAGCCACGCGCTTGTTTTTGGATCAGCTCATGACCGGAATGACTCTCCAATCCAGGATACAGCACACGCTTGATATCACTGCGCTCAGACAGCCATTTTGCCAGCGTGCGTGCATTTTGCTCATGCTCTTCCATACGAATTCCCAGTGTCTTCATTCCGCGAAGCAATAGCCATGAATCTTGTGGTCCGAGTACGCCTCCGATTGCATTTTGGACGAAATGCAAATCCTCACCTACTTTGGCGTCCTTCGCTACTACCAAACCTGCTACTACGTCACTGTGACCGCCCAAATATTTGGTTGCGCTGTGGAAAACGATATCTGCTCCCAAATCGAGCGGGTTTTGCCAGTACGGTGTCATGAACGTATTGTCTACGACCAGAAGGACATTTTTCGCTTTGGCAACATCAGCCAGTGCGGCAATATCGCTTACTTTCAGCAATGGGTTTGTCGGTGTTTCCATAATGATCGCCTTTGTTTCCGGGCGAATCGCTGCTTCCACAGCTTCCAGATTGCTGGTGTCTACATAGGTAGCTTCCAGACCCAACCGGGAAAACACGCGGGTAACTACGCGGAAAGTACCGCCGTAAACATCATCGCCAACAACCAGATGGTCGCCTTTGTTGAACAGAGAGAGAATGGTGGAAAGAGCCGCCATCCCGGAACCGAATGCAAAGCCGCGTGCACCGCCCTCGATCTCTGCAATGTACGTTTCCAGAGCGTGACGAGTCGGGTTGCCTGTACGGGAATATTCAAAGCCTTTATGGACGCCGATCGCTTCCTGCTTATATGTGCTTACTTGATAAATCGGAACGGATACTGCACCTGTATGTGGATCTCCCTCAATACCACCATGGATTAATCGGGTTTTAATGCGCATCTTACATACCTCCTTGGTAGATTTTTTTGCTCAAATAGCGTTCGCTGCTGTCTGCAAATAGAACGACAATGTTTGTTCCCGGTGCCGCTTCCTTTGCTTCACGCAAGGCAGCTGCTAGCGCTGCTCCAGCTGAGCTTCCGACGAGCATGCCTTCTTTAGCCGCAAGCTGCTTAACCAGTTCAAATGCGTCCACATCGAGGATGGTGTGAATCGAATCGAAATAGCTGGTATCCATAAAAGGAGGCAAAAATTCCATACCGATTCCCTCGGTTTTGTGCGGGCCTGATTCTCCCCCGTTCAAGATGGAGCCTTCTGGTTCTACAATCACTGTTTTGATTGCAGGATTTTGTTCTTTCAAATAACGGGCTACACCCATGAATGTACCACCAGAGCCTGCTCCTGCGACAAACATCTGCACTTCCCCATCCATTTGTTTCCAAATTTCAGGACCTGTGGTTTTGTAATGCGCATCAGGATTGGCCGGGTTGGCAAATTGTTGCGGGACAAAAGAGCCAGGAATCGACGCCGCGAGCTCCTGCGCTTTGGCAATCGCTCCCTTGATTCCTTTCTCGGTAGGCGTATTGACGACTTCCGCCCCAAGCGCACGCATCAGCTCTTGCTTTTCCTCGGAAAACTTGGCTGGTACGCAAAAAATGACTTTATAGCCAGTTCCTACAGCGGCTAGTGCAACACCGATTCCTGTATTTCCTGCTGTTGGTTCGATAATTGTGCCACCTGGCTTTAGCTGTCCGCTTTCTTCTGCAGCGCGGATCAGTTCCATGCCAAGTCTGTCTTTGACGCTTCCACCCGGGTTAAAATATTCCAATTTCGCGAATAGACGGACTCCCTCTGGAAGCTCAAACTGTGTAATTTCGACGATCGGCGTATTGCCGATCAGTTCTTTCACATTGCGAAATACATTCACGTAAATACGACTCCTTATGTTGAAGTACTTGCTCTCTCATTATAACATGCAGCTATCACAAAAAGTCCATGCAGGGTGCATCCGGGGCATATTCATGTTTTGAAAGTGTCAACAGGGCATGTAAGCCATGGATTTATCATACGTCTATGATTATAATAAAGGAGAGGTTGGAAAGGAGTGAATGAATGATGGATCTGATGGATCAAGTACAAGAAGTTCTCGATAAACTACGCCCTTACCTGCAACGTGATGGTGGAGACGTACAACTCGTTGACGTAGAAGAAGGTATTGTGAAGCTGCGCCTGATGGGTGCTTGCGGTAGCTGCCCTTCCTCCACAATTACCCTGAAAGCAGGGATTGAGCGTGCCCTGGTTGAAGAAATCCCAGGCATCAAAGAAGTACAACAAGTATTCTAAGCCAGGATGGACTTGAGAGCAGCTACGAGCCAATAACGTAGCTGCTTTTTTCGTTTGAAAATGGTTATTTCCTGCCCATCGCTTTTTCCAAAAAAGAGATGACCCTCTCTGCATACACTTCTGGTACCAGTGCATAGCTGCGAACGTGTCCGGCATCGGGGACGAGCCACAGCGCAGAATCTTCATCTTGGGCCCAGCTATACAAGCGTTCGCTGTTTGCAGTAGGAATCGTGAAGTCATTCGTCCCATGAATGAAAAGGATCGGTTTTTCAGCTTCTTTGACCGCCTGATACGGTTTTACATGACGAGGATTTGCCCCCAGTAAAAGCGGACTGAAGGTCAAAATAAACCAATTGAACGGAAAGCGCGGCAGGCCCGTCCATTGCGGCAAATTTTCTTCCAGGTACTCCTGCAGGGAATAAAACGGGGAATCTGCTACGATCGCCTGAATGCGCGAGTCGACTCCACCTACTAATAGCGCTGTAGCTGCCCCCATAGAAAAGCCAACCAGCCCCAATCTTTTTTCCGGGTGGACGGAGACTGCATAATCAATCGCCCCGAGCAGATCCTGCTGCTCGCGAAGGCCGATCGTCGTCAGCGAGTCACTCGATTCACCCGCATTTCGGAAATCAAACATCAAGACATCGAAGCCCGACTCAAGAAGCCTTGCCGCTAAGGACAACGCCGGTAAATGCGGCTCCAGCCTGTTTTGACTGTATCCGTGAGCAAACAGGAGCGTGCTGCCATTTGCCTGGTAGCCGTTTTTTTCCGCAGACAGGTACCACCCAGCCAGAGTAATTGCCTGCTCCCGACTTTGAAACTGGATCGACTCGGCATGACAGATTCCAAAATCGCCCGGCTCCATATTGATCGGCTTTCGCACAGGATGGGTCAACCGCCATGTAACTCGTAGCGCCACGGCAATACCTGCGATCAGAAATAGCAGCAAAAGCCCGATTCCGATAGAAAGGATCACACTCATACTGCAGTAAGCGGCTCCTCGCCCTTCAACACCAGAGCGATATTTGCAGCTGCCAGCTTCGCCATTTCCGTTCGGGTCTGAATCGTTGCACTGCCAATATGCGGCAAAGCGACAACGTTTGGCAAGCGCAGCAGTGGGTTATCGAGCGGTACTGGCTCTACTTGAAAAACATCCAATCCTGCTGCCCAAATCTTTTTCTCCACCAAAGCGTTGTAGAGCGCTGTTTCATCAACGGTCCCGCCACGCGAAACATTGATAAATACGGCCGTCTCTTTCATCAGAGCAAATTGCTTTTCTCCCATCAACAGACGCGTTTCCTCCGTCAGTGGCGTCAGCAGGAGCACATAATCGGACTCTTGCAGTAGCGCCTCTAGTTCTGCCCATTGTGCCCCGGTCTCTTCCTCTGCCCCATGCTTGCGGCTTCGGTTATGATATACAATCCGCATCCCAAAGCCTTTTGCTCTTCGGGCGACTGCCTCACCAATTCTGCCCATTCCGATCATCCCAAGCGTTGTTCCAAATACGTTTTGCCCCGCCAAAAGCATAGGACTCCACGAGGTCCACTCCCCGTTCAAAAGGAAGCGGTTCGCCTCTGTCACTCGTCGCCCTGTTGCCATCAATAATGCAAATGCCAGATCAGCAGTGGCCTCCGTCAGCACATCTGGTGTATTTGTTACGATCACGCCATGCTTTTTGCAAGCGGCCAGATCAATATTGTCATAACCGACAGCCATATTGGCTACGATTCGCAAATGTTTTGCCCGTGTCAAGAGTTCCTCGTCAATTCGCTCAGTCAGCATCGTCAGTACTGCATCCGCATACTCGACTTTTGTGAGCAGCAATTCCCGGGGAATCGGGTAGTCCTCCGTCCACTGTTCGACCGTTGCCACAGCTTCCAGCATGGCAATCACTTCATCTGTCAGCTTCCTCGTTACGAATACTTGTGGCTTCTTCATCAATTTGCCTCCACAACCAATCAATTTGTGGAATGGATACGCCATAACGCTTTTCAACCAGATGGGGATATTTCCGGAGTCCTTCTTCCATATGTGCAAGCTCGTCTTCCAATTGCTTTTGCCATGCCTCGACATTTACTTCTTGTCGCTCTTCAATAGGCAGCTCTTTATAGGCTTCCACAAGCCTGAGGAATCGACCTGGATAGAGCAAGAGTCCGTAAATGACGGCATACTCCCCAGTAAGCAGCGCAGAGACACTGTTATATCCATCAATAAAGCTGGCAACGAAGTCATCATTCCACCCGCTGCGCTTGGTCTCTGCTTTTATCCATTGACCTACGTCACGCGCTCGCATGTCTAGGACCCAGTTCCATTCTCCCCCGATTAGTCGCGCATCCTTCTCATTCCATAGCATATACCCTTGGTCAAAATTTTGGTAGGCTACTTTTCCAAGTCCTGCCGTTTCTTTCACGACCTTATCATACCCAGCAGCCTGCAAATATTGAACAGCGATTTCCCCAAGCTGATGCACATACGTGTAGCTCGTCAGCAAAAATTCATCCATGGAAGTCAGCTCAACGTTCTCTTCATCTAACTCATCACGGTACTCGTTGTAATGTCGAAGCTTTTTACGCCACATGCTCGGCCAGTTGCCTAGCGAGCTATAGGGCATAAACAGCTTGTCGCCTGTAAACGTGCTTGTCGCCTGATGAAATTGCGCCAAGGACTGTCCAGCGGCAAAGTGCGGGTCTTCTTGCTCCCCTTCACGTACGCCTCGGTACAAATAAAACAGCTGTTCATCCGAAATGAAATGCGCTTGCCCGCCTACCGTCTTTACCAGCTTGAGCATCTTGATATCTTGCTGCTGATTTAGATGATTCCGTACGCGCTCTATCAATTTGTTCTTATTTTTGTATCCCGCAGGTACAGCGTACATGTAATACAAGCCCTGATCCGTTTCCAGTACCTTACTAGCACCAGTGGCTCGATAGCCCCGCAAGAGAAACCCGTATTGCTCTTGTAAAAGGTCTTTTTCCTCCATTTAATCCAACCTCCTAGGCACAACTTCTCATTGGACATTGTATGTCACGCGATCGGGATAGGTGCCTATTTGGTTGCAGATACTAAGCTTCATTCATAATGTGCCATGATCGGGGATGTACAGAAGAATCCCTGACAGACAGGAGGAAAAGCATGAGCGAGCACCCATTAAATAGTGATTCATGTCTTGATGTTGTCATCGGGCTTTTGCAACAACGAGGGGTGAGTTTGGATGATATAGCTGAAATCGTAATGTTCCTGCAAACAGAATACGTCCCTGATTTAAAGATGGAGCTATGCCTGGAGAGTGTCAAATCGGTTCTAAAAAAACGCGAGGTACAAAACGCCCTTCTCACCGGAATTCAGCTCGATATCCTCGCAGAGCAAAAGAAGCTGCTGCCACCACTCCAGACAATTATTGAAACGGATGAACCACTTTATGGTGTTGATGAGGTTCTAGCGCTAGCCATCGTCAATTTGTACGGCAGCATCGGGTTTACCAACTTCGGTTATGTCGACAAGCTCAAGCACGGCAAGCTAAAAGACTTGAATGACAAAAGTGCAGGTGTTCATACATTTCTAGATGATCTTGTTGGAGCCATTGCTGCTGCCGCATCCAGCCGGATAGCCCATCGTCAAAAGCAGCAGGAGGAATGTTTAGAGGGACAATCGTGACAGCCAGTCCGTCAAATCCTCGGCAACGTGGGTTGGCTGTGTGCTATGAACGGCTGCTTCCTCACGATTGGAATAACCAGTCAAAACCAGCAGGCTGTCCAGCCCCGTCTTGGCTCCTGCCTCAATATCAGTTGAGAGATTATCTCCGACGATGAGTGTATCCCGAAGCTCTGTACCTAGCCTCTCCAGTGCGTAGCGGACGATGATAGGCTCAGGTTTGCCGATGATAATTGGCTTGGTGGCAGATGCAACAGAGATGGCGGCAACCAGCGAACCATTCCCCGGGTACAGTCCTCCATCTGTTGGCAGAGCAGCATCGGCATTGGTAGCAATGAGAACCGCTCCTGCCCTTACTGCTCTTGCCGCAATAGCCAGCTTTTCATAAGTAAACGCGCGATCGATGCCGACGACGACGTACTGAGGGGCTTCTTCTGTAATTCGAAAGCCTGCATGAACCAACTGTTCACGCAGCCCTTCTTCCCCGATCATATAAACTCCGGTTCCTTTTTCTGCCCGCTCTGAAAGGTAGTTGGCTGTAGCCATGCTGGAAGTGTACACATCGCTAGCCACAGCCTCAATTCCCATCTCTCTTAGTCGCCCCGCCACAACCTCTGGTGACGCAGCTGAATTGTTGGTTAGATACAGAAACGGAATCTGATGCTCCTTTAGATGGCGGACGAATTTAGCTGCTCCAGGAATCGCCGTCTTCCCCCGATAGATAGTTCCATCCAAATCAAGCAAGTAGCCTTTGTAATGTTTCATGTGATCCACTCCTCCATTGACAAAAGATGCTCTCTATTTGTTTCAGCCTTACGCTGATAGTGTAAACGATATTTGGTGATGATGCCTATCAATCTGTACGCCAAAATGCAGCAAGCAAAAAACCACTCTGCCAAAAATCCAGAGTGGTCCTGAGAACGCCGTTATTTATTTCGCTTCCTTGATGGCAAAAACGCATTTTTCTCCGCCTTTAGCCATACATGAGGTCTGCTCCACATCCGCTTTTAATACTCTGCGGAACAACGACAGCTCACAGCTGCAAGCCTGATTGAATTCACGGGCAACCTGAGAAATCGGACAGTTGTATTCCTGAATCCGATAGCCATCCCCGCTCTCTTCCTTTTCCCATTCCACCATGTAGCCTTTTTCGTTTTGGAGCTCGGCCAGCTTGGCTACACGGTCTTCGAGGTCGCCTTGCATTTGCGCACTGTAATTTTCCTCCAACCGATTCTCGCGGCGGCGAAACAGTATTTCTACTTTTCCAAGACCGTCCATTTCTTTCAGATCCTGCAAAAAGTCGAGCGTCAAATGAGAATAATTGCGCGGAAACAGTTCGTCTGCCTCCTGCGACAAGGAATATACATTGGTTGGACGTCCCATTGCTTGCCGAACAAGCGTGGACTTGATCAAATTATCCCTTTCCAGGGTATTCAGGTGGCGTCTTACAGCCATTTCCGTAATCCCCAGCTCGACGGCCATGTCGCTGACAGAGAGCGAGCCCTTCACCTTGAGCATGTGCAGGATTTGGTCACGAGTGGACGTTCCTTCGTTTGTCATACGTATCACCGTCCTTTCTACCTATTGTAGCGGATCGGGACGCTTTAGTAAACAAATGATAGCATTTTGTATAAAAAATCCACTGCCTCATTTTTCTAGAAAAGTTCCTTTTTCAAAAATGCCCGAACGCTAGGATCAAATTGTCGCAATGCTGGCGTTGACTCTGTAGCTAGAGCATACATCTCCGCCGCTGGAACACTCGTATATTCATTCACCAGGTGCTTACGGAACTCGGTTAAGCGTGTGAGCATGACTGCCTGTTCATCAGTAATAACCTGTTCGTCACGCATAATCTCTACCACATCGCTGTAGCTGCCTGGGTCACGCATGATAAAGCCGTCGATCAGCGCGTTTCCCACGTCAACAATCCCTTCGATGGACAAGTGCAGGGCTCGCTCCATCGCAAGAACAGCGACTTCGTCAGTCAAAACCGCTTCCGCTCCCCGTCCCCCCAGCTTTTCCAAAAGATCAAGCATACGATTCATATGTGCCAATACTTGGTCGATTCGCTTTGTATTCACGTCGTACATGGAAGTCTCCTTATTTTCGCTTTTTTGCTTTGCGCTTTGCGTAATAAATGGTAAACACAAAAGTTAGCACCAGGACAAGAAGCACCAATTCCCCTTCCTGCAGATAGGAATTGTTCACGGGACTCACCTCTTTTCATCCATCAGTATACCAAATTTGTACGGGCAAACGCGACAGCTTGTACTTTATGTTACAATAACAAGAAGTGAACTTTTTGCCAGCATTAAGGGAGGACTCAGGCTGTGGAACGCGAACTGGCACTAGAAATCGTACGAGTTACGGAAATGGCTGCGCTCGCCTCTTCCCACTGGATGGGACGAGGAAAGAAAAACGAGGCAGATGGGGCAGCTACAAGCGCCATGCGCGCTATGTTTGACACGATTAACATGAGGGGTACAGTCGTCATCGGTGAGGGTGAGCTGGATGAAGCCCCGATGCTCTATATAGGTGAAAAGCTTGGTAGCCCAGAAGCTGACGGTCCCGAGGTAGATGTCGCGGTCGATCCGTTGGAAGGCACCACCATTGTTGCAAAGGGCCATAACAATGCCATGTCGGTAATTGCCATCGGTGATCGTGGCACTCTCTTGCATGCACCAGATATGTACATGATGAAAATGGCCGTAGGAAAACGTGCAGCAGGGAAAATCAACCTTTTCGATCCCGTGGATAAAATGATAGAAGTAGTCGCACAGGCAAACAACAAGCGCATCCAGGACGTAACCATTATTATTCAGGAACGGGATCGTCATCAGGAGATTATCGATACGATTCGTGAAAAAGGCGCGCGCGTCAAGCTCTTTGGCGACGGGGATGTAGGCGCAGCAATTGCAGCCTGTCTCCCTCATACCGGGATTGACCTGTTCCTCGGAATCGGTGGAGCTCCAGAAGGAGTCATCAGTGCTGCTGCAATTAAATGCCTCGGTGGCGATATGCAGGCACAGCTCAAGCCTCAGAACGACCTAGAACGAGAGCGCTGCATTAAAATGGGCATGACAAATCCTGAGCAGCTTCTGACGCTGGATGACCTCGTAAAAGGAGACGACGCGATTTTTGCCGCAACCGGTGTATCTGATGGCGAGCTCCTCCAAGGCGTGCGTTATTTGGGAGATGACATGGTCGAGACACATTCCATTGTCATGCGTGCGCAAACAAAGACGATTCGCTTTGTCCGTGCCTTGCACAATGTAGAACACAAACCTAATCTTTTATGGAAGTAGAGGGAAATATATGGCGCACGATTTGTTTTATTTGTATGACGAGCCGGAAGACACAAAAACCCGGTTCGTAAGCTTTATGGCCGAATCGACACGTTTTGATCTGGCAATTACTACAACAAACCGCTTTTATGGAAAAAAACTGGTCATTAACATCCAAAATGGTCGTTCAGCGATTATTGGTCACGATGATTTGGAAGAAGAGGGCTATTTGGAGTTTGCCTTTAACTTGAATGAACAAGAAGCCGATGAATTGAAGGCTTTTTTGGAAACTGTGATTTAAAACGCTCGACAGAAGCAAGCAAACGCTCCAGAATCTATCCCTAAAAAAGCCCGTCTCAAAAGGCTCTAGGCCGGACGGGCTTTTTTGCGATCATTTATGCCATATGGCAGGCAACAAGATGATTGGAAGGACCTTGGAGCAGGGGAACCACCTCTTTGCATTTTGCCTCCGCAAACGGGCAACGTGTATGGAATTTACAGCCCGCAGGCGGATTACTCGGACTTGGAGGATCTCCTTTCAGCACGATTTTTGTTTGTTTGAGCATCGGATGCTGTGCCGGGATCGACGACAGCAAAGCTTGTGTATACGGATGCTTCGGATTGGCAAACAGCTCGTCTGCTTCTGCCGTTTCCACGATGTTACCCAAATACATCACCCCGATCCGCTTGCTGATATGTCGGACGACCCCTAGATCATGTGCAATGAACAGATAGGACATATTGAATTCCGCCTGCAAATCTTCCAGCAGATTAATAATTTGAGATTGGATGGATACGTCTAGAGCAGCAACAGGCTCATCACAGACCACCAGTCTCGGATTCAAGGCTAATGCCCTGGCAATTCCAATCCGTTGTCGCTGTCCGCCACTGAACTCATGGGGGTATCGGTCCGCATGTGCAGGTGTCAGGCCTACTCGATCAAGCAGATACAGCACGCGTTCCCTGCGCTCCTGCTGGGTTAGCTCCCCGTGAATGGAAAACGGCTCACTCAATATATTGCCTACCTTTTGACGCGGATTCAAAGACGAGTAGGGGTCTTGAAAAATCATTTGCACATTTTTCTTGAATTCGGTACTTCCCGCCATGTCCTTTATATCCTTACCACCAAACTTGATTTGCCCTTCTGTCGGAGCCAGCAATTGAACGATCATTCGTCCCAAAGTGCTTTTTCCGCATCCGCTTTCGCCGACTAGCCCTAGTGTTTCCTGCGGCAAAACAGAGAGACTAACCCCGTCCACCGCTTTTACACTTCCCACTTGCTTCATGAAGACGCCTTTTTTGATCGGGAAGTGTTTTTTGACATCGTGCAATTCCAGCACCGGACTTTGAATCATCCTCTATCTCCCCTTCTGTTGCAAGATGTCCTTGGCATACCAGCATCTTACCTTGTGACCCACTTCTATCTCTACTAGCTGTGGAGGCGCTTCCCTACATATTTCTGTAGCATAGGAACAGCGCGGGTGGAAGCGGCAGCCAGTCGGCATTTCGGTCGGGGACGGAACGTTTCCTTCGATCGAAGTCAGTCTGGTTTTGGGGCCATCTAATTTAGGCATGGAGTTGAGTAAGCCTTCTGTGTACGGATGGGCTGTACGATCAAAAAGCAGCTCAGTCGTTGCTTCTTCCACGATTTCACCCGCATACATCACGACTACCCGATCGCACATCTCCGCCACGACACCCAAATCGTGCGTAATCAAAAGGATAGCTGTATCTAATTGCTCCCGGATATCGTTCATCAGCTCTAAAATTTGCGCTTGGACTGTTACATCCAAAGCTGTTGTAGGTTCGTCAGCAATCAGTAATTTCGGGTTGCAAGCGAGGGCAATCGCGATCATGACCCGCTGTCTCATCCCTCCGGAAATTTGATGCGGGTACTCTTTATACCGTTGCTCCGGGTTTGGTATCCCTACCAATCTCAGTAACTCAATGGAGCGGCTTTTTACCTCTACCGCAGTCGTCTTTTCATGAAACGTAATTGCCTCGGCAATTTGACTACCAATGGTAAAAGCCGGGTCTAGGGAGCTCATCGGCTCCTGAAAGATCATCGAAATCTCATTGCCCCTGATTTTACGCAGAGCTCCTTTCTTTTGCGCTAACAGATTGCATCCATCAAACCATATTTCGCCTTCTTGCACTTTACCTGGAGGTGTGGGAATCAGCCCCATGATGGCTAAGGAAGTGACGCTTTTCCCACAGCCGCTTTCGCCAACAATCCCCAAGGTTTCCTTGGGATAGACAGACAAATCAATTCCATTTACCACGTTTGCGGTACCGGTTTCCGTTTGAAAGGAAACCCGCAACTGCTTTACTTCCAACAGTTTGTCACTCATGCGCTTTTCTCCCTCTTAGAGATGATGGTTGATCCGCGGAAGGTGCTCACGATTTTTGAAAATACGGACAAATTCGACCAGTCCATCCACCGCTGCGTTCAGAAGCTGTTCACCCTTTGCTCTCGTCGATTTGGTCGGATCACCGAGCGTCCCCGTTTCTGAGATTGTACTCCAATACGGCATCGAAATCACCGGACGCCCTTCCCCCTTTCCAACTAGGTCAAGCCAGAAATACTTGGAGTTCTTGTATTTATCCAAATCTCTAACTGCTTTATCCATTTGTACGAGATCCTCACGTATAGCCAAGTACATGGATGTCTCCAGTTCACAGGCATGATTCATCCCGCCTGGATTTTCCGATTCACGCACCTGCTCAGCACATTCAATAACCGGTTGAAAATCCCAGTGTGAGACAGAAGCACATAGTACATTCGGATACTCCAGATTAGTCTGACGAGCAGCTACTTGTAGCAAGGAAACATTGCTTCCGTGGCCGTTCATTAACAGAATTCGTTCAAAGCCTTGGTGTGCCAAGCTGTTGCACACATCAACCACGTAGCTGATGAAAGTATCACTCGAAATCGAGATGACGCCGGGAAAATCCATTTGATGAGGAGCGTAGCCGTGGTTGATCGCAGGAATGACGACCATCTCGTCAGGAATTTTAGCCCCAGCGCGAACACAGACTTCATTTGCCAGCAACAAATCAGTATCAACTGGCAAATGATGCCCGTGCTCCTCAATCATCGCCACCGGTACGACTGCTACCCTTTTTTCCATTACGGCCTGCTTGATTTCCGGCCAAGTCATTTCACCAAACAAATATTTATCTACGTTCATTTCTTTCCTCTCCTACTCGCTTTCATATTTTCGCTACTTCATCCGCGGGTCTAGATAATCTCGCAGTCCGTCTCCAAGCAAATTCAGCCCGAGGACAGTCACAGCAATCGCGATACCTGGGAAAATCGAAATCCACGGAGCTTCCCTCATGAATTGTCTGCCATCGTATAAAACATTTCCCCAGCTAGGTTCAGGCTGTGGGACACCGAGGCCAATAAAGCTGAGCGCAGCTTCTGCAAGGATCGCGTAGGCAAAGTATGTGGTGATTTGAATCAATAACGGTGACATGCAATTCGGCAAAATATGCTTCAGCATCAAACGCAGGTCAGAACCACCCACTACCTTGATCGCCTGAATGTACTCTTTTTCCTTGATCGACAGCACACAGCCCCGGATCAAACGTGCGAACAGTGGCGTATAGATGATAGACAAGGCAATGATGATATTCACGACGTTAGAGCCTAATGCCGCCATCAAGGCAATAGCGAACAAAATAGGGGGAAACGACATGATCCCATCGACAATTCTCATCAGCAGACTGTCAATCCAGCGCCCGTAATAACCCGAGATCAATCCGATGATCGTCCCCGCAACCGATGAGATCAGAATGGCTCCGAGTGAAATGATCGTTGAAATCCGCGCTCCGTACAAAATCCTGCTAAAGACATCACGACCATATTCGTCTGTTCCAAAAATATGCTTCTCGCTGGGAACTGCAATGCGGTTGGTGAAATCAGAGTCATCAGTCGGATGATAAGGGGCTATGAGTGGAGCAGCCAGCGATATCACAAGGACGAAAAGCACAATCACCAGCCCAGCCATCCCCATTTTTCTGCGTGAAAATTTCAGTAGAAAAGTTGCTATCTGCCCCTTTGTTGCGATGCTTTCTGTCTTCATTCCATTCACCCTTTGCTGTAATCAATTTTCGGGTCGAAGTAGGCGTACAGCAGGTCAACCACCAAATTAATTAGTACATAAATCAGCGCGATATAGAGAATGACCCCTTGAATCACCGGATAGTCCCGATTGAAGACGGAATTGACAACGAGGCTTCCAATACCCGGGATACTAAAAATCGTTTCTACGACGACTGTTCCCCCGAGCAGCAGTCCAAAATTCAGGCCAATGATTGTAATAATGGGAATCATCGCATTTTTCAGTCCGTGTCTGAAAATAACATTCCATCCGCTTCCACCCTTTGCCCGAATCGTCCGGATGTAATCTTGACGCAGCACATCCAGCATGCTGGATCGAGTCATTCTGGTTACGACTCCTGCTTGAATAAAGCCGAGTGAGATGGCAGGCAGAGTCAGATGCTTCAAGTGAAGCCACACATTGTCCAGCAGCGCAACATAGCCAGTAGACGGTAACCACCCTAGGTGCAGGGAAAAGACAATGATTAAGAGCAAAGCTGCCCAAAAATTCGGAACGGAAATCCCCACCAAGGCAACAACCATCGACGAGTAGTCCCACACCGTATTTTGCTTCACTGCCGAGATGATCCCGAGCGGAATAGCGAGAATGAGCGAAATGACCAACGCGTAGACCGTGAGTGCAATCGTAGCTGGCATTCGTTCACTAATCAGGGTGTTTACATCTTTGTCCGAAACGAGTGATTGTCCCATATCCCCTTGCAAGACATGCACAATCCAATGATAAAATTGTGACGCTAACGGCTCGTTCAAGCCCATTTTTTCTTGTAATTGCGCTAGTTGCTCGGGAGTTGCCTGAGCTCCTAGCATCACTGCTGCCGGATCGCCCGGTATGAGATGAATCAAGAGGAATACCACGATGGAAACTACCAATAGCACCGGGATCAATGCCAGTAATCGCCTGACAACATAGGAAGCCATACCGTCCCACCTTCCATCCATTATACGAAGGGTAAGCATAACACTCGTCATGCTTACCTTTTTGGATTACTTCTTATCCAGCCAAACATTCCACAATCTCGGATAACCGGCACTCCAGGCACTATATCCTTTTACATAAGATTGATGCGCCTCAATTACTGGATAGTAGTAAAGGGATTCAAACGGTAAATCTTTTCTGAGCAGCTCTTGTACCTGTCCGTAAATCTCCTTGCGCTTCTCTTTTTCAGTCGAAGAAATTCCTAGGTCTAACAGCTTGTCCATCTCCGCGCTGTTGTAACCGTTGTAGCTGGAACCGCTATGCAGATACGCGTAGTAAATTTGATTTGGATCTGGGCGAGGCGTGATGTGTCCATTTAACAAATGATAATCACCCGTTGTCCACGGCCCTGAAATAAACGATGCCCACTCAAAAACTTCCACTTCTACATTCAATCCGATGTCTTTTAATTGCTTTTGCAGGACGATTGCTGTTTTTTCATGGTGGTCGTAGGCTTTGCTTGTTGCAATTTTAATCGGTTCACCGTTGTAACCTGCTTCCCTAACCAGCTGCTTCGCTTTCTCGACATCCTGCTTGATGTCATTTGCATGCGCATCGGAATACCACCAGGTGCTCGGGAAAACAGGCGAAGGAGCGACTTCACCCATACCCCATGTGGCAATATCGACAATCTCTTGCTTATTGATGGCGTAGGCGACTGCTTCCCGCATCTTCGGATTGTCAAAAGGGGGCTTTTTCATCCCAAACTGGAGCATTCCCCAGTTCAAGGAAGGCGTCTGTGCCATCACAAGACCTGGCTTGTCCTTGATATACTGAGCATCCTTGGGGAGAACGTCGATAGCAATGTCAATTTCCCCCGTTTCCAATGCTGTCATCCTAACTGTCGGGTCACTGATCGGCTTGAAAATCACTTCATCCAGATAGGCCTTTTTTTCCCCTCCCAAACCGGACATGCTTCCCTCCCCTGGCTTGTAGTCAGGAAAACGCTTTAGCACCAGTTCCTTACCTTGATCCCACTTTTCAAACATGAATGGTCCTGTACCGATTGGTGTTGTCACCTTTCCACCTTGCTCTTCAGCTAGCCCCTTTGGCATTATGACCGCCGGATTGAACGGATTGACCAATGAACCTAAAAACACATCAGAAGCGCCGTCCAATTGGAAGACTACGGTATAATCATCCGGTGTGTCGATGGACTTCACCATAGAGAACTCTGCTTTTCGTGGTGCCTCTGTTCGAAAGCGATCCAGCGAGTATTTTACGTCTTCCGCCTTCAGCTCTTTCTTATTGTGGAAGGTCACCCCTTGTCTAAGTGTAAAGGTTACGGTTTTCGCTTCCTTGTCTTCTTTCCACTCCTTTGCCAGCATAGGGATGATCGTCATATTTTCATCAATCGTTACCAGCATTTCTTGTACATGTAACAACGGAATCCGATCGGACAAAACGGTTGAGGTATGCAAGTCCAGCTTGGTTAAATCCGCGCCCATGCCAACAGTGAGAACCCCACCTGTCTTCGGTTCAGTGCTTTTGGTAGTAGACTCTGGTGTCTGACCCGGTTGATTTTGACTTAATTGGTCCTGGCTCGCTTGCTGTTGATTTTGCCCGCACCCGGTTGTCAGAATCAATAATAAGACGACGAGCCATAACCCTATTTTCTTTTGGATCCCTGCTGCTTTTGCCATAAGTACCCTCCTCTATTATTGTCTGCACGTGCACTTACATGACTTGATTAAAGCCCAATTCTTTTGAAATCTTCGTCGCCGTTTCCAAAAGTTCAACCACAAAATTGCTTACTTTCTCATCTGCAAAATAGTGCTCTGGCCCGGATATCGCAATGCCAGCAACGATTTTATTCTCGTAGTTGTAGATCGGGGCAGCAAGCGCTGCAACCCCCAGAGCCAGTTCTCCGCTTGACCGCGCATAGCCACGCTTTTGAATTTCCTCGACTTCTTCTTTCAGCCTCAATTCTTGAGAAATGGTAAGTGGCGTAAATGATTCTAATTTGCTTGACAACAGGGTAATCAGCTCCTGGTTAGGCAAATGGGCCAAAATTACCTTAGATAAGGCTCCTGCGTAAATAGGCAGTCTTTGTCCCACCTTAATCCCATATTGGAAGTTATGAAATGATTCGATATTTACAATACATAGCGCTTCCCCTTTGTCATAAATGCTCATATTGACATTCTGCTCCGTCTTTTTAGATAACTCTTGGAGAAACGGTGCGGCGATTCGCGTAAGATCGATTCTCTGAATTACGATTCCACCCAGCTTTACAAACTGCATCCCTAAACGCAACTTACCTGAAATCGGATCTTGCTCGATATACCCCCTTTTTATCATGGTTTGAATCGAACGGTGTGTCGTTGCTAAAGCCAATCCGGTTCTTTGGGATATTTCCAATAACGTTAATTCTGGCTCCTTGAAAGTGAATGCCTCAATAATATCGAATGCCCTGTCAACTGCCCTAACCTTAGAAGTGCCATCCGTCATATAATCACCCTTTTATGTGTTTCCACTAGATGAAAACACATTTTCATTTTTTATCAAAACCTACGTCTATCATTAAAGCAAAATATTCAAACGATTACAATTATATTTTTATTACGAATGATTTTAGTTAATCTCTGGACTTACAGCCCATTTCCTGCCGGACAATGCTCCATACAGGCGGATGCCTCGTATACTGCTACTGCACAGACAGACAATGAGAGGAGTGCAATTGCACGATGCAACCTTATGCATATGATCAGCAACAATACGCCTCAACTCAGCAGCCAACGGCAGAACAAGACTATCAATACATTCCTGAGGATCAAGCGCACCCTGTACTGTTCCGAGGACGTCGGGGCCCTGACGTATTTTTCCCTATTGTCATTCCCATCCAACCACCGTTTTGGGGCTGGAACAATTGCAACACATGCGGGTCGAATCAGTGGAACCAGTGGAACCAGTGGAATCAGTGGAACCCGTGGAGTCCTTGGGTAGGAGGTACCAGCGGAGGCTGGGGTGGCGGACCCGGAGGCTGGGGCGGTGGCGGCTTTGGTGGTGGCGGCTTTGGTGGTTTTTAAAGTCGCCGGCCGAAAAAGTTCAGACACCCATAGATAATCTAACTCACCATAAAAGCGAGCATTCAAACCCGTAGCGGTCTGAATGCTTTTTTTATGGTAGAAGCAGCGCATGTTATAGAAAGCAAAACGAGCCCCGACTAAGAGGGCTCGCTTCTATACAAAATTATGGCTTTGCCAATCAAGAATCACGTTTCTGTGAGTTTGGTCCTGTTGGAACCTTGTCACGCTCGCGATTGGGACGCATCTGATTGGACTGTGGACGACGATCCTTGCCAGCGTCCCTGCCATTTTTATCAGATTTTTCTTTACTGAATTTGGGCTTGTCTGACCGTTCGTTTCGTCCTTGGCCAGAACGATCGCTTGAACCATTACTTTTATCCGAGCGGTCAGGCTTGTTCTGACGGGGATGGAATCGCTTGCGTTCTTTTCGCTCTCCATTTGTATGGGAGCCATCCTCACGCGTTATGTCCTGACGGATGTCGATAATCAGATCATTCCCTGAGTCATCCTGCATCAACTCGCTGTCATCAGAACCCAAAGCGGATTTCACTTTGCGCAACACAAAGTACGGACAACCAAAATTGCAGAACTCGTGCAAGTACTCATCCAAAGCGGCGATTCGCTGCTCGAACGGTACTTTGCGATTGACGTCTGTATAAAATCCACGCAGACGAAGCTGACCATATCCCCAATCGCCTACGATGTAGTCGTATTTGTCGAGGATGTCGCTGTAGCGCTCCTTGAATGCTTCCGGATTCCAGCCGTCGCGATTTTCTTCCATGACTTCATAAGTACCGGCTTGCGTGCGAATCAAGACCGCTTCCTCCTAACACATGTAAACTACGTCCATCTTACCATATTTCATGAAACATGCGATAAATTTCCCACGAAAACAGCAGCGCTCCCCTGGACATTCTATCGTGTAGGGGGTGTTATCATTGAAAAAGACTTGGTTGTATCCTGCTATCGCTGGTATTGCGCTCTTGGCTTCTGCTTGTGCGAACAACGCTGCGCCCAACAACACGCATCCAAACAAGGCGACGACGAATCAGGCCGCTCCTCACGTAACCAACTTTGATGGCTTGCACGTCCGTAACTATGACGGAACGCGCCGCACAGACTTCGATGGGGTTCACACAAGAAGTTACAACGGCATGCACCAGACAGGCGTAGACGGTGTCCGTACTGGAGCCTATGACGGGCTTCACGTGCGGAATGGTATTGGGATCAGCAGTGCACCTGGTGTAAGAGATGGCATGTATCCTCATGTCAACAATTACAACACTTACGCAAATGGCGTACGACCATACCATGCTTTTACTGATGGCACTGGCACAGCAGGTACTGGCACCACAGGTACTGGTATCACAGGTACTGGTATCACAGGTACTGGCACTGCCGGCACCCTGAGCACAGTTCCTGGAACAACCGGGACGAGGCATTCTGTTTATCAGAAGCATGCCTGGAACCGTGGTGGAGCAGGTGTCATGCAAACAAGTGCACCAAAGATGGGCTACGTCCAAACCAATCGTCAGCAGCTGCATACCGCTAGTGCGAACCATGTGTATGTAGACCGTGATGCATTGGCTCAAGCAGTTGGAAATGTGACGGCAAGCTGCCCGGGAGTTCAACGATCCACTGTGCTCGTAACCGATGAAGAAATCTTCGTTGGACTGAACACCCAAGGTGGAGATGCACGAACTGCCAAGCATCAGGCCAAAATGAATGCCATGTCGGTTTCACCACGTTACTACAAAGTATACGTGACCGACAACCAAAATGACATTCAGGAAATCTCGCGTGTTGCCAGCCGTTCGAGCAATGTGCATTCAGCACGTACAGAAGATACCGCAAGCGTTGATGCATTGATCAAGCGCATGGGCGGTATGACGGATGGCGAGCAAGCACGTACAAAGAGTCATGTCCAAGCCCCCTCTAAGAGCACGAAAACCCATATGGGTACAACCAGCCGTTAACACCTTTTTTCCAAAGTAAACAGCAACCCCCGCCTGTGTGCAATCAGCCGCAGGTGGGGGTTCCCATTATTTTTCGGTGTTATTGTGCTTGTGCAATGCTTTCTTTTGCGATGGTTTCCTTGGCAGCGCTAGCTTGTT
Source organism: Brevibacillus sp. SIMBA_040 (assembly GCF_046535075.1). Classification (NCBI taxonomy): domain Bacteria; kingdom Bacillati; phylum Bacillota; class Bacilli; order Caryophanales; family Paenibacillaceae; genus Brevibacillus; species Brevibacillus sp. SIMBA_040. The sequence goes on from NZ_JAWRXI010000001.1 coordinate 373,755, forward strand.
CATGAGCATGATACGAACTGCGGACAAGCGGACCTGCTTCCACGTGGCTGAATCCACGCTTCATGCCTTCCTCTTTCAACCGAGCAAATTCATCCGGATGGTAGAAATTTTCTACTTTTAAATGCTTCTTCGTTGGCTGCAGGTATTGCCCGATCGTCATGATGTTGACATCTACAGAACGCAAATCGTTCATGGTCTCGATAATTTCCTCGATCGTCTCGCCAACCCCGATCATCAGGCTAGACTTCGTTGGAATTTGTGGCTGGAATTCTTTTGCTTTTTTCAACAGTTCAAGGGTCCGATCGTATTTGGCACGCGCACGTACGCGGTCAGACAAACGGCGAACCGCTTCGATGTTGTGATTAAGCACATCAGGACGCGCATCCATAACCACTTTTAGTGCATCCCAATTTCCCATGAAATCCGGAATGAGCACTTCTACAGAAGCAAATGGCAGTCTCCGGCGAATCGCTTTGATCGTTTCTGCAAAAATCTGAGCTCCCCCGTCTGCCAAATCATCACGAGCAACGGACGTCACAACCACGTGCTTCAGTCTCATTTGTTCGGCTGCTTCCGCCACGCGCTCTGGCTCTGCCACATCCAGCTCAGTAGGCAGACCGGTTTTTACCGCACAGAACCTACAGGCACGGGTACATATATCTCCCAATATCATAAATGTTGCCGTACCACTTGCCCAGCATTCATGAATATTAGGGCATTTGGCTTCCTCACAAACCGTATGCAATGTTTTACTGCGCATTGTTTGTTTCAGCTCTTTAAAGCTGGCTAATTCCGATCCTGATACAAGGTTAATCTTGAGCCACTCCGGCTTTCGTTGCGTCATTGGGCCCACTCCTCATCTGACTTGGTCAAGACTTAGGTCTAGACTTGGGTCTAGACATGATCAATCTTCATTATAGAGGTTGGCTATAAGAGGGGCAACCTCTTTCCTGCATTAGCGCTCACGAAGCTGATGAACGCGATGACGTCCCCCCGCTTGCTCCATGACCGGCTTTAGCAGTTGAAGCTCCCTGTCATGGCAGGTGAACAGAAAAATTTGCTGGCTCTCTCCCAGCTTCGCCACGTACTCCAGCGTCCGACGCAGTCGCTCCTGATCATAATGCACAAAGTGATCGTCGAAAAAAATCGGCAATGCCTCTGTTTCTTTGCAGACATGCCTGAGCAGTGCCAGCCTCTGGGCAAAATAGAGCTGATCCTGTGTACCTGTGGAGCATTGATCTTGTTCCAGCACTAGGTGCCTGGACGGTTCAAGCAAACGAATCGCAAATCCTTCGCGTGAATCCAAACGCACATCCTTGTAAGTCCCACCTGTAATCTGGGAGATAACTTCGGAGGCCTGATGATTAACAGCTGGCGACACGTCTCGATTCCACTCTGCCATCGCCTCCTGCAGGGCATCACGGGCGATTTGCAAGGCATCACGTCGGAGTTGAAGCTGTCTAAGCCCGTTTGCCGCTTCCTCTTGCTCTGCTTTTGCCTCTGCTAAAGATCCTGTTTCATGTGCTCCGATCTGTCCATTCGCCCCGGCAATCTGCTCCCGTAATTCCTGCAAGCGGCTATCTGCCTGTGATAGCTCAGCTTGCAGCAAATCCCGCTCACTTTCCCTGACCGCTTTTTCCTCTCCCAGACAGCTGCGCAGTGATTCACCCCAGCCATTTATGAGCAGTGCCTCCTCCTCACGCTGGTTCATATGAGCTGCCATTTGCCTAGACTCTCGGGTATGGATGCTGTTTTGCAGCTCCTCCCTTTTTCCCAGAAATTCATTCCAATTGGCTGCCCCCCACCGTGAAACGAGCTGCAACAGTGAGTCATCGAGACGGGTGACCTCCTCCTGAAGTTGTTGCCAGTCCTCTTTTGATACACTATCGCTTGCCATGCCCTCCACCAGTCTGCTCTCTTTTCCACGATAGATCACAAAGGCCGTACCTGAAAAAAGAGCAGAGAGGCCAAGCCCTATTACCCCCAAGATGCTATGCTCCGTAAAGAATGCCAGAATGCCCATGAGCAGAAATGCACTTCCAGTTCCCCACAGCAATATTTTTCCACGCCGTTGTTTTTTGAGGTTTTCCTCTTTGCTTAAACGAACTTGTCTACGCGGACTCGCCATCGTTACGGCAGCCATGGTTGCCAGCTCCAGATGGCATTGCTCTCGGCGCCTCTGTAACTGAATGCCTTGCTCGTAATCCTGCTGTAAGCGCAAGCGATCACCTTCGCTATTTCCCACTAATAAAGTTTCTTGGCTGTCCTCACTTTGAGTCTGCCTTAGCTTTTCCAAAGCAGCTTTTGCTTCCTGATGGATTCGCTGTTCCTCTGGAGAACCTGCTGTCTGCTCCCACCATTCCCAGCTCGTTTGTCCCGGAGGCAAATAGCTTTTTTGCCAGTGCTCCTGCCACATCTCGCTGCGTTGCTGCATGAGCTCTAGCCGCTTTAGCAACCTCTCGCGCATTTGTGCCAGCTCCGCACGCTCGTCCTCCCACTGAGCCATTTTTTGTGTCAGCTGACTGATGACCTTCCATGCTGCTTCCCTGTTTGCCAGCTCCTGTTCCTTTTGGGCTACCAGTGTAGCCGCTTTTCCCAGCAGGGTATTTTCTGCTCTTTCCTTTTTACCGATACTTGTCAGATCGCGATCCAGCTCAGCCAATATTTTGTTCACTGCGGGATTCGCATCATCTGTTGCGGTCAAAGAAGGCATCAAATGCTCCGCTGCTGACAACGGCTCCCGTCTGATCCAGGTGATATCGCAAAACAAGCTGCGCGTCAGGCCCAGATGCTTTTCGATAAAATTGCGTTCCTTGCGCCTGTCCTCCAAATAAATATCCGTCAGCTCTGTCCACTCCGGGTCCAAAAAAATTCGTGCCTGCTCACGGTCCTTGTTCAGGTAACGGTGTAATCGGTACGTTTTTCCCCCCAGCTGGTAGGTAATGATTGTTTCGTAATCTCCCTGATGCCACGGACGGTATTTTTCGTATTCAGCTAGATAACGCGCCGACTTGACATAATCTTTTTTCATGCCGTATAAAGCAGCTATGATCCCCTGCAGCAGAGTGGATTTCCCTGATTCATTCGGAGCCTCAAACACATTGATTCCCGGAGCAAAACGGAAAACAGCATCCTGCCACTTGCCAAAGCCTTTGAGCTGGACCTCGTCAATTCTCACCTGCCGCTCCCTCCTATCAGGGCCAGCGCTTCCTTGCGTGCTTCCCTGATCTTTTCTCGTTCCGCCTCATCTGCTGCCTGTTCTTCCCATTGTGCCAGCTTGGTGAGCCAACGTCCCCACACGCCGCCGTCTGCCATCAGCTTGTCAGCATCCACATCTGGCCACGTCTGATCGTAAAATTGAATCACGAAAAAACGGGAAGAAAATCTTTGCTTCAATACATCCGTTGCAGGTACAAAGTGAGTGGCCCGCTCCCCCGTCAACGTAACGTACAGCATATCTGTATCTCTTTCATCGGTCAGCTCGCGCTCGATTTGATCGATCAGTTGTTCCATAGTCTCGATCCCGCCTAGAGTGAGCTCACGCTTGCGAATTTGCCGCTGCTCCACAGCGATCTCAGATAATTTCAAAGTTCCTGAATCACTAAGCTCCCCGTACAGAACACAGCGGGGTCCATCTTCTTTTGTAGTAAGCCCCTCTGGAGAGCCAGGATAAGCTGCAAAAGGCTGTCTGGTTTTTGAATGGGTAAACTGCGCTGGCTTGTGAATATGTCCAAGCGCAACATAGTCCATACCTGTTCCCTCCAGCTCCTGCAAAGACACAGGTGCATACGGATGATGCTCCTCCTTTGCACTAGTCAAAATGCTGGCATGAAGAACCATCAAGTGGTGCTGATAGCCATCCAGCTTGCCTGGAAATGTGATAAGTGGCGATTCATATACATGTGGATGAGGAAATCCCCAGCCATAGACAACACATGATTTTTCCGGAAATTCAAAGGCACCCCATTCCGGCGTAAACCAATAAACATTGCTGGACCATTCCAGTGTTTGATAAAAAGAATCGGAACGCCATGGATCGTGATTGCCCGGCGCGATGCAAACAGGGACAGGGGCCAGACTCGCAAACAGATCGCGTAAAAATAATGCTGTCGACCTCCTGCCCCCGTGATACTCCAAAAGATCACCGGCGATGAGCCAAAAATCTACCTGCTTGTCCCATACGAGATCGCGAATCCGCCGCATCGTACTGCGAAAATCATCCTGACGCAGCTCGTATAAGCCCGCCAGAGACTGAAGCGGAGCATCCAGATGGACATCCGCTGTATGTATGAATGATAGCAACAGTCTTCAACTCCTTACATGACAAACCCATCATCAAATGGTACACTTTGGACAGAATTGTCAAACAGACGAACATACTTTCCCTTAATGATACAGGAAGAATAGACCTCTTGGAAGGAGTGTTTCTCATGCGAATCGCTTATTTGGATTGTTTTTCGGGAATTAGTGGGGACATGCTGCTTGCGGCATTGGTTGACGCAGGAGCGGATCGGGAGCGAATAGAAGCACAATTGCGTAAGCTTTCACTGGGGGCATTTCGTCTGGAGTGGAAAAAGGTTGTGAAAACAGGTGTAAGTGCCTTAAAGCTGGATGTGATTGACGAATCAGCCCCAACCACCACCCCACTCAAACAGCTAAAGGTGCTTGGCAACGATCACGTTCACCGCGGCTACAAAGAAATCGTGGAGATGATCAAAGTTGCTGATCTCGCTCCACGCGTGACAGCCAGATCGCTTGCTGTGTTTGAAAAAATCGCTATTGCAGAGGCGAAAATTCACAATGTCCCTGTAGAAACGGTTCATTTTCATGAGGTCGGCGCCCTTGATTCCATCGCGGATGTCGTCGGTATTGCACTTGGTTTGGAAGAATTGGACATCGATGAGCTGTATTCCGGTCATGTCCCTACCGGAAATGGCTACGTACGCTGCGACCATGGTCTGTACCCTGTTCCAGCTCCCGCAACCATGGAAATGCTGATTGGCATTCCTCTGCGTAAAACAGCAATTCAAAAAGAGCTGACCACGCCTACAGGGGCTGGGGTCGCAGCTGCTCTCGTTCGGGAGTTTGGTCCGCTCCCAGCAATGACCGTTGAATCGATTGGCTACGGCGCTGGTACGCGCGATCTGCCCGACCAACCTAATGTTCTGCGTCTTTTGATTGGACACGCTAATTAGCACGACTTTTTAACATAGAAAACCCTCCCAACGGACATGGTATTGATGCCATGGTTATTTTGGGAGGGTTTTTGTTGATTTACCGTAGCAGCTTGAAAAACTCACGCATGAACCCAGGCAAATCCGGCCAAGCATGTCCGGACACCAGATTACCGTCCACATGGAGAGTCTCTGTTTGATAGATGGCGCCGCACGCTTCAACATCCGGTCTGCACGCCTGGTAGGCAGTCATTTCCCTGCCTGCGAGATGCTCTTTTACAATTGTCAGCACTTGTGAGCCGTGGCAAATGGCAGCTACCGGTTTGTTTGCTTCAAAGAAATGCGCAACAATCGGTTTTAGATTCTCATTGAGCCTGATGTGCTCTGGAGCGCGTCCACCCGGGATAATCAAGGCATCGAATGCCTCGGGATTAATATCTGCGAAGGAAGTATGGGCAGGGAGCTGATAAGCGGGCTTTTCCGTATAGGTTTCACTGTGCGCTTCAAAATCGTGGCAAACTGTGTGCAGCACTTTGACAGTAGGCGCTGCGATGACCGTTTCAAATCCTTCTTCCAGGCAACGATAGTACGGATAAAATACCTCCAGGGCCTCCACTGCATCTCCTGTTACGATCAACACTTTTTTGCTCATCAGACAGCCTCCTCATGACTTGTTTTTTTGGAAAGCAAGCCTCCCGATTTTCCAATTCTTTGAAGAGGCTTCTCATTCCTGCTAGGTTTACAGCAAATTTACATCACTTTCCTGACTCGCCAGCTGTACAGCCTGCTGATATACCCTTTTTAACGGGACCCCTGCCTGATCAGCCAGCTTGGCGCACACAGCATACTCGGGTGCGACCTGTACACGCTTCTGCTGGTGATAGCCGAGCTTGACGACTACTTCTCCCCATTCGGTCTGGACCTGAATAAAACGGCGTGCCAGCCGATGGCAGTCTACAGGGAAAGAACGGATGCCAAAGGTTGTTGTTTCGCTAAACAGAATCGTTTTCAACGCCTCAGCCTGGCTATGGTAGCACATGACCTGCAGCAGTGTGCCCGGCCTGCTTTTTTTCATCGTCACGGGTAGAAAGTGCACATCGTTTGCTCCGGCGCGCAAGCATTGCTCCATGACATATGCCAGCCATTCGGGGCTTGTATCGTCCAGATTGATTTGCAGAAGCAGCATTCCCTCATCGATATGCTCTGCCTGATGATTTTTTTGTTCATAAAAGCGGGGAATATGCTGTAGCAGCTTCTGCTCCGCTTCTCCCACTTTGAGAACCGCCAGTCCTTCTCCTTGCACGGCCTTATGTAGTTGCCCGCTCCACGCACCCAATGGCTGCACACCAGCCTCCCGCAACCAGATCATGGCAAGGGGCGAGAAATTAGATGACTCGGCAAAGGAAGACTCCTCGACCTCTTTGACAAAAAATCCAGTCACCAGCTCCAATAGTGGCAAAGGGAGCATCGCAGGTATCGGGAGCTGTTGTATGAACAGGGGAAAGACTTTTTGATCGATGGGGCATACTGTTAGCAGCCTAGCCAACGCTGCTTCCTCGCCCTCCCATTGCTCCTTTTTGCAGTAGGCCCGGTACGGCTCAGCTAACTGCCTGATGCGTGTCCACTCCTGTTCACAGCTTTCACCGCCCGACACAAAAGCTTCCAGTGCTTGCTGAAGTGGATCTACAAGACTTTGCAGTGTAAGCGAATCCTCTGATCGAATGACCAGCTTCGTCATGTTTGTGCCTCCATTTTCTTGCTTCTGCTCTTTTCTAGCATCATACACCAAAACGAATGAACGCTGGTCGAAAAAACACCTTCCAAAAAGTATCTAGGATAAACGGACACCGCTGGCAGAAACTACAAAGGAGACTATCTGGGCCTGGAGGGAGACGGAATGCGAGTTTTCCGCCTAATCATTCAGATCAGCTTGTGTTTGGCTGCTGTAATTATGCCAATGGAAAGTGTTGTACGCGCGGCACCATCCGCTCCACAAGGAGACCCGATTTTGCAGGCGCGACTACAGCTTTTTCAGCGAATGGAATCAGTGTACGGCATTCCATGGACATATTTGGCAGCCATTGACCAATACGAGCGGACGATGAAAATACGTAAAAAGCAAGTAAATCAATCCGAATCCTCCTCTCGTCTAACCGCTATCGATATCCCCTGGGACCGCTGGAGTGGTAGTTTGAATCCTGATGAGGGCGACACCAATCCTGTTTCCATTCAGTTTTTTGATGGGATGGGCAGAGATGGTGATGGCGACGGGAAGGCAGATCGCAACAACGATCTGGACGCACTCACTTCATTTATTCACTATTTGTCTTCGTACGGCTTCTCTCATGACGATTGGCAGATCGGGCTCTGGTCGTATTACCAACGAGACCGCTCCGTTAAAACGATCAGACAGTTTGCCCACGTATACGCAAAATATCAGCATTTACACCTGGATGACCGACATTTCCCTATTCCCGCTCGCTATGAGTATAGCTACCGCAGCACATGGGGCGATGCTCGCGGCTGGGGTGGCCGGCGAATTCACGAGGGAACAGACATTTTCGCGGGGTATGGTACACCCGTTTTGAGTACAGCCTACGGCGTCATCGAAGTCATCGGCTGGAATCGCTATGGCGGCTGGCGAATTGGTATGCGTGATATGGGCAATGTGTATCATTATTTCGCTCACTTGAATTCTTTTAAGAAGGGTTTAAAGCCCGGCGATATCGTCGAGCCCGGTCAAGTCATCGGGTATGTCGGCAGCTCGGGATATGGCAGACCTGGAACAGCAGGAAAGTTCCCTCCCCATTTGCATTACGGAATGTACCGGGAGAACGGTGGACCTGATTGGGCATTTGATCCCTATCCGTATTTGAGACGGTGGGAGCGGCAGGGGCGGAAACGGTGACTCCCTGTTTGGAGGTGTGCATTGCCGGAGTGAGGAGAAGTCTGTTTCCATTCTGCGCTCCGGTCTACACCCGCATCGGAGTATGGACTGTCCGCTCCAGAACGATTCAGGGGGAAACGCAAAAGTCGCGGCGCTCTGTTGCTGACACATGGGTTGCGTTTCTGGTCCCCTGAATTCGTTCTTGCGCTAGGTAGGGTTTCGCTAGTCGCTACGCCTGGAAACAGCCTTCTCCTGCGTTGCTGTAGTGACATTAACAAGCTGGGAAGCGGTGAGTCACCGCTTCCTTTTTTGTGAATCAGAAGCCTTTCCTTATTGACATAAAAGAAAAATAGAAACTATAATGAAATCACTAAAATTGGACGATCGTCCAAAAAAAGAGGTGTATGGTTTGTCACGTTCTCCCCTATCCCAGACCAAAGCAGAGGCGAAACGGGCTTTTTTGATCGAGCAGGCTACTCTTTGTTTGGCTCAAAAGGGGTATGCCCATGTGTCTCTACGCGACATCGCCAAGGAATCAGGGGTTTCTCTTGGTATCCTGCATTATTATTTTGCGAGCAAGGAGGATTTGCTGCTTGCTATCATTTCCAGCTATAAAGAAGGCTTCGTTGCAGAGCTGGAGCATGAGGTTGTAGAGGCACCTCTCGAAAGCTGGATGGCTTCTTTCTTTGCTGTCCTGCACCGCAGCCTGACACGGGACAAAGACCAGCATCGCCTCTGGTACGACTTGCAGGTCCAAGCCATGTACGTTCCCGCTTTCCACGAGCAGGTTAGCCAGATTCGCAATCGCCTGCACAGCTTGATCGTGCGAATGCTGGACAGATTAACAGACGCTGACGGACCACCGCTCGCGGTCGAAAAAGAAGTGGCAGCCTCCACTCTATATTCACTGATCGACGGTCTATTCTTGCAATCCATGCTGTCCGAATCATCTGACCCTAAAAACGCCATCTCCCATTTTGAGCAGACGTTTCCTTTTATCATTCAATCGCTTTTTTTGCCACCAAGCAACGCCCATACTTCTACCAAGTGAGGTGAAGTTTCTTGTCTATCCTGTCCTTTCAAAACCCGGCTACCGGTGAGCATTTCGGCTCTCTTATAGAAGCAACGCCCGAACAGGTACAGCAAACAATGGATCTTGCCCGCATCGCCTTTACGTCTTGGTCAATGACTTCATTGGCTGAACGACTACGCTATCTCGCAAAGCTGCGACATTATTTGGTCGAGCACGGCGAAGAGCTGGCACAAAAAATCAGTCAGGCTACCGGCAAAATCGCTTTGGAAGCGTATATGACCGAAATATTTGTGACTGTTGATACCATCCGTTTTTATGAAAAGAATGCCCAGCAAATGCTTTCTGCCCAGGAAGTGCCTACTTCTCTCGTTTTATGGCCCAAAAAGTCGTACATCCACTACAAGCCGATGGGGGTTGTAGCGGTCATTTCCCCGTGGAATTATCCCTTTCAGCTATCGCTCATTCCCGTTCTGTCTGCACTCGTAGCCGGTAATACGGTTGTGCTCAAGCCCTCTGAAATAACCCCCTCAACAGGGCTCATGATTGAGGAGCTGTTTCGAGCCGTTCCCTTGCCTGATGGTGTCGTATCAGTCTTGCACGGAGGACGCGATGTCGGGCAAGCACTTGTAGCAGCCCGGCCAGATAAAATCTTCTTCACAGGCTCTGTTGCAACAGGAAAAAAAATCATGGCAGCGGCAGCAGAGCATCTCATCCCAGTAGAGCTGGAGCTTGGGGGCAAGGACCCGATGATCGTCTTCGAGGACGCTCACCTCGAAAGGGCAGCTAACGGAGCGATCTGGGGAGCTTTTACCAATTCGGGCCAGGTCTGCATGTCTGTCGAGCGTCTCTATGTTCATGAGCGGGTTTATCCACAGTTTCTCAAGCTGGTTACGCAAAAAGCATCCGCTCTGCGCCAAGGCTACCCAAAGGACGCAGAGGTCGGCTCGATGACCTCCACCCAGCAGCTCGGAATCATCCGCGACCATCTGGAAGAAGCCTTCGCCAAGGGGGCAAAGGCTGTTATCGGCGGTCTGGTCTCGCAAGGCAGCATGTTTATCGCCCCAACTATTTTGACCGATGTTACAACTGATATGAAAATCATGAAGGAGGAGACCTTTGGACCGATCCTGCCGATCATGACCTTTTCTACAGAAGAGGAAGCCATCCTGCTTGCGAATTCCTCTCCCTACGGCTTGAATGCCTCTGTATGGTCAAAAGACAAGACAAAAGCTCAGCGCGTTGCAGAGCAATTGGAAAGTGGCAACGTCTGCATCAATGATGTCATCATCAGCTACGCCAATCCTTATCTGCCATTTGGCGGCGTCAAGCAAAGCGGCATCGGCAGGTATCGCGGCCCATTCGGGCTCCACGCTTTTACACATAGCATTTCGGTCATTCATGATCCCGGCACACGCAAACGCGAGGTCAACTGGTATCCGTATACAATAGACCAGGAAATCATGTTTGTTGTCCTGACCAATTTCTTGTTTGGGAAAAAACGCAAGTGGAGCCGTCAAACCATCAGAGCGATCTGGCGAGAAGTACTGCGGCTGTTTTAGCTGATTACTTGATCGTTCCGTAACCCACTATTTCCATATTGATCGTAATGTTGAAACCGGCCTTCTGATAAAGCTCCATGGCGATAGGTCTCGTCCACTTCCCGTAGTACTTTTGCCGTAGACCCTCTTCCAAACTGGCCGGATCAACACCCTCTTTTTGCAGACGCTGTACTAATTTCTGCGTCTCTTTTTTGATTTCGCTCTCCAACTGCTTTTTTAATTGATTAAGCTCTTTATTCGACTTGAGATCCTTGCTGCCTGTGTATCCAACAAGCATCCCTCTCAATTCGAGTTTCATCGAAATCATTGGGTGATCTAGACTCCCGTTGCTCCTTACTTTGGATTTTGACCATACGAAATCTAAGACAATCTGCTCAGTCTTTGACCCTTTACCTGACCTCTCCTGAAATTCAAAGCTCATCCGGGGCAATCTGTTCCTGCCTAGCAGCGCTTGAATCAGCTTTCCCTCCCGTTGCGAAATGGAACCAAACATTTTATCGTCTTTAAACAAGGCTACCTTGGCAATTTGAATGTCGTCGTCTTCCTTGACCAAGTACGGTACATTCATGTCAGAGACTTCATTCGTCATCATATATACGCTATCTTGAATACTCGTAAACGAGGTAAATGCCGTTTCTACGCGGGGACGCAAGAGGTCATTCAAATACGTGTTCAATTCCGGCTTGTTTTGATAGGAAGCACGAATCAGATCTTCAGTACTCCCTTTCACGATCGCCACAAACGCGTTTTCCCCCACGACCGGATTGCGGTACAAATCCATAATCACCTTGCGTACCCCTACCTTGCGCGCATATTCCTCGTTAAATAAAATGACCCGGAGTTGGGAAAGTGACATGGTACGCTCCGCTTTCGTCGACATTTTGAGCATCGCTTCACTCATGACGGTCGCGACCGTGGAATAAACCTGCGTCTTTTCCTTGCTATGCGATGGTACTGGCGTAGATACGCTCACCTTCACATCTTTTTCATTGATATAATCAAATCCGATGACGCCGATAAACGCCATATCTTCAAGCGATGGCCTCTCGATTTTGGAAGAGCATCCTGAAAGAAGCGTGCCCCCCACTATCAACACAAGCATGTATGCAGCAAGACGAACTATCATGGCGCCTGCCCTCCGTTTCCAAAACGGATAGCGTGCAAGAGTAACAAAAAAAGCGGCCACAAAACGAGCCCATACCCCAACCAAAGTGTCACCTTGTGGAATAAAAACTCCTGATACTCGAGCGGAATCCAGCTTCGGATTAAAAAGTAAGAGACTGCAGCCGGAAATAGCAAATGCCACAAGCGTTGTTTGCCCACCATCTCTTCAATCCCTTTTCTCGCCACCCACAAATACGTCGTACAGGTGCTCAAAACGAGGAACACCCACAAGCCAATTCCCAGATTCTCCACCCGTTCCAAAAAGGATAGTTCTACAGCCTTGAACAAATTTAAAATAGGATAAACTAAATTAGCAATCTCCCATTCAGAAAAATAGGCAACACTCGTGAGCAAAATGACTACATAGACCGTTACGCAGATCCAGATTCCGATGGCCGCATGTCGGAACGCTTTTTCCTTTTGCTTGATATAAGGGTAGTATAACAAGATAACCTCATAGCCAAACATGCTCGAATACGATCGATTCAAGGCATCCAGCATATCTGCCAGATTCGTGTTGAACAAAGGAAAAATATGCATGACACCGCCCTTTTGAAACCCCCATTGCAGAAAGTAAAACATCCATATGGTAAAAAAGAAGGAGATGATACAAAAGCGCGCTATGAGCTTGATCCCGCAATTTGTGATGTACAGCATAACCAGCACCAAGCCAAGCAAAGGAATTGTAATGGTTTCGTTATTAATCATCGAGGTCTGCACAAGCCGGACATAATCGGAATTGACCGAGGTAACGCTCAGGATGGCATACACAATGATGATCAGATTAAAAAATCGACCCAAAAATTTTCCGAGTAATTTTACATTAATCACAAATAGAGAATCATCCGGATATCTTTTGCAAATCGCTACAATCGGCAACAGGGAAAGCGTAACAATGATCCCTAGAACAAAAGGAAACCACCACTGGTTGTAGCCCATCCTGCTCAGCGCATTGGATAAGGTAAGCAAATTCACTCCGATGATCGTATTTACGACAAGGCCAATTACGTGGTACGGATTCAGGCTAGTAATTTTTCCACGGTCCATCTATCTTACTCCTCGCCAATCGGCCGTACTTTCTCTCGCTCAGCACGGGACATGCGGTTGCGAAAAACGATAAACTTCATCGGGGCACGGAAAAGACTGTTGAACAAATCCGTCCACTGCCGAGGTATTCCTGGAGTCATGTACGGTGTGCCTAGCGACGTCAGGTTCAATAAATGGGCAAATAAAAAAGCCAGCATAAGTAGCTGCCCGTATAATCCGAGAGCCCCTGCAATGATGATGAACGCATACCGGATAAGTCGAATCGCATTACTCATTAAGAAGTTCGGTGGTAGGAATGACAACAAAGCAGATATAGAGACGAGAACAATCAAAATATTACTTGCCAGCCCCGCTTGCACAGAAGCTGTCCCGATCACGATACCGCCTACGATACCGATCGTTTGACCAATCTTGGTAGGCATGCGAATTCCTGCCTCTCGCAAAATTTCAATAACCAGTTCCATAAACAACACCTCAAGTACAGGCGGGAATGGTACTTTGCTGCGAGATTCAGAAAGGATGGTCAGGAGCGCTGGCGGGAGCATTTCTGGATGATAGGTCAGGACAGAAACGTAACCAGACGTCAGCATAATCGTAATAAACAGGCCAAAAAACCGAATAACACGCAATAAACTGGCAGTCGACCATCGATTGTAAAAGTCTTCAGGGCTGCTGAACATCTCTAGGAAAGAGGAAGGACAGATCGCTGCCTCCGGGCTGCCATTCACAATGATAATAATGCGACCATCCAAAAGCGCCGCCGTTGCATTATCCGGTCTGTTGGTCAGCCCGAATTGCGGAAACGGTGAATAGGGTTTATCCTCGAGCATTTGCTTAAGGATCGCCATACCTACAAAGCCCTGGTACTGGACATTTGCGATGCGCGTTTTGATTCGTTCTACATTTTGATCATTCGCGATTTTATCCAGGTACATCACTGCCACTTTATTATGGGTCTCTGTACCGATCGTGTACGTGCATATTTTCAGATTAGGTGTAGTCAGTCGTCGGCGGATCAAGGACACGTTTATTTGCAGCATTTCTACAAAAGAATCCTGCGGCCCGAGAACTGTCGCTTCATTTTCCGATTGCGAAATTGCACGATGTGGCACCTGAAAGGTATTGATTTCTAGTACGAGTTTGCGCTCGGGAAAGATCAAAACGGTGTGCCCTCGCAGCAATGCGTTGATCGCTGTTTCAAATTCCTGCATGGCAATTCCTTTGGCAAAAGGCAGCACTTGCAAAGGATCTCTGCCATCAGAGCGTTGCAGGGGCAAAAAAATCGTTTCATACAGCTGTGTGTTATCAACCATCGTTTCCAGAAAAAAAACGTGCACCATTTCGTCATTCATGATCAAGGACGTGGTGCTCAAATCGTCCATGTGTTGCATTTGTGCTTTGATGCGATCAGAGGTAATCGTCGTTTCCTGATCGTTTGGTTCGGTGCGTCCGGAAGCTTTTGCAGCTACCAGCTTATCTACTTGGCTTCTCCACCACTGTTTTTGTGACACGATAGATCCCCCCAATCGCTTCTACAGGAAAATCCTTCTTACTTTGACCATCCAGTGGTGTTTTTATCCAAAAAGAAAAGACGAGAGCCTGTGCCCTCGCCTTTTTTTGAACGCTTTTTCTACTTGTTTTCCATTACGCAAATTGCTTAGTCAGATTAGCCATTTCAATTGCGGCTGCCGCTGCCTCCCACCCTTTGTTACCTGCTTTCGTGCCTGCACGCTCGATAGCCTGCTCGATGCTGTCCGTCGTCAGCACACCGAAAATAACGGGAATTCCGGTGCTAAGCGAAAGAGCTGCCACGCCTTTGGCCGTTTCATTGCATACATAGTCAAAGTGAGGAGTAGAACCACGAATGACTGCCCCCAGTGTCACCACAGCATCGTAGCATCCGGACTCTGCCATCTTTTTGGCAATCAGCGGAATCTCAAATGCCCCTGGGACCCATGCTACATCAACGTGCTCCTCCTCTACACCATGGCGCTTCAATGCATCAAGCGCACCGCCAACCAGCTTGCTGACAATCAATTCATTAAAGCGTCCAGCCACGATCCCGACGCGTAATCCCGTTCCTACTAAATGTCCCTCAAATGTCTTCATGTTCCCATTCCACTCCTTATGATTGAATGTGGAGCAGGTGCCCCAGTTTTTCTTGTTTGGTAGAAAGATAGCGCTTGTTGTGCTTATGCGCTTGCATCTGGATCGGCACTCTTTCCTCTACTTTTAAGCCGTAGCCGTCCAGTCCGCGAATTTTGCGCGGGTTGTTCGTGAGCAATCGCATCCTGTGCACACCCAGATCACGCAGGATTTGGGCTCCGATCCCGTAATCACGCAGGTCAGCGGCAAAACCGAGCTTGGCATTGGCCTCGACCGTATCCAAGCCCTCCTCTTGCAGCTGATAGGCGCGCAGCTTGTTAATCAAGCCAATTCCCCGTCCTTCCTGCCGCATGTACAAAAGCACCCCTCGTCCCTCCGCCTCTATTTGCTCAAGTGCAGCGTGAAGCTGTGGCCCGCAGTCACAACGGTGAGAGCCAAAGATGTCTCCAGTCAAGCATTCCGAATGTACTCTGACGAGAATTTGTTCATCCGGGATAATCTCGCCTTTGATCAGTGCGACATGCTCTTTTCCATCCAGCTCATTCGTATAGGCAGCAATCCGAAAATCCCCGTATTCTGTCGGCAGCTGCGCCTCGACCTCCCGTTTGACGAGCGATTCGGTTCGCATCCGGAATCGAATCAGGTCTGCAATCGTGATCAGCTTGAGATCAAAGCGCTGGGCGATTTCCTCCAGCTGTGGCAGCCTCGCCATCGTGCCGTCTTCATTCATGATTTCGCAAATGACCCCTGCCGGAAATCCCACTGCGAGCATCGCCAAATCGACTGCTGCTTCCGTATGACCAGCCCTGCGCAGCACACCCCCGTTTTTGGCAATGAGCGGGAAAATATGACCCGGGCGACGAAAATCATCCGGTCCTTTGGCGCCATCCAGCATCGCTTTGACGGTAAACGAACGCTCTTGTGCAGAAATCCCTGTGTGTGTCGTCTGTTCGTCAATCGAAACGGTGAAAGCCGTTCCTTGCTTGTCCGTATTGTTTTCGACCATCGGTTTTAGCTGCAGACGGTCTGCATGCTCCTGTGTCACCGGTACGCAGACTAATCCTCTGCCATGCGTGACCATAAAATTAATCATTTCAGGCGTAGCCGCTTCTGCCAGGCAAATAAAATCACCTTCGTTTTCCCGGTCCTCATCGTCTACGACAATAATTGCTTTGCCCTGGCGCAAATCCTCCAAAGCATCTTCAATTCGATGAAACATGCCTATCCCTCCCTCATTTACGCGAATCCGTTTTCCTGTAAGAAGGCCAGACTGAGCCCTTCTTTTTTGTTTGTTTGTTCGCTACCGGACGAGCGCTGATAGCCAAGCAGACGTTCCACATACTTCCCGATGACATCTGCCTCCAGATTTACCGGATCTCCTGGTCTTCTGTCTTGCAAGCTCGTCTCAGCCAGCGTATGAGGAATAATGGACACAGAAAAGCTGCTGTCATCTACGGCTACGACTGTCAGGCTAATTCCGTCGATGCAAATCGAGCCCTGTAAAATGATGTATTTCAATAGCTCAGGCGCAGATTTGATCCGAAACAACACTGCATTGACATGAGGCTCTCGGGTTACAATCGTCCCGATACTATCGATATGACCCGAAACGATGTGCCCGCCAAACCGATCACCGAGCTTCATTGCCCGCTCCAGATTGACACGCTGTCCCGGTCTGGCTTGCCGCAGGCTTGTTTTTTTCATCGTCTCCGGCATGACATCTACAGTAAAATGCCGCGAAGTGTGGGATGTAACCGTTAGACAAATCCCATTGACTGAGATGCTGTCGCCGAGCTGCACTCCCTCCAGCACTTTGTCGCAACGGATGACGAGCCGACTAGCCTGCTCACTTCCCGTAATCGTCTCCAAAACGCCTATTTCTTCTACCAGTCCTGTGAACATACGATCTCCTTTCCCATCCTAGCTAGCTCCACTTCGGATAGCCGATGATGCGGATATCTTGCTCATCCACTTGTTCCACCTGTATTTGTGTGAGCACCACCGCTTCATCCATCGATGTCAACCCTTGACCACCAAATGGCGATGGAGCACCATTGCCACCAATCAGCTTGAGTGAAACATAGCTGACGATCTTTTGAATCGCTCTCGCTTGCAAAAAGGAACCGTTGATTTCTGCTCCGCCTTCCACCAAAAGAGAAGTAATTCCACGCTTACCGAGCACGGACAACACAGCATCCACCGTCATGGGTCCAGCAACTGCAATAACCGTAACGCCTTTTGCGAGCAACTCCTCTCGTTTTTCCGGTGATGACTCCTCTGTTGTGAAAATCCAGGTGGGCACATGCTCTACACCTTGGATTACACGAGCAGACGACGGCGTGCGTAAATGGCTGTCCAAAATCACTCGTACCGGCTGCCTGCCAAACGATTGTCCATTGCATCTGGCCGTAAGCTCAGGGTCATCCGCTAACACTGTTCCAATCCCGACCAAAATAGCGTCATACTGTCTACGAAGCTCATGTACCTGTGCTCGCGCAGCACTCCCGGTAATCCATCGGCTATGTCCTGTAACCGAGGCTATTTTTCCATCGAGTGTGCTCGCTGTCTTAACTGTGACAAACGGGCGCTTCGTCGTGATGTAATGGAAAAAAACTTCATTGAGCTGTCTCGCTTCCTCTTCCTTCAACCCGACTGTCACTTCCAAGCCAGAGTCTCGCAGCCTTTGTACCCCATTTCCCCCCACGAGAGGATTCGGGTCCAAGGCACCAATTACTACCCGGCTAATTCCTGCAGCGACAACTGCGTCTGCACATGGAGGTGTTTTTCCGTGATGACTGCACGGCTCAAGCGTGACGTACAAGGTAGCCCCTCGCGCACTATCTCCCGCCATTTGCAGCGCGTGTACCTCTGCATGATGTTCACCTGCCCTAAGATGGGCACCCATTCCAACTACTGCTCCATCCTTCACTACAACTGCTCCGACCAATGGATTCGGACTCGTCTGGCCCAGTGCCGATTTCGCCAAGCCAAGCGCCATATCCATGTAATGGTTGTCCCGTGCCATCTCGCACTCCTTTCCTTGATAGCATCCAGCCAAAACAAAAAGCCCTCGAAACATCATTCGTTTCAGGGCATAGGGAAAGAAGCCTTACCTCATCCGTTTTTTCAAAAAACGAATGAAGAAAGCATGCTCGATCTTCTCCCATCCGGACTTTACCGTCGGCTCTGGAATTACACCAGATCAGTCGCTTTCCTTATTGGTCAGCGAGTCGCGGGCTTTGGACACACCATGTGTCATCACCGCCGGTCAGGAATTTCACCTTGCCCTGAAGATGCTACGATATGAAATTAAAAATAAAGATGCCCGAGGAAAAACATATCCTCAGGGCATCGAGAAACAAGCCTTGCTTCAACCATTTTTTTGCAAAAAACAGCTGAAAAGGCCATTCCAAATACCTTCTCCCATCCGGACTTTACCGTCGGCCTTGGATTTTCACCAAGTCAGTCTCTATCGATCCAGCTGATAGAGAGTCGCGGGCTCAGACGTGCGTTCGTCATTACCGCCGGTCGGGAATTGCACCCTACCCTGAAGGCTGGTATTCAGTTATGAGAAGTATAACACAATATTAGCCGGAGCAGACACTTCGTTTACAGTTCTATTCTTTTCACATGCTTGGAGAATGTTATTTAGATAAGATTCGTCTAAATATCGCAAAATAATACAATATTTACAATTTATGGTTGATTGCTTTTTCGACTTGTATTACATTGAAACTATTAAAGTGAGAGGATGATGATCTTGTTTTCTAGGAACAAAGTTGTAGCTTCTCTTCTTTCTAGCGCTCTCTTCATTGGATTACTCGCTCCTGGTGCATCCGCAGCCATTACGACTGCCCGTGCAACGATCGATATTGGATCGATTGGTTCTAGCAAATATCAAGTGGAATGGGATGCCAAAACAGCGAACAGCGGTCAGCCTCGTATTCAAGTCTCTGCCAATGTCTACTTTAACAGCGTAAAAAAAGACTCTGATGATGCATACGGTTCGGGCTCCGTTACAATCTCCAATACCCTTTCCGCTAGCAATAGTGTCCGAGGAAAATGGGAGATCAACTCTACTCACCGCGAGTATGATAGTTCTGGAAAGCGTACCGACATCGACACGGATTACGATTATGTTCAATGGGACCCGGCAGCTGCCAGATCCCTTTCGGCTACTAATGCACTCGAAAATGAAGTGATCACCGAAATTGCAAGCAGCTTCCAATATGACTTTGATCAATTTGAGTTTTTCCGAGCTGTCGAAGTCAGTAATTCGAAGGTCTCCGACTCTCTAAAGGACATCGTGGTTGCTGCGATGGATGCGCAAGAAGAGGGGGACATCATGCCCTTCGTGTATGTTGATGAGTTAGCCGCAGAAGCCTATATTTTGGAGAAAAAAGCAGATGGTACGAATCACGCTACTCTGATCGTGCTGGACGGAGATGGAAACTGGGAGGTAAAAGAAAAGGGAGAGAAAAAAGGAAAACGCCTCAAGCCGTAATGGCTTCTAGCAGTGTGGCTCAAGATCTTCAAAAGATCATTGAACCACACTGTTTTTTTTGCTTCTTTAGCCATTCTTTTGTTTTTCTTGTACTGAGACAATCTTCCACTCGCCTGCGGCATCTTTTTTCATAATGTGAATAACGTACGCGTTCACTTTGTCTTCCAAAATATATCCGTCTTGCTCGGTTTGGTTGTTTATATACACGCTCGGTTTTCTATCATTGATCTGTTGCTGATCCATAATATCGCTCACGATGAGGAGCAGTGGGTGCACCTGCTCGCTTTTAAACAGCTCATTAACGTCGAGGCTGTTATAATTGGCGAGATCTAACTCAAAGGCATTCGCAATTGCGTCATCTACCGTTTGTCTTTGTGCAGACAGTTCCTTGCTTAATTCATCGGTTTTTTTCACTTCCTCCGCAGTGCTCGGGACCTTCCAGTAGTTGTATAATTGATCGGCGTACACACCGCCCGTAAAGATCAGAATCGAACACGAGATCATCGCTACGATGAATGGCTTTCTGCCCTTCCCTCTTTTTTTTGAACCGCTTTGAATTCGTGACATCACTTCATCTGCTACCGTTGTTTCCTGCTGAATCGTCTCAGCCTGATCAGTCAGCATTTTCCGCAATTGCGTTTCCCACATAAGCCTGCTCTCCTCCTCCCAGCGCTTCCCAGGATACGTATCCTTTGTCGAGCAACGTTTCATGGATTCGTTTTCTCGCATGATGCAAGCGTGATTTTACTGTCCCTTCTGAAATCGCTAATACATCGGCCATTTCTTTCGTCGTCATTTCATTAAAATAGTAAAGCACAACAACAGCTCTCAGCTTCTCACTGAGGTTGTTTACACTGTCGTAAAGGGCCCCATACATTTCTTTGGCCATTACTTCTTGATCAAACTGTGGCGTGTAACCGATATCGAGTACAGACTTTTGTAAAAAGAATGATTTCCATTTTTCTTTTTTCACCATTTTATAGCTCAATCGAATGAGTATCCGATAAAACCAAGTGCGAAAATATTCCGGCTGCCGTAGCGTATGTAATTGGTTGTAGCATTGAATAAAGGCTTCCTGGACAATATCCTCTGCCAGCTCCCTTTGCCTCGTAATCAAATAAGCCGTTTGCATGGCTTTATGCTCATACCTTTTCAGCAATAATTCAAAAGCGGCAATATGACCAGATTGACATATTTTGATTAAGTTGATTTCCTCCACAACCAACGTCCTTCCTTGGTCATTGTTTACTACTATAGAGACAGGTGAACACCATTTGGTTCACTCATTATGCAAAAAAAATTCTCTCTACTGTCTTCGGCGAAAATGACGTAAAAAAAGCGACAGCCTACACTGTCGCTCCCATGCCGCTTCTATTCAATCCAATCCTGCTTTAGCAATTCACGCAAATCCGTAATGAATGCTTGCGGCACAACACCATGTCGCTCCATCTCGTCTCGCTTTCCGTGATAGGCGACGAACCGCACATGCCCATCCTGCGCTGCTTTGCCATCAATCCAGGAATCTCCGATCATCGTCCACGCCGATACAGGCAAGTCGGGATACTGCTTGAGAATATACGTGATTCCAGAAGGGTGCGGCTTCAATGTCGTCATCTGTTCTCGCGCAACAACCTCGTCGAAATAATGAATGATATTCGTTTCATTCAAAGCCTCTTGTGCTGCTGCATAGGCATTGTTTGTCAAAATAAACAGACGATAACTCTGGTGCAGTTTTGCCAACACGTCAGCTGCATGAGCCTCCAACACCGCGCCGTGCATTCCTTCTTTTTCGATCGCAGTAACAGCCGCCCACATATGTGCCTCCAGCTCTGCTGTCATTCGCTCGGAGCGTCTCCCAATCTCGATCAGCTGTGAAGCCGTATAGCCTTGCCACTCTAACGCAGGCTCACATATGTCATTTTCCACCCATATTTGAAAAATCGCCCGTTTCATCTCCAAAAAATTGATCCTGGATTGCAGCAGCGTGTTATCCATATCAAAAATGATTGCTTTCTGAAAATCTCTGTTCATTTTCTACCTCCCGGCTTGTTGCGTACGCTTATGATTCTTTCATCAGGTTTTGCAGCTCGTCTAGCATTCTGTTGTGATATTCTTGTTCGCTTTCTGTTTCCTGCTTTTCATTCTCAGACTTTAATTTGGCAAGAATATGTAACCTCATGAGTCCTTCTTCATAATTCGGACGTAAAAACTCATAAAAAAAGGTCTCTTCGGTGATTCCAAGTTCTTGAATCATGGCTGCAACTAGCTCAGAGCCTGAGTTTTGATAATCCTGGATATGTACCTGTATATGCTGGAATATCTCTTCTTCAGTTGGGTACAGATGATGGCGCTTTGCATAATTGGCAAGCCATTTTCTTTCCTTAAGCTTTGCAATCGCTTGCTCGTCTGTTGCTGCTACCCCAAAAGCTTTGGAATACGCACGATATTGTGCAATTTTATGTGCAGCTTCTTCTGGACTGATTTCATCCAATTGCTGCACTTGTCCATTTATTTCCTCTGGAATGGTTATTATCGTTTGTTGAAAGGTCTTTGCGTACCGTGTACCTTTTTCTATTTCGTCCCACGCCTCATTGGCAAAAGAATACGCCATGCCTGCTACCGTTATCGTAACAACAACTCCACCGGTAATCCATCGCTTTTTCATGAATACACATCCATTCACTAAAGCATTCCCTTTATTTTACACAAAACCAAATATGTAAACAAAACAAAATTTACATAATCTGTAACAGCTATCAATCTTCGCACGTCTATTTATACAGAATGATCATGATAGAAGAGGTGAACGGTTTTGTTTAAAAAGGCAGTTTCCAGTATCATCGTTTTGGGACTCGTGATTGGCATAACCTCCTTTTACGCACCAACAACCTTCTCGTCTCAAGCGCCAAAAAGCCAAGCTCACCCCCCATTAAGCAAAGACCAGATCAAGCAGTGGATTCAACAGCAAAGCAAAAAGAAGGATCACTATATGGAAGAACTGGCCTTTCAGGAAATCAATCTCGATCAGGACGAGGAACTGGAAGTGGTCGCAACGATTACAGGTGGTGTTCATCTTGGGACGTTCTTCCTTTTTGATAAACAGACAAACGGCAGCTACCAGCTCGTAGTTGAACAGCCTTGGAAAATTGATAGCCTCGATCTGGAGCAGCCTGTCCTCGAAATAGGGGATAAAAGAATCTACCAGGTTGTTCAGCATACCGGAGGAACAGGGGTATGCGAAGAAATAGCAATTTTGTGGTATGTGGATAAAGGGCGTTTTGTCGAGGCGTGGAGAGGGTCACTGAAGGAAATCTCTTCGTTTCAGGAAGAATACTATGCTATGCACGGTTCCTATCATATTGACGGTGAAAATCTGTACTACTCCACCACCTCGTACAAACGTCCTGATGGCGATACCAAACCCATCACAGAGTTCAAGCAAGAGACGGTTCCCTATTCGTTTAACGGCACGCTTTTTGAAGCAGTAAAGAAATAACAGAAAGTCCCAGGTGAACTCACATGAATAAATGGCTCCATTCCCTTTTTCTCGCATCGGTCCTCTCTGTCAGTTTAACAGGCTGCGAAGAACAACCGACAAAAGCTAACCTTGGTCCAACCGAAGCTCTATCTACAGAAACAGAGGCAAAGGAAGTAGTAACGATTCCTTTCGAAACGAAGCAAGTAACGATTCCTGTAGACAGCATCCCTGCACTGCGTGAATATCTCGATCAATATGATACGCAGGAGCGACAAGAGGAAATAAATCGTATCGTCATACAGGACTTCCCTTCGAAAACCGCAGGATCTTTCGCTGATATCGGTTATTCTTGTGGCACCAAGCTCTGCAGCCACGTCCTCGTTCAAATCAAAGACGATAATGAGATCAAAACGCTCCCTTTACGTGAAGGAAGCATCTTTCAAAAAGCTTATTTTTCTCCTGACGAAAGCAAGCTTGTGATTCTTTTAGGCAGGAATGAAGGAACTGAATTCGTGAGAAATCTTGTAGTCTTCGTCGACGCAGCCAAGCTGGAGGAAATGAAAATCGTCGATCCCAGTGATCTCGTCAGGCAGCTCGTTTCAGTCGATTCCTTTATGTGGCCTATCCGTGATCTCAAATGGCTCGACAACAAAACAGTTGCCCTGACCGTCCCCGATCTGACTGACTCGTCTTATGAGTCCCTCGCCCTATGGAGCAACAAGGGCGGCCCTGTGAAAAAGCTGCAGGTTGTGTTGGACACGCAACAACCGCCAGAGGAATACCAGACGTGGAGACAACTAGTTGAATCATCCTTAAAAAACAAACCCTACATTCTTCCAGCATACGATCCCGAATTGGGACCGATTACATTTGTTTTAAATGAATCGTCCCCCACCCGTTTATCCTTTGAAATGTACCGATCGGATACATATAAGGTTGGAGAAGACGCTTTTACTCCCCAGACTATCCATGATTTTTATTATGCCTTTTCTTGGGATAAGAACGGAAAGGAGCTCAGTGATTCCGACTTATTAAAACGATTAACAGGATTGGGAAATACGACTCAGCCAATTCGAATAAAAGTGGATGAAACGACATCAATCATAAATGATCTGATTATCGAGCATCGAGAGGATCAGTTGAAAGTGTATCAAAGCTTTGATGTTGAAACACAGAAACAAAATGAAGACTTGCAGAAAGCCATCCTTAGCTTTTTGAAAGAGGCAGAAATTGCCTCCGCACAAGTTGAAATCATAAATTTAGAGAGAAAAACCACGCTAGATTTTCATCTTCTCGTAAACAATCACTTTGTAAAAAGTCAGTTCTCTGTTGAGAAACCTTTCTCTGATCGGACGGCAGAAGAATTGCAACGTCTGGTAGGCGATCTAAGTAAGCTTGCAAAGCGGTGATGATGTATTCCGACATCAAACCAGCTACCTTTCCGCTCACAAAAAGAAAAAGCGACAGCCCATGCTGTCGCTCTCCTAATCCCCCGGCGGATCATTGTACCCATCGCCCTGTGCACGCGGTACATCTGGTTTGCCCTCGGGGTTGTTGTATAAATATTGCGGTACATCTCCAACGATGAGCGAATGAGTGATCGGGATTTTTGTCGTGATCGTCTGCTCGTCTGTCGCGAACGGAATGACAATCCGCAAATCAACCTCCACAAAGATGTAGACAGTCGCCAGTACCATGTTGATGCCGGCTTCCTTTAATTCCGTTTCCAGCTTGGTCTTCACTGACCCGATCGGAGCGAACGTTATGGGCAGATTCGGTCCCATATTCGCCAAAAAGCTGTTTCCTGTCGCCAAACCGAGCGGAATCGTACGGTCAACCTTATCCTCCTCAAACTCCTTGAGCTTATTTTGAATTCGTGATGTCGTTTCTCCCACAATTCGCGCGTACTCTTTGAAATTAAACTGATACGCCTGAATCTGCCCCTCGTTGTTCTTCTCAATCTTGACGATCTGATTAAAATCGACACCTTGCTGGGATATCCGCTTGGTTACCGCATCTGTAATAGCTTCCTTCGCCATCTGCTCCGCTTTTTGCGAGGCCAGGATCAAGAGCGTCGGTTCCAGCCGTTTTTGCAAAAAGAACAGAAACTGGATGGACATCACTAAAAAAATCACCAGCGCGATCAAAATCGCTTTCATCGGGGAAAGCGGGTTCCTCCAACGCCGACGGGGTCGAAATAGGGCCACTCCCGTCACCTCCCAATTGGTACATCCTATGGTGGGAGGGAGCAAAAAAGACTACTGCTTCCCAAGCTTCACGTAGCTGAAAAGACAGATGACACCCAGTATAAATAACCCTTGTGCGAGTACCATCATTTTAAACAACCCAAACGAGATGGTAAGCGGTGGCGCAGCCACAAACCCGATAAAAAACCCCATTCTGCTAAGTAACCCCTGGATTCCCATTACTCTGCCGCGAATCAGGTTATCCGCTTGTTGCAAAATCGTGCTCTTGTACACTTGGGCACTCCCCGCAAATACGCCCGCGCCTGCCAGCAGCAGCACCACTATCCACTGATCAGTACCTGCGAAGGCAAACGTAACGACCACGGCTGTCAGTAAGGACACTGTGAGCACCCCAGTGATGAGTGGAATGCGCAAACGGGAAGCCAGATAAGAGCCGACCAGTGCACCGACACTCATCGCTGACCACATCGCGCCATGCAGAGTCGCATCCCCTGCCAGAAGCTGATCAGCCAAGAAGGGCAATCCATAATTATGTGCAGCGGTGCTGATAGATTCAAACAACGCCAGAATACTAACAGCAAACAAAATAGGCTGCTTGCGCAAATATATCAATGTAGAAGCCAAGCCCGTAGACGCAGCCTCGCCACTTTCACCAGAAGCAGAACTGAATTGCGGAGTGATGGTACTCTCCCAGCGAATCCGTGTAAGCATCAGAGCCGAAAACAAAAAGCTGGCTGCATTGCAGGCGATGACAAGTGAATAACCGAAATGATCGGTCAAAAATCCTCCCAGAGCAAACCCGACAATCCCAACAATCGACTCCAGCCGAACGGTAAGTCCATTGATTTTGATCAGCTGCGCAGAACCAAACATTTGCGGCAGGGAAGACTGGAAGCTGATGTGAAACAAGGTGTAGAACATCCCTTTCAAAAAGGCAGCTGTAATGACAACAAAAGGATTCGGGAAGATGAGAATCGCCAGAACAGACAGCCCTGCCCCGAAGTCACTTGCGATCATCGCTTTTCTTCTGTCCACTCTGTCAGCAAGCATCCCTGCAAAAGGACTGAACAGCATGCCTCCAACCTGACGCATGACAAAAAAGGCGGTTAGCCAATAAGCGCTATGTTCAAAAGTAAAAATCAACGCACTGCACGCAATCAGGTCCATCCGGGACCCCAAGGAAGACAATGCTATTACATACAAATAAGCTTTTACATTCATCATTATCCAAACCCTCCTGACGATTCCAGGCGGTTTAGATCGTACGCCCCCAATTAGCTGGTGCGTACACTGATTATGGCAGTTGACATGCTCATGCCTCCTCATGTTCGGAAATGAGTAAATGAAACACCTGATCTGAACAAACCTGAGCCATTTACTTATTGGGGGCGTTTCCCCAAATCGACCTGTGAGGCCAACATGACCACACCTTTATGATAGAGCCAACCGCTGTCGGCTGTCACCAATCTTTTGCCCACAATGAACAAATGTCCCTTATTTCTCACCGCTCTAGACCCGTTTTCATATCATACAGCATGAAAGCTGAGGTTTTGGAGGTTATTCATGAATCACGAAAGCTTAGAAAGAGCATTTGGATCCTTGCGTTGTCCCACTCCAGTTGAGCTCAGACATGCTCTTGAATCGCTTACGCTCAGCACGGACAAAATTGCTGCGCATATCCCTGAGCCAGAGGGCCTTCCTTACGGGCGCAAGGTCTTGTATACGACGCCGCATATAGAGGTTGTCCTGATCCATCTTCCCGCTCAACAGGAGTCGGTTCCTCACAACCACGGCGAATCGTTTGGGTGGGAATGGATTATTTCCGGCACACTCACCAACATCATTTTTACTTCACCCTTTGAAGACGATCGGGTCCGGCCAACTCAAGCAAACAATGTCACAGCGGGCGAATGCTGCTACATAGCCCCAGGTGAAATTCACTCGATCCGCAATAACGGCGAGATGCCGGTTATTTCCTTAAATGTTTATACGCCGCCGCTGCGTAATTCCAAACAGTATCAAACTGCAGAACATACGTAATAAAAACAATAAGTCCCCAAAGAAGCTCGCACCGAATCATCCCCCGACAAGTGGCAGCTCAGGCTCATCCATGTCGATGACCTTTACGCCGGATTTGTGTCGTGGGGATTTTTTAACGACACAAGCCCTCCTGCTTTCGTGCTTATTTCAACAGTATATTCCGATCAATTAAATTGGATATAAAAAAAACACACCACCTGAAAATACGGGGTGTGTTTGTCCATACGGAATTGCCTTTACAGATTTTCAGTGATATCGGAGAGCTCATCCGCAGAGATCGCTACCTGAGCGACCGCTTGGTTCATATCCTCCATTACCCGGAAAAAGTTTTCCAGCTCTTTTTGTATTCGCGTGCTTTGATCCTTACTGTCTGCCACAGCACTCATGATCCCTTCAAAAAAGGCATTTGTTTCGTTGGTCATCTTCGAGCTCGATTGTACCAATTCTTGAATTTCCGTCACAACCGTGGACAGGACACTCGTCTGCTCATTCGTCTTTTCTATCAATTCACGTACGCCAAATACGGACTTTTTCGTTTGCTCAGCAAGCTTGCGCACCTCGTCAGCAACGACAGCAAACCCTCGTCCTTGTTCACCTGCTCTCGCTGCCTCAATCGCAGCATTCAGTGCCAACAGATTGGTTTGCTCGGCAATCGCTGTCACCACGTCAACGATTCCACGAATCTTTTCTGCGTTACCTTCCAGCGTGTTCATTTCTTCTGAGATTTGCTTCACGCTATTCTGAATAAGCCCCATCTGCTCCTGCTGCTTCTCCAGCTTCTCCTTGCCTTCCTTGGACAGCTCCTCAGCTGTGTTTGAAAAGCCGGTTCCATTTTCCGCAAAGCGAAGCACGTCGCGTGATTGCTCCGTTAATTGCTCGACAGACGCGCTGTTTTCCTCGGAGACAGCCGCCAGCTCATGAGCGGAATTCGTGAGGGCGATGCGCAGCTCATCTTTTTTGTCCTGCTCTTTTTGACGTGCACGCTCGTGCTCCTTTTCGTACTCCTCAAGAACGATTTGCTGTTCAATATTGAGAATTTTGGTTACAACCTGAACCGCATGTACAAATTCCTTTTTGTCGCTGATTCGTTCATTGATAATGTCCATAATGGAAATGAGCAAATTTTGAAACGCACACATATACCATTTAGGTTCCAGGCCGATCCTCATATGCATCACTGCAATTCGACTGCGCTGCTCGATATATTCACTGTCGATCCGACCACTGAACATCTCGGTAATATGCCGGGTCAACGTTTGCTTCAGCCGCTGGATCGTACTGTTGTTATGGATAATCGTCATGAGGATATCTTCTTTTTCGATATTTTCATAGAAGTAATCCACGATTTTATCGATATGTTCAACGATAATGGGCTGTAGTGTTTTCGCGACCGCCAAGTCTTCCTCCGTCAAATGAATGAGGGTAAGCTGCTTGGCAAGCTCGGACTGGGCCTTTATCTTTACTTCTCCCTTTTCCTTGCTATCTAGAAAAAAAGACTCCCTTCTCGTTTTTCCTTTGCTTCC
Source organism: Brevibacillus sp. SIMBA_040 (assembly GCF_046535075.1). NCBI lineage: Bacteria > Bacillati > Bacillota > Bacilli > Caryophanales > Paenibacillaceae > Brevibacillus > Brevibacillus sp. SIMBA_040. The sequence continues at coordinate 402,477 of NZ_JAWRXI010000001.1, forward strand.
GAACAAACTGGAAAACGGGCATGTACTCATAGGGTGGACTCCTTTTTTTGCGTGAATATTCTATATATAGTGGCGTGAAGTATATACACTAGAATAGATTTCCAATCTGGTATATCCTTTCAATTATATACCCGAAGATAAGGCAGTGTAAACAAGAGGCAGAAGGCTTATTTGTGAATAAAACGGAAATAGGACTTCCATCTGCCTGTTGCAAATAGAAGTCCTCTTGTTCTTACATCTCTGCTTTTTTTACCTTTGCACTTTGCAGCTTCCACTTGTTAGTATCCCATTTCCAAATGGACTCTACATAAGTAATCGTATCGGCATTGGCTACACCACTTACCCGCTGGATTCCTTTCAGCTCGCAGATGCCATCGCCATTTTCATCGATAGGCTCTAATACACTGAACGTATTTGGCATTACCTCTGTCGGCTGCACGAGCTTTCCATTTTTGTATACCCCAGCCTCCTCATAGATGTTCTTGCGGTCACTTACATCTAGTAGCGTTGTTTGATTCGTCTCTTTGATCACGAGCTGTACCTTGTAGTTATCCTGAAAAGCTCCCGAAATGGTTAAGGATTGAGGGATTGGCAGGACGACGGGATTGTTATTCTTGTCACTGAACAAATAATAGTCCGAAGTGCCCCCACTGCCTCCTGTTGGCGCTTGAACCAGTATTTGTTTCGCCTGATTACCCGTGAAGTCGCAAAAAGACATTTGCGGCTGATAGCCTCCATAAGCAGTCGTAAAAAAGGATGTTTTCTTTGCCACAGGGTCCTGTACCATGACCTTTAGTCGCTCGTAGTACGGGCTGTCAGCGGCAAAACGCTTGCCTAAAAGAGTCACGATATCCGGTCTCCCGTCACCTGTCACATCCTGCCGTTTTATTTGAATCTCTTCATAGACAGCTGGAGCCGGAGTCAGCTGACTGGGGTCTTGTGGAGGTACTGCTAGTCCTGTAGCCATCACTCCCAGCCCCCAGATCATGCTCCCTATCACTCCAAGCCAATTGCTTACCCACATTATCCACACAGTCCACCTTTCCACATTTTCGTTATACTGCTAGTATGCCGAAAAGATGTACGGAAACTTCCCTATACGATAAAATGATTGAGATGATTTCCAGAAAATGAGGAAGACTATTTTTGGAAACCTACGAGCTTTTTCGTTAAACAGACGTGCCTGTTGACATACATATAAGAGAAAACCTCTATCGAGGCCTAGGGGGCATGACTTGTATGAAAACGTCCAAGTCCAACGACCAAGGTGTGGCCAAACAACCACCCAGCGGTCCGGCGCTGCGCAATGCCTATGAGCTGATTCTCACCCGAATAATGCCGAGACTGTCTTCATCCCCACAATCCACCTGCAGGAGAATGACTCATGAAGATACGATTGATTCAAAACGGAATCATAACCATGATCGATGACATCGAAGAAGCTGCGACTCCGCCTGACAAAGGCTTTTATTGGATCGACGCTACACCGTTTGACCTCGATATTTTGCAACCAATCTTTGGGTTACATCATCTAGCGGTAGAGGACTGCATCGATGAGGAGGAGCAGCGACCAAAGCTTCAGTTTTACGACGATCATTACTTTATGGTGATCAACGGGATCGCCTTTCATGATCAGGACATTTTTTTGCGGGAGATCAATATTTTTCTCGGAAGCAATGCCATCATTACGGTAACGAAGCAAGAGGCACCTGAGTTTACATCGATGCTTGCCATTATCCGTGAAAAAGAAGTCAACCGTCCTGATTCTTTGCTCTACTATCTGGTAGACCAAATTGTCGATCGGTATTTTGATGTTATCGAAAAAATTGAAGACCTGATTGAAGATCTGGAAGAACAAATCTTGATGAACACACGCAAATCCCATTTGGACCAAATCATCGGACTGCGCAGTGAAATCTTGTACGCGCGTAAAATGCTCGTGCCGCAAAGAGACTTGATTGACGCCCTGCATAAAAAAGAACTTCCGCTCATTCAACCTTATTTGCGGAAGTACTTTGGCGATATTGTAGAAGATGCGAGTAAAATCGTGGAAAGCTTTGAGACCTTTCGCGATCTCATTGGGAACTTGCGAGAAGCCTACCAAGCGGCACTTGCTGGACGAGCTAATGACATCATGCGCGTGTTTACAGCGTTGACGACGATTTTTATGCCGCTCACGATTGTGACAGGAATATACGGGATGAACTTCGATGTTATGCCGGAATTGCATACTCGCTACGGCTACTATATCGTGCTGGGCTGCATGGCGGCGATTGGGATCACGATGTACATCATTTTCAAAAAGAAAGAGTGGCTTTAAAAAGCCACTACGGCCGCTCCTCCATGAGGAGGCATCGATAGAGGTTTTCTTATACGAGATCACCACAAGCGATGATCATCAAAGCAAGATTTTCAGATAGATTACATTCGTATGGCTGTGTCAATTCCTGGCCCTCGGCATCTAATAGGACACGAATGATCGGGCGGCTTGGCATTCCTTTGTTGGAATCAACAACAACACCCGACACCCCAGAGCTTAATGTGACACTGAGCCCAAGTGGATAGAGTGCGATTGTATCGCGCAGTGCTTCTACATACTTTTGATCAAACAGCGTGTCCGAGCCAGAATAGAGAACCTCCATGGCTTCATGCGGGAGCATTCCTCTCCGGTATACACGATGGGAAGTCAACGCATCGAAAACATCCGTAACCGCCATTAAACGGCCATAGGGATGGATTTCGTCCTGTTTGAGCTTTCGAGGATACCCTGAGCCGTCCCAGCGCTCATGATGCTGAAAGGCACAATGTGCGGCCAACAGAGGAATTTCATCCTGCCGGCGCAGCATTTCAAATCCGTATTCCGTATGCTTTTTCATGATTTCAAACTCTTCCGCTGACAGACGACCCGGCTTTTTCAAAATCGTATCCGGAATTTGCATCTTGCCTACATCATGCAGCATTCCGCCGATGCTGATTTCTAGCACTTCCTTTTCTGTATACCCTGTTTTAATAGCGAGAGCGGTACTGTAGAGGGCAACATTAAAGCTGTGGGCGAATATGTAGTTATCGAAAGCACAGGCGTCTGCCAAAAGGTTCATTGCTGCGCGGCTTCCACTCAGCTCATCGACTACCGTCGTCATAACCTGACGAATATTTCGCCCGAACGCCTTGTCCGAAAAAAGCTGCTGCCATCTTTGCGGTACCTCGTGTACAGCCCGGAAAGTATCGTGAATAATAGACATAGCCTCTCTGCGAGTTTGATCGGTAATGACTGTCTCCACTATAATGTCATTGGTGCGATCATCCTGAATATAGAGACTTGCTATATTTTTGCTCTTGAGTCTCATGAGCATTCGTTGTGTCAGTTCAACACCTGCGCCAACGAGTATTGTTCCATTTTCTGTATAAATCGACCGAGCCAATTTGTCGCCCGGCTGGCATTTTTGAATAGATGTCAGTCTCATGCGAAACCTTCGCCTTTCCTCAGGGTACCCCTATTATAGCGTGACTCGACGAGATTCTACATGAAAAATTTTCTAATCGAGGTTATTCAAAAAATCGTCTTTTGATCACGAAGGAGTTCTGAAAGCTCATTCGACATCGAAAATGACGTTCACCTTCGATGTCCGGTGCTCATGTAGTTTACCTACACTCCGCTCCTCCTTCGTACGGTTCTCGCCATTTTCTCGGTGCTGAAAAGCCAACTTTTTGAATATGCACTAAAATGGCATGACGCCAAAAACGCCTTTGTCACAAAAATAGGCAAAGGCGCTTGATTTTGTTCATATGTTTCACTTACACTACAACATTTTAACTACAGCATCTCTACCGATCATTCCCGCATGAATTCCTCGCTGCTGAGCTGTAGTGGTCACTGATTCCAATGGTGCATCTAACAGCTCTTGAATCGTTTTGACCCCGACAGCCCGACCAGCCAGGATTTCTCTTGCCGCCAGACGCTCATTCAAGAGTCCAACATCAAGTGCCCCGCACATGATATAGCCATGATCTGTCGTCACGGCGAGCAAGGTCGTTTTCGGCAGACGCACCGTAACTGCAATCGCAGTTCCCTCTGGAAAGTGGATCGGCACTACTTCGACCATCACGATTCCTCCCTTTTCTTTCCTGTCTTGTGGCGTTACCATCCTATGACATCGAAAAGAAAAGTGTGTGAGAACTAGCAGGTTAGTGCATCATCGTGGCAGGGAACTGTTCGTCCTCCATAGCTACCTTACGCTTCATAACCTCAATCATATAGGTAGCCATCATTTGAAACAGCTCTTCCTCCTCCATATCGTCCACCAAGTCGATCAGGTCTTCGCGTGACTGATCTGCCAAGATCCCGACAACCACTGCGGTGATATCTTCTTCATCTCCGTTTAAATGCCCTCGGTACAGCTCATACAGCTCATCGATAAAGCGCATCGCCTGCCGCCTCCCTTTTTCCATAGCATGCCCTGTTTGGAGAGGGACCGTGCCTTTCAGCAATAAGAGGATATGGCACTTGTTATGGCGAGGCCTGTTCCCAGCGCGGGAAAAAGGCATTTTGCAAAAGTGCTTGGTCCGTAACTGTCTTGGCGATGACCTCCCGCAGCGTTTCAGGTAAAAAGAATTGGATATGGGTTCCTTGGAGCAAATCAGGGAACAGCCTGTTATACATAAACATGTCGACCGTTCCTACTCGATATTCCTGATCTGCAACGAGCGGCTTGCCATTTACCTCAATTTCCAAAATATGTGGATGCTCACCAGCTATGTACCGGATGTGCAACCCATCAACAGCCATCCAGCCTTCTACTTTGCCGCGAAAACCATATCCCCGAAGCTCCCGGTGCACCATTTCCGGCTGGATCGACTGCTCTAGCATACTCATGAGCTGCTCACCGGTAAGCGTGACTGCACAAGCACTGATTGGATGAGGTACAGACCTGAGCAGATCTCCAAAGGACAAGCTTCCTCGATGCAGATCCGCGAGCAGGAGTCCCCCGTTCGCCAGCCCAATCTCTGCGCCTGTCCACTTGCGGATGCTGGCAGCCAAAAAAGAGCCAAATGGAGTCTCATCACTCCAGCCTACCTGCAGATCATGCTCCAGACTTGTGAATGGATGGAACAGCTTTTTCTTTGCAGCCTCTTGTTCCTCCTCGATAAACGAGCGCAATTGCTCATCTTCAGGATAATTCTCCGTGGCAAACAACTCCGCAGATATAGAGGCCATACGCTTCACATCACGATCCCAGTCTAGCTGCACATGTCCCACATATTCTCCAAAGCGTCCAGTCTGAGCGACCAGCGTCCCCGCGATATGCTCTCCATGTAAAAGAGTATGATGGGTATGCGCCCCCAGGATCACGTCTAGTCCTTCCACCTCTTGAGCCACTCGGCAGTCCGCCTGGTAGCCCAAATGAGACAAGAGAACGATCACATCGACCTGTGATCGCAATGCTCCTACCTGCGCCTGAATCAATGGCAATGGCTCTGCAATCTCCCAGCCCATGCTCCGATAAGAAGGGATAAATGGAATCGTCACGCCAAGCAGTGCAACCCGCAAATCAGCAAATTCATGAATGGTGTAGGCAACAGCCCAATGTGGCTGCGTGCCGCTAGCGGCGTCTTGCAGGTTGGTAGCAATGACAGTAAACTTTGCTTCCTCATACAACTGATCCAATTTTTCCTTAGGGAGGGTGATTCCTTCGTTGTTACCAATCGTCGCGTACTGATAACCGCTGCGGTTCATCACGTCGACATTCGTTTTTCCAAAAGTCGCCTCAGACTTCATATCCATCCGGTCCATATGATCGCCGATATCGACGGTAAGCACATATTCCCCGCGGCTCTCCCATTCCTCCCGACATATCCGTAGGCAGGTCGCGATCCGCGGCATCGTCGTAAAATGGCTGTGCAAATCGTTGGTGTGCAACAAGTGCAAGGTACAGGTGTCAGCCACGACTTTCCCTCCCTTTTTGCTTTTGCTTACTTATCCTACAATAGACTCCACAATCATCTGAACCCCAATACCTAAAATTAAGACACGCAGGACGAGGACAATTGTACGTCCTTTCATTTTGCTGGCAGCAATCGCTCCGAGCTTTCCTCCTGCCCAAGCTCCAGGCGCTAGCATAGCAGCGTACAACCAGTTTACGTTATCATGGAGAATGTTTGTAGCAGAGCCGATGACTGCAGAGAAAAAGATGACCAGCATCGAAGTCGCTGTCGCGATGTGCGGAGGAAAACGAAACAGAATCATCATCGCAGGCACCATCAGCACGCCACCGCCTACACCGAACAACGATGAGGTGATTCCCACAAAAAATGCGATGAGTATCGCACTCCATCTGCTATATCCGTACTCGAATTCATTGCCCTCGTTATCCACAAATTGACGTTTGATTTGCCAATCGATATTGCGCGGCTTGATTTTGTCCTTGAACATCAAGAGCGCAAACATGCATAGCTGGAAAACGCCAAACAACAGCGAAAAGCTCTTGATTGGTAATAGTGTATTAACATAGACACCTACGATAGCACCAGGGGCACTACCAATAAAAAAGAGCAGTGCGCTTTGAATATCCACTTTTTTCTGTTTGAGGTAGGTAATCGACGACGAAAGCGCCGTTACTGCAATCACCAATAATGACGTTGCCGTAGCGACCTGTGGAGACATAGAGCCAGGCATGTACATATTGACTAGAAATAACAGCGCAGGGACAAAAAAGATGCCTCCGCCAAGCCCTGCAATACTGCCAATGACCCCTGCGATCACACCGATAAATAAAAACACAATAGCAATCGTTACCAGCATAAAGCCCCTTCTTTCTCCCGTTAGAACAACTCCATCTGCCTGGGGTTTAATCCACTCGGGTGAAGGCCCAGCATGTCAGAAAACCGCTTTGCATTTGCTGACGCATCTCCCCCAGAGTTATTGTTGAACAAAATACAGACTTCATCCGCCTCTTTCGCCACCTGCTCAATACGTGGCACCCACTCAACCAGCTCCTCCTCGCTGTAGCGATACAGATAGCGAACGTCCCGCCAATTTTGTCCTTCACCAGGATCTCTCCAGCCCGAATGATTACGACCGTGAAAGCGGACCAGTGACAATCCAGGATGCGCTACTGCGGTTACAATTGGCACAGAGCCTGCTCCCACCTGAGGCTCATCACACAAGACATGAGTGGCTTCGATTTTGCGTAAAAAATCGAGCGTCCGCTCACAAAAACGCTTATCAAACCAGCTGCGATGCCGAAACTCGACCGCAAATGGATAGCTGGCCATCGCCTGCCTGCACGCTTGCACATACTGTACATTTTCTCGCGTGCAATCAAACCAGGGCGGAAATTGAAAAAGCAAAGTCTTTAGCTTTTTTGCCTCCACCAGCGGTTGAATGCTCTCTTCGAACTGCCGAAACAGCTCCCTGCGATGGGCAGGTGCGTCTCCACGTTGATGCCCGGTCATCGCCTGATGTGGCTTGACGATAAAGCCAAAACAGTCCGGAGTATCCCGGACCCATGATTCGTAATTGCGCTGTGGTAAAATGGCATAAAACGAGCTGTCCACTTCCACGATAGGAAAATGGCTCGCGTAGACAGAAAGCTTGTCGCGGTTTCGAACTCCTTGGGTGTACAGATCATCATGATCTCCCCAGCCGCAGACACCCACCTGAATCGTACTCATTGCTTATGAACCTCCACAATATTGAAATAATTAAACCATGGAAAGGATGGAGGCGTCCCATGCTACCTGATTGGTTGGGCGAACCCTTTGCGTCTAAGGATAACAAATTATTACTGACCCGAAAAGTAGCGAAACGCCTCCTGAATGAAGCTCAAGAGACGTTTCCTTATGAATATTCGGCTTTGCTCAGCGGTAGAGGAAATACCATTACCGGCTATGTATCCATGCCCCACAGCTTTGATGAGCACGCTTTTGCTTGGGATGGTGCTACTTTTTTGCATGCCTTGGGCACCATCAGGAAGTCTAACGATCAATGGCTCGGTGTCCTTCACTCTCATCCGAACTCGCCACCTCTACCATCGACCAGCGACCACAATGGCTGGCATTATCCAATGCTCAGCTACTGGATTGTCGGCCTTTCATCCGATCGGCCCATTCTCATGCTCTATCAGTGGGGAGATGGCGGTTTTGAAAAGCGTGATTATACCATAATCGATGACTTCGGCTCGGATGGCTCTGATACGTGCTCATCGTCACCAAAGAACTCTTGATACAGGGCAATGACGGCCAAGTCCGCTTCCTCTGCTTTCACGCCAAACATCATGCTTACCTCGGAAGAGCCTTGGTTGATCATCTCCAGATTGATCTTCGCTGCTGCGAGGGCAGTGGTAGCGCGAGCCGTCGTTCCAACCGAGCGCCTCATCCCTTCCCCGACGATCATAACCAGTGCAAGACCATGCTGAACCGCGATATCCTCTGCCGCAAGCTCTGTTTGAATCCGTTCTACAATCCGCTGCTCCACTTCAGCAGACATATCCCGTTCCCGTAAAATGACAGAGATATTGTCTATCCCAGACGGAGTATGCTCATAGGAGAGACCTTCTTCCTCCAGGATCTGCAACAGCTTCCGTCCAAACCCAATCTCTTTGTTCATCAAATATTTGCTGACATAAATACTGCAAAATCCACTATCGCTGGCAATACCTGATACCCGGTTCGTCGCATACGGCCGCTCAGCCACGATCAACGTTCCCGGAGCTGCCGGGTTATTCGTATTTTTGATGCAAACAGGAATGTCTGCCTGATAGGCAGGAATTAAAGCTTCCTCATGAAAAACACTAAATCCGGAATAGGAAAGCTCCCGCATCTCCCGGTACGTAATTTCCTTTACCTGCTTTGGTTCTGGAATCAGGTTTGGATTAACGACGTAGACCGAATCCACATCGGTAAAGTTTTCGTACACATCCGCCTTGACCGCTGCTGCAAGAATGGAGCCTGTAATATCTGATCCACCACGCGAAAAAGTAACCAGCTCCCCTGCAGTCGAATAGCCGAAGAAACCGGGAAACACCGAAATTCCTTTGCGCTCACGCAGTGCTGCAAGCTTCTCGTAAGCGATTGGCAGCACGTGAGCATTGCTCGCTTCGTCAGTCACGAGCATCCCGGCATCTTTCGGGTTAATATACGCCGCTTCCTCTCCCAGGCTGGTCAAGTAATGAGCAACAACCTTTGCGCACGTATCCTCTCCTGCCGCCTTGACTGCATCGATGAATCTCTCTGTCGAAAGCCCTTGCTTGTTTGCAAGCACTCCCTCCAGGTCACCCTCCACAAGGTTCCACACTTCTCGTGACAGCCCCAGCTCCTGGACAATTTCCTGGTACCTCTTGTAAATGGCCTGCTTTTCCGCTTCCGCCACGCCTTCTTGCAAAAAGCGTTCAGCATAGGCAATCAACAGGTCGGTTACTTTCGTATCATCCTTATGTCTTTTTCCTGGGGCGGAGACGACAATCAATCGTCTGCTTTGATCCGCACGAATAATCCCGCATACTTTTTTTATTTGTTCTGCACTCGCCAGCGAAGTTCCGCCGAATTTTGCAACCTTCATCTCTACTCCTCCATCTGCCTATCTCTTCATCCGTTCGATTTTCTATAAGAAAACCTCTATCGAGGCTTTCTCAAGGAGGAGCGACCGCGTTTTAGCGGAAAATTTCCATGCGCTCCAGAATTCATAAGCGAGCGCTTATAAATTCTTATACGTTAACAAATCTGATATTAGATTAAAGTATCCTCCCAAAAAGTACAAGTGTCTTTTCCTGGAGGACACATCAGTATATTCATGAGCAGTTTGTGCATAGTAACGTTTAAGTGCAATTTCGTTGTTGATTTCATTTACGCAAGGCTAGCAGCGAGGTGATACAAATGAGAAAACATATCGGGCTTATTCTTCTCCTCCTTTCCGTTTTTCTAGTGCCTGTTAATCCAAATCCTGTTATCGCTCAGGACGGGAAGGATCGGGAATACTACGAGACACGCGGGGATATCGTCTGGGAGGTTCCAACGGATAAAAAAGTGATTGCTCTTACTTTTGACGACGGCCCGGACCCTACTTACACTCCCCAAATTGTTGAGCTCTTGAAGCAGTACCATGCAAGAGCAACCTTTTTCGTAGTGGGCTCAAGGGTAAACGCATTTCCGGAAGTGGCACGTCTGCTCGCGAGTGAACAGCATGAGATCGCGAACCATACTTATTCACACCCCGATATGCGGCGAATATCGCCGGAGAAGCTGGCTCACGAAGTCGCGAAAACGCAGGAGACGATTTATGAAGTTACCGGAAGCAAGCCGCAGCTTTTTCGTCCTCCTGGTGGATACTACAGCGAATCCATCGTGAATATCGCGAAACGGGCTGGCGCATTGGTGATCATGTGGTCCTGGCATCAGGATACCCGCGACTGGAGTGATCCCGGCGTCAAAAAAATCGTCAACAAGGTCCTTAAAAATGCCCGAAATGGGGACATTGTTCTGTTCCATGACTATGGCGGCAATCGTAAGCAAACGGTTCAAGCATTGAAAGAAATATTGCCAGAGCTGCAAAATCGCGGATATCAGTTTGTGACAGTCTCTGAATTAATGAATCACTATGGGACGAAAAAAGTAGGAAAAAACTGATAACAGACAAGCCCCCTTCACATATAGGAAGGGGGCCATTTCTATGTCATTTCTTTAGTTTGTTTTGTCTGCCGTATCTGCTGTTTTCTGTGGCGCTGCTTTGTCAGCATTGCTCGCTAGAACCGCAGAAACGGTGCTTGCTGGTGCAGGAGCCTGATTGGCCGTCAGGGCTGGCTGCGCCTTATTTACAGGACCTTTTTGCATAAAGTCTGTAATCATTTTGTTCATATCCAGCCCAGAAACGTCTTTTAGCATTTCTGGCAGCTGTGCCATCAGCTTGGTGACGTTTCCACTCAAGCGATTGACCCCGTCTCCACTGCCTCCACCAGCATCGACGATCGTGACTTTATCGATAGCCTTGATCGGCTCAGCGATCTTCTCAGCCAGCTCTGGAAGCATTTTTGCAATAATATCGAGAACTGCTGCCTGACCGAACTTTTCGTACGCCTCTGCCAGCTTCTCCTTACCTTCCGCTTCTGCTTCCAGCTTGAGACGGGTGACTTCAGCCTCTGCCGTACCTTTTGCTCTTTCAGCCTCCGCAATAGCCAAACCGTCAAGACGCTTTTGTTCAGCCATCGCTTTTGCTTCTGCCTCAATCCGATATTTCAGCGCATCTGCCTCACGCAGCTTTTTGGCTTTTTCCGCCTCTGCCGCTTGCTCGACGGAGTAACGGTCCGCATCTGCTTTTTTCTTTACTTCTGCATCGTATTGTTTCTCGCGACGCAAAATTTCTTTTTCCTCCAGTTCGATTTCCTTTTGCTTACGAACCAGATCGACTTTCATTTCTTCTTCCGTTACCTGCTGCTTCGCGACTGCCTCTTGCAGCTTGTAGGCTTGGTCAGCGCTTGCCTTTGCTTTGTCCTGCTCCTGCTTAAACGCAGCGACCTTCAGTTCTTTTTCTTTTTCCGCCTCAGCGATGTTGGTTTCTTTTAACAGCTCTGCCTTTCGAGCCGATTCCTCTGCTTGTGCCTGCTTGATCCGTGCTTCCTTGTCTGCATCTGCCTGTGAGATTGTCGCATCACGCTTGACTGCTGCAATCTGCGGAATCCCCAAGGCTGCAAGATAACCGTTTTTATCACGCACGTCCTTGATGGTAAAGCTGACAACGGAAAGACCCATTTTTTTCAAGTCCTTGGTCGCCACCGATTGCACTTCTTGGGCGAAGCGCTCCCGGTTTTTATAGATCTCTTCTACCGTCATACTGCCGAGAATCGCTCTGAGATAGCCCTCCAAAACTTCCTGTGCTTCACTTTTGAGCGCCTCGTCTTTTTTGCCCATGAATTGCTCTGCCGCTGTCGCGATATCCTCGATGGAACCGCCAATTTTGATGATGGCTACTCCATCCGCCATCACAGGAACACCCTGCTCTGTATACACCTCTGGTGTCGACACGTCCAGCTTATGGGACAGAAGACTCAGAAAATTCGCTTGTTGAAAAATCGGGAGAATAAATGCGCCGCCGCCGCGGACAATCTTCATTTTGCGACCAGACTCGTCGCTGAGTACGTTTTTACTGCCCAAGTAGCTACCTGTAACGATCATCGCCTCATCTGCACCAACCGTCTTGTAACGCGCCCAAAAGGCGATACCCAAGACGAGAAAGACCACTACGACGACTCCTATTGTCATGAGAATACCTGGTTCAAAATCAAACATGCTCTTTCATCTCCTTTTCCCATTCATTGTGGAAAGGCGTTACATACAATACGTGGTCCCGCACTTCTACCACCACTACACGGGTTCCTTGCTGGATTGTCCGCTGTTCCAGACTCGCTGCCATATGATAAGTCGTACCGCTAATCATGGGGAGCAAAACCTCTCCCAAGCCATCTGCAGGAATCGTCGTGTTCACCTCACCCAGCTTGCCTCCCAGCTGATTCATGGAGTATCCCGTGGAGTTTTCTGCCTTGCTCATGGGCTTTACCCAGACAAAAAACGCTGCTACTGCCAATCCTCCACCGATGGCAATGGCCAACAACAGGACGACCAGCCAAGAAAGCGAGGTGAAGCGCGAAAGCAGATAGCCGGCTCCACCAAACGCGGTAAGGCCGCTTACAAGCACGATCGGTTCTACGACAGGCAGTTGAAGCTGACCCAGCCAATCCGAGATCGTATCACCAAAAATAAGCGCGATCAGGGTATAGATGAGGCCACCAACGAGGCAAACCATGTAGACGGTTTCAAGTACGCCCACGTTAATCCACTCCTTTCCAAAAATGCCTCTACTTCTCATACGATCCAGAACGAAAAAGGTTTCATAAGGAAGGAAAATCCCCCCTTAAAAAGGGAGGATTAGGATTTTTATTTATCCGAAAAAGGTTTGGTAGAGCAAATAAAGGTTCAATCCCATGATAACCGTCGCCACAAACCAGGCGAGCCATTTCAGCCAAGGTGCGTTTACAAACTCACCCATTTTCGTTTTATCGCTTGTGAATTTGACTAACGGAACGACCGCAAAGGACAGCTGCAACGAAAGGATGACCTGACTGAGGATCAGCAGCTCTGTCGCTCCGCTCTCACCATACATGGCGGTGACAATGACGGCTGGCACGATGGCAATCATCCGCGTGATCAGGCGTCGCAGCCAAGGCCTAATGCGTAGATTCAAAAAGCCCTCCATCACAATCTGCCCTGCCAAAGTCCCCGTCAGTGTGGAGTTCATCCCCGCCGCCAGCAAGGCTACTCCAAAGAGAATGCTTCCGAGCGTAGTTCCAAGCAATGGAGCGAGCAAATGATACGCATCGGCAATGTCTGCTACATCCGTCATTCCTGCGCGGTGAAAGGTCGCCGACGACAGGATCAGAATAGCCGCATTAATTCCCATCGCGAAAACCAGTGCAATCGTCGAATCGACAGTCGCAAATTTAATCGCTTCCCGCTTTCCCAAGGTCGTCTGCTCGTAGTCACGCGTCTGTACGATAGAAGAATGGAGGTACAAGTTGTGTGGCATGACCGTCGCACCCAAAATACCGATCGCGATATAGAGCATTTCCGGATTTTTGATAATTTCGGTAGTCGGGATAAAACCGCCGAGAATTCCGGCTACATCCGGCTGCGACCAGAACATTTCAAATGCGAAGCACGCCCCAATCGTCACAATTAACCCGATAACGAGCGACTCGACATACCGAAAGCCCTTGTTTTGCAAAAACAGGACAATCATGACATCCAATGCGGTAATCAAGACCCCGTAGACAAGCGGGATACCAAAAAGCAAATTCAGTGCAATCGCAGCCCCAATCACTTCTGCAAGGTCACATGCTGCGATGGCAAGCTCACACAACACCCAAAGCCCCATGGCAACTGGCTTGCTGTAGTGATCCCGACACGCTTGGGCCAAATCTCGACCAGTAGCAATCCCTAGCTTTCCAGCAAGCGCTTGTAAGAGGATCGCCATCAGATTAGATAGCATGATGACCGACAACAGAGAATAACCAAACAGGGAGCCGCCCGCAATATCTGTTGCCCAGTTTCCCGGGTCCATGTACCCTACTGCGACGAGATAGCCAGGACCAGCAAAAGCAAGAAACTTGCGAATCCACGAGCCTTTTTGGGGAATCTTCATGGATCGGTGTACCTCTGGCAAGGACGGTTGGTCGGCTGCTCTTCTCCAGCCTTGCTCTTGAACAGCTTCATTCGATTTTGATTTCGTCAGCATGATGTATTCACCCCGTTTTGTGGCTCAGGTCACTTTTTTTGCATCAGGGCAACTTTTATTCAAAAAAATATAGGAATTAGCCAAAAGCAAAAATGTTTACCTAGCGAAATATATTTCATATTATACTCCGATTCGGCACATTTGCAACGATGGATTGTTGGAATTTTTTATCTTTCTAACTATTTTATTTTGTATATATTTGCATGCTTGGACAACACTACCCGTATTCCTTGCTTCTGGAGGTTTAGCTGTGAATTGGGAAAAAGAATTGGCATTACGATTTAGCGAAAGCGCTGATTATGAACAAAGACAGCACTGTTTCGGAGAAGAATGCTTCACCCTCTGTTATCTTCCCTGCTTTGTAGAGTCGGACTACCTTCAGGACAAGATTCTGGATAAGGTAAGCCGTTGCCTGGAAAAGATTCCATTTCCGGCGGTGGAAACGTTGGAAGAGGCTGTGGATGCCATCCTGTATGGGAACATCATCATTTACCAACATTCTGACCAGACTGCCTATGTGGCGATTGGAAACGGAATAGAGCAGCGCAGCATTCAGGAATCAGAAAATGAAAACTCGCTGCGCGGACCTCGAGATGGATTTGTAGAGTCGTTGAATACAAACCTGTCGTTAATCAGACGCAGATACCCTGACCCTGAATTAAAAGTGGATATCCAGGTGCTGGGGAGACGAACGAAAACAAAAGTAGCCCTTCTTTCTATAAACGGAATCGTCAATCCCAACGTTCTCGATGAAGTCAAAACGCGGCTTTCTACGATGGATATAGATGAGGTTTTGGACAGTGGTACGGTTGAGCAATGGATAGAAGATAGCTGGTACTCCCCTTTTCCCCAAGTCCAGTACTCCGAGCGCCCGGCAAAGGTCCTGCATACGCTGCTCGAAGGTCGAATCGCGATTATCGTAGACGGATCGCCTGTCGTGTTGATCGTACCTGTTACGTTCTCCATGCTCTTCCAGGCTCCAGACGATTACTACGAGCGATGGATGATTGGCTCTTCCATCAGAATCATCCGGATGGTGGGGGCCGTGGTGGCTCTGGTCCTGCCCTCGCTTTACATCGCACTTATTGCCTATCATCCTGGTATGATTCCTACTCAGTTAGCGATCAGTATCTCTGCGTCCCGGACAGACGTTCCATTCCCTTCTTTGCTTGAAGCGATTTTCATGGAAGTTACGCTGGAAATGCTTCGAGAAGCAGGACTGCGTCTTCCCAAAATCATGGGACAAACCATCGGGATTGTTGGTGGGCTGGTGATCGGACAAGCCGCTGTAGAGGCGGGGATCGTCTCTCCTGTACTGGTCATTGTCGTAGCGATTACGGCCATTTCGTCTTTTCTCGTACCTGCTTACAATGGGGCGATCGCCCTGCGTCTGCTTCGCTTTCCACTCATGCTGTTGTCAGGCAGTCTGGGGCTTTTTGGACTCATTTTAGGTGTGATGGTGATTCTTGCCCATCTCGTTTCCTTGAAATCATTTAGCATCAATTATTTTTCTCCTATCGTTCCTTATCGAATCAGCGATTGGAAGGATTTACTTATCCGGGCACCTCTTCCCTATCTCAAGAAAAGACCGGAAATTCTACATACTCCAGATCAAACCAGATTGAACCTTCGCAAACGTAAGAAAGGATGGTAGTTGTGATTAAAGACAGACTTACTTCCCCCCAAGTAACCGTGCAGCTGTTTGCTGCCATGGTGGGAGTTGGTGTTTTATCTCTTCCGGAATCTGTAGGAACGAAGGCGGGGACTGATAGCTGGATCGTGATTATCATCTCTGGCTTTTTAGCCATGCTGACCGTTGCCTTGATGGCGTATCTCGGAAATCGCTTTCCAGGGCAAAGCATCCTGCAATATGCGCCCATCCTGTTGGGCAAGTTTGCTGGCACCATCGTCCTGCTCGCATTTTTACTCTATTTTTTGATGTTTGTAGGCACAGTCGTCCGAATTTCCGCAGATGTGACCAAGCTGTTTTTGCTAGATTTGACCCCAGTCGAGGTCATTATTATCGGCATGCTTGGCATGAGCTCCTATTTAATCATGCATGGTGTCAATGCGATGGCCCGATTTAACCAATTCATTCAGCCACTGACCGTATTTTTGCTCTTGCTCGTTTTGACGCAAACCATCCGGGACACAGACCTCGGACGAATTCTCCCGATTATGGGCGACGGGATCAATCCGCTGAGCAAGGCTTTTCCTACCACCTTTTTCGCTTTCCTCGGATTTGAGATCCTGTTATTTATCCAGCCATTCATGGAAAAGCCAGCCATGGCCTGCAAAGCCGCATGGTTCGCGATTGGTGCGGCTTTGCTGCTCTATACACTGATAACGCTCCTTAGCATCGCGGTATTGGGAGCAAAAGAAGTGACTCTCGTCGAATACCCTACACTAACCGTCATTAAAAACATTGAGGTACCCGGCGCGTTTATTGAGCGCCTCGATTCGATCATGATGATGGTGTGGATTCCTTTTTCCGTTACCACCATTGTCATGTTTCACTACTGTGCCAGCCTGATCGCCTCCCAGCTACTTCGGCTACAGGAGCATCGCGTGATCGCCCTGCTTCTCGTCCCTGTCGTATTCTTGATCGCTGTACTGCCTCGCAATATTTTGGAGGTCGATGAATGGAGCAAGTGGGCAAGCTGGCTGGGGGCAGCTCTTGCCAGCGTCATTCCTGTCCTGCTGGCTATCGTGTACAAATGGCGAAGCAAGGGGCGAAACGCATGATTGCCCCCGTTTATCCGCGGCTCCTTTTGATGCTGTTGCTGCTTTTACCGTTGTTGCTCACAGGATGCTGGGATCGCGTCGAGATTCAGGATCGGCTATTTGTAATGTCTGTTGCTATCGATAAGGCGAAAGAGAGTGCTGGAAAACGCTCCTACTTTGAATTTACTGCGCAGCTAACGGAAGCTCGGGCACTTTCTGGAAAGGTAAACAATCCTCATATCTCGCCTGTCTGGAATGCGACTACCTCTGGTCCTTCTATTTTTGAATGTATCCGGCTTATGGCCACACGTGTAGCCAGACAGCCCTACTATGAGCATTTGCAGTCTATCGTTATCGGAGAAGATCTTGCGAAGGAAGGGATTGATCGTGCACTGGATTTGTTTTATCGGGACCATGAATCCCGCCGGAAAATCAAGCTGATTATCGCAAAAGGCGCGGCGAAGGACGCTCTGCATGTAAAACCAAAGCTTTTGCCCGTCTCTGGGCGCTACATCAGCTTACTGACGGAAGAAGGCGAAGCGAAGACGGCACGCCTCCCAAAGACAGCCTCTATTGGCCAATTTTCGAGTAACTTCCACAACGGGGGGAACAGTGTGCTGCCAGCCATCCGTACGGAAACGCACGAAGTGAAGATGGCAGGAGGAGCGATTATGAAAGGAGATCAATTGATTGGCTGGTTAGGTGATCAGGATGTGAAGGCACTTCGCTGGATTAACGGAACGTTTTCCGCCGGCGACGAAGTAATCGTCCAAAAAATAAGGAAGGAAAAAATCCCTAAATTTACGACTTTGGAAGTAAAAGGTGCCCGTTCGACCGTTAAAACATCGATCCAGAATGGGCAGCCTGTCATCTCTTTATATATCCGCGGGGAAGGCAATCTCGCAGAAGACGGCTTAGGCCACAATCCTACTCTTGATAAAATAAAAGATCGTGAGCAGCTGATTAATCACGAAATCAAAAAGAAAGCAGAAGAATTGATTGCCCTCATGCAAAAAAAATATAAAACGGATATTTTTGGCTTTGGCGAAGAGCTGCGTCGCCATCAATACCCGTATTGGAAAGCCCATCACCATGATTGGGACGAGCAATTTCAAAATGTTGAGGTGCGTGTAGACGTACAAACCTTTATCAGACGGATCGGTCAATTCAAATAGCGATAAAATGGGCTATCAGGACCACCATGGAAAGAAAAAGGAGCGCGTAGCCGCCGACTTTTGCATAGGCGGCATCCCGCGTTAGCTGTCGATTTCGATAGGCAACATAGTACCTGAAACGGAGAATGAGACCCACGATGAGCAAAAGCAGTACCAAATAGTACGAAGTGAGCGACTCAATAAAGCCAATAACCAGTGAAAATCCCATCGGTTCACCCTGCCTCTCATGATGATCATTCTCCTAGTATCGACCAAGGATTCTAGCAATATAGCTCTATATGGTTTGCAGCACCTTGCCTAGTCGCCGAATTCCTTCTTCGATTTCCGTACCCTGTTCCCAAGAATACGTAAGACGCAACCAGCCCTGCTCGGCACCATAAACGCCTCCGGGGGTAAATACGACGCCTTCCCGAATCGCAGCATCCAGCAGTTCTCGCTCGTCCAGTGGCTGGAGTAATCGGCACCAGAAATGAAAGCTGCCCAGAGGAACATTCCAGACGGCAAAATCCTTCAGCTCCTTATCCATCGCATCCAGCATAGCCGCTCGCTGTGTAAACAAATAATCCGCTAATCGTTCCATTTGTTTTTGCCACTGCGTGCTCTCCAAAAAATGGCGAGCGAGCTGCTGGGAAACACTGCTCGTACCGAAATCCATTTGCTGCTTGGCATCAGCGAGCCGCTCAATGACTGCACGTGGCCCAACCAGCCATCCGATGCGTAGTCCTGGCGCCACTGTCTTGGATGTACTGTTTAGATACAGAACAGTTCCGCTCGTATCTATCGCTTTTACAGGAAGAGGCGGCTTTTTGCCTCCTTTTATCGTAAGCGCGCCATAAGCATCATCTTCGACCAGCGGAATCCGTAGCTCCTGACATACCTCAAGCAGTTGCCTTCGTCTCGCCTGACTCATCACGTTGCTCGTTGGATTGTGGTAGGTAGGATTGGCGAATACCATGCGAATTCTGTGCTCCTGATGCAGCAATTTGATTGCCTCTGGAATAATTCCTTCTTCGTCCAATGGCAATCTGTATAGCCGCAGCCCTGCCGAACTAAATAACGGCAAGGAATAAGAGTATGACGGCCCCTCCATGGCGATGGCGTCACCAGGACTGAGCAGGCAAAGGGAGATCAGGTGGAGGGCTTGTTGTGCTCCCGAGGTAACGAGAATTTCTTCGGGCGATGCAGTAATTCCGTATAGCTCCTGTAAATGGGCTGTGAGAACCTCGCGCAGTCTTGGATCGCCTTTAGGATGCGCATAGCCGAGTTCAAAGCGCATCTCGCCCGTATCCGCTATGCTTTGCGGAGTCAAGGGAGGAATCATGGAGGGCGTTAATTCTGCTTTTGCCAAATTGATGATCGACGGATCAAAGCAGGCATCCTGAATCCGCTTCACTAACGGGTAAGCAGGTAAAAAGGCGCCTCCGTTCGTATATTTGTACCAATTCGGCATTTGCCGTACTCCCCACAAATGCTGGCTGACCCACGTGCCGCTTCCTTGCCACGATTGCAACAGCCCCACCGCACGCAATTCCTCGTACGCCGCCGATACAGTCCCCCTGTTTACACCGTACCTCCTGGCCAAGACTCTCTCTGCCGGCAAGGAGCTTCCAGGCTGCAGCTCACCCTCAATGATTTGCTGCTCCAGCCTTTTGGCGATCTGCTGATAAACGGGCTGTTCCTTGCTTTTGTCCGGCTTCCACTCCATACTCCCGTCTCCTCCATCATGAATCTTGTTAATTACGACTGATGTTCGACAAATTGGCCTGCTCATCCTGCTGCCAATTGGATCTACCCTTTGATCGTCGACGCTTTTAAGATGAGAAATCATAGACGGTCGCAAAAAAAGGATGGGATTTATATGAGAACAGAGGTCGCCGTGAAAAAAAAGGCGCTGCAGGATAACCTGCCTGTGCAAAGCAGTAGCCGCAACGAAAAAATGGGGTTACTGTATGGCTTCATCGGAGTATGCAGCTTCAGTCTGACATTGCCCGTTACAAAAGCCGTGATTGCGGACCTCAGCCCTTTGAGTGCTGGCTTGGGACGTGCTTTGATTGCAGCCATTTTGGCTTGCTTGGTGCTATTGATCAAGCGAGTGCCTTTACCTACCTGGCAACAAACGAAAAAGCTGTTTCTGGTAGCAGGGGGTGTCGTAGTAGGGTTTCCATTTTTCTCGTCTGTTGCGCTGGAGCATGTCCCTGCGAACCATGGTGCCGTAATTATCGCTCTTCTCCCGTTGGCGACAGCTGGTGCAGGCGCGTTTTTTGCTGGTGAGCGCCCGACACGCACCTACTGGATTTCCAGTATCATCGCCTGTGTAACCATCATCGCTTACGCCATCAGCTCAGGACTTGGTGCCCTGCAATGGGCTGATCTTTCCCTGCTTGGAGCAGTCATCTCAGCTGCGATTGGCTATGCTGTTGGCGGTCAGCTTTCGAAAACAATGGGAGGCTGGCGAGTGATTAGCTGGTCGCTTGTCTTTGCCTTTCCTTTTCTGGTCGTTCCCATCGCTGGTCCACTGATTGCCGAACTAAAGCAAGCGACGTGGACTACATGGCTCGGATTTGGTTACATTTGTGTTGTCAGTCAGTTTCTCGGTTTCTTTGCCTGGTATCATGGGCTGGCACTTGGTGGCGTTGCCCGGGTAAGCCAGACGCAATACTTGCAGCCATTTCTCTCCATTCTCGCTGCATGGCTGCTGCTCTCTGAAGCAGTTCCACTCGGAGCAATTGCTGCTGCCGTCATTGTCGTTATCGCGGTAGCAAAAGGCAAATCAGCCCCTGTAAGGGTAAGGGCTTAGACAAGCAGGTAGATTGACGAGATATACAAAAAGAAGTGTAGCCTTTGCATAAAAGGCATACACTTCTTTTTGTCATCCGTGGGGAGATACTGCTGAAGTCACTTCTTTTTCCCATCCAGCATGTTGCCTAAATACTCAGCCTTGTAACCGGGATCAGCCAGTGCGGAAATAACCAGCTCTCGCCAAGCATCGTGGTACAAGGGCAGTGTCTTCCAATCGTCGAATGTAACCCAGCCCGCCCATTCAATTTCTTCATCATCGAGACCTCCGGGAATCGGCTCAGTCTCCTCGCCCATTAGTTTGGCCAGGACAGCAACCGCAATCGTATGCTTTCCTTCGCCCGAATGATTGATTCGGTCATCCACCCAAAGCAAGCGCTCCATACTGACGAGCAGCCCGGTTTCCTCCCAAACCTCTCTTCTTGTCGCTTCCGGGATCGTTTCGACGTATTCTACATTGCCACCAGGCAAGCTGTAGCAAGGTTCTCCTCCCGTCTTTTCCCGTATAAGAAGAATCCTGCCCTGGTGTTCTACCACCACGGTTACCCTGATGCTAATCGCTTTCATCCTGTTCGCTCCCTTCTCATATGGCAGGGGTACGCATGACATTCAGGGAATCGACACAAGTTCTCGCAAACAATTCCTCTAGCGCGTCCATTCCATAGCGTTGTGCGAATACGGCCTCCGATTTGGCAATGGCATGAAGCATCATGAATCGGATTACGTCTTTGCCGTTTGTATAATATTCGAATCCTACTTCTTCGTAATAGACTGGTGTAACCAATGCGCAATCAAGCACAGAAGTTTCTTGAATGGCTCCTTCCAGCAAGAAAACGCTTCCCTTTTGCAGCAGGATGTTATGCTCCTCCCATCGCCGCATGACCTGATGAGCGATATTCGCCAAATGCGTGATCATCGCCCTGTCAAACTGGTAGGAATAGAGTACACATTCACTTGCCCCTGTCTTGTGCAGCTCAAGTGTGACATATGTCCACCAGCCTCGCTTGCGTGTCGCCGGATAGACAGCTATCAGCACATCTGCTACTTCGCATTGATACAAATCTCCCTTGTACCCAAAAAAGCTGCTGCAGTGATCCATTACCTGCTTTACCACTATCATATGTACGTTTCCGCTCCGTAAGAAAACCTTTATTCCAACCGGTTGAAGCAATCGGTTTACTTGGCTTCCTCCACAATGATTTTAGCACACTTGGAGGCGCTATCAAATGAGCGAAACTGAGTCGTTTCTAGTTATTTGTAGCGCATATCAAATTGTCATTGCTGGATATGTGTCAGGGGATGACAGTGGATTCTATGCAAAAAGGGTACAAGTTTAGTTCAAAGTAGATTCGCTTTACGTATAAATACAGTACAAACTGGTTTTTTGGACAAGTGAAAGGAATGTACACACAACGATGACAACTAGACAACATCGGATAGAAGCAGATGACTACTATGACTGAATTGATGGTACCACTGACGATTCTCTCTTTTATATGCACCATCATCTTTATTTTTTGCCGACCTCACGTAAACGAAGCCATCCCTGCAACCTGTGGCGCTCTTTTCGTTCTACTGAGCGGTAGTGTATCGCTGAGCGATTTGGGTACGATCACAGAAACAATCGGGGGTGCTGCCATCACCATCATGGCAACCATTGTCATGGCGATTGTACTCGAGAGCTTTGGCTTCTTTCACTGGGCAGCTGAAAATTTGGCGGCAAAATCGAAAGGATCGGGAATTCGCCTCTTCTGGTATACGAATCTTCTCTGCTTTCTCATGACTCTCTTCGTCAACAACGATGGCAGCATCCTGATTACCACGCCAATCTTGCTGTTATTGCTCCACAAGCTGGGGCTGAAAAATCATGAGAAAATCCCGTATCTACTAAGCGGAGCCTTGATTGCCACCGCCTCAAGCGCACCCATCGGGGTCAGTAATATTGTGAATCTCATTGCGTTGAAAATTGTGAACATGGATCTGTATATGCATACGGCGATGATGTTTGTTCCCGCTACGCTAGGGCTGATTCTCCTTACACTTCTCCTATATGCCTATTTCTATCGCACACTCCCGCGCAAGCTTCGATCCATCAATCTCAGTCTTTCTGCGAAACGAAGTCACCCCCTAAAAGGAGATTCATCACCGATCCCCCTCGAAAAGCGGACCAAATTCATGGGGTATCTCCTGCTATTTGTTTTAGGTGTACGAGCCAGCCTATTTGTCGCATCTTACTTCCACTTTCCTGTACCGCTCACGGCGGTAATCGGTTCTCTCGTCCTGCTGGCTTGGCGTTGGTATTACCTCAAGATATCACCCAAAGATATGCTAAAGAAAACGCCATGGCATATTTTTGTGTTTGCCTTCAGCATGTACGTGATTATTTACGGGCTGCACAACATTGGACTGACGAATTGGCTGATCGGCTTCTTTCAACCGCTGGTGTCGGGAAGCTTGCTCCAAGCCAGCATCATGATGGGAGGACTTGTATCGCTCCTCTCCAATTTGTTCAACAACCACCCTGCGTTGATGGTGGGCACACTTACCTTGACCAACATGGGGCTAGACCCGCTCACTTTAAAAATATCGTATCTGGCTAGCGTGATTGGTAGTGACATCGGGTCCTTGCTTTTGCCTATGGGTACACTGGCTACCTTGCTATGGATGCACATTTTGAAAAAAGGAAATGTGAAAATCACGTGGGGGGATTACTTGAAAGTCACCTCGATTGTCATCCCTATCACAGTTGTTTTCACGTTGGTGGTTCTCGCCTATTGGGTAGCATGGATATTTTAGGATTGCCGTGGAGGGTAAAAAATGGATTATATTCGGTCGTTGATTGGAAAAAGCATCGATGTAGAAATATCGGGCAAAAACGTTTTTCAGGGGATTTTGATTGATGCAGGGCTAGATTTGATCGTGATTGATAACGGACAGAAGTTTGTATACATTCCGTTGGTTCACATCCAGAATCTGAAGCAAAGCACGGTACAAAGGCCACATCTGGAGCATGTATTTACTGTTCACGATAGTGACCAAGCAGATAATATTTCTTATCGAAAGGTGCTGGAGAATGCAAAAGGGCGCTTTATCGAGATTTATATAACGGGAAATCAATCGTTTAGCGGATACCTCACCAGTATCATGAATGATTACTTTGTTTTCCACTCGCCCGTTTTCAAAACGATTTTTGTCTCTATCGACCATGTGAAATGGATCATTCCCTTTCCAGATAACATCACCCCCTACGCCATGGATAAAGACCGCTTTTTGTTTGTACCAAACAGCCTCCCATTGTCGCGTACATTCAAGCAGCAATGCAAAAAATTAGAAGGGGTTTTCGCAGTCTTTGACCTAGGATTTGATTCAGACAAGGTAGGACTGATTGAAAAGGTGGATGGAAACAAAATCGAGCTTCGAATCGCCAATGGCGAGAAGCTGTTGTGGAACCTGCAGCATCTGAAAACCTTTCACGTTCCATAGACAATCATATCGTGTATACAGCCCTTCTTGACAACAGGTAGGCGGGTTGAACGGTTGTCAGCCAAAAAGTACGCGCCCAAAGCGAATCCACCCAAACGTGGAAGTCGCCTCGGACGCGTATTTTTCGATTGCTTTTGAGAAAACACTGCTGGTTACACACCCATTATTATCTAGACGCTTGGGCAGGTGCTGGAGCTGGACCAGGTCCTTCTGTTGGAGCCGTGTTTTGCAGCTTTTCTTTTGCTTTATCGATTTCTGCTTGTGTGAGCGGCGCCCCTACTGCGAAGCCGTCAATGATTTTGCCCAATGTAGCAGTATCAAAGTCCTCCTGGGCGTACAGCTCTACCGTAAATCCGTTATCCTCCCAGATCACAATCCCATTTGCAAAGTAAACCTTGGTTCCTTGAATCACTTCTGTTTTAACTTCCTCTGTAGTACCGATGCCATTTTCTCCGCCCTTGGAAACCAGGAAGTTGACCATTTTTTCTCCTTGTGCAAATTGTACCTCTGCCATGTTCTTGCCATGAATGACGGTGTTGACGTATTTATAATCTGCGAGCCATGTTGGAGCCGGGAAGTTGATGCCCAGTGCAGAGCGCGCTTCCTGTACAGTCAGATCAGGGCGTGCCTGCAATTCAACTGCACGTGTAGTATTTCCATTCGCTTGTTCAGACGCAGCATCCTTTGCCGGAACGGACGGCTCCTTGTCGTATTGGACGATTTGTAAATTGCCCACTTGAAAACGAGCCAGAATGGATTCAAGCATCCCTTGGGCAAACGAGGTCGTCGAGAATGCACCTGTTAAGCAAATGACAGCAACAGCACTAACCGTAATCGTTTTCCATCTATTCTTTTTCATTGTGATCTCATCCTTTTTCGTATAGTCGGGTCTTATGGTTCCTGCTTCTATTTTGAATTTCAGACGATTATAGATTTTGTCCTTTGAGGCTTTGTCGTCCAGCTCTACCTTTTCAAGCAAGCGTGTCAGGTCACAAAACTCGCTTCGCTCTTGCTCACCCTTCATAGTGAAAGCCCCCCTTCTCCAATTCCTTCTGCAGCTTCTTCAAGCATCTGTAAAGAACAACCCCGATATTCGAGCCGCTCACACCTAACAGATCAGCGATTTCCGCATTTTTTAGACCTGCTGCGTACTTCATCGCAATGATATGGCGTTCTTTGTCACTCAGCTTTGCCAGTGCCTTGAACAGCTCTTCATGACTATCATCTCGAATCACGATTTCTTCGGGAGACGATTTTGGTTGGAACAGATCCAAGATGGTATCTAGTGAAAAGGTCATTCTTTTTTTCTGTGAGCGGAAGTAATCAGTCACAGCGTTTCTCGCAATCGCGAACAGCCATACCTCAAAGTTGGACCTCTGTGGCGAGAAGCTTTTGTATTTGGAAATCACTACTTCAAATACGTGACTGCAAATCTCTTCCGCTGCATAATGATTGTTGATTCGATAGCAAATGTACTTATAGACGCGCTTATAGTACGCATCGTAAATCTCGGTAAATCTTTGTGTCGACATGATCCCATCTTGGGTATCGCTTCTTTCGTTGTGGCAGATGCCTGTGCTTACTTGGGCAATCTCCAACTACTTCCCCTCCTTTCTTCCTCTATAGTAAAATGCGGTGAGCAAACAAATTGCGCAATTTGTTGTGGTGATATGAGTCTCACGCTAGTTAATACGGGGAATTGGGGATTGTATTAACAAAATGGTTGTAAAATTTTTTTGGGGGGGTTGGGCAACTATGAAAAATGTGGGAAATGAATTTAAAAAATACCCTCAGGAATTTCTCCTGAGGGTTATTTCAACGCTATTCCATTAGTTGATCGACACAGTCAGATCCTCAACATTTTGTTTAGCAGTCGACGTAAATATTATAGTCGATGAAATTGGCAATCGGGAAACCGTATAACCAGCCACGGTATCCTCTGTTAGCTTGGAAACGATCGCAGCTGCTATTGTTTCCGGCGTTTGACCAATTGTCACTGCTACTGTATAAGGGACACTGTCAACCATGACGGTAATGTTGCCAGTAGAAGTTGCACCAGTGGCTACAGTAAATGTTGTGAACTCTGCTTGACCATCTACTCCACCTGTAAGCGTTGGACTCGACAAATAAAGCCCAAGTGAGCTAGATGTAGTGCTAATCGCGATACCATTTCCGCTTACACCCGCTGTACTTGCCGTTACTGTGATCATCGATCCGCTATACGTTGCATCTACAAAAGAACCACCGTCAATTAATGCTGTCAGTTCTTCTATTGTGCTGAATGTGTTTGAGCCGTTACCTGTGGTTGCCTTCGTATAAACATCCACACTGTCCACTGTTATTGTATCTCCTTCTGATACAAGTGGTCCGTATGTTACTGTAACCGAGGCTTTTGTGCCATCACTCCCTTGGTTGATAGGTCCTTGAAATCCTGTTACTCCTGGATCGCTATTCTCGTCTTATACCTTTCAGCTTTATAACGAGCCTACACCGTACGGGCGCCTTTCAGCGCATACGGCGTTCCATCAGCGAAAAGGAACGATCACTTTTATTTGCTACTTACAATGGGCAGGTTGATTGTATCACTAGGCAATCAACACAGAATAAACAGGGGATATGAAGTATCACTTCATTCACCCACCGATACTGCCATCTACCTATCAAAAAAGAAAAAATACGTATCTCGCGACTTTGTGACATCATCATCCAAGTCATTGCAAGATACGTATTTTCGAGTTGAGAAAAATTTTACATTATTGTGCAAACACTCTCAGAGATCCGAAAGCATTTGGCTTCGTTCCTGTGCCTTCAGCAGATTGATTTACTAATTCTACGTAGTATTTCTCTCCTGCAACCGCATTGATGCCAAATGAAATAATATCACCGTCACCATCAACAGGGCGCTTAACTGTAAAAGTATTAGAAAGCTCTACGTAGTTTCCTGCACTATCCTTTTTAAAGAGTGTAACGAATACCTTAGGATCTACAGACGAACTCGTTTCCAGTGAGTCGAACTGGAACTTAATTGTTCCAGAACCAAAACTCATTGGTCCACTATATTGGCGTTTCGTATACCCGTATTGAAGATCAAAATTTACTAAGTAGATGTTAGATTGCACTGCTGCATTGTTTATTTTACTAGCTCCCGCTACTTTACTAGGAGTCGTTACAACAGAGCCCGTATTTTGATTATTTGCTGAAACTACATTAGAAGAACTAAGAACCAAGGTTGCAAGCAGTAATCCATAACCTAATTTTTTCATTTCAATCCCTCTACTTGGTATTTTTTTACATAACAAAAATACCATTTATACTTTTTTTGTCAATTATTATATTTATATGAATTTTATTCCAAAATTTAGAGAACAAACTAAAAAAGAATCCATACGGTTTCAGATTCGATATCAACTATCTATATTTGGTTAGGCCCATATAGTATATCGTTCAGTAATGACGAGCTATACTATTCTCTCTAAACCCAGGAACCTTATCATATGCCGAAATACATAAGGACCAGACAATTGACTAGCTTTTTCCCACCACGGTTTAGGTTTTTCTACCTTATTCTGACAAGTAAATTTTGTTTCAACTGGCAATGCATCTGACAATAAATGTATGTTGCCATTTTTCTTTGCCTTTGTAACAGTATCCGTTGTTTGGGGAGCTTTCCTTGCTTATACCCCATTTATAACAGTGAAGGATCCTTCTGAGGCAATAGAGTTCTATAAAATGGTTTTCAATGCAAGGGTGAAGAATATTACTGAACATCCTGATGGAAATGGCAATAAAATGATTGTTCATTCGGAATTAGATTTTTGAAATGGTTTTTTGCAGCTGGGAGCAGCGAATCTGGCATATCAATTGGTCTTGCCGCCAGATGAAGGCAATGCATGTTATTCTTTAGGGATTTACGTAATGAATGTTGATGAGGTATTTGAAAACGCGTTATCAAGAGGAGCCAAAGTAAGGGAACCGATTATAAACTTTGCTTCAGGTAATCGATTCGGAAGTATATTGGATCCTTTTGGAGTAAGATGGTCTATTATGACTCGGATTGACGATTTGTCAGAAGAAGATAGTAGCCGGAGGGTAGCTGAATGGGCAAAAGCTTTAGTGGATAAATGAGCCGAATATTGGAGTTTGAAATAACCCCCTCTAAGATAGAAGCATTCAAATATACATTGGGAGGGGATTTACTATGTAGTAAGGTCATCCTTTAGACGCAGGGACAAATAAAATACGTGTCTGAGCGACTCGGACACGTAAGCGTCAAAGTCGCAGCAGACACGTATTTACATGTTAAATAGAAGACTGAGAAGCAAAGGTTTAACCAATAGAGCCTTCCATCTCAAACTTGATCAGACGGTTCATCTCTACTGCATACTCCATCGGCAACTCTTTTGTGAATGGTTCGATGAAGCCCATTACGATCATCTCAGTCGCTTCAGCTTCAGAAAGTCCGCGGCTCATCAGGTAGAACAGTTGATCCTCGGATACTTTGGAAACAGTCGCTTCATGCTCGAGCGTAATGTTGTCGTTCATGATCTCGTTGTAAGGGATCGTGTCGGACGTGGACAGTTTATCCAAAATCAGCGTATCGCACTTGATGTTGGACTTGGAGCCGTCCGACTTGCGTCCAAATTGTGCGAGACCGCGATAGGTTACTTTTCCGCCATCACGGGAGATGGATTTGGAAATGATCGTGGATGTGCAATCTGGAGCCAAGTGAATCATTTTAGCACCTGCGTCTTGGTGTTGTCCTTTTCCTGCTACTGCGATGGAAAGAACAGTACCTTTTGCACGAGGACCTTTCATGATTACAGCTGGATATTTCATCGTCAGCTTGGAACCGATGTTACCATCAATCCATTCCATGTTCGCATCCGCGTAAGCAACCGCACGTTTGGTAACGAGGTTGTATACGTTGTTGGACCAGTTTTGGATCGTGGTGTAACGGCAACGGCCGCGCTCTTTTACGATGATTTCTACAACTGCGGAGTGCAGGGAGTCTGTGCTGTAGATTGGAGCTGTACAGCCTTCGACGTAGTGTACGAACGCGTCCTCATCAACGATGATCAGCGTGCGCTCAAATTGACCCATGTTCTCCGAGTTGATGCGGAAGTATGCTTGAAGCGGAGTATCTACTTTTACGCCTTTTGGTACGTAAATGAAGGAACCACCGGACCATACAGCCGAGTTGAGTGCAGAGAACTTGTTGTCTGCCGGAGGAATTACCGTCGCGAAATATTCTTTCACGATGTCTGGGTACAGCTTCACAGCGGAATCCATATCGCAGAAGAGAACGCCCAGCTTTTCCAGGTCTTCCTGCATGTTGTGGTAAACAACCTCGGATTCATACTGTGCGGATACACCAGCGAGGAACTTTTGCTCCGCCTCTGGAATACCCAGCTTGTCAAAAGTTGCCTTGATTTCTTCTGGAACCTCATCCCAACTACGTCCTTGCTTTTCAGAAGGCTTTACGTAGTAGGTGATGTTGTTGAAATCGAGGTCGTCCAGGTCGCCTCCCCATTTTGGCATAGGGATGCTGTTGAAGATGTCCAGAGATTTCAAACGAAACTCCAGCATCCACTCAGGCTCTTCCTTGATCTTCGAGATTTCCTCGACGATCTCACGGGTCAGACCCTTTTTTGTACGGAATACAGATACGTCCTTATCGTGGAAGCCGTATTGGTAATCCTGTATCTCAGGGGCTTTTTTAGCCATCATTGCTCACTCCTTCATTTTCATATCCGCGTAGAAATGGCTATTCCTGCTCGGCCTGCTTGATGCCTTGCTCCAGTGCTTTCCATGCGAGCGTCGCACACTTGATCCGCGCTGGGAACTTGGCCACCCCGGACAAAGCTTCGATGTCCCCGAGGTCGATGGAATCGTCAATTTCCTTGCCTTGCATCAAATCAGAAAACTTGTGTGCCAGCTCGAGCGCTTCTTCCACTGGCATGCCTTTGACTGCGTCCGTCATCATCGAAGCGGAGGACATGCTGATCGAGCAGCCTTCACCGAGAAACTTGGCGTCCACCACCTTGCCCTCCTCCACTTTCAAGGAGAGCGAGATGCTGTCACCACAGGTTGGGTTATTTAGATTAACGATGAGTCCGTCGGATTCTTCCAGCTTTCCACGATTACGCGGCTTTTGGTAGTGGTCCATAATGACGCGGCGGTATAGATCATCAAGAGAAGACATTGCCGAAATACTCCTTCGTTTTCTTCAACCCTGCTACCAGCACATCTACTTCTTCTTCCGTATTATATACGTAGAAGCTTGCCCGAGCGGTAGCTGTCACATTCAGCCAACGCATCAGCGGCTGTGCGCAGTGATGGCCGGCACGAACTGCGATTCCGTAACTATCCAGAACTGTCGCCAGGTCATGCGGATGTACCGTATCTAGGTTGAATGTAATTAAACTGCTGCGGTCCTGCTGCGGGCCGTAAATTTTCAGTCCTTCGATCTCGCGCATTTGCTCCATGGCGTACGCCACCAGATGCTTTTCATGACGCTCGATATTGTCCAGACCGATTTCTTCTAAAAAGTCAATCGCTGCTCCGAGGCCAATTGCGCCAGCGATAATCGGGGTCCCGCCTTCAAACTTCCAAGGCAGCTCTTTCCACGTAGAATCGTACAAATCTACGTAGTCAATCATTTCCCCGCCAAATTCCATCGGCTCGACGCGCTCCAGCACTTCACGTTTGCCGTACAGGACACCTACGCCTGTCGGACCCGCCATCTTGTGAGCGGAAAACGAGTAAAAATCGCAATCCAAATCCTGAACGTCGATTTTTTTGTGTGGTGCACCTTGTGCCCCGTCTACAAACAGGAGAGCTCCATGCTGATGAGCAATCTGTGCGATTTCCTTGATCGGAGTAGTATCCCCGAGTACGTTGGAAATATGGTGAATGGCAACGATTTTGGTATTATCCGTGATCGTTTCCTTGACCGCTTCCAGAGTCACAGTGCCGTCCTCTGCCAGCGGAATGAACTTGAAGGTCGCTCCGGTTGCCTTGGCTGCCTGCTGCCACGGAATGAAATTGGCGTGGTGCTCCACCACAGTAGTCACAATCTCATCTCCTGGCTTCAGGGTCGTGCGAGCATAACCATACGCGATGGTATTAATAGCAGATGTCGTACCGCGTGTGAAGACGATCTCTGCTGCTTCACGCGCGTTGATGAAGGCGCGGACTTTCTCGCGCGCGCCCTCATAGCCATCTGTCGCCATGTTGCCCAAGGTGTGCACACCACGGTGCACATTGGAGTTGTACTCCCTGTAGTATTTATCCATCGCCTCAATCACCTGAATCGGCTTTTGAGAGGTTGCTCCATTGTCCAGATATACGAGCGGATGCCCGTTTACCTCTTGCTGAAGGATGGGAAAATATTTCCGAAGCTCCTTGGCGTTCATTAGCCTAACTTCCTTTCAAGCGCCTGACGGAGTTTATTCTTCACTTCTTCAACTGGAATCTCAGCTACAACTGGGTCCAGGAAGCCAAGAATAATGAGACGTTCTGCGCCCTGACGGGTAATTCCACGCGACATGAGGTAGTAGATAGACTCTTCACTGAAGCGTCCTACCGAAGCAGCATGGCCCGCTTTGACATCGTCCTCATCGATCAACAGGATCGGGTTGGCATCGCCGCGAGATTTATCGCTCAGCATCAGGATGTTTTCCGCCTGTACGCCGTTTGCTTTTTCAGCGCCTTTTTCAATTTTGGTGATACCGTTCAAAATGCTGACTGCTTCACCTGTCATAACTGCCTTGCTCACCATGTCAGACTCGGAATGCGTTCCGATGTGCTGAACTTGGGAGGTCAGGTTTTGACGCTGGGAACCTGTCCCTACTGAAATGGATTTGGTTTCTGCAATCGAAGCAGTACCTTTGAGGATGGTAGTGTTGTTGGCAACGGTATTCCCGTCGTTCATCTCACCCAAAATCCATTCCATTTTTCCATCGCGATCAACCGTAGCGCGGCGGAAGCTGTAGTCGTGAACGTCAGTAGAAAGGGAACGAACAGACGCAACCTGCACAGATGCGCCAGGGCCTACATATACTTCAACAATACTGTTAGCTACCATGTTTTTACCTTCGCCAGATACATATGTATCCACGTAGGTCACTTTGCTGTTCGCTTCTGCCACGATCAGCACATGCGGGCACAGCAGCGCGTTGTCGCCAGCGATTTCATACACAGCTTGCAGTGGTACGTCTACTTCTACGTTTTTCGGTACATAGAGGAATACTCCACCGTTGACTACCGCTGTATGCAGCGCAGTCAGCTTGTGCTCGTCGTATGCTACGACATTCAGCAAATATTTTTGAACCAGATCGCCATGCGAAACGAGAGCATCAGCAAATGTGGTGAAGATGACACCTTGTGCTTTCAGCTCTTCTGTTGCTGCGAAAAAGAGGGTAGAGGCGTTCTTTTGAACCAACAGGTTTTTCACGCTGTCAGCATCAATTTGTTCCTTTACCAGTTCGCTTAGCTCGCTTGCCGATGCTACCTTGGCAGTGGTTTGGAACGGTTCGAATTCTTGTGTGTTCCATTTATCGATTTTGGTTTTCTCCAAAGCAGGAAGCCCAAGCTCCCCAGCCGCCTTCAGGCCAGCGAGGCGCTTTTCCAGGAACCAGGCAGGCTCCTGATTAGCTTTGGAGTACTGGGTAATCGCTTCGGCGTCGAAGCGTAGCTGTACATCCACACTCATTTCACTGCTGCCTCCTTCTTCCTACACGTTGGCGTTTACGGTTTCGTCCTCGATGCCGAGCTCTTCCTTGATCCAGTCATAGCCTTCTGCCTCTAGGCGTTCAGCCAGCTCAGGACCACCGGACTTCACGATACGACCCTGCATCATTACGTGTACGAAGTCAGGCTTTACATAGTTCAGCAAACGCTGGTAGTGCGTGATGATCAAGAAGCCGCGATCCGCAGAACGCATTTCGTTGACACCATTTGCTACGATTTTCAGAGCGTCAATGTCGAGACCAGAGTCAATCTCGTCTAAGATACAAATGCTTGGTTCAAGCAACATCATTTGCAGAATTTCATTACGTTTTTTCTCGCCGCCGGAGAAGCCTTCATTCAGGTAACGGTGGGAGAAAGAATCGTCCATTTCCAGCGCGCTCATTTTCTTGTCCATCTCGCGGATGAATTTCATCAGAGAGATTTCGTTTCCTTCACCACGGCGCGCATTGATCGCGGAACGCATGAAGTCAGAGTTGGTTACACCGCTGATTTCGGATGGATACTGCATAGCGAGGAACAAACCTGCGCGTGCGCGCTCGTCTACTGCCATTTCCAACAGGTCGTCGCCGTTGATCAGCACTTCGCCTTCGGTTACCTCATATTTTGGGTGACCCATCAGCGTGGATGCCAATGTGGATTTACCGGTACCATTTGGTCCCATGATCGCGTGCACTTCGCCGCCCTTGATTTCCAGGTTCATGCCTTTGAGGATCTCTTTGTCCTCGATCTTGGCGCGAAGGTTTTTTATTTGCAAATGCGGTACTGCTGTCATCTGAATTCCCTCCATACACGTCAAAAGTGAGTTGGTAAATTCTCAATCCATTCTCAATAACTATCTTATAATAAGAATAATTATAAATCAAGGAATGAAACATATCTGTATTTTTTATATCATTATATATAGAAAGTCTGTTTTTGGTACTTACATCTTTCCTGGACGAACAGCCTGCTCCCAAACATTTTTCCCCATGTAACTTTTTGGAATACAACTTCTCCTAAAAGCTTTTTTTCACACAATTGTCTCCATAAAAATGACGCTTTCGCATCGTGAAAAGACAAAAGAACATTTTGTTGGTACTGTCTTTTCCAATCCTAACAGGAAAACGGCTAGATACTGAGTATCTAACCGCCTCGTTTATTTATCGTTCAATAATCTTATTGTACTTTCGGACCAGCTTGCGCAATTTCAGCTGCATTCGGGAATTTCTTTTGGAAATTCTCGATGAAACGGTTTGCCAGATCAGCAGCTTGCTTGTCGTACTCCTCTGTGTTTGCCCAAGTATTGCGCGGCTGCAGAACTTCTGC
The DNA here is from genome assembly GCF_046535075.1 of Brevibacillus sp. SIMBA_040. Lineage (NCBI taxonomy): Bacteria > Bacillati > Bacillota > Bacilli > Caryophanales > Paenibacillaceae > Brevibacillus > Brevibacillus sp. SIMBA_040. Next base: position 436,989 of record NZ_JAWRXI010000001.1, read on the forward strand.
CGGTACGTTCGGGCAAGAAGTTGGAACTTGCACGCCAAAGGTTGCGTCTGCTACGTATTCAACATTTGCCAGCTCACCATTCAGAGCTGCCGTTACCATTGCACGGGTATAGGAGAGCTTCATACGTTTTCCTACGCCTACTGGGCCACCAGTCCAACCAGTGTTTACGAGGTACACTTGGACATCGCGCTCATCGATCTTTTTGCCCAGCATTTCAGCATAAACAACCGGATACAGCGGCAAGAATGGAGAACCGAAGCAAGTGGAGAATTCAGTTTGTGGAGCAGTTACGCCACGTTCTGTACCTGCCATTTTGCTAGTGTAGCCAGACAGGAAGTGGTACATCGCCTGTTCTTTAGTCAGCTTGGAGATTGGAGGAAGTACTCCGAACGAGTCAGCAGTCAGGAAAATGATGACATTAGGTTGACCGCTTACGCCTGGAATTACAGCTCCTGGAATCGCTTCTACTGGATAGGCTGCACGGGTATTTTCCGTGTATTTCGTGCTATCGTAATCAGCGGTGCGGGTTACTTCATCCACATCCACGTTTTCAAGAACGGTACCAAACTGGATTGCTTTCCAGATTTGTGGCTCGCCTTCTTCGGTCAGCTTCACGCATTTTGCATAGCAGCCGCCCTCGATATTGAATACGCTGTTATCAGACCAGCCATGCTCGTCATCACCGATCAAAAAGCGGTTCGGGTCAGCAGACAATGTCGTTTTTCCAGTACCGGACAACCCGAAGAACAAAGCAACATCGCCATCGCTGCCAACGTTTGCGGAGCAGTGCATCGAGAGAACATTGCGCTCTGGCAGAATCATGTTCATCACGCTAAAGATCGATTTTTTCATTTCTCCAGCGTACTCGGTTCCACCGATCAATACGGTTTTTTGTTCAAAGCTCAGCACGATGAAGGTATCGGAGTTTGTTCCATGAACTGCTGGGTCTGCTTTGAAGCTTGGTGCATAAATGACAGTAAATTCAGCTTCATGTGTGGTCAACTCTTCAGCAGACGGACGGATAAATAGTTGACGCGCAAACAAATTGTGCCAAGCGTATTCATTTACAATACGGATAGGCAGACGATAGGTCGTATCTGCACCAGCGAATCCGTCGAATACGAACAGCTCTTCTTTCGTCTGCAGAAATTCGAGCATGTCTTGTTGAAGCAGTTGGAATTTCTCAGAAGAGATCGGCTGGTTCACCGGACCCCAGTTGATTTTATCGTGTACGGAAGCTTCGTCCACCACAAATTTGTCCTTTGGCGAACGGCCAGTAAACTTGCCTGTTAGCGCATTGAGCGCCCCCTTGTCGGTCAAAATCCCTTCGCCACGCTTAACTGCCATTTCAACTAGAAGAGCCACAGGCAGGTTGTAATTAACCTTTGTACCTGCTAAAATGTCAGCAAGCTTGTGAACCGTGTTGGTTTCCATGTGTGAACGATCTCCTTCCCAGTATATATCCCTATTATGACTTTTTAACAGTATCAGATAGGATAGTCTTTGAGCACATCATCCTGATACTGCAAGAATAACCTTCCATTATCACGCGGTCGCGCATCCGTGGCAAACCTCGATTAAGGTTTTCTTATCGTCGTTCGATTTGTAATTAGTATATCACATTTAGCCAATTAAGCTACATAATTTTATAATCGCATGTGGAGAATGTGTGAATAACCTTCCGAAACTAGAAAAACGCGCTTGGATTCCTCTTACAACTAGGATGTCCAAGCGCGTTCATTGCTTTTCGCGATTCTTCAAGCGTTTATCATGTTAACATCTGGGGCGCCGCTTATTTCTTTTCGCTCCATTTCATTTCTTCCACCAGTTTCACCGTCTGCTCTACAGTCAAATCAGGGTGCTCGAGCATGACCGTGTAACGCAGTCCTTTTTCATCCCACATAATGGAGCGTATTGCTTCCATATAGCTTCCTTTTATTCCGCGAATCTGTAGTGGCTTTTCTCCGAGTAGCCCTTCACCGATTCCCTCTTTTGGCGTAGGAAATACACTCAGACTGAAATAAGGCACTTCCCCTTTTGTATAGTTGAGAGTCAGCTCATTTCTGTTTATTTCACCCTTCCACTCATTCAACTCAATTCCTGCAAGAGCCACCTCAGAGCTACTTTCCCAATAGAAAAAGGGGGCTTTCATCGCGGCTTGGGCTTCCTCCAGATTTACTTTCTTCGCCGGGTTCATATCCGATAGCGATGTTATTTTCACATCCTGCGGTAAGTCCAGAACAAATGTTTTCTCATCGAATGTAGGCGATTGGTCTATCTTGGTATATTCAAATTCAACTTTGTTTTCACCGATAGTAGAAGAGGACTTCAATACGAGCCATGTCTTCTGGTCGGCCCACAGGTCCATGTCACCAAATAGCGATCCTTTTTCTTGCATCGTCACTCTGACATGATGAACAGGCAGATTGATTACCGTGTCTTCTCCCATCACTTCAATCTTGTGCGTGTTTTTGACTTTATCCAGAATACCAATGAGCTGTTCTTTCGGAGTTCCTGCCCCCAGTTCACCGATATCTGCTGCATCTAGACGAAATGCCGTTTTCAAGGCTTCATCATACGTGATGATTTGTTTGCCGTCATTCACCGAGCTTGTCACGTTATTGCCTGATCTGATCTCCACCCGGCGCTTACCTGTCTTGGCATCATGCCACTCCATAATCGTGGATTCCCTGATTTTTTTCTCCCCTTCATATTCGTTCATGATGCCTTCTGCATAATAAGATCCCACTGCCTTGTTTCCTTCCAGCATCTTGGTCACGACATCATCTGAAGAAAAGGTTTGCGCATCCTGACAACCGCCCGTAAATAAGCTAGCTGCCAAGCTGACTGCCCCGATCCATTTATATCCTTTCATCCCTCAACATCCCTCTCTCTTCTACTTTCAGCGCACACACAAATGTCGTTCCATATGGATTGGCAGACCAGACGTGAATACTGCCATCGTGCTCATCCATAATCATTTTGGCGATACTCAATCCCAAGCCGATACTTGTGGCACCTTTTTTGGTACGAGCTGCATCCACTTGAAAAAACGGTTCAAAGATGCGCTTTTGCAGCTCATCCGGTATGCCCTCGCCCTGGTTTTGCACAATCAGGAGCAGGTCATGTTGACCGAGCTTCTCGATTTCGCTGCGAAATGAATCGAACACCCAATCAGGCACGGATTCTCGTGGAGACACAGCAGCAAGCCAGATCGAATGCCCTTCTTTGGTGTGGCCAAGTGCATTGTGAAACAAATTATCAACGAGCCTCATCAAATATCGTGCATTCACCTGAAGCTCATGGGAAACGATCACCTCGGTTTGCAACTGTACACCCTTGCCGGAGCAGAGCTCTTCATACCCGGCAAACAGCATTTCAAAAAACTCTTCTCCATCCACTTCCGTAAAGGTCGTCTCCCTGACAGAAGAGCGCAGGGCTGTATAGATCGTCAAATCATTCAAAATCTCTTTCATATAATCAATCTTTTCGAACAGAATGCTGCGGTACTCCTTTTGCTCCTTGTCCGATAGCCCTTCTTGCTCAAAAAGAGCCTCGGCATACGCCCGGATAGACGTGAGTGGTGTTTTTACATCATGCGCCAATGCTGCAACAAGGTACTCCTTCTCCTTTTGTCCTGCCAGCACTTCCTGATTAGCCAGCTCCATCTTTAGCCGCATGTCTTCAAAATGCTTGATCAGTTCCCCGATTTCATCCGTTGAGCGATGCCCCCATAGAGGGATTGGCTTATGCTCGGCAAAAGCGGTCATCCTGTCCATCAGGCGTTTCAGTGGCAGATTCAGCTTGCGGTTCAGCAACCATACAACTACTACATACAACAACAGAAAGAAAGCGATAGAAGCAGACGCAAGCCAAACAGTCCGATTTTTCACTTCTGTAAGCCATTCTTCCCTAGCCAGTGTGATCTGGTAAATTCCGATCATCCTGCCATCAGCAAACACCGGCTTTTTAATGGAGTACGTTTGACTGCTTTTGCGTAGCTCGTACAAATCTTGATAGATTTTATCAGGAGGAATTCGAATAAGCCCGAACTGCATCCCATTTTCATCAGACGTATACAACGTAATTCCGTCATAGCGATACAGCTCAATTTTTACCGACGGCTGCAGCTGTGATTGCAAAGCTTCGTAGTGGCTTCTGGGCTGTATTTGATAAAGCGATGTGTCTTGCAACGCCTTTTCGATCTCTGAAATGCGATCAGATATTTGGAAGTACTCTCGTATGTCCTGGCGCTGATCATATTTGCTTACGACGTAATACAGCCCGGAAATGGCGGCAACAGGCAGCAGCATGACGAGTAAATAGGTGGACATGAGCCAATTCTTGATTTTCATGAGATCGGTTCACCAACGAAACGGTAGCCGCTCCCCCAAACCGTCTGGATAAAACGGGAGTCACGCTTGTCGTCCTGCAGCTTCTTGCGCACGCTTTTCACATGCACGGTTACCGTTCCATTTCCTTCCAGGTCGGATTGACCCCAAATATGTTCATACAGCTCCTGCTTGGTAAACAAGCGATGAGGGTGTTCGGCAAGCAACAGCAAAAGGCCAAGCTCTTTGGGTGTTAGCGCCACTGGGATGTTGTTCAGACACACTTCCTTTTTCTCGCTGTCAATCGTAAGTCCACCTTCAAACTCATATCGACTCTGTTCATTCCTGGCTAGACCGTCCTCATTTTTGTATCGACGATAACGCCGCAGATGGGAAGTGATGCGAGCCGACAGCTCCGTCAAGCTAAATGGCTTTGTCACATAATCGTCTGCCCCTAGGTCGAGTCCCCGTACCTTTGCTTCGTCCTCATGACGCGCGCTCATGATCAGAATCGGTACATGGCTCGTCAGACGAATATGCTTGCACACCGTAAAGCCATCCATCTCCGGAAGCATCAAGTCGATCAAAACGAGGTCGTAGGACTGTGTCTGGAAGTCTTCCCAGCCTTCTGCCCCGCTGGAAGCCCACGTCACTTCGTAATCCTGTCTTCGTAAATGATCACGTACAATGCGTCCAATCTCAGGATCATCCTCTACCAGCAACACCTTTACCCCCTCGGCCATCATGCTCCCCCCTCCTGTACAGGTTTCATTATAGGTCCCCTTACACACTTCTCTTGGAACTTCATAAATTCTTTAGAAATGACAAATCTGCTTATATACACAGAAAAACCCGTCTCCACAAAAGACGGGTACTCTTCTTTTAGTCTTTTTCGATCGCATACAAAAAGGTCAGGATGTTCCGGTTTCGGGCATTGTCATACTCTTTTTCCTTTGTCATCCCGATTTTTTCGATCGCACTGCGTGAGGCATGGTGGTCAAATGGCATGGAGCGCACTTAGATCATCTGTGTCGTATGTGCGAAGCAACAGCCTCTCTGTTTCAAGTACGTTCTGCTTCATGCTCAAACGTTCTCACGATCACACGTGCCAATATTTCTACGCCTTTTACCATTGCAGAATGCTCAAACTGCATATGCGGATGGTGCAAGCCTGGCTTCAAATCACATCCGAGAGCGAGCATCGTGGCTTTGATATGCGGGCGCTCCACTGTGTAAAAATGAAAATCCTCAGCACCCGGGCTGACTGGCGCTGCTCTGAGATTTTCCTGGCCCAGCACATCAACAATCGCAAGCTCCATCAGCTTTTTGGCTTCGTCGTGCACCTCTGCAGCCACCATCCGTGAGCCTCGCTGCAGCTCAATTTCCGCTGAATAAGAAAGGGCAACTCCTTCAATGATTTGTCGCACCTTTTTCTCCAGCTCATCCATGGCCTGATTTGTCTGTGCGCGCATATCAATCGCAAAACGCGCTTTATCTGGAATGATATTGTAGCTCTCGCCGCCTGCTTGCAGCATCGTCATTTTGGCCGTCGCGGGCACCATCGGGTCAATATGCACTTGACTAATTCCTGAGATGATAGCACCAGCTACCTCAATTGCGTTGACTCCTAGATGAGGTCTGGCACCGTGCGCGGAAATACCAGTAACTTCTCCATATAAAAACATGGCTGCCCCGTTGTAGATAGCAGGTCCTGCCGTCCCTTGCAGCATTTCCTGAATCGGGCGAACGTGAACACCATATAAATAATCGACGTTATCGACGGCTCCTTTTTCCACCAGCTTGAGAGCTCCTGTTCCTTTTTCTTCTGCTGGCTGGAACAAGATTTTCAATGTTCCTGGCGGCTGATAGCCAGATTGGACCAAAGCCTCTACAGCTTCGACGATCATCGTCATATGTGCATCATGACCACAGGAGTGATTGGCACGCCATTCTCCGTCTACCTCCTGCCACAGTGCGTCAATATCTGTACGCAATCCTACGACAGGACCTCCCTCTCCCCACTCCGCAACCAACCCGGTACAATCATCAAACGTGGTTACACGCAGTCCCAAGCTGCGCATCCTCTCTACCAAATAGCTAGTAGTCTGGATTTCCTTCCAGCTAATTTCGGGATTGGCATGCAAATGACTGAATGTTTCAGCAATCTGTTGCTCACGAGTATGTATCGTTTGTTTCAAAGAGAAAGCAGTGGACATGACGCTACCCCCCAAATCACTCTTTTTTCCTATTATAGCATAGTACTGCTACAAGCCACTGTTTACTTGCAGGTAAGTCGCAATATTGCATCTAGTTTTAACTGATCGCGCAATGGACCCACGATCCGAACCTGTTCTCTGGCAAAGACGTATACCAGCTCATCCCCGCCAAACAGCATCTGCATCTGGCGCTCGTCGCCCCGGACAATTAAATCCGCCGATTGCTCCTCTGTCCATGCTCCGCAGGTGGCTCCCCCCTTGGAGAACGTCAGGTGCCAGCGTGTCTTTGTATCCTCCGTGACAATGCCAATCCGTCGTTCCCATCCTGTCATCATTAAATGCAAATGTGTTTTTTTCTGGAGCCTGTTTGCGACTTCTGTAAGCAGCCTTCCCATTCCGACCAAGTTCGTCCACCCCTCTCTCCCAAAAGGGTTCGTTTTTGCTCGGGTCGAATCCTTTGGCGAGTAGTAAGAACCCCTGTCGTCTCCTGTCAGGGGAGAACTCTTTTTCTCGACACGTTTTCCCATGGGCGCTTTTTGCTGTTGTTCGTGGCTTCAGTGGTGGGGAGGAAACAGGAGAATCCGATGCGTTCAAAAAAAGAAAGAGCATCCGCCTCAACGGGCAGATGCCTTTCATTTCTACTGCTATTCTTATTCGTCAAACTCGTCTTTATCTAACCGTACCTCCAAATGATGTCCATCCGGGGTCTCAAAGTATAGATTATAGCTGGTTGGTTGCGTGATAGGTCCGCGATAACAGATATTCTCTGCTTCCAGCTTATCCACCAGATAGTCCAATTCCGCACGACTCGTTACGGAAAAAGCGAGGTGGTCTACCTGACCGACTCCACCCTTGCCTTCCTCACCGCCATGTGGATGAAGACCAATCCGTGTGTATGTGCCAATTTGAAAGTAGACAGGCGCTCCTTCCACCATGTTCTCTTCCGGGATGGGAACTTCCAAAATGTCTTTAAAAAAACGAGCTACCTTCACGACATCGCTACAATTCAATGCGATATGGTGAACGCCTTTCAAATGAAACATTCACACTGCCTCCCACGTCAACTCTGGTCATGCGCTTTTCTGCGACATTTGCTTTCGTTTATTGTACTGCTTCAGCCTCTCGCTTAAACGTCTCAAACGAATCATGAGCGCTTCTCGCCATTCATCGTCCCCCAGCTCCTTGGCTACTCGCAGCAAATCAAGCGAAACGTCGATCTGTTGCTTTAGTACATCGGCGAAGCTGGCTGCCTCATCCGTCATTGTACAATTCTCAAACAACTCCGATGTATTGTCAACACTCACAAAGTCGGCAAAATCAACTTCAGGAGCTTGATCTCCTTGTGCATATTCTACTAAAATTTCGTACTCTCCCTCAATACCGGGATGGACCTCAATTCTGTCACATACAGGACAAAACATGATGGGGACATTGTGAACAAGTGTTTTATAATGACGGACTGACCCTACGGAACCAACCATTCCAGCACCACAACAAAAACTCATTTAGTCTCCCTCCTTCTTCGCCAAACAACCGCTTTTGTCTCGGCGACACTCTGTCTGTATTCGCATTGTAGCCCATTATCCATCTAACTCTCTACCCGCAAATGATACCAGTAGGTTATTGGTAACAAGATTTTGTCAATTTGTCTTCCTATTGTACTCGAATTTACTTGTGCCCGGCAATGTTTTCTGATTAGTTTGAAATTTTTCCTACATTTTCCTAAAGGGATATAAAAAAGTTTTATGAATGCCGATATAGGGAATAGTTAGTCATCTACTTACACTAAAAAGGAGCTAGTTTATGTATCGGTTTAAAAGCTTGCGTGCACGTACACTTACGATCACATTGCCAGTCATTATTCTTACTCTGCTTCTGGTCATGAGTATTGCATTTTTATTCTCAGTTTCCCTGCTGAACAAGGAATTAAGTGACAAAATGAACTTCCAGCTCGACTTGCTCAGTGACAAGGTAGAAGGCCAACTAGAGGAACATAGCAAAGTAACCGAGAGCATGGCTCGCTTTATCGAAATGACACCTATTACTTATTCGTTGGAACAGCTGGATTCCCTGCTTACCAAAACCGTGCTTATTAACGAAACCTCCGTGGGTATGGGTATTTTCATGGAACCGTACGCATTTGATCCGAATAAGCAATACGTCGCCACCTATGGAACAAAGGAAGACGGCAAGGTACGCATCACCTACGATTACAGCACCGCTTCCTACAACTACCCGAATCAAGATTGGTACAAGGTCGGGATCGGAACCAAAAACAAAACAGATTATTCGGAGCCGTATTTTGACGATGTTTCAGGAGTTTCGATGATGACTGTCGTCGCACCTTTTTACACGGCGGACAAAAAGCTGCTAGGTGTAGCTACAGACGATATTACGCTAACGGACATACAAAAAACGGTTTCAGGAACAAAAGTCGGTGAAACAGGCTGGGCGTTTTTGCTGGATAAATCCGGACAGTACTTGTCCCATCCTGAATCAGAAAAGCTCATGCACAAAACGATTCAAACCGAGGAAAATACATCCTTTGCGGAAGCTGGAGCAGCTTTGCTTGCAGAACAAGAAGGGATAAAGACCTTTACCGCAGATAACGGCGTCAATCGCATTTATTTTCAAAAAATCCCGCAAACCAATTGGACACTTGCTCTCGTCATGCCTGAGGATGAGTTCAATGCTCCGCTTAGCGCCCTGTTCTACCAGCTTTGTGCTGTGAGTTTGTTTGGACTGTTGATTTTGATCGCTGTCATTTATTTCTTCAGTAAATATTTGACGAAACAAATCGACCGTGCAAATCAGCTATCACATGCTCTTTCCAATGGAGACTTCACTGCTTCCATGGATATCAAGACCGTGGATGAGATGGGCGTCATGGCAAATCGCTTCAACGCAATGACAACCACCCTTCGCGAGACGCTGGGTCAAGTCAGCTACAGTGCTCAGCAGGTAGCAGCCACTTCCGAGCAGCTAATGGCAAGTGCCGAACAAACCAGCAGAGCTACCGAGCAAATCGCCCAATCTGTTCAGGAAATTGCCTACGGTACCGAACAACAGGTGGAAGCGACTAACCAGGGAAGCGATGTCATCACAGAAATCGCTCAGCATATTTCCGTCATGGAAAAAGGCATCGAGGAAGTCAGCAGCTCTACGGCTGAGACAAATCGTCAAGCCGCTGAGGGCAATCAGATGGCTGTGAAAACAGTTGAACATATGAATGTTATCCACGCGCAAATGAATCAGACCGCAGGCATCGTCAATGCATTGGGACGCCGCTCTGAGGAAATTGGGCAAATGATCTCCCTGATTACGACGATTGCAGCCCAAACCAATCTCTTGGCGCTGAATGCAGCGATCGAGGCAGCACGTGCAGGAGAACAAGGACGTGGCTTCGCTGTCGTCGCTGACGAGGTCCGCAAGCTGGCTGAACAATCCAGCTCCGCAGCCGAACAGGTAAGCACCATTGTTGCAGATATTCAACGCGATACAGAATCAGCGATTAGCGCCATGACTCATGGATCGACCATTCTTGGTGAAGGAATCTCACTCGTACAGTCTACCGGGACAGCTTTTGAACAAATTACAGGCTCTGCTGCCCAATTGTTCGATCGCACCGAGGAGGTCTCTGCGGAAATGCGTCAAATCAGTCAGCAAATGCAGACGATCGTTACTGCGATAAACAACATTTCTCAGGTAGCCGAGCAATCTTCAAGTAATTCGCAGACCGTTGCCGCCGCAGCGGAAGAGCAAAACGCGTCCATGCAGGAAATTTCCGCAGCTGCGACCATGCTCGCAAAAATGGCAGAAGAGATGAACGATGCCATCCGCACATTTAAGCTGAGCTAAGCTCTCATGCAAAGAGCAATCCATATCTTAAGATTTAGAAGTGGGAGTATTTTTTCGGGGAATGTTAAACTGGCAAGACAGCTTCAAGGGATAACGACTCATCCGCACAAAAAAAGCCGTGGCTTGATCGCCCGGCTTTTCGCTTTGTTTCCTATTCTTTTACCATCGCTTCGTATTTGTCTGCATCCATCAGCTTATCCAGCTCAGCTGCGTCGGACAATTCCACGACGATCATCCATGCTTGCTCGTACGGCGAGGAGTTCACCAGTTCTGGAGCATCTTCCAGGTTGCCGTTCACTTCCAGTACTGTGCCAGTTACAGGAGCGTACAGTTCAGAAACGGTTTTAACCGATTCTACGCTGCCAAATGGCTCATCCGCCTGAATGGTTGCCCCTACTTCAGGCAACTCAACAAACACGATGTCACCCAGCTCTGATTGAGCAAAAGCAGTGATTCCGATGTAAGCTTTGTTTCCTTCTACTCGCACCCACTCATGCTCTTCACTGTAACGTAGGTTTTTTGGGAATTCCATCGTTTACATTTCCTCCTATCAGGTACAATCCATTACACATACATAATTAGACGAACATTCTAGGATTCCTCTTCGATCCCCAAAATTCTAAACAGACGTTTTTTCACGAGGTTTAGACCCTTCTCGCCTGCCTGGAAATGGCGAAGCTGAAGGTTTTCATCAAAGAGGTAAAAGGCAGGGACGTATTCGTTCTGGAAAGCATCCACTGTCTTCATATCATTATCAATGGCGATCGGGTGTGTCAGGTTGTGCTCGGCAATCGTTTGCTTGATCGTTTCGATGTCCGTATCTTTTTCAGAACGAGGCATGTGAATACCGATTACTTTTAATCCGTTTGCTGCATATTTGTCACGCCATTCGTTGATGCTCGGCATGGACTCCTTGCACATGTAGCAGCTTACAGACCAAAAGTGTACCAAAACCGGGCTACCAGCCAATTCTGCTTTGGTCACCTGTCCATTCACCCATTCGGTAATCCCAGGGAAATCAGGCAATTCTTCGCGCAAACGCATGGATAGGTCAACCCCTTTTCTTTATTTTAGCTTAGGTTAAAAAAAAGGGCCTAACAGCTAAATGTTAGACCCTTCTATTTCCTTGCGTACGTGCAAGTAATTACTTAGCAGACAGTTGAGCTTGTCCTGGGCGCCAGTTAGCTGGGCACAGTCCGCCGGATTGCAGAGCTTGCAACACGCGCAGTGTCTCGTCTGTAGAACGACCTACGTTCAGGTCAGTAACTACTTGATATTTCAGAACGCCTTCTGGATCGATGATGAACAGACCGCGGTAAGCTTGTCCGCCTTCTTCATCCAGTACGCCGTAGTCACGAGCAGTAGTTTTCAGGAAGTCAGCAGCCAATGGGTAGTTCAGGCCACCCAAACCGTTTTGGTCGCGTGGAGTGTTGATCCAAGCGCGGTGGGAGTGAACGGAGTCAGTAGATACACCCAGTACTTCTGCATCCAGATCAGCGAAGTCTTCGATTGCATCGCTCATAGCGATGATTTCGGTTGGGCAAACGAAAGTGAAGTCCAGTGGATAGAAGAACAGTACCAGCCATTTGCCACGGTAGTCGGACAGGGAAACCTTTCCGAATTCTTTACCGTTACCCAGTGCTGTTTCCATTGTAAAGTCTGGAGCTGGAAGCCCGATTAGACGTTGTGCCATTATGTAAAACCTCCTTAGGAATATGTTCTTGCCTACATGTCCCATGATATCAAAGTATTCACTTTATAGTCAATACAATGTAGGAATCATTTCAACCTGTAATTGTTTTTCAATTAGAGAGGATATTAGCTTTTTGGTCAGCCATTTTCACCCAAAAAATAGATTAACCGATTTGCAGGCAATCTATTCTACTCTTTGCAAAAGAATGCCCGAGTCGGCAATCGCTGCCGCTGCCTGCTTCAGTATTTCCGGTGTCTGGACCAGGGCGATGCGCACGTAGCCCTCCCCTTCATCTCCGAAAGCACTGCCCGGAATCACGACGACTCCCGCTTGCTCCAAAAGCGCAAAGGCAAACTCACGCGAGGTCCAGCCCTGTGGCACAGGCGCCCAGACAAACATCGTTGCCTTTGGCGGTGGAATCACCCATCCGGCATTGGCCAAGGCAGCCAAGAGCACGTCGCGGCGCTCCTGATAAATGGGACCAACCATATTTTGTCCAACGGATTCACGGTCTTGCTTCAGGGCAGCAATCGCCATTCGCTGGACGGGTAAAAATACTCCATAGTCCACGTTCGACTTTACTACTGCCAGTGGCTTAATAATCTCGGCATTGCCCACTACATAAGCAATCCGGCATCCAGCCATGTTGAAGCTTTTGGAGAAGGAATTAAATTCAATTCCGACATCCTTGGCACCAGGGGCTTGCAAAAAGCTAGGCGGCTTGTAGCCATCAAAAGCCATTTCGGAGTATGCCAAATCATGGACGACGATGACGTCATGCCGCTTGGCAAATGCCACGACCTTTTCGAAAAAGGATACGGTCGCAACAGCCGAAACCGGATTATTTGGATAGTTGAGGATCATGAATTTCGCCCGTTTGGCTACGTCTTCCGGAATCTGTTCCAGATCAGGCAAAAAGTCATTTTCTGCCCGCAGCGGCATCCGATAGGGAACCGCTCCTGCCAGATGGACGCTTCCCTCGTAAATTGGATAGCCAGGATCGGGCACGAGTACCAAATCGCCCGGGTCTGTCCATGCCAACGCGAAATGCGCCAGCCCGTCCTGTGAGCCCATCAATGAGTGTACCTCATGGTCAGGCTCCAGCTCGACATCAAAACGATACTGATACCACCGCGCTACCTCCGCACGGAAATCCGCCGTCCCTTCACTGAGCGCATAGCCAAACGCCCCAGGATGCACCACAGCCTCCAGAAGTGTATCCAAAAGGCTCTGCTCTGGTGGCTGATCAGGGCTTCCAATACTTAAATCGTAGACGGTACGCTTCTGAGCCACTTCGCGTTTACGGGCTGCCATCTCCGAAAAAATAGCAGCTGACAACTTATCCAGACGTTTGGAAGGTTGGCGGCTCATCATCATTTGCCACCCCAGGCTTTTTCCAGCTCCTCTGGTTTAAAGCCGAGCGTAACGGTGTTATCGCTTGCCAGTAGTGGACGCTTGATCAGCTTGCCGTTTGAGGAAAGCAGCTCCAGCATTTCATCCTCGGTCATGTTTGGCAGCTTGTCCTTTAGGCCGAGCTCTTTATACTGCACACCGCTCACATTAAAAAATTTGCGCAGATCCAACCCGCTTGTTTTCCAGATCGTGCGTAGCTCTTCCTTGGAAGGCGGGGCATCGACAATCGCAATTTCCTCAAAGCTGATATTTTGCTCGGTCAGCCATTTTTTTGCTTTGCGGCAAGTATCACATTTGTTGTACAAATAGGCCTTCATCGTTTCATTCCTCGCTTTTCATCACGTCATTGTACTTATGTCTATTGTAAAAGAAGAAAATCTACTCGACAACGAAAACGGTTTTGCGAAACGTCACGTCGGGCGAGCCTTCGAATGGCACTTCCATTAGGATGTAATCGTTCATTAGGTCAGGATCTGCTCCTGTTCCGTACTCAAGCGCCTGATAGTCCACGTACAATTCTTCAACCCACACACGTACGCTTTCCAGCTCTACCGAGTCGCTTTCGCTATTCGAAGTTTTGATCAAGACATACGTTTTCCCTTCTTTTCGCATCCATTCGCTTTTCCATTCTGGGATTGCCAATAAGCTTTTTGCCCATGTTCGTACTTCTTCATCTGCCTCATCCAATTTCAAAAGGTGATAAAGCTCGGCTTCATTTGGTTTTTCGATCCCGGACAGCGTGTTGGAGCCTTCCACGGTCCAGATTTGATCATGGGTGTACCTTTTTTTCATGCTGATTTCGTAAAGGTCGTTGTCAGTTGTGACAACCAGCAAGCGGCGAGGATTGAGAGTAGACCCTACTGTTTGAAAGCTTTCCATTTCTTTTTTCAATTCCTGCTCAAAAAATCGTCTAAGCACCTGCTTATAATCCCGGTTTTGCGAATCCTGCTGCAATGCTGTCAATTGTTCGTCACTGTACGTATAGCCTGTTCCCTTGTCGTCTGTCCATTCGAATGCCTTCGCAAAACCATCCCGGTCTGGATCAAGCTTGGGCTTGTTGATCTGCTCATTGGTTGGGACGGCAGCCAACACTGGTGTCTCCTTCTGTTTTACAGATGCTTCGACTACTGCCAGCACTTTTTGAAGATTCAAAACCTTCTGTTGCAGCTTGGCTACCTCCCCCTCTTTTTGCAACGTCCCTAAATAGAATCCTCCGCCCACCAAGGACAAAAATAGCAGCGCTACGACAACAGAGAGTCCCCAAATTCGCACGCATCCTTCTCCCTTTCCTTATTATATGGAAATTGTTTGCCGTGTAATAAAAAAACGACAGCCATCTCCTACTCTCTGGCTGTCGTTCACTTATGCTTTACATTGTTTTATGTGATTGTTTTTCCAGTCTCGTTAGCAATGAATCAGGCTCTATTGCCTCAGCACCAGTCGTGCTACTTTATGCAGAATGGGTCGCTTTGATCTCGACTTGATAGCCTGCGTGCTTTCTCGTCTGAAAAACGCCGTTTTCAAAGATCAAGTACTGAGCCTTTACGCCAATCAAACGGCCACCCAGCTGTTCTTCCTTGTCTAGAGACTTTGAATTGATTTTATCCAATGACTCCAAAATTGGATACGTAATATCTACCCATTCATCTTCGCGGTATTGAAATGCTTTGAATTCCTCCGGGAAGTGGCCATATACTTCGTCACGCATGGCAATCAGGTCGATTTCTTTGACATCGCCCTTGAGCATTTTGCGCCAGTTTGTTTTGTCGGGTAAGAACTGGCTCAGATGAAATTCCAGCTCTCCTGCCATGCGACGGGTCGGGACTTCTGCAATCGGAATGGCGCGAATCGCTCCTTGATCTACCCAACGCTTCAATTGATTATGCTTGCGTGTCAAACCAACCTTCATATCACTGGAAACTGCCAGATAGACATAGTGGGGAATCATGCAATACTTCTCGCCAAAGCTTTCATCCCGGCAAGTCCCCAAATCAAAATGACATTCGTGCGGCTTGACGATGCACAAATCATTTTCCGGCAGCTTGGTAAAACAAGGGTAGCAGTACCCGCTATTAAATGTTTTGTTCGTTTTGCGGCCGCAGGCGATACAGTTCTTTTCGCCCAGATAGGAAATGCTTAGTTCACTGCCCAGCCACTCATTTAGCGGCATGCGCTCCTCACCGATCTGCAAATAATAGTCGACCGGCTTGTCCTTCCCGTGATACTCGTGGGTAAGTCCATGTAATATACCGCGGAGTTCCACTTAAATTCTCTCCTCTCCTATGTACGGTCCCTTCATTTTATCATATCAATCTCCATCACTGACCTCTGTTTTCTTTTGGTAGCATGTTTTCCCTACCGGGGGGTGAACCTATAGCTATACCTAGATGGAAGGAGGCGAAGGTTATGCGTCGCGGCGTCCTCTGCGCCTTATTCATCGCCTGCCTTCTTGGCTGTGCCATTTTACCCGCTGGAGCTAGTCCTCTTCTTCCGACCTATGAGCCGATCCACCGCATTGATACGAAAAAGAAAGTAGTCGCACTCACGTTTGATGACGGGCCAGATGCCTTTTACACCCCCAAAATTTTAGAGGTGCTTCATCGAAACAAGGTACAAGCTACTTTTTTTGTACTCGGATCACAAGTGGACAAGCATCCCAAGGTGATGCAGTGGATTTACAAAGCAGGTCATGAAATCGGCAATCACGGTTACTATCATCATGACCTGAACAAGCTGACGGAGCATGAGGTATACGAGGACATCAAGCTCGGGGAACGCTCCATTCTCAAAACGACTGGCATCCTCGCCCAATATTACCGTCCCCCTGGCGGTGTGATGACACATGATGTGATGAATGCTGTTCAATCGAGTGGCTACGACGTGATTCATTGGTCAATCGATCCCCGCGACTGGTCGTTGGCCCGAACAGCATCCGTCATCGCCAAAAGCGTGAAAAGCTCGGTTTCATCAGGCGACATTATTTTGTTTCATGATGGCGGACTCAATCAGAGGCAAACGGTAGCCGCTCTGCAAGAGCTGATCACTGATTTACGCTCCCAAGGCTATCGCTTTGTTACAGTGAGCCAGCTGCTGGATTCCGCCAAGTAGACAACATGAAGTAGGGCACCTGAGGCTTGTCCACGAACGATGCCTTTGGTGCCCTCACACTTCATTTGGCCTGTATACTTCTATTTATTCGGCTCTGAATCCCACTTCAGGAGAGCTTCGGTTCCGTTGAACATCTTTTTTTCTTTTCGCAAAAAGTAGACATCCTCATCTGGATAGTACGCTACGTCTCTCTCGACTTTTGTGCCAACATCGAGAATCTCCAGTACTTCATCGCCCGTATTGATTAATTGGTGAGCAATGTTTTTTCCCGCAGGCTTGGCTACAAAGCTTCCTTTTGTGACAGGGTACTCTTCACCATTCAAACGCAGAATACCTGAACCCGCCAAAATCATAAAAAACTCTTCTTGCAGCGAGTGTGTGTGATATTTGGTGCTTTTCGCTCCAGGCTGCACCCTATCGATATTTGCATAGAGCTTTTCACTGCCCGCCGCGTCCCCTAAGTAAAGGGTTGCCATGCTCTTGTCCTCTTCGACGAAATCTGCTGGAACCTGATTCAAATGAAGTGGTTTTGGATCTTTCATTTATGCCAGCACCCTTCCCAAAAAGGATCGCAATCTTTCATTTTTTGTATCAGAAAAAATGTCCGCAGGTTTTCCTTCTTCCATAATGACACCCTGATCCATGAAGATTACCCGATCTCCCACCTCTTTGGCAAAGCCCATCTCGTGCGTGACGACGATCATGGTCATGCCTTCCTGCGCCAAATTTTTCATAACTGTCAGCACTTCTCCGACCAGCTCCGGGTCTAGTGCAGATGTCGGCTCGTCAAATAGCATGACCTTTGGATTCATCGCCAGTGCACGTGCGATCGCAACCCGCTGCATTTGCCCGCCTGACAGCTTCTCTGGGTACACATCTGCTTTGTCTTCGAGACCTACCTTTTTCAGCAGAGCTAAGCCTTGCTGACGGGCTTGATCCTGTGGCATTTTGCGTACTTTGATGGGAGCGAGCATGACGTTTTCGATTACCGTTTTATGTGGAAAGAGGTTGAATCGCTGAAATACCATCCCTACGTCTTCACGTACCTTGTTGATGTCGATCTTGGGATCGGATAAATCGTTTCCATTAATGACAACTCGTCCGCTGGTCATCTCCTCCAGCTGATTGAGACAGCGCAGGAAGGTGCTTTTTCCCGAGCCAGATGGTCCGATGACACAGACGACTTCTCGCTCTGCGATTTGGGTGGTAATTCCTTTTAGTACTTGGAGTTCTCCGTAATTTTTTTTCAAGTCCGTCACTTGGATGATCAAGGACGTTCCCCCTTTATTCGAAGTTTTCGGTTTCGATTGTTCTTATAGTGTACCGTAATATTCGGTAAATTGCATGAATTATCAGTCGTTAATAAAAAGCATGTTCGTCGGGCGATAGTGAAGGAGAGGAAACCGGAGAAAATGCTCCAGCTTCTTGGGTCACTTTCACGGGTCATGCCTGTCCGCCTTCATTGCAAAAGCGAAACCGCGTCCAAAGTAGAGGTTCGAAGGGGCTTCTCAGAGGTGGACGCTTAAAGGCGTGTTTCGCTTTTTCCATTACGGCTTGGCAGGTGCCCCAAAGAGCTTCGCCTTTTCTCCGGTTTCCTCTCACTATCTTTTTGGTTTTGTTCGGGGGTCTCCAAAACCAAAAAGATAGTAAAGTTCGCCGTGCTTGTTTGAGAAGGTTGTTCACTGCTTAAGATAGAATGGTTCCATACGTTCAGAGCTAAATTCCGCTAAGCAAAAAGAAGACCAGAGAACGATCCAAAATCTCTGGTCTATTCATCAAGTCCTTCCTTACGCTTTTGAAGCACTCAATTTGCAAGTGCCTTTGCTCATGCAAGTGATCGTACAGGATTCACATAATTCGGCTGGCGGGGTCTTGCGCTTTTTCTTTTGCTTTTGTCCCAGGTAGTGGATGAGGCGAGCAGAGTTTAAGACGACGAGGACGGAGGTTGCGTTGTGGACAAATGCTCCTCCTACGGGACCGAGCAGCCCAGTCATGGCAAGGGCGATTGCTCCAGCATTGATGGCGCTGGAAATGATCAGGTTTTCGCGGATGACACGCAGTGTCTTGCGTCCGAGCTGGACGGCATCGGCGACTTTGGAGACGTCGTCGGTCATGATGACGATATCAGCAGCCTCTGCGGCGATCTGGGTACCGCCTGCTCCCATGGCAATCCCGACGTGAGCTGAGGTCAGAGCCGGTGCATCATTGATGCCGTCTCCGACCATGCCAACAATCAGGCCGCGCTTACGATATTCCTCTACACGCTCATACTTTGCTTCAGGGAATTGCTCTGCATATACAGTCGCCACCCCTGCTTGCTTGGCGATTTGTCCAGCTGCCCCGCGGTTATCGCCAGTCAGCATCGCAATATCCCCCACACCTTGCAGGTGCAGTCTGTCAATCGTTTCACGCGATTCGGCACGTACTCGGTCTGCCAGCGAAACCATCCCGATCAGCTCGCCATCCCTTGCCACAAATACAGCCGTATGCCCTGCTTGCTCGTGCTCTTCCTGGATGTGCTCCAATTCTTTCGTCGCCACCCCCATTGCAGCAAAAAATCGCTGATTCCCTACAAGCAGCTCTCTCCCTTCCAGTCGACCGGACACCCCGTTTCCAGGATGTACGAGGAACGACTCTGCTTCCGGAATCTCCATATTTCTCTTGCTTGCCGCTCTGACGATTGCCTGGGCTACCGGATGCTCCGAATGAATCTCCAGAGCTGCAGCTAGACGCAGAACATCCTCTGGCGCTTGATGCGACTGTCTGGCAATACCGGTAACCTGCAGCTTTCCTTCTGTGAGTGTACCTGTTTTATCAAACAGTAATGCATTGACCAGACCGATCTGCTCCAGCGCCACGCCGCTTTTGATCAAAATACCGTGCCTCGCTGCGCTGCCGATACCCGCCATAATAGCCGTTGGCGTAGCAAGCACCAGTGCACACGGACAAAAGACAATGAGAATTGTAACCGCGCGAACCAAATCACCTGTGAATACATACATCAAAACAGCCAAAGTCAGACTGCTCGGAACGATCCACGCTGCCCAGCGATCAAGCAAGCGCTGCACTGGTGCTTTTCTTTCCATCGCTTCCGCTACAAGTCTCGTTATATTGGCAAAAGTCGTTTCATCCCCTATCTTCTGGGCACAAACCTCAATGATGCCATTTGTGTTGATCGTGCCCATAAACACCTCGTCACCCGAGTGCTTTTCAACGGGCAATGATTCACCGGTCAAAGCCGCCTGATTCACGGCAGCCTCCCCGCTGGATACGACACCATCGACAGGTACTTTCTCGCCCGGTTTAACCAGAATCAGATCACCGAGCACTACTTCTGCTAGCGATACTTCTACCCACTCCTCGTTGCGTTTCACTCTGGCTGTTTGAGGTGCCAGCTGCACCATTTCCTCCAAAGCCGACGCCGCTCTTGCAACGGTCCTATTCTCCAGCCACATCCCAATCATCATGATGAGAGCCACTTCACCCGCAGCAAAAATTTCTCCGATCCCGACAGCCGCCACAATCGCAATCGTAACCAGCACATCGCTATTAATCGTTTGTTCATGAATCAGCTCTTTGAGTGCAGCCCAAGCGATTGGAACACCACATAATATAACCGCCAGCCAGGACGGGCTAAGTCCCCACAGCTCTCCGTAAAGCCAGCTTACAAGCAAACCTGCACCAGACACGATCATGGCAATCTTTTGCATCATTGCTACCCTCTCCCCTTTGTACAGAGTCGTGGAACGGACAATCGAGTAACTGGTTGAGAAAGAGAATCAGACTTATTTCCCCCGTAAAAACAGTGGAAGCTGCTGCCCGAAGGCAACAGCATCCCAATTGATAATGAATATCCATATCTTCACCTAGGCGAATTCTTTTGTACTAGGGAAATAATTTTATAGTTATTCTAATTTGACAATTATTTTTCGTCAATCCCTATTTTTCCAGTGCCTGTCCCATGCGTAACTATGACGAGGACGGCTCATGCTAAGGGATGAGGTGAACTTTCATGCATCGAAAAAAATGGACCGCACTCGTCATTGTGCTCTTCGTCTTTTTAGCAGGCATTACTGTAGAAGGAATCGCAGGTACATACACTGCTCTGCGTGATCACCCGGGATTTTCATGGGAAGAAAATGTCGTGTCAGGCTACGGCAACGACAAAATCGTCCAGCTATTCGTAAGTGGCGTCATCTCAGGCACGCAAAATGCCGCAGGAGTTCCCTCCATGACCGAACTGCTTGGAGAACAGCTCAGACGTGTAGAAGAGGACAACAGCGTCAAAGCACTGGTTCTGCGCATTGACAGTCCGGGCGGTGAAGTCGTCGCTACTGATGAAATTCATTCACGGCTTTTGCGTCTGAAGCAAGTCCGGCATATTCCCATTGTCATCAGCATGGGCTCCACCGCAGCTTCCGGCGGTTATTATTTGGCGACCTCAGGAGATATGATTTTTGCGAATCCGAATACGTTGACTGGCAGTCTCGGCGTGATTTTTAATCTGGTGAATTACAGCGAAGCAGCAAACAAACTGGGAGTTCACCAATATGCGATAAAAAGCGGGCGATTCAAAGATATCGGCAGTCCTTCTCGCCCTCTGACGGACCCAGAACGTCAAATCTTTCAAACGCTGGTGAACGAAAGCTATAACAAATTCGTTGATGTCATCGTAAATGGACGCAATCTCTCCCGCCAACGCGTTCTTGAAATCGCGGACGGACGCGTCTATTCAGGCGAACAGGCAAAAAGACTCGGGTTGATTGACCAATTTGGTGATCTGGAGGATGCCACGCACTATGCACTTTCCTTGTCCGGCGCCCCGGAAGCCATGGTCGTTCGTTATGCTGACCAGCTCACCCTCAGCAAGCTGCTTTTCAGCATGAAGCAGTATTGGTCCAATCCAGATCCACTAGGACTCTCCCGTATTTTGGAGCGAGAAAGCTCTCCCCGCCTGCTGTACCAATTTATGCCCTAAAGGAGTGCGCGCGCTATGAATGAGCGGCCCCATGATCCATATGATTTGAACCGACAGCCAGCTCCCGATCAAACGAATGTCCCGGAGCCTGCGTACCATCATCATTTCGCAGGATTTTGGATTCGTGTTTGTGCAACCTTACTCGACTCACTGTTTTTGATTGGGATCAGTCTGCTCATTTTCAATCCGTTGCGACGTCTACTTGGAGTTGCGGACTACTCCTTCTCAATGATCGATCTTTTGGAGGTTTTATTTAACCTGCTCTACATGGTACTCCTGACGTGGTGGACAGGTCAGACACTTGGCAAAATGATTACAGGTATCCGTGTCATAAGTGGTCGTCATGCTCGTGCCAATTTGACAGCGGGGCAGGTCCTATTGCGTGAGGTTATTGGCAAAACACTGTCCTTCCTTCCCTTTGGACTTGGCTATATGTGGGTCGGCTGGAATTCTCAAAAACAGGGCTGGCACGATCTTATTGCCAGGACCTATGTAATCTGGGATCGAAAATAGTCTCTTCACCACGGGACTAAGCACCTATTTTCTTGGTCCTTTTTACCTAAACTGCAGTCGACTCGCACTTTGTTGACTGCAGTTTGTTTTTCCTTTTCCAAGCAGTTCTTGTCCCCAATCCATACGTTTTATCGAGCTTGTCACGGCTGAGACTTTCCTTTTTTCGACAAATTTTTCCTGCCTTGTCCCTATTGTTGATTCCCATTCCTGCCGATACAATTTTGTGAATGGCGCAAACATACCGAGGAGGTAGATTTATGCGAAAAGCGAAAGTAACCAGCATCCTCGCCGTAAGCCTTTCTCTGGCTATATTCGGTCAGCTCTCACCAGTCTTGGCAACAACCATCACACCAGCTGCATCTACTCAAGCAGCTGCTACCAACGCCATTTCCGTATACGGAATTGAGCTCGGGATGAGCACAGTCCAGCTTGAACAAAAGCTAGGCAAGCCTGCTCGCAAAGACGCTAGCCACACGGGTGTTGAATGGTGGATTTATAATGGAGATCTGGGCAATTACATACAAGTAGGTATTCAAAACGCAAAGGTCGTTACACTGTTTTCCAATGGAGCCAAGCTGAATGTAAAAGGCGTCACGATCGGAGCCCCAACAACAGCCATCCAAAATGCGTGGGGAGCACCGAAAAGCACCCTCGCCATCACACCAACACTCAATATCCGAGACAATACACTAAGTCATCCGACATATTTGCTGAACAAGCAAGTCATCACTTTTTCCATCGATCAGCTGGGCGGAAATAAAGTCGCAGGTGTCAGAATTTCGACGCCAGAATATTTCGCCACGATCGCGATGGGACTGATGTACCCAATCTCGTATACACAGCTCCCTGCACAACCGAAGCTGACAGAGGAGCAAATCGCCCAAGCTGCACGCGCCTATGAAAAAGAAAATTTTGACCTGCTGAACGTAGCCAGAACCCGTGCCAAGCTACCGCTCCTGTCCTGGGACGAGGGCGTGGCAGCAGTTGCCCGCTCACACAGCAGTGACATGGCCAAA
The DNA here is from genome assembly GCF_046535075.1 of Brevibacillus sp. SIMBA_040. NCBI lineage: Bacteria > Bacillati > Bacillota > Bacilli > Caryophanales > Paenibacillaceae > Brevibacillus > Brevibacillus sp. SIMBA_040. Next base: position 460,115 of record NZ_JAWRXI010000001.1, read on the forward strand.
AATAACTACTTCAGCCATACCTCCCCATCTACAGGCTCCCCTTTTGATCGCTTGAAGCATGCGGGTATCCTGTACGGGTACGCTGGAGAGAACATCGCGTACGGCCAACTCGATGGCATCGAAGTCCATATGGGCTGGATGAACTCGGCTGGACACCGCCAAAATCTGCTCGACAACAAATTCAAGCAGCTCGGTATCGGTGTCGTGTTCAAAGAAGGGCGACCGTACTACACGCAAAACTTTGTAACCAGATAAAAAGTGAAGTGAATACGCAAAAGACACGCCTACTCGTTAAACAACAAGGCGTGTCTTTTTTCTTGGCAAATGATATAAGGGCTATTGCACCTTTACTTGAGGCGTGATGGGAGCTTGCGGAGTCGGACCGTCTTCCGCAAAAAACGGAATGATGATCAGACTGAGTACAAAAAACAAGATCCAGATGATCCCCCGTTTAAAAATGCATGGAGTAAGCATCAGGACAACCCCTTCCACTAACAGTTCTACTTTATATACATACGCTTCCCCCCCTTGAGCCCGTTTATGCTTTTTACAAAAAAAAAAGCACCTTCTTTTTACAGAAGATGCTTTTCACACTTTCTACTTTTGCAGTTGTACCTGGAGCTGGTCCTTGTCTGAGTTGGCTTGACGGTTAAATAAACACGCTGCCGCAAAGACAATCAACAGTGCACCCATCAGCCAGAAAATTGTCCACGGCTCCCACACCTGCATCAGCACCCCATTCACGTTTGGAGCCATGATACTGGCGACACCGAAGTTGATTCCGGCTATAATCCCTGCGGTCGGTACCATCGAGGCTGGCAATAAATCAGCGGAATACGCAAGCCCCAGTGAATAAAAGGAACCGACTGCTGCACCTGCAATCGCGAGGAGCAGCATCATGATATACACATTTTCCCCTGACAGTGGGAACAGGAAAAAGGCAATTCCACCGACGATCGCACAAACCAGCATCACTTGCTTTCGACCGATCCGATCGCTTAAGGAGCCCAAAGGCATTTGCAAAATGATACTTCCCACAACGAAGGATGGCAAAATCAACGACACCCATTCAATCGACAAGCCTGTGCGCAATGCATAAACCGGAAAGCTTCCGTTCAGGGACGTTTCCATAAAGCCGTACAGGAACGAAGGAATCAGTGCAAGCCAACCTACACGCAGCACAGTCGCATATTTATTTTGCTTTTTCTCGGTCTGCACGATTTTATCCGGAAATTCATTTTTGATGCGAGCCAAAAGCACAAAGGCAACAATATACAAAACCAGCAGCGTCCCAAATGGTACCCAAATGCCAAGCGGCAACAGATTTAACCCAAGTGGTCCTACACTGAAACCAACTCCGTACGCCAAGCCGTACATGGAAAGATCGCGTCCACGCGTTTTGGGAGATGCGATTTTTGTCACCCACATTTGGCTGGAGTAATGCAAGCTCGAATCCCCGATCCCCATCAGCATCCGCAAAAAGAACCACACGATCAAATGGCTGAAAAGGGGAATCAGTGCAGTTGCAATCGTCAATAAGACCATTCCTATTAAAATGGTAGAACGATAACCGATTCTTCTCAGCGGTATTTCCAGCCAGGGAGAAATCAGCACCATCCCGATGTATAGCGCTGCCGCATTCAGCCCGTTCATGACGGTTGATACGCCCTGCTGTTCCAGCAATACCGCTAAAAGTGGAATGCTAAGGCCCTGGCTGAGCCCCGCAATTGATACTACCAAAATCAACACCCAAAAGGTGTAACGCGTTGAAGACATGGTGTTGAACTCCTCTCCGATAGCTCTCTCTATTTCTCTATCTTACTTCGACTCTACTACCCTGCTGCAACTGGTACATTTTCCGATACAGCCCATCTTGTTCCATCAGTTCTTCATGTGTTCCTCTCTCGGTTACTTCCCCGCGGGATAGAACCAGAATCTGATCTGCATGTTGAATCGTAGACAAGCGGTGAGCAATGATGAATGTCGTCCTGCCTTTGGATAGCACATGCAATGCTTCCTGAATGGCCAGCTCTGTTTCACTGTCAATGCTGGCGGTCGCTTCGTCCAAAATCAGTATCGCCGGGTCCGCAGCGAGCGCGCGGGCAAACGAGATCAGCTGACGCTGTCCTGCAGACAAGGTCATCCCACGCTCCACCACTGGCTCATCGTAGCCACCTGGCAATTGCTTGATGAATTCATCAGCGCGCACTGCCTCAGCGGAAGCTCTGACTTTTTCGTCCGTAATCGCTTCATTATACATGCGGATATTAAAGCCGATGCTTCCCGTAAACAAAAACGGGTCCTGCAAAACTAATCCGACATGCTGGCGCAATGCGTGGGTGTCGATGGACTTCATGTCTTCCCCATCGATAAGAATACGGCCTTTGGAAACCGGATAAAACCCGAGCAAAAGGTTCATCAGCGAGCTTTTCCCGGAGCCCGTATGTCCAACCAGCGCAATTGTCTGACCTGGCTTTGCCGTGAAGGAGACATTTTTCAACACGTATTCATCGCCGCTATATGCAAAGGATACGTGATCAAAAACGACCTCACCTTGTGGGCGACTGATTTGTTTCCCTGCAACTGCTGTCTCCGACTCTGGCTCTGTATCCAAAATGTCAAAGACGCGTTTGGCCGAGGTCGTCGCTTGTGCCAGCTGAGACAACCGCCCCATAATCATGTTGATCGGCTCAAAGAAACGCCCCATGTAATCCACGAAGGCAAACAGCGCCCCGAAGGAAATCGCACTGTGAAAAGAAGTGGAACCGAAATACCAAATAATCAAGGTCAACGAAACCTTCCAGATCAGATCCACCGCCGGTCTGAGCAAAAACGATTCCAGATTGATCTCTTTCAATCTCACCTTGAAATACGCTTCATTTACATCGGCAAACTCTTTTTGCACGCCAGCTTCACGACGAAACGCCTGCACGATCGACATGTTCTGAATCATCTCGTTGATCATCGCATTCATATCGCTAAGACGTGCACGGATAATCGCATAATAACGAGAGCTGTACTTTTGATAAAAGAACACAAGTAAAACAAGTACGGGCACTGTTAAACAGCAAAACAGCGCCAGCTCTGGCTGCAAAATATACAGGGCAATCAATATTCCGATCAAATACAGCCCATTCTGTACAAAAGTAGCCAGCACGCTTACATACAACTCACGCACTGCCTCCGTATCATTACTGACTCTGGAAACGAGTGCGCCTACTGGAGTCTTGTCAAAGAAAGAAACCGGTAGCTTTTGCAGGTGAATAAACAGCTTCATCCGTATTTGCTGAATGATGCGCTGTGCAATCGTCTGCAGCCACAGAATCTGAATATAGTTGAAGCCCGCAGATAATAAAATCAGCACCGCATACCCAACAGACAACCACACGATCGGCAGCATATCACTGCTATACATCGCCTTTACTTCATCGGCAGTTAGCTTGATCGCTGTATAGGTCGCACTCGTACCCGCCTGCTCATTTGTGTTGACTACCTCTACGCGCTCACGACCGTTTTCTTGTGCCAACAGGGTAATCTGTTTTTTCCCATTTTGATCCACATGACCAGTCACCAGATAGTAGGTGGTGCCTTCTGCCAGCACCGTCATTTGACTTTTCTTTAATTCATCCAGAGAAAGACCCGTTTTTTCTATGAAATCTTCCCGCACATAGTACTTGTCGTTTAGCGATACGGCAGCTTCTGCAGCTGCTTGCGGTTTATCCTGCAGCTCATACCAAGGCTTTTGAATCCCGAGAATATGGTTGTCAATCATCACTTTCGCTAAAAAAGGGCCTGCCAGTTCCGCACTGGTCCCGAGCAATAGCAAAAACAGCGCCCCGATGATTTGCTTTTGAAACGGCTTGGCGAAATCCGTTAGCCGCCGCCACACATTTTGCCCGCTCATGAAACGCTCTCCCTCCTCTCTCTACCCGGTGACATCCTGCTCCATCTGCTGGCGACGGTACTGCTCGGCATACCAGCCATTTTTTTGCATCAGCTCGTTATGCGTCCCTCGCTCCACGATCCTGCCCTCGTCCAGTACCAGGATTAACTGGGCATGCTGAACGGCAGACAGGCGATGGGCCGTAATAATCGTTGTTTTATTTGCACGCTCCTGCCGCAGATGACGCAGAATACTTTCCTCTGTGCGAGCATCCACCGCGGATAATGAATCGTCTAAAATCAAAATGTCGGCATCGACCAGCAATGCACGGGCAATAGAAATACGCTGCTTTTGTCCGCCCGAGAGTGTAACACCTTTTTCTCCCACCATCGTCTGCAGACCGTCCTTGAACTGCGCCAAATCGCCTTTCATTTCAGCCAGCTCCAGCGCACGAATGATTTCCTCATTCGTAGCATCTCGACGACCGAAAGCGACGTTTGCCTCAATCGTGCGAGAGAACAGCAAATGCTCCTGGGGAACGTACCCGATTTTTCCCCGCAGTTCATGGAAGGAGAGCTTTTCAATCGGTACACCGCCAACCAAAAGTGAACCCTCATTCATTTGATATTGATGCAAGAGAGAGCGACAAAGCGTCGACTTCCCACTTCCCGTGCGACCGACGATCCCAAGTGTCTCCCCTTCGTCCAGAACAAAGGAAATATCAGAGAGTGCAGGCTTATCCGTTCCTGGATAGCAAAACGAAAACTGACGTGCTTCCACTGTGTTTGCGGCTACAGTCGTTACCGGATTTGCGGCTTCTTTTACATCTGGCTGCTCCACCAAAAGCTCCGAATAGCGTTTGTGGGAAGCTCCACCTCGCTGCAGTACATTTACCAGCCAGCCAAAAGCAAACATCGGCCAGATCAACAGTCCGAGATACAGATTGAAGGCGACCAGATCGCCCAATGAAATCGCGCTGGTGAAAACGAGATACGTACCGTACCCAAGACCAATCAAAAAGCTAAATCCAATAATGATCGCGATCGTCGGTTCAAATAAGGCATCAATCCGCGATACACTCACATTTCTCTCCAATGTTTTCTCGCTGACGCGCCGATAGGCCTCCACATCCGCTTTTTCCTGAACAAATGCACGCAGTACACGCACGCCAGAGACCGATTGCTGGACATGGTCATTCATTTCTCCGAATGCTTCCTGGGCCAAATAAAAGCGGTCATGCAAAAGCTTTCCATAATAGGCGGTTGACCACGCCAAAAAAGGCATCGGAATCAATGCAGCCAAAGTCAGCTTCCAGTCGATGACAGTGACCATCACGCCAAGCGTCAACAACGTCATGAACAAGGAATCAACAAGCGTCAGCACCCCGGTACTGGCCGTTTGCTCAATCGCCGGAATATCATTCGTCGCGACAGCCATCAAATCTCCACTGCGCTTGCGGTGGTAAAAGGACGGCGTCATCTTCGTCAAATGAGAGAATAGCCGCTCACGCAAGGTCCGCTCCAGTAAGAGCGCTCCACCATTCAGCAAATACCTCCAGACGAAGCGCATCACATACAAAAGCACACCAAGCACCAGCAAAATTACCATCGTCCTAGTCAAAGCAGGTACGGTCAACGAGCTGTTGCGAATCGAATCCACCGTCTCCCCGATCAGACGAGGCGGCCAAAGCATAAGCACATCGATCAAAAACAAAAAAGAGATACCGATAACGTATCGCTTCCAATGTCCACGAAAAAACCAGGACAGTTGTTTTAGTGTCTGCATGTCCGTCACCTCATTTCATTTGCAGGCAATTTCTTCTTCCACTTAAAAAAGGGCGCGCGAATCACGCAGCCCCTTTTTTGTACTTACTCCATCGTAATTTACTGAATTTTCCTTGTCAATCTAACTTTTTTCCATTCTTGAAATCATCCCATTCTTCGCGCAGCAAGCTGTATACCGCGTGATCGACATAGTGATCGTACAAAAATTCATTGCGCCGCAGTACACCCTCCAGCTGAAAGCCCAGACGCTCCGGGATCAATCTGCTTTTCCAGTTCTCAGTCGCTGCATGAATCGTTACCTTTTCCATTCCCCATGAACCAAAAATCAGCTTGTCGATATAAACAGCGACTGCCTCCGTCATCAAGCCGTTGCCCTGGAATCCCGCCCCCAGCCAATAGCCGATCGAGGTCTTTTTATTAATCCAGTCCAGATTATGAACGCCCAGCGTCCCTGCCAGACGACCTTTGAACCAAATGCCATAGTGCGTTCCTTGATTGTTATTATGTTGGTTGATTGTCATTTGAATAAATCCCGCTGTATCCTCTACCCGATTGGTGAAATCGAGCCATGGCAGCCATTCCTTCAGATGAGCACGGTTGGTATCTGTCAGCCAAAACATCTCTGTCGCGTCCGCTAGCTCTAACTGCTTTAAATACGACTCCTCTGTCATCACGATGTGCCTCATACCAAACCCTCCTTATTAGTCCGTAGCCTCGGTGTGTATCCTTTATTTATGCTCGATTATGGTGCAGGACGAATCGTTTGGCAAGAAGTGTGTAATGAAAAAACGCCCACCTCTATAGCGAGGCGGACGTAAGAAATATTTACTTTTTACTGTTGCCGATTTCCTCCGGCTTGAAAATGCCTGTTTCCGTCACAATTGCCGTGATGTACCTCGCAGGCGTCACATCGAATGCGGGATTGTATACTTTGATATCGTCTGGTGCGACTTGCTTCCCGAGTCCATGCGTGATTTCCTCTGCTGGACGCTCTTCAATTGGAATATCAGCACCTGTTGCTGTTTCCAGATCGACAGAGGACAGTGGAGCCGCGACATAAAACGGAATCCCGTGAGCTTTGGCAAGTACAGCCACGCCGTACGTTCCGATTTTGTTTGCTACGTCGCCATTTGCTGCTACGCGGTCTGTCCCTACGATAACTGCCTCTACTTTTCCTTGAGACATTACCATTGCTGCCATGTTATCGCAGATCAGCGTCACATCAATACCCGCCTGCTGGAGCTCATAGGCAGTTAGACGCGCGCCTTGCAGGACTGGACGTGTTTCGTCTGCGTATACTTTGAGATTCCAGCCGCGTTCTTTTGCCAAATAAAATGGAGCCGTCGCCGTTCCATAGGCAGCTGTCGCCAGGGCGCCAGGGTTGCAGTGCGTAAGAATGCCCATGCCATCATGCAGGAGCGTCAGCAAATGCTCACCGATTGTCCGGCATACTTCAGCATCTTCTTTTTGAATTGCCAAAGCCTCGTCCAGTACCGCAGCCTTCAGCTCCGCAACAGACAAACCTGTCTCTTTTTCCACACGGGTCTTGATGCGATCCAGCGCCCAGAACAGATTGACCGCAGTTGGACGGGAAGTGCCCAGGTAGTCCGCCTGCTTGGTCAATTCATTCCAAAATTGCTCGTGCGATTCTGCCTCGCTGCCGCGAACGCCAAGATAGAGTCCGTATGCCGCAGCCATTCCGATGGCAGGAGCTCCGCGTACTTGCAAATGGCGAATGGATGCCCACACTTCTTCGGATGTTGTCAGGTTCAAATAAATCGTTTCAACTGGCAAGCGCGTTTGATCAAGCAGAACTAAGCAATCGTTCTCCCACTTGACCGGCGCAAATTGTGTACTCGTTGTCATACTGTTGTAGCCTCCTGATAGTAGCGTGCGGTCACTGTACGGACAATGTCCGTGATGTCGGTTGATTCGCCTACATTGCCGCGGCCGAGAATCAGCGCTTCACCAATAGCCAGCGCCAAACGTTCTGCTTCTGCACGCGTTTGCTCGTCCTCTATGGCGTTCAAATCTGCCACTCCTGCTAGCCCAATCACGCGGCGTAGGATTTTGCATCCAGCATAACCGGCAGTGTCCTGAATCAGTCGTTCTACATAGCTCTGCCAGAGGCCTTCTACGTGAGCGCTGCGTTCTTTAGCCCGTTTATGCCACAGCTGAACAAACTGGGAAACGAATTCGTTCCAAACATCTTCGACCATCTCCAGTAAGTATTCGCGGTATGCGTCCCGTTCTCCTTGGTCTTTTTGCAAACCGTGCTGACCAGCGTAGTTGAGCAAAAGGTTTGCAATGACCGCACCGATATCAAAGCCGATCGGGCCGTAGTAAGCAAATTCAGGATCGATTGCTTTCAAGCTCGTTTCGGTAATGAAAATGCTTCCTGTATGCAAATCACCATGCAAAAGCGCTTCTGCGCGAGTCAAAAAGTCATATTTAAGCTTGGCGATCTCCAGTTTGAGCGGCTTGTTGTTCCAGATCGCTTCCACCTCTGAACGAATCAACGGGTTAAAGTTATTCGTTGGTGCATTTTCATAAGGATCAGTAAAAACCAGATCTTCAGTAATTTTGCATAATTCGGGATTTAGGAATGTTCCGACTAACGCCTTTTTTTCGTATGGATGCGCCCCGAGATCAGATGTGTAAAACAAGGTTTGCGCCATGAAACGTCCAATTTGCTTGGCAAAGAGGGGGTAACGTTTCCCTTCGATGAGACCTTTGCGCATAATGACGTGATCTCCGACGTTTTCCATTACAGTCAAAGCCAGCTCCTGGTCAAAATGATACACTTCCGGTACGAGATCAGGTACGTATTTGTGCTGAATACGCAGGGCTTCGCTCTCGATACGTGCACGATCAATCGTCAGCGGCCATGATTCCCCAACCACACGCGCAAATGGCAACGCCTGCTTCACAATCACGCTCTTTCCGGTAGCTTTCTCTTGAATATCAAACACCAGATTGAGGTTTCCATCCCCGATTTCGTGACTCGTCAGCTCTGCTCCCTCAGTAAACAGACCTGGCAAACCCTTTACGTACTCCACTGCTTCCTGCTCGGTCAACGCACGATAAGCCATGATTCATTACTCCCCTCAATGTCATTTTGTATTTATCTCTAGTGGACTGGATGCTTGCCCCAGTCTAGCAATCAAACGGTAGCCATTGCAGACATGCAAAAAGACCTCTTTTCCCGAAGAAAAGAGGTCGCTGTCGTCACGTACAAAACAAACGTGTCCTTGTCCCCCTTATCTTCCAGACTACTTTTGTTTCTGCAGGAATTAGCACCGTGCACGTCGCCTGAAACTTTAATCGCTACAAAAGCGACCAAAGAGCGTCATGTCGGTTGCCGGGTATCATCGGGCCAGTCCCTCCACCTTCTCTGGATAAGGTATCCATCGTATGCAATTATGATTTAGTTTGAATCATACAGCCACACTTACACGCTGTCAACACCCTTTTTCAGCTGCCCCCATCCATTTTTACTACCAGCTATAGTGCGTACCGGAAGCAGCTGGGCGATCCCAATTCCACCAGTCCACCTTGCCCAAAAAGGCCGCTGTAATCGACTTTTCCTGTTGCAGCTTGAGTAACTCCTTGGTCGGTCCGGTCAAAACAGCACCATAAATACGGACGCCATTTTTTTGCATGTACTGGTAACGCTCGGCAATTTGCGGCTTGCTCCTAGAAACCAAGCTAAACCCTATTTCATTGGTCAGCCGCTCCTGTTCGGTAAGATATTTCATTTCGCTCAAATAAACTGCTGCCCGGCGCAGTCCTTCGCCATTGACCAGAATCGGGGCATTCCCGTAATTAAGCTCCCGCTCCGCAAACCCCCAGACGTCACCAGCGCCGAGAAGACGAACTCCTTCCCCAGCATCACTGCGTGCCTGCTCCTGCCCTGAATCGACAGCAAACCAGACTGTTTCATATGCATCACTGCTAACATAGCGGGAAATAAGCGAGTAATATTCCTCGTAGCTCAAAAAATGGTCAAAGGAGATAGCCAGCTGAGATACTGTGCCCTCCGGCAGCTTTCCCATCGTCGTCCAGGCAGGTGTACGTAGATACTCCGAGTCCGCCAGCGTCACCTTCTGCCCCGTAATCGGATAGCTGAAAAAGAGCTTTTGCTCCCTGATCCCGTTTGTCCACTCTGGCTTGGCACTTGTCTTCCACAAATAGTTGGTGCTTTCGAAGCTTCCGGCGTTTTTGTCCTCGCTCCCCACCCGCTCACGCAGTTCCATCCTGATCTTCCCGTAAAATAAACCGACCTCTGAGCCACTGCTACCTACACTCACGCCCGGCTGCGTGAAGTTGACCATATCCTTGGCGACCCGGAACAAATCGTCGTGCATCAGGGAACCAAACCAGCCGTTCACCACAAACAGCAAGACACCTGCAAAAAAGGCAAGCGCCATCGTAAACGCGGAATTCGATAGGCGCATCCTCCATTTACCCCGCCGAATGATAGCCCGCTGTTTCTCTTCTGTAAGAGCGGCAGGGGCCTCTTTGCCTGGGTCAGAGCCCGTGCCTTGCTCTTCCCCCAGCAGAAGCCGTTCCAATCGCTGGGCGTACTCCTCATCTCTGATTACTTCTTCCCCGAGCCTTTGCTCCTCGCCCTCTGTCATTTCTCCTCGCAGGTAAGCGAGCAGCTTTTGATCCCTGCTATTTTTGTCTTTATTCTCCATCTGCTCCATCCCTCCACAACTTTCGCATCTTTTGCCGCCCTCGAAACAGAGAACGCTTTACGTCAGCCACATCGATACCCAATATTTCTGCGATTTCTGCATAGGAAAAGGAAGCTGCTGCAAGCAGAATGACCTGCTTTTGCTTTTCTGGTAGCTGCAGAAGAATTTCCTGAGCCATTTCCCACATTTCCTTGTGCACCACAGTTTCCGCAGGATCATCCACCTGCTGGTCAGCTTGTTCAGGAAGCTGCCCTACCAGCTGCAAGGGTCGCTTCGTCTGTTTACGATGCCAATCGACAAAGGCGTGGTACGCTACCTTGAACAGCCACGGCCTGACTTTTTCCCCGTGGTAATCGTCCAGGGACAAAAAGGCGCGGAAAAAGGTTTCCTGCGCCAGGTCCTCTGCCTGCCGTGCATCGCGTGTCAGCCGGAAAAGGTAGCGGTATATATCGTTTACGTGCAGTTTGTACACGTCGTCCAAGCTCACTTTCCCAACGCTTCCACACCCTTTCATTGACTACCACGCTTGGAATGGAAAAAAGTTTCACTTCGTCCACATTTCCTTTTGTTCTTTTGTGCACACTTGGCGGAAAAACAATTTGACTCCCGGTTCAGATCGTCATATCATGATGGTATCGCACACGATTTAGCAGCGTGTGAACCATATTACTCTTATCGCGAGCTGGCTGAGGGACTGGCCCTATGATGCCCGGCAACCGGCGCTCTTCTATTTTTGATTGATAGAATAGCGAAACGGTGCTAATTCCAACGGATAAGAGTCGAGACAGGAGAACCACTTCTGCGCGTCTCGGCTACTGACCCGAGAGATGAGAGGAGACGAAGACTCTTTTATAGTCGACAACCGCCTCCCTACTCACGGGGAGGCTTTTTACATTTCCTGCACGAACAAAAAGGAGGATTAGCCCTGGCATGAGTGAGCAACGCATCCTCGTAACCTATCTGACACAAGCCAAGGATCTAAACAAAAAAGCAGCTGCGATCGCAGTCGGAATGACAGTCGGATCATGGACTGACCTGCCCGCTGCCAAGCAAGCAGAGCTGCAGCCATATTTGGGCGAAGCCGTAAGTGCGACCCCGCTTGAAACACTTCCGGACGGGGAAACTCGTGGTTTGATAACCGTCAGCTACCCTACTCGGAATTTTACACAAGATATTCCGTCTCTGTTGACAGGCATTTTCGGAAAGCTCTCCATGGATGGGAAAATCAAGCTCGTTGACGTCGTTTTTCCCGATTCATTCCTGACAGCTTTCCCTGGTCCGAAATATGGAATCGACGGACTACGCAGCCGTTTAGGTGCGCACGATCGCCCTCTTCTGATGAGCATTTTCAAGTCCTGCCTCGGCCTTCCTTTTGATGATTTGAAAACGCAGTTTCGTGCCCAGGCATTGGGCGGTGTTGATCTGGTCAAAGATGACGAAATCTTCTTTGCAGATGATCGTGCCCCTTTCCTGGAGCGAATCAAAGCGTTCAAGCAAATTGCAGTGGAAACAGAAGCGGAAACAGGCAAGCCTGTCCTGTATGCAGCCAACCTGACTGGTCCTGTAAACGAGCTGAATGAAAAGGCAAAGCGTGCAGTTGAGGCTGGTGCAGATTGTCTGTTGTTCAACGTACTGGCCTTTGGCTTTGACGCTCTGCACAGACTGGCACAGGACCCTGATGTTCGCGTGCCCATCATGGCTCACCCGGCATTGGCTGGTGCGTATTATCCATCGCCTGATTACGGAATTGCCACTCCGCTCTTGCTTGGTACATTGATGCGGATTGCAGGTGCTGACCTGGTGCTGTTCCCATCCCCGTACGGCAATGTAGCCTTGGACAAATCGGAAGCACTCCAGCTTGCCCAAAAGCTCACAGCACCACTGGAAGGCATTCGCCGTTCATTCCCCGTTCCGTCCGCGGGAATCCATCCTGGACTTGTGCCACAGCTGTTTGCAGACTTCGGCTTGGATCAAATCGTCAATGCTGGCGGTGGAATTCACGGCCATCCAAGCGGAGCGACTGCGGGAGCAAAAGCATTCGTCGCTGCGATCCAGGGGGTCACTGCTGGACGTACGTTGCAGGATGCCGCGTCCGAATCGCCAGAGCTGGCTATTGCCCTAGAGAAATGGGGTGGCGGACGATGAGCAAAAAGCTGGTCCTCTTCTGCGATTTTGATGGAACCATCACGGAAAAAGACAATATCGTAGCGATTGTTCGCAAATTTGCTCCCCTTGAGTGGGAAGCGCTGACCGAGCAAATCCTTTCCCAAAAAATTAGCGTACAGGAAGGGGTAGGCAAGCTGTTTCAGCTTCTCCCCTCTTCCCTGCGCCAAGAGATCGTGGACTATATCGTAAACGAAGCTTCTATTCGTCCCGGCTTTGCGGAGTTTGTAAGCTTTTGCCGCAGCGAAGGTATCGAGCTGTTAATTACGAGCGGTGGAATCGACTTTTTCGTAGAGCCGATCCTCGCACCGTTCGATCTGTCCGATGTGCCTATCTACTGTAATGGCAGTGATTTCTCAGGCGAGCGTATTACCATTACGTGGCCGCATTCCTGCGACGAGCACTGCACAAACGGCTGTGGAATGTGCAAGACCACCATCATTCGCCGCTATGACTCAGCGAATCACTACCGCGTCGTCATCGGCGATTCCATCACTGATTTGGCAGGTGCAAAGATCGCTAATTTTGTCATCGCACGCTCCTTCCTCGCCCAGAAATCAGAGGAGCTGCAATTGCCTCATCAGACCTTTGCCACGTTCCACGACGTGATTGCTATTTTAAAAGAAATCCAATTGCAACAGGAGGTCGTCTGATCCATGACAGCAACCCTAGAGGAGCGCCTGGACGCATTTCGTCGTCTCGATGACGCCAAGCTAACTTTTGCCCGGCGGGACTGGTTCCCCGGCACCAGTGGCAATCTTTCGATTAAAATAGAGAATGAACCGCTGCAATTCGCGGTGACAGCAAGCGGCAAGGATAAAACAAAGCTTTCCCCAGAAGATTATATGGTAGTGGACAAAGACTCCCGTCCGGTGGATGCGACAACGCTAAAGCCTTCGGCGGAAACCTTGATCCACGCGGTGGTCTACAACAAATTCCCGCAGGCAGGTGCCTGCTTCCATGTTCATACGGTGTGGAACAACCTCATCTCTGAGCTGTACTTTGGACAACGCGCCTTCTCCATCCAGGGGCAGGAGCTGATCAAGGGTCTGGGAATCTGGGAAGAAAACGCACAAATCACGGTTCCGATTGTTGAGAACTTTGCCGATATTCCAACTCTAGCAGCCGCAATCGAAAAAGTAATCACCCCTGAAGTCCCTGGGGTTCTCATTCGCAACCACGGGATTTACGCCTGGGGCGGCAACGACTTTGAGGCCAAGCGTCACCTGGAAGCATTTGAATTCCTGTTTGAGTACCACGCCCGCTGGCTGCAACTGCGCCAAGCTGCCGTGTCCACTACATCTACTAATTGAGGAGGATTTAAACGATGGCACAAGTACGTTTTCACGACAACAACGAGTACATTAGCGCTCCAGAGGAAGTAGTTGCATTCCTGAATTCCCAAGAGATCATTTATGAAAACTGGGGAGTAGACCGTTTGGATGCAAAGCACCGCGACAACTACAGCCCAACTGATGAAGAAAAACAAGAAATCCTGGACACCTTCAAGCCTGAAATCGACGACATCAGCAAGCGTCGTGGCTACCTGACAGCAGATATTATCGTCCTGTCCGACAAAGTTCCGAATCTGGATGAGCTGTTGGTGAAATTCAAAGGCGAGCATCATCATACAGATGACGAGTGCCGCTTCTGCGTAGACGGTCATGGCATTTTTGCGATCAAAGGAAAGGACGATCGTTACTTCGACGTTGAGCTCTCTCCTGGCGATCTGATTTCCGTACCGCCAAACTACCGTCATTACTTTACACTGATGGACGACCGTAAAATCAAAGCAATCCGTCTGTTCGTTACTCCAGCAGGCTGGGAAGCAATCTACTAATTCAAAAGCAAAACCAAAGTCCCTGGTCATTTTTAGACCAGGGTTTCTTTTTTGGAGGCACAACGTTATTTGATTACACCATTTCCTTTGATCGATACATCTGGCACGATCCGGACAGTAGCATTGGCGAATGCTTTCGGCCAATCATCCTCTACCTTCTTCCATTCTTTGTACGCATAGGCACGCGCGTAAATACCGAAGCCAAACGGGTCTACCTCTTTTTTCTGGCATTTGGCAATGAGCTGCTCGAAGTGCTTCCGCAGCTCTTCCTCAATCATTTTCTCCATTTTCTTGTAATCCTTCTCCATGTTGAACGGAAACATTCTCTCTGAAATCGCGATTCTCATTTTCAGCTGGACATCGAAGTGGAAATGTCCGTCCTTGTATTCAGTTTTCACTTTTCGAGATACGCCCTTCACGATATAACTGATCTTGTCCTTCACAATTTTCTTTTGGGTGGCTTCCTCCAAAGGCACAGGAACCGTGAGCGATATTTCCCCCCGCTTTTCATAGAGCAGCATTTGCATGAGGATGGTATCCCTTTCACTAATTAGCTCTCCGTAGGTACCCTTTTTGGATAGAAGCGCTGTTCCCATAATCATTACCGCCTTTTCCTTTTTCATCTCCGTCACTGATGGGGTCATTCCCTTTTCAAACATCTGCCTGTGAAGCTCCTGCGCTCTCGTTTTGACGGTAAGATTCCGGTAGTTGGCAGTATCGATCAGCTTGGTTAGATGCAGAGCCAGACGAGGCTTGTCCTTCGGGTTGAAGTGAAAGAGATCATGAACGGGTCCATCAAAAACGATGATTCGCGCATTCACGGTGAATCGCGCATCGCGAAAAACCGCATCCAACAATCTAAACCAATCAGGGTGCTGTACGAGCCGCTTTCCAAGAACAATCACTTGTATTTTCCCCGCAACGGTCAATGCCGTGACCAGCCTGTCGTATCCAAGCCTCGACTCACGCAGGGTATCTGCTCGTACCCCAAATTCCTCGGACTTTTCCTTCGCTTCTCTGCTGAAAACGGGACTGGTCATATAAAACAAAAGTTCATTCTTTTCGTTTAGATCTATTCCCGTCATCAAAGCAAGCGTGGTATCCTCCAAATTAATTCGATCCATGCACCCCGGCAAGATCGTAACCAGAACGATTATCAATGTGATGTGTATGAGTTTTTTCAAGCTTTTTGTCCTCCAGCCGATTTTTGTAGTAACCAAACCGGGACCCACGCCAGAAAAGGAAGGATATAACCCATAGCTAATCCTGCTAGACTCCATACCTCGCTCCATGTTTTCACCTCAACGAACGAAGGGGTATACAGCCAAAATACCACCACGATGAGCGGAACTATTATCTTCAAATGCATTCGATGATCCTGCATTCCAAATAACTGACTTGTGGTAAAGACAGTGAAATACATGTACGGAATGGTGGTTGTTGACAAGATGAGGGAATAGAATGCGAGAAAAACAATATCAATTCGCTCCAAAAACCTGTATTCAATGACTTTCCACAAATTAAGCGTGGGCCATTTATACTGTGTAATTTCATCTGGACTAAAAAAAGCGAAACAGAATAAGGTGACTGATAAAAACACTAGTAATGACAATGTATTGGCCACTACAATTCCGAGTGTGGCATGTTTTTTTTTCTGAAGAAATGGATAGAGAAAAAATGCCAGCTCAAACCCCAAAAAAGACAGTATTGTGGTTTTAGTCGCAAGTAAAACAGGTCTTATCCCCTCTTTTAAAACAGGCAGCAAATGCAGCCAATGCGTATCTTTGAATGATGTCATTAGCACAAGTGGCATCCACAGGGTGATATAGAAAATCAGTTCCGAATACCTTCCTATTACGCGCAATCCCCCTCGAACGATATAGTAGATCGGTATTCCAAACAATATGACCACGATGTAGGCCGGGGTCTGAGTTAATATCCATACATTGATTATAGCAACCGTATTGGCAATCACCGTAAAAAGGGCTAGCGCAAAGTATATTGCCACAATGAAGATGCCTGCCTTGCCTAGCCATCGGCCCAAAAAGAGTGGAAGGATGTCGATAATGGTATATTCAGGATAGCGCTTCATAATGTTGATGATGAGTATACTCGCTAGTAAGGCAAATAGCCATCCAAGGATGAGGGAGATCCAACCGTCCGTTCCTGCGACTTCTGCTACATCTCGCGGCATGGACAAAACACCGATTCCCACCTGAGTTCCGTGAATCAAAAGGATGTATTGAAGGAGAGTTATCTCATTGTACGCGTACTTTTTCACTTTCCTTCCCCCTCTTGATGATTGTCCTCTAGCCTTTGCGATTGAACAGCTCTTGCGCTCACTGGTCGTTCAGTCATTTTAAAAAGTGGCAGGCGAATAAAAAAGTCTTTCCAGTCCTTGAATCTTACAGGAGCTAACGGACTTCCGTATGGGACACCTAACGATTCCAACGAGATCAGATGCCCAATCAAGGTCATGAATCCGATGACGATCCCTATAATCCCAAACATAGCAGCGAGCCCCATCATGAGAAAGCGAATCAGCCTGATAGCAGACGCCATATCATAGTTCGGGATGATAAACGAAGAAATGGCGGTGAACGCCACCACAATCACCATAATATTGCTGACGATTCCGGCCTGCACGACAGCCTGGCCAATGACGATTCCACCCACAATTCCTACTGTCTGTCCGATTGGGGCTGGCAAGCGTACCCCTGCTTCGCGGAGCATTTCCAAAGTCAATTCCATCATCACGGCTTCCAAAAGCGGAGGAAATGGCACTCTCTCGCGTGACTCTCCTACCGAAATAATCAGGTCTAACGGAATCACTTCATAATTAAACGATATGACGGCAATGTAGATAGCCGGAAGAAAGGTAGCGATCAAAAAGGCCAGAAAGCGAAGAAGACGGATAAACGTCGATACCAGCCAACGTGTGCTGTAGTCATCCACATTTTGGAAAAAAGAAGCGAATGATACTGGTCCAACCAACACGCTTGGAGAACGGTCGACTACAACGACGATCCTTCCCTGTAAAATATGAGATGCGGCTGAATCAGGCCTTTCAGTCGTAATAAACTGAGGAAAAGGCGAGTATGGGTTGTCCTCAATGAATTCCTCCAGCTCACCCGTATTGAGGATCGTATCTACGTTGATTTTTTTAATCCGGTTCTCTAACTCCTGAAGCACCTCTGGTTTACAGACATCAGCTAAAAAGAGGACTGAGACTTTGCTTGCACCTCTTTTCCCTATCAAAAATTCCTTGATCTTCAGTTCACGATTGGGGATATATCGGCGAATTAACGCGATATTTTGGATACCTGTCTCTACAAAACCTTGATGAGCACCCTTCAGGGATGCTTCCAGCTGAGGGTCTTCGATCGCACGCTGAGGCCAACCGTGTGTCTCCACGGATAAAGCTTCTTTTCGCCCCTCAATAAACAAAAGGCTACTGCCCTGCAAAATCGCCTCTTCTACTTTATTGAAATCATAAAGCGTCGTTACTTTTCCCACAGACAAAAGATCCATAATGCTCGTCTGGCCGCGTTCGAGTGGCGCCAACAGTGGACGCAGCACATTGTTGTTAATCGAGTTTTTGTCTACCAGCCCGGTCAAATAAACAAGAGCTAGTCGTCCCTCTATGAGTTTGCTCTCGAAATCCCTGATCACTAAATCTGGAGTAAACGTAAAAATACGATGCAGCTCAGCGATATTCTCATCTAAGCTTTCGTTAATTTCGAGTGCTTTTTTTGGTCCTGACAAGCCCGCAGAGTGGCTCATCCGGTTTGCAGCTGATGCTCTTTTTCGTTTAAGCCATCCTCTCGACTTCATCTGACCACGTTCCTTGCGGCTTTTTATTTGTCTCGTTAGCGTTGGTGATCGCTTCCAACTTTATGCATGATGTGGTCAAAACGATTTGATTCGCGGATAGGATCGTACATATTGAACACAAAAAGGAGCAGAGAATGGACTCTGCTCCTTCTGTCATGTTATCTATAGTCCTTACACGGTATACTCTCCAGCGGTGATGACACGGTCTGCAATCGCACGCTTGAGCTGAACTGTATTGATCGGCGTACGGCGCGTCAGCTTTTTCAAAATGGACAGGCGCAGCCGCAAGTCGTCGCCCTCTTCCATTGCTGCCAGCGCTTCCTTCGCCCAGCCCTCGATTCGATCGAATGCTTCCTGTACATAGACTGTCGTCATTTCCAGCTTTTGCTGCGCATTCTCAAGTCCTGTAGCTACAATCGCCCGCTCCGTCCGCTTCACGACACTGTCCATTGCGTACAGCTCGATCAGCATGTCAGCGGAGTATGCCAGCAGCTCCTGTTCCTGGGAAATCGCCTGTTGATATTTCATCAGCGCAGAACCTGCTACCATCAGAATAATCTTGCGGGTCATGTCAATCAGATGCTTCTCAGCTGCGAGCGGTGCATCCTCAATCTCTTCCGGATAGTAGCTCATCAGCTCTTCCTGAAGGCTGGCAGCAGCTTGCATCAGCGGAAGCTCGCCCTTCATTGCTTTTTTCACGAGTGTATCAGGGATCAGCAGTCGGTTAATTTCATTGGTTCCTTCGAAAATTCGATTGATGCGGGAATCCCGATACATGTTTTCGATCTCATATTCAGACATGAAGCCGTAGCCACCGTGGATTTGCACGCCTTCGTCCACGCAATAATCCAATACTTCTGTCGCAAACACTTTGTTAATCGAACACTCGATTGCGTAGTCTGCGATTGCTTTTGCCACCTCTGCTCCTTCGTCGGCTTTGTCTCCCAATCGATTCAAAGCAGTATCGAAGAGGCCAACCGTGCGATATACCGAGCTTTCAGCTGCGTATGTTTTGATCGCCATGTTTGCCAGCTTGTTTTTGATCAGCGTGAAATTGGCGAGCGGTGTCTTGAATTGCTTCCGCTCCTTGGCGTAATTCGTCGCAATCTCCAACGCCCGTTTCGCCGAGCCCACTGCCCCTACCGCCAGCTTGTAGCGACCGACGTTCAAAATGTTAAAGGCAATAACATGCCCACGTCCCGGCTCGCCCAATAGGTTTTCAACCGGAACCTGCACATCTTCCAAAATGACTGTGCGTGTAGACGAGCCCTTGATTCCCATCTTTTTCTCTTCTGGTCCAAACGAAATGCCCGGGAAGGTACGCTCCACGATAAAGGCGCTGAACTTGTCGCCATCAATTTTGGCATAAACGATAAACACATCGGCGAAACCAGCGTTTGTGATCCATTGCTTCTCCCCGTTCAGGAGATAGTGCGTTCCATCTGCGGATAAGGTTGCGGTCGTTTTGGCACCCAAGGCATCCGATCCAGATCCTGGTTCAGTCAAGCAATAAGCAGCCAGTCGTTTGCCCGATGCGAGATCAGGCAAGTAGCGCCGCTTCTGGTCGTCTGTACCGAAGTACACAATCGGCAAAGAACCGATGCCCACGTGTGCCCCATAGCTGAGGGCAAAACCGCGAGAGAGCGAAAATTTTTCCGTGACGAGGGCTGTACTTACTTTATCGAGGCCGAGTCCGTCATACTTTTCTGGCACATCGCCAGCGAGCAAGCCCAGCTCTCCTGCTTCCTTCAGCAGACGAACAGAGATATCAAACTGATGGTTTTCGATCTCCTCCAGATGAGGGCGCACTTCGTTTACGATAAACTCCTCGGTTGTCTTGGCAATCATTTTATGCTCATCACTGAACTGCTCTGGCACAAACACATCATCAGGCGAACCAGCATCAATCAAAAAGCTTCCACCACGGATCAATTCTTCCGTATCTGCCATTACAAACCCTCTCCTTATACGAAAATGGACGTACTTGCTTAAATCATTTCAAAGACGCCAGCTGCTCCCATGCCTCCACCTACACACATCGTAACGACTCCGTACTTGCCGCCCCGTCTTTTTAGCTCGTTCAAGATAGAGATCGTCAGTTTTGCTCCGGTACATCCCATCGGGTGGCCCATCGCAATTGCGCCGCCGTTGACGTTTACTTTTTCCGGGTCCAAGCCCAGCTCGCGGATAACTGCGATTGCCTGGGAAGCGAACGCTTCGTTCAGCTCAAACAAGTCAACATCCTCGATACTGATTCCTGCCAGCTTCAACGCTTTCGGAACAGCTACAATCGGGCCGATCCCCATGATATCAGGATCTACGCCTCCTACAGTGAAGGAGCGGAATTTGGCGATCGGTGTGACGCCGAGCTCGGCAGCTTTTTCAGCGGACATCACGAGAACCGCAGCAGCACCATCGCTTGTTTGCGAGGAGTTTCCTGCCGTCACACTGCCTTGTACATGAAACACTGGACGGAGCTTAGCAAGCGCCTCCATCGTCGTATCAGCGCGTGCGCCCTCGTCCTTGTCAAATACGCGCTCCTTTACTTGCAGCTTGCCCTCTGCATCAAAAGAATGCTGCTTCACAGTCATCGGAACGATTTCGTCCTGAAACTTGCCCGCTGCAATCGCAGCAACCGCTCGCTGATGGCTCGTCAAAGCAAAAGCATCTTGTGCCTCTCTGGTCACGTCGTAGCGCTTTGCTACCTCTTCTGCCGTATGTCCCATGCCCATGTACGCTTCTGGCATTGTCTTTACGAGAGTTGGGTTGAGCGCGACCTTGTGTCCGACCATCGGCAAGAGGCTCATGCTCTCCACTCCACCAGCCACCAGCACATCGGAGCTGCCGACCATGATCTGTTGTGCGGCGTATGCAATGGTTTGCAGCCCTGATGAACAAAAACGGTTGATTGTAATCCCTGCTACATTGCTGGGCAATCCGGCACGCAGTCCAACCAGACGTGCCATGTTCATCCCTTGCTCAGCCTCGGGTACAGCCGTACCCATGATGACATCTTCTATATCAGCAGGGTCTAGCTGCGGAACGCGTCTCAGCAAATCACACACAACGGCGGCTCCTAAATCTACTGGATGAACATCCTTCAGACTGCCTCGCTTTGCCCTGCCAACCGCGGTCCGTGCTCCTGCGACGATAACGGCTTCTCTCATCGTTTTTGCCTCCTTCTCATTAGTTGCGCAAGGGCTTGTTTTTGGTCAGCATATGCTGCATGCGTTGCTGGGTCTTCTGCGTTTTGAGAAGCTCTAGAAACGCTTGCTTTTCGAGTCCTAAAATGTACTCCTCCGTTACCTCTGTACCCGCTGGCAGATTGCCGCCAGACATGACATACGCAATCTTGTTTGCAATCAGCTCGTCATGGTCAGAGATGTACCCGCTCTTTTTCATCGCGTACACATTTTGAGACAGATTGGCATAGCCGGTTTCTCCGATGATCTTGATTTTGCGAGGGGCTGGCGGCGTATAGCCTTCTTTGTCCATGGACAGCACAAGCTGCTTTGCATCGTACAACAGATGATCAGGGTTGATGCTGATTCGGTCTGTCGTTCGCAAATAACCGAGATTGATCGCTTCCTGACCGCTCGTCGATACTTTAGCCATGGCAATTGTCTCAAACGCCTTGGCAACCAATGGGAACGAATCGACAGGCACACTACCGGTATCAGGCAGATTTTCCATGGCGCGGAACAGCATTTCCTTGGTTCCCCCGCCGCCTGGCAAAAGTCCTACGCCCACTTCCACCAGTCCGAGATATGTTTCGGCTGAAGCTTGCACGCGGTCAGCCAAATACAGGACCTCTACTCCTCCACCGAGCGTCATGCCAAACGGAGCTGCCACCACAGGGCGATGCAAATAGCGCAGCGCTCTTCCTGCTTTGTGGAAGTTGGTTACTAAAAGGTCGAGCTCCAGCCAGTTTTCGTCCTGGGCTTCCATGAGCGCCATCGCCAAGTTCATTCCGACGCAAAAGTTTTTGCCCTGATTTCCAATGACCAGGCCGACAAAGTTTTTTTGTACTTCTTCTGCGGCTATATGAGCCATTTGCAGCAAATCCATGCCCAGAGCATTATGCGGGGAAGTAAACTCCAAACACGCCACACCGTCGCCCAGATCAATCAAGGCGGCACCTGCATTTTTGCGGATCAGCTTACCTTGCTCTTTCAGCGCAGCCAGGTTGATCCTTTCCTTTTTTTCTTTTACGTTTTTATAGATATCGCCAATCGAAAATACAGCGGTACGTCCTACGTTTTTGTCATAAAAAGAAGTTTTTCCGCTTGCCAGCAGCTCTTCCACGAGAGCTGGAATCGTCTCGCCCTCTTCGCGCATGCGCGCAACGGATTTTTCTATACCGATGGCATCCCACGTCTCAAAAGGTCCCAGCTCCCAGCCGAAGCCCCATTTCATTGCCTGATCGACTGCGACGAGATCGTCTGCAATTTCGTGAGCTTTGTCTGCCGAATACAGCAGCACCTTTTTCAAGACGCTCCAGACAAATTCGCTCCCTTTGTCCTTGCCATATGCGAGAGCCTTGAGCTTTTCTGGCAGCGTCTTGGCTGTTTTGGCTGCATCAAGAGACGCAAATTTGGCCTTGATGCTTGGACGGTATTCCAGCGTTTGGGTATCCAGCGCTAAAATTTCTTTGCCTTGGGCAGATTTGATTTGCTTGAAAAAGCCTTGACCTGCCTTTTGCCCGATCATGCGTTTTTCGACCATTTGCAGTACGAACTCCGGCACTTCAAAGATGGCCTTTTCCTGTGCATCCATGCTCTTGTTTCGGACGTTGCCTGCCACGTGTACATAGGTGTCCAGTCCGACTACGTCCAGTGTGCGGAAGGTAGCGCTCTTGGGGCGACCAATCACAGGACCGGTCAAGGCATCGACCTCATCCACTCCCAAGCCGATGCGCTGCATCTCATGAATGGATACTTGAAGCCCGTATGTACCGATCCGATTGGCAATAAAGTTTGGCGTATCCTTGCACAGCACCGTTCCTTTTCCAAGCACATGCTCGCCAAAATCGCTCATAAAGGAAACAATCGCTGGATCTGTATCATGACTTGGAATAATCTCAAGCAGCTTTAGGTAGCGAGGAGGATTAAAGAAATGGGTGCCAAGGAAGTGTTTGCGGAAATCTTCGGATCTGCCTTCAGCCATTTCATTAATAGAAACTCCTGATGTGTTGGAGGTGACGATCGTACCCGGCTTGCGATGCGCTTCTATTTGTGCAAACACCTGTTTTTTTACATCGAGATTTTCCACAACAACCTCGATAATCCAGTCCACATTGGACAAAAGAGAAAGATGGTCGTCAAAATTGCCCACTGTAATCAGATCGATGCTCTTTTTATCGTAGAGTGGGGTCGGCTTTTCTTTTAACAGTCGATCCTTGCCCGATTGCGCGATGCGATTTCTGACGATGGAATCTGCCAGTGTCAGTCCTTTTTTGCTCTCATCCTCGGTCAATTCACGTGGCACAATATCCAGCAATAAGGTAGGAATCCCCACGTTTGCCAAGTGTGCTGCGATTCCGGCTCCCATCACGCCAGAACCTAGAACGGCTGCCTTGCGAATTTTGCGCTCCATCACATTTCCTCCTTACAATTAGAAAGCCTGGCTTTGCCAAGCCTTTTGGTGACGTCCTGAGTTCACTTATGCTGATTTTTACCCAATATTCAGACTAGTGGAGTATTCCTATAACTTCTACTCTTCCATAGATATTCCTGTAAAACACAGCTCATGTCTTTCGTTGAATGAATACTCATTCATTATCGATTCTAAAAAATCACATCCCGGATGAATGGCCTCTAACTGCGCCAAAGAGATGCCTGTCTTGCAAACTGAATCACCGTTCAGTTTCATTGTAAACGAATATTCTGTCAGTTGCAATCGCCACTTATTCCTTTCTAAGTGCTTTTTCAAAAAAACAGAAAAAGCATCTGTTGCCCAGATGCCTCTTCTTTGCTTCATGTTATTTTTCAGTGTAAATGATATTCGTAATTTTTTGACCATAGGCATTGGAACCATCCGGCTCGAACACGTACTCCAGCTGGTATTTGCCGTTTTTGGAATCCTGATATTGCCCCGTTACCCATAGCATTAGCTTGTTGTTCTCATCTATTTTTACTGTCACGTTTCCATGATCCGTAAACGTAGGTCGATGCGGCAATCCATTCAAGGTTTTGAGCGCAGCTGGTGTTAACAAAGTAGACAGCTTTGCTTGGTCGTTGGCTTCGTACGCCATGCTTGCTGCTCTTAAATACACTTTTGCAATCCTTTGTTTATGTGGAGCTATTCCTTTGAATTGACTGGAGGCATCCTTCACAAAATAGTCATACAGTCTTTTCATTACCACGGCGAATTCTGCCCGGGTCATTACTTTTTGTGGCTCAAAATTTTTTTCTGAAAGAAAGAAATTGAATTCGCGAATGGCTAGTGGGTATGGTGAGTATGTATCGCGGTAAAAGCTTTCCTGCTTCCATTCGTAAAAGCTGGTGAAGTATGCCGGTGCATCCTGTGGCTTAATATTCGCCGTTCTGAATTTTTGCGGCATCATCAAATGGAACAAAAGCAAGCTGGCTTCTTCCCTAGACAGCGGGTGCTGCAAGGCTTGACTGGACATCCACCAGTCATAGTTTTCCTTTTCCTGCTTCTTCATCAACTGATAGTTGTCAGCTAGATAGAGATAGTACAGCATCCGATCTCCCGGATCAAACTTGTTTACGACTCCCGTCTCGATTTGTAGCATGGTACGCATGTTGGTCAACAGCTGCTCTGCTTCCTGGCGCAGTAAGTAGCGGGAATCCAGATTGCTTTTTCGCTCTGTCCGATCCACTCGTCCATAAACTGCTTCAAAGACGCGATTCATGAGAGCCAAAGCTTCTCCCCGTGCTACCGGATTGTTCGGATGAAAGGGTATGTAGCCATTCCCCTTCAAAATGCCTAGTTCAGCCAATTCGTTAATTTGCTGTTCTGCCCAGTGTCCCCTAGTGTCAGTGAACATAACAGCTGCACTCGCATTGCCTGTAAAAGTGCTCTGTACAAGCAGCAGAGCCATGAGAAAACAAACGACGAAACGCTTCATCATGACTGTTTTTACTCCCTTCTTTCTATCTATTTCGCCACACCATCCCCAATCTATTCGGTTTCTTTCTCCGAATATGAGTATATGACACTAATTCCCCTAGAAGATAGACCATGAAATGGTTGGCTCTACGCTGGTCTTCCTGCTTGAGACCTAGCTACCTCTTGTATCGGGAATCAACCCGCTTTTGTTTATACTTTTTGCTGGAATAGAAAAAAGCCGCCCTCATCAACGAGAGCAGCTTGTTTTCCATGCCAAAATCAGGCTTCGATCTTCTCCATCCACACTGGTCCCTTGGTCACGAGTATGCGATATAAAATCAGATCCAGAATCGCAAATAGCGCAAAGAGTCCTACTGCCGCAACTGTCATGGAACCACCCATGGCAAATGCCCCAGCAATCGCAAGTCCACCTGCGAGAGCACTTGCTAGCAGCGTGAACAGCGGGTTTAGGTTTTGCTTTACAGCTTCCTGCTCTGAGCTCCAGCTCAGCTTTGGCAGGTGCAAATCAACCATGATCCCAAACAGATTGATAAATATAATGCCAGGAATCCCGATGAGTAAGCAGTAGATCACAAAGACAGGCGAGAGCTGTAGCAGCCAGGCTCCCTCTGCAAGCAACAGCAGCATGCTCACGACACTCAATATAATTCCGGGAATGAGTTTGGCAATCAGGATTTTTGGATAAGGAATAGGCAGACTCTTGTTCAGGAAAAAGCCTTGGCCGTCTCGCGTAATTGCAGTAACAGAGGTACTATTGGCACCCGCCATCACCAGAAATGAAGCAAAAGCAACGGCAAGTGAGATGCCTCCCGCTTCGTCACCTTGCAGTCGGGCACTCAAGGAAGCCAGCATCTCACCGCTATCCTGACGGCTCAATATCGGGATCAAGGCAATCACTGGCAAGAGTACACTGGACAGCGTGCAGTTCATCAAGTAGGCAGGCGTACGCCAAAGAATTCTCCATTCTTTTAGTCCATAGGCCATGAGCGCTGAACGTGGGCGTACGAGCTTTTGAAAAGCGGATTCATCGACTTTTTTCCGTTTGGCCATCGCTTCACTGATTCCCATGACCCCGCGAAAATAGAGTCGATTTCCCGCGAAGAAAAACACAAGCACACTAGCAATAGCGACGAGCAGAAAAGCTGCCAAATAGCCAAGTCCACTCCAGCTATCACTGCCAATCAGAGCCAAAGCAGCCAGCTTGCTTGCCGGAAATAGCTGCGTGACCAGATTGAGCAGAACATTGTCTCCATTTGCGATCATTTGCTGCATTTGCTCGATGTTGTCCATCTTGCCACTCGTTTGTCGCTGAATGACTGCCTGAAAACCTACCGCTGCGGCAATGGCTACAAGCCCTCCGATCAACCGAAAGCGGTCCTTGCTTTTTCCGACACTGGTAAAGCGCATGAACAGCATGACGACCAAAGCAGAGAGCACGAGCGGAAAGATCGGTACTACCAAATAAACGAGCAGAGCAAAGAGATAGTACAGGACGCCCGCCCCACTCTTGACCCCATATGTGACAAGCAATGGTGCTAAAAGCAAAAGCGACGTCAAATATTCATAGAAAAGGGCGACGAGAAACTTTGCTCCTAGAATTTGCCATGGTGCTAGCGGCAAGGGGAGCATATGCTCGACATCCTGCGAGTAATAAAAGACCGAAAGCACATACACAATCCCAAGCACAAAAATGGCGAGCGAGACAAACGCCACTCCAAGGCCGAGAAGTGCGCCTTCTTGACCGATCAATGCCAGCCCGTCATATAGACCTGCCATAAACATGACTCCTACCAGCATCAATGGCAATACGCCGATTCCTATCGCAAGCAGGATGAGGGCGCTTTTCCAGCCGCTCCCCTTTTTGTTTCCCCACGCGGACCCGGCATTTTTCATCATGATTTTGGAGAGAAGTAAAATTTTACTCATGCTTCGTCAACTCCAGGAACAAGCTTTCCAACGAATTATTCGATTGAAAATGCTGCTGCATTTCTGCAAAAGTGCCGCAAAACAAGATTTGCCCCTTATTGATGATCGCCACTCGATCACACAGCTTTTCTGCTACCTCAAGGACGTGCGTTGAAAAGAACACCGTCCGTCCACTATCCGCATGCTCACGCATCATTTCCTTTAGCGTATACGAAGATTTCGGGTCCAGTCCGGTGAGCGGCTCATCCAAAATCCAAACCTCCGGATGGTGCACCAATACGCCCATAATCATGATCTTTTGGCGCATACCATGCGAGTAGCTTTGGATCGTATCTCCGAGGGCATTCGTCATATCAAAACGCTGTGCCAGCTGCAGGATTCGTTCGTTTCGAACTTTTTGCGGCACCTCGTAAATATCTGCCATGAAGCTGACATACTCCAGGCCCTTTAGTCGCAGGAACATATCAGGACTATCAGGCACATAGCCAAATTGACGCTTCGCCGCAAGTGTTTCTGTGGCGATATCTTTGCCATTGATTTTGATTTGTCCCGCATTCGGGCGAATAATACCTGTAATCATTTTGATTGTAGTCGTCTTTCCTGCACCATTCGGACCGAGAAAGCCAAAAATCTCGCCCTTTGGAATCGTAAGACTCACGTTATCGACGGCTTTGATCGTGTTGTTGTAGCTTTTGGTCACACCAGTAAGTTCAATCATCCCTGCCCCTCCTGTTGTCTATTTTCCAGCCAATCCCATACACTTCTAATACGTGCTGCTCCCGCAAAAGGTTGCGTCTGATTCAAAAGGAAAGAAAAAAGCCGCTGGAAATCAACGGCTTTTTGGCGTGTTGTATTAATTTTGTGGGACGTAGCTACCGTCGCGCAGCATAGTCAGCTCGCCCATGATAAATGCCATATCTTCGGACTCTTCCATTTTACCTGATTCTTCCAGCGCCTCAAGGCGACGCAAAAGAATGTTGGCAAAATCCTCAATGTGTACAGGACGGCCTTCCAAATCAGCGTCATCCAGTACGTCATAACCTGTCAAGGCTTCTAAATGAGTCACGATGCGGAAACCGCCGATTTCTCCCAAAAATTCTTGCTGATTCACTTTTGATTTTTCCAATTTTTGCAGCATGGACAGAACATCATTCGCTACTACACTTGGAAAAGCTACTTGATAAAAGTTACGGTTTTTTGCTTCTACTGTCTTAATAATCAACACATCGATGCCGTCTAGCTTTTTCGCCTTTTTTCCAAATCCAAACATTTATTTTTCCACCTCAATTGTTCGATCTGCATAACTCTCTCCATGATAGACATAATTTAGAACCGACACAACCCCCATCCTGTTTCCTTTTTGCTAGAATCGAGGACCAGATTGCGTCAGGGAAATATTTACATGGCTATTTGCCCCCTCGCCCACACACGCTAACGAGAAAACGGCTGTGTCCAAAAGAGGCGGTGTAATTATGTTCAAATGGAAAAATTGGATATTCCTTCTAACCCTATCCCTGCTCGTGACGGGTTGTAATTCGCCCTCGAACGAGGAGAAAGCAAAAGAAAAGGCAAAAGCGCAGAGCAAGCCTCCGAAGCAAACTGCCCTGCAGAAGCTTGGAGATAACAAAATGGAGGTCGTGCTGTTTTTAAATCGTGCCGAGCATGTGCTGGAGGAAGTATATTATTCCGCACTGGAAAATGCCAAAGGCAAAACCGTTCATGAGGATAGTCTGACCTATCGCGAATTACCAAAACGATTTGACAGCAAGGATAAAATCGTTGGCTACTTCTCCCGCTTCTGGAGCAAACCGCTCGCCGAAGCCATATACGACAATATGTCTACCAAGCTGGTAAAAGATAAGGTATATGTTTCACTGCCAAGTACGGACTATCCCACTATGATTTCAGTCCGAAACATAAATGTGCAAAAGCTGAATGGCGATTTAAACGTGACAGTAGAAAATGCAGCCGATGCTTCCGTTGTTGCAGACCGAACGATTCGCTACCACCTCGTTCGCGATAAAAAAACGAAACGCTATGAGATTAAATCGCGTAATGGGACATACGGCAGCGAAAATTTTCAATAAATCTCTTGACATTTTGTGAGGGACCGGCGAATAATATTGAATTAATAAGCACATAGTGATCGGCAATGACGGGGAACAGTAAAACTGCCCTTCAGGCTCAGAGAGCGAAATCCACCGGCTGAAAGGTTTCGCCCTTGAATCAGTTTGAACCCACCCCAGAGCATCCAGGGAAGACCTGGACAGGTTTCTTTCACCTGTTATCAAAGAAAGAGAGCCGGACGTCTTTTGTACCCTATTAGGTCGCTGACGTCAAATAAGGTGGTACCGCGGAGGTCATCATGCCCTTTCGTCCTTATCAAAGAGACGAAAGGGCTTTTTTGCGTGTTTTTGAATACGCACTATTATTGTCTGGAAGCAGGGGGTTCGGTCATGAAGAAGGGTAAAATGCGGTTGGTTGTCAAAGTTGGCAGCAGTTCTCTGGCAGCGCCCAGCGGTGGTGTCGACCCAGCCAAGATGTCGCTGCTCGTCTCAGCTGTCAGTCAGCTGCGGGAAGCAGGTCATCAAGTTGTGCTGGTTTCCTCGGGAGCAGTCGCTAGCGGCTATCAAAGCCTGGGGTATAAACAGCGACCGCGTACGCTGGCTGCCAAGCAAGCTGCCGCTGCGATCGGACAAAGCTTGCTGATGCAAACCTACACGCAGCTGTTTGCCGCGCACCGCTTCAGCGTCGCTCAAATTCTTTTGACACGTGGTGACTTTTCCAACCGGGAGCGTTATCAGCATGCCTTTCAAACCTTGTCCCTCCTGTTGGATAAAAATATTTTGCCAATCATCAATGAAAACGACACGGTCTCAGTAGCAGAGCTTACCTTTGGCGATAATGACATGCTCGGCGCATTAGTAGCAGGCTTGGTACATGCAGACCTTTACCTGATTCTCACAGATACGAACGGACTTTACGATAAAGACCCGCGTAATCATCCCGATGCCAAGCGCATTTCATGGCTTTCTGAAGTAACTGAGGAGATAGAAGCGCTCGCTGGAGGAGCATCACAGCTTGGTACTGGAGGCATGCGCTCCAAGCTGATCGCAGCGAAGACGGCACAAGGTCTTGGGATACCGAGCTTTATCGGAAAATTGGATCAACCTTCTGACTTGCTCGATATTTTACATGGCAGCGGCAATGGTACGTATGTCAGCTATCAGCCAGAGGCTCCTGCTTCGAGCGGAGTCCCGACTCGCAAGCAATGGATTGCTCTCCACTCAACGATTCGCGGCTCCATCTCGATCGACAGCGGTGCGGCTGAAGCCATACTCGAAAAGCGCCGCAGCCTCCTGCTCGCCGGAGTGCGCGGTGTCGACGGTACTTTCGCTCCTGGGGAAGTCATCGAGGTTTATTGTGACGGAGCATTGATCGGACGCGGTGTCAGCAGATATGATGCTGCCGATTTAGTAGACCTTCTCTCACCTGCTGGGTCAACGCGACGCAGCGGTACCGTAATCCATCGCGATCACTGGACACAGATCACATAGACCGGCGCTTCCCTACAGAACGAACGGTTTGACCGGAATAGAAAAAATAAAGGAGCTGGGGAGATCATGGAAAGCTTGAAGGAAAAAGTGCTGGGACAGATTGCATTGGCAAAACAGGCGTCACGCCAAATGGCCTTGCTGAGTCGGGCTGAAAAGGATAAAGCGCTGGCAGCTATCGGGGAGCAGCTTCAGGCAGATTCAGACGTCATTTTGGCTGCAAATGAGCAGGATTTGGCTAGGGCTGAGGCAGATGGTCAGCCTGCTTCCTATCTGGATCGACTGCGACTGACACCTGACCGTATTCGCGATTTGGTCGATGGTCTGCAGCAGCTTATCTCTCTCGAGGACCCAGTTGGACAAAGAATGGATCAATGGACGCGACCAAACGGATTGGTCATCGAACAAGTACGCGTCCCGCTTGGCGTCATCGGCATGGTGTATGAAGCCCGTCCCAATGTGACGATCGATGCTGCTGCCATCGCATTAAAAACAGGCAATGCGATTGTACTACGTGGAAGCCATAGCGCGGTTTCAAGCAATTTGGCGCTGGTCAGCAGCATCCGGGCTGGTCTTCGGCGTGTAGGCATTTCTTCTGAGGCGGTCCAGTATCTTCCCTTTGCAGAGCATGCCTCCGTCGATATTTTATGTACGGCGAATGGTCTCATTGATGTCATCATTCCGCGCGGTGGTGCGGGCCTGATTAATCGGGTCCTGGAGATATCGAGCGTACCTGTTTTGGAGACTGGCGTAGGCAACTGCCACATTTTCATCGACCAGACAGCTTCCTACGAGATGGCTCGTGCAATCGTCATCAATGCCAAAACGAGTCGCCCCGCTGTATGCAACGCGGCTGAGACGCTGCTTTTGCATCGAGAATGGCCACTTGGTCACCAAAACGAGCTGCTCAAGCAATTGCTCGAAGCTGGCGTAGAAATCAGAGCTTGCGAACAAACAAAAGCCTTGCACTCTGACCTAAGCGCTCATCTGCACCTGGCCTCCGTTTCTGACTGGGATGCTGAGTTCTCTGACTTAATTTTGGCTGTTCGCACTGTTGATACGTTGGCAGATGCCATCCATCATATTGCCAAGCATAGCACGGGTCATTCTGAAGCCATTATCACCGAAGACAATGACGCTGCTCGCCGCTTCCTGACTACGGTCGATTCGACTACCGTTTATCATAATGCATCTACTCGCTTCACGGACGGCGGAGAATTCGGTTTTGGCGCCGAAATCGGCATCAGTACACAAAAGCTCCATGCACGCGGTCCGATGGGCTTGCCTGCTCTTACTTCCTATAAATATGTCGTCCGCGGAACCGGGCAAATCCGATAGTCCATAAGGAGGGAACACCAATGAACAAGCAAGACAGTATGTGCATAGAAGGACGGATCGGATTTCTCGGCGCTGGCTCCATCGTAGAAGCCATGTTGTCCGGCATTCTCAAAAAAGGACTACTCTCTCCAGACCGGCTTCTGATCTCCAATCGCAATAATCAGGAGCGCTTGGAGCAGCTGGCTGATTGCTACGGTGTGAAGTTTACTCAGGATAAGCTTGAGGTGGCTCGTACTTCTGACATTTTGATTTTGGCAATCAAGCCAAAGGATGCTGCGGAAGCACTGCGAGAGCTGCGTGGCGTCGTTCATCCTGGTCAGCTAATCATCTCTGTCGTGGCTGGCGTCCATACCACCCTCATCGGCGAATGGCTCGGTGTGAATTGTCCGATCGTTCGTACGATGCCAAATACATCCTCCGCTGTGGGACTTTCCGCTACGGGGCTTGCAGCAAATTCCTTTGTGACGGATGACCAACTCCAACAGGCCATTCGCCTTTTTGAAGCTATCGGCACGGTTTATGAGGTAGCCGAAGAGGAGCTCGATATCATCACCGGGCTGTCCGGGAGCGGTCCCGCCTATATTTATTACCTGGTTGAAGCAATGATGGCTGCGGGGGCAACAGCTGGGCTGGATCGGGAAATGGCGCGTCAGCTGACGCTGCAAACTGTAATCGGTGCGGCTCACATGCTACTCGATACCCGCGCTGAGCCAGCGATTTTGCGGCAGCAAGTAACCAGTCCAGGCGGAACGACACAAGCCGGGTTGGAGGTTTTGGAAGCCTATCAATTCCAGCAGGGAGTTACCGCAGCCATTTTGCGTGCCACGGAACGCTCACGGGAAATGGGCGCACAATACCACTAGCTTTTTCCCCTTCTCCCTCTCGTGTATAATGAAAGGAAAAATACAGAAGGGAGGTTGCCATGGAAATCTACGCCTTGTACGGAACTAGTGGAACTGGAAAAAGCTCAAGCGCGCTTGAGCTAGCTTATCGCATGAACATTGATGCCATTATTGATGACGGCATTCTCATATACGAAGGGCGTAAAATAGCCGGTACCTCCGCTAAGTATGAAAAGACGAAAATTCAGGCAGTCAAACGCGCCATTTTTCACTATAAGGAGCATGCTGCGGAAGTAAAACAAAGTCTTGAGCAGATTCAACCCGCACGGCTACTCATCTTGGGAACATCGATGCGGATGATTGAACGAATCGTGGAAGCATTACAGCTTTCCAATACGGTCGAATATATTCCGATTGAGTCAATCAAGCCACAGCAAGAAATTGAAGCGGCACAATACGTTCGCCAAACGATGGGAAGACACGTCATCCCGATCCCACGCGTAGAGGTGGAAAAAGACTTTTTGCAGCGTCTGATTGCTTCTGCACAGCAGATTTTCAGCTCAAAAAGAGAAGTCATTGGCGAATCAACGGTGGTTCATCCGCCATTTTCCGGGGGACGTATTCAAATCCATCCACAAGTGCTCCGGAAAATTGTGCTGGCCACCTGCAATAGCTTTGCTGAGGTAGGGCAAGTGATCAAAACCGTTTTTACATTTGACGATCTGCCTCGACTCCAAATCACACTAGGACTAAAGCTGCCTTATGGAAGCGATATCCACACACTCGTGCAGGAAATTCAGCAGGCTGTACACAAAGAAACCAGCTATTGCCTGAACATCGCTCCGGCTAGCATCGATATTCAAGTGGCTGCTCTGGAGATAACTACTACCACGGCGCCCATAACCAACCTGGAAACGAATGCTACCAGCTGACAAATCAGCTGGTTCTTTTTTTGCCTGTTTTCCACCACGGATATTTCATAGTCGGTGGCTCATCCTATAAGTTGTATCCCACCTGAAAGGAGCAATACGATGCCATCCCTTATGTCTTCCGCACCTTTCTCGCAAGCGCCCATTCCCGAACCACCACAAGTCATTACGTCAAAGGATTTGAGCTATCTCAAGGACGCCTTGTCCTGGGAGCTAATTGCCTTCAAAAAGCTGCATGCATTTGCGCAGCAGGCAACTGATCCACAGGTTAAGCAGGCTTTAGAAAAAGCAGGGCAAATGCATCAGCAGCACTACCAAAAGCTGCTCACTCACCTGCAAAACAACAATACAGCCGTTATGTCAACTCTTCCGCAGACGCAATCCCAGCAACAGCAGCAACCACAGATGCAGTAGGGGAGGAAATCCGGATGCCAAATCAAAATCAAATCGCAAACCCGCAAACAGGACATCTGCCACAGGTTAAAGGTCCGCAGATGAACGATCGGGACTATCTCAATGATTGCTTGGCGACCTGCAAGTTATTGACAGACAACTTCAACGTCGCTGTGCGTGAAGCGAGCCATCAACAGCTGCATGCCGATATGATGCAGATTTTGAATGAAACGCATCAAGGTGCACGCGAAGCCTATAACCTCATGTTCCAAAAGGGCTGGTACAAGCTGGAGGCGGCTGAGCAGCAACAGCTGCAGCAAGCTTATCAGCAATTCAGTGGTTACTCGACTCAGTTTCCTTATCATTGATTAGAAAACCGGACTCCGTCATGTTTTTTGGCGGAGTCAGGCTTGAGTTGTTACTTTTTTATTGGGTACCACCAATAAAATTCACACTATATAGGTGATGCCCTATGTTACTTTTTCTTCTTGATAAGCATTTTAACAATCACATAAACAACAGCGACCAACACAATAAAGCTCAATACTTGCCATAATGTAGTTAACATGTGACCACCTCCAACCGATCCTTTGCAAGTATTTTAGGAGCAGTTGGTATCATATTAATATAGTGAATAAAACAAACTCAAGTCTACGTTTCTATCAAAGAATGTGCCTACTCCTTGTACAACCATAACGTATTTCAAATTACCTTTGGCATCAAAATTAACAGACGTTTTATTTTTAGCGATATCAGCATCAGCATAGATTTCCGTCCAATCCAATGCAAAAGTTACTCCATCTGCCCAAGTCCGCGCAACTGCGTTGTCTATGTATCTAAATGAGCCACTGCTTTCTACATAAGTCTTTCCTTCCAAATGGATAGTAGCCAGACCAGCTTTTTTAGTTGTTTCTTTTTTGATTACTCCCGCGGCAAATAAAGAAATCTTATTTGAATCGTCAACAACTTGTACTGATTCTTCTGAATCCAAATACTGTAGCAAGGCTTCTAGTTCCTCTTCACTATCCACTTTGATCACTTCTGTACCCTCTGGAAGTGTAGAAAGATCAAAAGATTTTAAATCATATTCTTCATACAATTCATCATACGTTTTACCTTCCGTAGTTGAAAAGCTCTCTTGTGGTGTAATGTCTGCAACGGGCACATAAACCAAGTTATCATTTGCCTCTGCTGCATGAGCAGATTGATAGATAGCCCCACTAAAAATTACTGCTGCTAACAAAGATACACTCATGAACTTTTTAATCATAATTAATCCTCTCCTTTACACTTTTTCAAATAACAATATATTCATACCAAAAAATAGAAATTAAACAGTTACAAATTGTTTACAAAAAACATTTTATGGATTTATTTAGCAAACAAAAAATGTTAATTATCAGTATTTGATAGTCCATTCTCTAACTCCAAAAAATAAAAGAAGAACGAACTTCTGTGGTCAAGACCTTATTAGCAGAAAAATGCACTCCTGAAAGTTTTCATTGATAAACCGTAGGGGTTTTTCAAATGTCTACTTTAAGAGGTGCACTTCAGTATGGCTTTGGTTTTTATATTTTTTAGAGTTCATGATGTAAAAAAAGAGTAATTTTGCCTTCATACTTTTGCTCGCCTATTCAAACTTGGCAATATCCGCAAACTGCGCTTTTATCGCTTTGATTAAATTCTCTGGAGTCGTTTCGATCTGTACGCCAATGCTTCCCCCACTGACGATGATGGTGTCCAGTGATTTGGCAATTTCATCTATGCGTGTCGGAAACAATTTCTTCATGCCAATCGGTGAACAGCCCCCACGGATATATCCGGTAACTGCCGTGATGTCTTTTACCGGAATCATTTCGATTTTCTTTTCACTGACCGCTTTTGCCGCTTTCTTCAGGTCAAGCTCGGCCTCCACCGGGATGACAAACACATAGTAGCCTTTGCTTGTACCTTGGGCAACCAAGGTCTTATAGACGACGTGCTCTTCCCTCCCGATCTTATGGGCGACTGAGACGCCATCTATTTTTCCGTCGTCTGTGCTATAGGTCAGCATCGTGTATGCCATTTTTTCCTTTTCCAAAATGCGCATTGCATTGGTTTTTGTCTGCTTCATTTTCTGCTCCTTGGCGTTAGGGATGCGTATTAACAGCTTGTATAGCTGCTCTACTCTCGCTATTTCTGCCAGTCAGCTTTGTAAAGCTTGTACGAATAATACGCTTCCTCCTTGATTACGATGTCATTTACGAGAACAAAGCCGCATTTTTGAATGACCCGGTTTGAGGAAACATTGCGATGCATAGCTACTGCGCTAAGCTCCTCCACATTGGTATTCTCGAACAAATAATTGATCATCCCGATTGCTGCTTGGGTGGTATACCCTTTATTTGCATGCTGATCCGATATCGCATAGGCAATCTCTCTATTCGGAGCCGGCAATTCCTCTTTTATCCCAGTGTAGCACCATCCAATAAACTCTCCCGTCTCCTTCAAGATCACCCCTAATCGAAGGCGAAGCTGTCCTACATCGCCCCCATCTGCTACGGCCTTGATGAATTTTCTGTTTTCCACAGTTTCGTAGTTGGTCAACCAATTCAATCGCTGCTCTTTGGGAACGCTCCATTCTGGTAAAAACTCAATGATATGCGGTTGTTGCGTAATGTTGTATATGGCATCCACATCTTCAACCAAAAACTCACGCAGTATGACATCCTTGCATTCGATCGTCAAAATACGTTGGGCATTTGTACTCATGCTCATTCTCCTTTTCCTTCTCGCTGTATCTCCATAAAGTCAACATCAATGATTGGCCACTCTTCTTCAATGACTCTCCTCAATCTGTTCATGGTCTCCCTGTCCTCCGCTTCTATCGCTTGACCCTCGACCGATTGCAAAAAGACCACGTAGAGGATCAAATGGCGCAGCTTTAAAAAGTCAGGCAAATACGAGAGCCATTCTGTCAGAAAATCGTTTTCCTGTCGGTATCCTTTTAAAAAGCTGGTAAAGAATTCTCGGATGAACAACTGCTTGTCATCTGCTTGCTGCAACGGGCGAAAATACGCATAAAACAGAACGACTGCAATATCGTAGACGAAATAGTTATAAGCACTATCATCAAAATCAAATAACGTAATGGCACCGGCATGTACATGAAAATTGTGAAAATGCAAATCGCCATGGATTATCCCGTACCTATCTTTATCTCGTGGCAAGCACTTCAAGCGATCCAACAGGTCGTTCGATTTTGCGATCACGACTTTTTGATCCGCTGGGATGTAACGCTGAAGGTTTACATGCTCTTCCTCAAACCATTCTTTGCGCTTCCAAACAGGATTCAAGGCTTGATACGATTTGCTCAAGGAATGCAGTTTGCCTGTGATTCGTCCCCATTCTTCAAAAAATGGTTCGCTCCACACCGCTTTCGTTGGGAGTTGACCGGGCGCTTTTTCATAAGCGACGGCGGTAAAATAGGATACATTTTCTCCGATTACCTCTACCAAATTCCCCTCATCAGAAGGAATCGATTTGGCTACAGAGACACCATTTTTCCCCAAATAATGGAGCCAGTTCATTTCGCCATGAATCTCATTTTTTGTTCTTCTTGTACTATGCGATATTTTTAAAATAAACGTGGCATTATTTTTTGTATATTCGTATACATAGCTGTCAAACCCACCGAGAAATCTGACATCTTCTTTTGTAACTCCATACCGTTTTATTAATTCTGTGAAAATATTGTCTGTGTACAGACGCTGAATATGCGGCAGCACGATTGACCTCCGGTTGGTGCGATTTACAATCGAAATTGATAGGTAATTAGCGCACGAGTTTTTGTGTTTTAAAAATGATAAACGTAGGCCGTCTGATCTCCACGATTTGATGAGGCAGTAGGATGAGACCCTCTGGCGAACAGGTTGGCTCGATGATCTGATCGAGGGTAAGTCCTGCCTGGATCAACCCATTGACAGCAGATGACATGGACCGGTGATAAATGACTGCCTTTTTATCTGGTGTAACCTGCAGATCGCGTGGACCGTCATCCAAATAATCATCCAAAGGCCAGAAGCGCTTTTCGCCTGCCTCATCCCGCACCCAGCCCTCAGTTAGCTTACGAGCGGTAATATGCGGATGCAGAGCGGAATAGACGAAATATCCGTTGTCACGCAGCGCGCTCACTACTTTTTTCACTACCCGTTCATACTCTCCTATATAATGCATGGCGAGAGAGCTAACAATCAGATCGAATTGATTATCTGGCAGCTCAATATCTTCAAGCGATCCTTGCAGGTACGTAATCCGATCATCCGAGTGATGTGCTCGCGCATAGTCGAGCATATTTTTCGAGAGATCTACCCCTGTTGCATCTGATGCTCCCTGCTCGATACGTATTTCACTAGCTGTCCGCCACCGCATCCCAGGTCGAGCACGGACTTTCCTGTTAATGGAGGCAAACAACCACGGATTGCGGGCTGCTCAATCAAATCGTTCTCTGACCGTCCCGACAAACGATTATTTTGGAAATTTTCAAACACATCTTGCTGATCGTATACATTTTGCCTCATCGAGATCCCTTCTTTCCCAACGCCCATAAATAATGAGTATAATTTTACCATAAGCACCAGTACCTGAGGAATCTATTGCAGAAAGAGTGAGCGTACCCCATGTTTTTTCAAAAGTTGAAACGAAAGCGATACCGCGTTAGCCTCATCCTGTTTTGCCTGATCTTGATCATTGTTTGGTTTCCGTCCTGGACCCCCTCCATAAAAGACGAGAACGGTGCCGTCATCCCAAACAGTATCGCCGTTCTTGAGCAGGTTGAGCTTGGCGGTATTGAGCAGTCGATCTTGATTCGTGGCAAGGACAAAAACAATCCGATTCTGCTCTTCCTGCATGGCGGACCAGGCTATCCCCAGATCGCGTATGCCAGACAGTACCAGGAAAAACTGGAGAACGATTTTATCGTCGTCAATTGGGATCAGCGCGGTTCGGGGAAATCGTATCATTGGGGCATGTCCAGCGATGAGTTGCAGGTCGATAAGCTCATATCGGACACCAAAGACTTGACCGTCTATTTGAAGCAAAAATTCAATCAGCCCAAAATTTTTATCGTCGGACATTCGTGGGGAAGTCTGCTTGCTACCTGGACGGTCCAAAAATATCCCGAAGATTATTACGCGTACATCGGTGTGGGGCAAGTCGCGTACTCTATGCTTGGCGAGCAATTGTCCTATCAATTTGTGCTGGAGGAAGCACACAGGCAGAACAACGAACAAGCGATCAATGAGCTTACAATTATCGGCCCGCCGCCTTACCAAAATCCGCGGCAGGATGCCACGCTCGAAAGAAAGTGGGTCACTGCTTTTGGCGGTTCGGAACGAAAAAGCAATTCTTATGAGGCACTGATTAGCGGCGTCTTGTTTTCCCCAGAGTATACATGGGTAGACGGAATTCGCTTGGTTCTGGGCGACTCTTTTTCCAGACATGCTATCCTGCCACAAACGAAGCATGCGAATCTGCTAGAAACGATTCCCGAGCTGCCCGTTCCGGTCTATTTCTGCATGGGAAGATATGATTATATGACCCCGTCTCAGGTTGCCTATAGCTATTTAGAAAAACTGAAGGCACCTGCGAAGCAATTTATCTGGTTTGAAGAGTCTGCTCATTTTCCCCATTTTGAAGAAATAGAGAAATTCTATCAGCTCATGCTCGACGTCAAAGAAAAAACCGGGCTATCCCGATAAACTCCAGATAGCTCGGTTTGGATGGATTACGCTTGTTGCAGTAAAAACTGTTTTCCGTACTCGCCATGATCCAGAATGGTTGGGTCTTCAATCTGGATCGTCGAATGATCGATACCGTATTCAGTCTTCAGTAGATGGTTAATGGCCATGATTACACAATATGGTTGGATATTATCCCGAACAAAGACGTGTGCAGTCAATGAATAATGCTCCGTAGTTACTGCCCACAAATGAAGCTCATGAACATCCTCTACACCCTCGACCTTACTGATTGCTTCACGGATGGCTTCGAGATCGAATTGCTCCGGTACGGATTCCATCAGAACAGAGTACGATTCGCGAATGATTTTCGCCCCTCCGGTAAAGATGATTCCCCCGATCACCATACTGATCAACGGGTCAAAAATGTAGTAGCCTGTGAAATGGATCAAAACGGCAGACGTGATAACACCAACAGAGCTGAGCAAATCGCCAATGAAGTGCCAAAGAGCGCTTTTTACATTGAGGTTGTCTTCTTCTTTTGTACTTCTGCTTAAAATGATTGTCAGAACGATGTTTACGACCAGTCCAATAGAAGCAATGATTAACATCAGCTGCAGGTCAACATCCTGCGGATTGATCATCCGTTTGATACCCTCGATGACGATACCAATCGCGATAATCG
Organism: Brevibacillus sp. SIMBA_040; assembly: GCF_046535075.1. NCBI lineage: Bacteria > Bacillati > Bacillota > Bacilli > Caryophanales > Paenibacillaceae > Brevibacillus > Brevibacillus sp. SIMBA_040. The sequence continues at coordinate 500,798 of NZ_JAWRXI010000001.1, forward strand.
CAAGCGCTAAACCATTCAGAAAAGAAGCGATAATTTCAAATCGCAAAAAGCCAAAGGTGTATTTTTGATTCGGCTTTCTCGTCGCCATGTAGATGGCTGTCATGCTCAATCCAAGTGCAATGACGTCAGAGATCATATGAGCAGAGTCAGACAAAAGTGCCAGCGAGTTGGAAAGCAGTCCGCCTACTACTTCGACTATTGTAAAAAACAGGGTCAGGATTAACGTGATCCACAATGTTTTCTTAGATTTACTTTGCTCTTTCACATGATTTAAATGATGATAGTCAGCATATTTCATATGAGAACTCCTTTCAATTAAATAAAATGAATACTATTTAATAATTATTTTAATCATACACTTTTTGTTCCCTTTTCTCAAATGAACATTTTATGGATAATACAAGTGATAGTCATTACCAATTAAGCTTGATTTGCTTAGGAAAATCGGCATTTTAGCGGGTTCTTCTGAATTAGGTCAAATGGTATTATCACTGAGAATCATGCTCATATAATACGAACAGTCCACGAACAAAAAAGCTCCGTGGACTGTTTGTTACATTTCTTTGATCAGCTTGGATAATGTAAGCAGTGCTCGCTCCATATCATCCTCATCAGCGTAAGCATAAGACAATCTCAAATGGTGGCTGTCCGCCTGGTCATAAATGTACCCGGGATTGAGCAGGATCCCCTCTGCGATTGCCTTGGAGAATAGCGTACGCATGGAGACAGCTTGATGGAGACGAAGCCAGACATAAAAGCCTCCTTGGGGAATCTTCCAGTCAGCGATATCAAGAAACCACTGGTTCAATGCCTTGCACATCCGTTCTCTTCTCTCTCGCAGTGCAATCCGAGTCTTTGCTAAATGCTGCCCATACATTCTGCCAGACAGCCACTCCGCTGCCACCCATTGAGATAAGACGCTCGAACCGTAATCAATTTGCATTTTCACGTCCGCAAGCCGTTCGATGACTGGCTCCGGCCCCACAAGCCAGCCAATACGCAGACCTGGACTTAACGTTTTGGACAGGCTGCCTAAATAAAGAACCAACCCATTCTGATCCCGTGTTTTAAGCGGCCACGGACCTGGTTCATCAAGCCATAGCTCCCCGTAGACGTCATCCTCCAAAATCGGCAAGCGCTCCCTTTCGCAGACAGCCATGACCTGCTCTCTTCTTCCCTCGCTCATCAGTATCCCAGTCGGATTGTGATAGGCCGGAATGGTGTAGAGCAGTGCTCCCTTATGGATTTGCTTTTGCCGGGACAGCGCCTCAGGCTGTATTCCTTCCTGATCCATGCCAACTCCCACCAATCGCATCCCGGACGATTGGAAAAGAGGCAATGAATACAAGTACGATTGCTGTTCCAATAAAATAGCTGACTCGCGGTGCAAGATCCCGAGCGAAATCAGTTGCATCGCCTGAAGCGCACCCGAGACGACGAGAATAGAGCCAGGCGATGCCTCTACTCCCCTGTTTCGCAGATGAGAGCTGATCGCTTGACGTAGCACTAGTAGACCCTTTGGCTCTGAGTAACCAAGTGTGGTCATTTTTCCGCGCAGGCCACTCATCACCTCTTCCATTCCTCGTGTAGGAATAAGCTTAGGTGACAGCTCCCCTGTTCCTAGCCGGATATAGCTCGGATCTGGCTCATACCGATTGATTAGCTGGATGGTCGGAATATTGGGAATCTGCATCCCAGACTGTACATATCCCATCCAGTCTGGCGGCGGATTTGTCGTCAAAAGCGACCACGTATTGTTGCTAACGATTGTCCCACTGCCCATTGTCGACTCAATCAGGCCCTCCGCTTTCAACTCCTCCAAAGCAGTCACCACCGTGCTGCGATTTACCTCGAAGGCTTGTGCCAATGCACGTTGTGTAGGTAACTGGCTTTTCACAGGCCAATCACCTGAAGCGATTTTTTGTCGTATGTACGCAACGATTTGCAAATAAACGGCTATATCTGAAGACTTGTCGGGCTTCCAGTCTATAGTAAGCATCAGCCGTTCCTCCTTCCTGGCTCCATTTTACAGATTGGTTGAGTCAGAAGTAAACCAATTGGCTGGAGACAACAAGATTAGAAACAGGAATAATGACAGTATTCGCAATCAACTGGAAGGACATAAGGAGGAACATCTGTGATCGAAGCAATTTTACATGGGCTCGTGCTTGCATTCGGACTCATTTTACCGTTAGGTGCCCAAAATGTTTTTGTCTTTAATCAAGGTGCTGCCCAGCCTACAATATGGCGTGCATTGCCTGTAGTCATCACAGCATTTTTGTGTGATATGCTGCTTATTTTGTTAGCTGTGCTCGGGGTATCGCTCGTTGTACTTACTGTCTCATGGCTAAAGACGGTGTTGTATGTGGTCGGCGTCTGCTTCCTGCTCTACATGGGTTATCTCACATGGCGAAGCCGTCCCACAACGGATAACAGCGAGGCTAAGCCATTTTCGGCAAAACGCCAGGTCATGTTTGCTGCCTCCGTCTCTCTACTGAACCCGCACGCCATTCTGGATACAATCGGGGTAATCGGAACTAGCTCGCTCAGCTATACGGGAGCAGAAAAGTGGGGCTTTACCATTGCTTGTATCATCGTCTCTTGCCTCTGGTTTTTCGGCCTTGCTATCGCAGGACGCACGGCTGGCAGATTGGACCGTTCCGGACGACTGCTGCGCTGCTTAACTATCATTTCCGCCATCATCATGTGGGGACTCGCCCTGTATATGGCTAGCCAGCTATTCTTTCCTATTTCCTGAAAGGGTGCATAAACACAGCCTCCCCCACTAAAAATACTCTTAGTCAGATGTACGCGGGGAGGTTCTTCATGCTTTTTACCAAATCAGACGCCCTACTGGACGATCTTTATGAGATCGCAAAAAATGTTCATGAATCCGCCGTTTATTTTAATCAATATAAAATTTCTTCATTAGAAACCGTGAAAGGCTTTGCTGATACCATGAAGGAATATGAGTCAAAGGGAGATAAGCTGATTCATGAAATCATCATCAGAATCAACAAGACATTTATTACCGCGATCGAGCGAGAGGACGTCATGGAGCTGGCAGTAAAATTGGATGACGTACTTGACGGGCTGGAGGGTTGTGCGTCCAGGCTCTATATGTACGATATCATTGAACCAGATGAAACCATGGTGAAATTCGGCCAAATCATTGAAAAATCTACCCACCAGATTTTGCTCGCGACCCAGCTGTTGCAACAACAAAAGCTGACAGCGATGAAAGAGTATATTATTCGGATCAATGATTTAGAAAGCGAAGGCGACGAGCTGTTACGCGGCAGTATTCGCCAGCTTTTCAAAGCAACGACCGACCCGATTCACATCATCCAGTTCAAGGAAATCTATGAAGTACTCGAGGACGTCATGGATCATTGTGAGGACGTCGCGAATGCGATGGAGACCGTCATCATGGGCAATACATAAAACAAGGAGACCACTTCCATGCATACGAGCCTAACCCTCATCGTTATCGTCGTCGTTCTTGCTGTTTCCTTTGATTTTATCAATGGATTTCACGATACGGCCAACGCTATTGCCACGACCGTCTCTACGAAGGCCCTGCCTCCCAAAATCGCCATTGGGCTTGCTGCCATCATGAATTTTATTGGAGCCCTTACTTTTACAGGTGTCGCCAAAACGATAGGTGGCAAAATCGCTGACCCCTCCAAGCTGGAATACGGTGTCCTCATCGTCATGGCAGCACTGCTCGCCTCGATTTTCTGGAATCTCATTACGTGGTGGTACGGGATTCCTAGTAGCTCTTCCCATGCCCTGATCGGTTCGATCGTCGGAGCTGTGATTGCAGCAGCAGGAACCACACCGATCAATTGGGGTGGCTTCACCGAGATTTTCAAGGCGCTGATTCTTTCTCCGATCATCGCTCTTTTGCTCGGCTATCTTATGATGAATCTGTTTTATGCTATTTTCCGGCGCGTCGCGACCCCTCCCTCCAAAATTAACAGGCGGTTTCGCTACTTCCAAATCCTGACGGCTGCTCTGCAATCATTTACTCACGGTACAAACGATGCACAAAAGGCAATGGGAATTATCGTTTTTGCTTTAGTGGCGGCTGACTTGCAGTCTGATCCTGGACATATTCCGTTTTGGGTACAATTGATCTGTGCGATTTCCATGGGACTCGGCACATCTGTTGGCGGATGGAAAATCATTAAAACAGTTGGAGGAAAAATTACCAAAATCGAACCGATTAATGGGGCGACCGCCGATCTGACCTCCTCCTCCATCATCTTCACCTTTACACAGCTAGGCTTGCCTGTCAGCTCCACACATGTGATTTCCTCGGCAATCATGGGTGTCGGCGCCGCCAAACGGTTGAAGAGCGTCAATTGGGGAGTCGCCAAACGGATTGTCATCACTTGGTTTATCACACTGCCAATCTCCGCGGTCATTTCTGCGCTGATTTATTTCTTGCTTCATCTATTTGTGTAAAGAAGAGATCATGCAGGATCAAAACAAAAACGAAGCCCCTTCCAAAGCAGCTGTTTGCAGCAGCATCTCTGGTCAGGGCTTCGCTTTTTTCCTCGGCTGAACATTCATGTCCTTTACTTTTGAATAACAATTTGCGCTTGCTTGCTTACATAGCTGTCGTCCTTTAGCTGCTCCTGGATGGCTTTCCACTTTTCCTTTGTCAACCGATCAGACAACGGTTCACCAAACACTTCTTGCGTTGCTTTACGCGTGCTTGTATAGGTTCCATCTTCAAAGTGGAACTCAATCGCTTCCAAATTATCCACTAAGGCATACGCGGCAAGGGAATTGTACAGCAACGCCCGCTTTAGCTCGATTTCTTTCACACTGCTTGCAGGCCCACTGTACAATACTTTCAGCGTGAGCTTGTCAGAGTCCAGCTCAAATGTCTTCGGTATGCTTTGCAGGGGCAAATGCTGAAACAGATTCATGAGATTGGACGCATTCCCCATGTACTTGTTTTTATATTTCAGAATGGAGTCCAGATCGTGCGTAAGCGGATTTTGCTGCTCTAGCTGATACCGCTCTTCCTTGGCCTGATTCCCCGGAATGATGAAGCCCTGAATCAATACAAGCAAGGCAATTCCTGCGATTGCTAAAACCATAATGACTCTATGCCTCATAGCCATCATCTTCACCTGCCTCATACTTCATCAATAGCCCAGGTACGATATGAAACAGCATCGGTATAAGGAACGAAACAAAAGGTAGCGCATACTGGGTGCCCAGCATTGCAAAATGGTACGGTCCCGCGATTTTAACCTGCGTCTGAAACCAAATGTTGCTTCCAAAGAGCATGGCCGTGTTGTAAAGAACCGTAACCGTGATAAATATCGCCCAGATGATCCAGACCAGCTTTCTGCGGCGAAAAGCTGCCTGCACATCGAAAGCAGCCGTCCGGCGCAGGTGCATATCATTCTTTTTCAAGCGCAGCACCACGTATACAATCCCTAAAATAATGCTCCCCAGCAAAAGCAATCCATTTAACAAAATCCCGCTCCCGACGATTCGAAAAGGCATCGTAACGATCCAGGCGATCAAAAAATACAGTAAGCCTCTTTGCACCAGCTCTGCTGTCATTTGATTGACATAAACCTTCGATTGGTCGTCGATCAGATCATCGATCGAGATAATGCTTCTTCTCGCAACATCAACCGCATCGTTATACGACATGCCGCCTGCGGTTAAATCGGCGACCTTTGCTTCGAGGTTACTCAGTATCTCACGTTTTAGCTCCTGGATTTGTTTGCTGCTTTTGTACTTTTCAAACAGCTGGTCCACATGCTTGCGTAAACTCTCCATCAGCTTTGATCCTGCCTTTCGATTAATTGATCAATGATTGCTTTGGCTACTTTCCATGACTCCAAAGCAGCTTCATACGCTTCCTTGCCCATTGGCGTCACTTTGTAATATTTTCGTCTGCCGCCCTGTGTTTCGTCTCCCCAGTAAGAGACGATTTGTTTTTGCTTTTCTAGCCTTTTCAAGCTTGTATACAGGGACGGCTCCTTCAGCTCGTATTGACCGCCGCTATTTTTAGCAATCGCCTTCATGATTTCGTAGCCGTAATTATCGCCTTCGCAGAGCACTCGCAAAATAATGGCATCGAGATGCCCGCGAATGATTTCGCTGCTAATATTGCTTTCCCCCATCTATTTCACCTCGCAAATACAACTTAACACACATTACTATGTGTGACAAGGTAATGTGTCAAAAATAGGTTCCCTTCCATCAGGGAACCCTTGTAATAAGCGTGTATTCGATTGTTCAATTTCTTGGTTAGTTCAAACAGTGACAGGACAGGATAATAGTAACATCATGGATTTTTGCGTTCAAAGGAGCTGATATGAATTGTCTAGTCTACGGTTCCGGCAATTTTGTTATCCACTCATCGCCCTGTTTGTAACGATCGCCCTCCTGTGGACACATCATCAAAATCGTCTACATACGTCTTTTGCAGTCGCTTCACGGACACAAACCGTCACGATTTCCAGTGCCGGCTTTTTGCCCAATCGGTTAGCAATTCGCGAAGGTGATCTTGTTTCCTTGATGATCGTCAACACAGACACCAGACCACATAACCTGGCTATTCGTGAGCTAAACCTGGCATCCACTGAATTAAAGCCTACCCAATCGACCATGCTGCAATTTTCGGCTGATCGAAAAGGCCAATTTTCCTTCGTGTCCGATTCTCCTGGATATCCAGAAACCGGCTTTCAGGGAACACTGGTCATTGAGTAGTCGTAACCTCTTCTTGGTGTACCTGCTGCTTCCATGGACCGTACTTAATAATCAAAAGCGGGATAATCCCGATTGCCGTCATGACACCAAAGAACATATAAATGGCTAGCATCGAATACGAATCCTTGATCCAGCCTGCTACCAAATTGCATAGCATCGTCCCGAGCCCGCTTCCGACCGAGAAAAAGATGGCGATCGCCGTCACTTGCAAGGAGGCGGGCGTGTTTTCTCTCACAAACTGCGCCGCTGTCGCCAAATAAAAGCCGACTGAAATTCCCTGGATAAAGAAAATCGCCAAGATCGCAGTAGTGCTCGGTTCCGAGCTGTACCAGAACCAGCGAAGAGCGGAGAACACCGCTGCAGAAAGAAGCGTCAGCTCTAGACCATACTTGCGAACCAAAATGCCTGCGAGCTTCATAAAAGGCGCTTCACTACCTGCAAACAGCAAAAATGCCAGCCCAACTCCAGCCACTGTTCCCCCGATTTCCTGATAGTACAGTGAAAACCAGATGTTATTGGCATTCACCGTGCCGAAAACACAAAACGACGCCATCAAAAAGAGCACAAACCGCGGAATGCGCAGTAAGTCCTTCACACCCTTGAACATACTGACTGTAAACCGTGAAGATTCAGCCACTTCTTCTGGCACACGCCACACAAACAGAATCGCTATCAGTAGAGCCAGGCAATACGAATAAAACAAAACGAATGGGCCCCACCGATCTACCAAAAGTCCCGTGACAAACGCCGCCAAAGCGAAGCCAACCGCTCCCCACATGCGAATATCACCAAATTGGAGCTGCCGTTTTTTGGCGTAGCCCAAAGCCAAGCTGTCCGAGATCGGAATAACTGCGCTCTGAAAAAAGGATAAAACGATATAGAGCAGCAACACATACGCAAAGGTGGAGACCGCCGTAAAAAGAAGTCCCACCAAGCCCGAAACAACCAAGGTCAGGATAAGAATCGCCTTGCGAATTTGAAAGCGGTCACAAATCATTCCCCACATCGGCTGTGTCACGTTCGATACGACTGGTGCTACCGCACTGATCAAGCCAATTTGCGTGCCTGATAATTGAATGGATTTGTAATATTGAGTTATTAGCGGCGAAAAAGCGCCAAACCCGTAGTACATAAAAAGAAAAAGGGCAGCAAAACTAACATATCTGCCAGTATCGCTACCCCGTTGATTACCGGAGGGTATTTCCGACATAGGACTCTCCTATTTCACCGTCGGCAATATTTTTGCCATGTTAACGGTACGTTTCTTTTCCCAGGTCGCGGGATTGAATTCATCGAATTGCTCCAGAAAGCTGATGACTTCCTTGGTCAGAGGTGTTGGTGTTGATGCACCAGATGTGACCGCCACATTTTTCTTGCCACGCAGCCATTCGATATCCAGCTCTGATAAATCCGCGATCCGATAAGACGGCACACTTGCGATTTCCTCAGAGACCTGTGCCAGTCGATTGGAGTTATTACTGCGCGGATCTCCTACGACAATACATACATCCGCCTCGCCGACCTGCTCTGCTACGGCTTCCTGACGAACCTGTGTAGCCAGGCAAATCTCGTTGTGTACCTCTACTCGCGGAAAACGCTTGATGATCGCATCCATCAAATGCTTTACATCCCATTGGCTCATCGTGGTCTGGTTCGTCACAATCAGCTTATCCGCATGAACCTCCAGTGCATCGAGCTCTTCTACCTTTTGCACCAAATGAACGTGTTCAGGCGCGATCCCGATCGCTCCCTCTGGTTCAGGATGACCCTTTTTCCCAATGTAGATCACATGATAGCCATCCGCTACCTTTTCGCGAATCAGATCATGCGTCTTCGTTACGTCCGGGCAGGTTGCATCCACAACCGTCAGTCCTTTTTCCCGTGCTTTTTTGCGTACCTCTGGAGATACGCCATGGGCTGTGAAAATGATCGTTCCCTCGTTCACCTGATCCAATAGCGCGAGGCGATCCTCCCCATCCAATGTTTTGATTCCTTGTTTTTCAAACGCCTCAACGACGTGTGCATTGTGTACAATCATGCCCAAAATGTGAATCGGGCGGGGTAGGTCAAAGTTTTGCGCTGTGCGGAGTGCCAGTACCATAGCATCCACTACACCATAGCAATATCCGCGGGGGGAAATCTTGATGACTTCCATCTATACCCCTCCTATTTTCTAATGACGTTCGCCCATTATTATACCTTATTTGCTCGCTTCCCGCTTCTGTTCATAAACCTTCAGATTATTGTAAACAACTTTTAAGAGTGGAGTGGACAAGCCCAGCTTTTCTGCGTGCTCAAGCAAATACCCTTGAAGATGATCTCCCTCAACTGGCAGTCCTTTTTCCATATCACGCAGCATGGAGGATTTCATGGCTGCTCCCTGCTTTTGGAACGTTACCATTTGCTTCTCAACGATATCTGGGCGAATCGGGGCACCCAGCGCTTGCATGACAGACGCCACTTCTTCCGATAGCTGTCTGGTCAGCTCCAAGCCATACGGTGTCTCGCGAATTGGACCTGCTGCTGAATTCATCAATGTTGTAATTCCTGAAAATGTCGTGATGAACAAATATTTGTGCCACGCTTCTTGCTGGATATGCTCGCTCGCCCGGATCGTGCTCAAGGCCTCAGAAAATACTTGCTCAATGCGATCTACACGCTCGCTTCTTCCGCCTTCCCACTCTCCGAAGACAGTATCATGCATCGCACTCGTCTGAACCACATCACCATCGGCATTCAACGTCGTTTCAATAAAGCAAAGCCCTCCAAGCACTCGCTCCTTCCCAAAGCGCTCCCACAGAAGCTCCATATGGGCAATTCCATTCAAAAGCGGAATGACCACGGTTTGTTCTCCTACATACGGAGCGATCGACTGGGTGCTGTCTACGAGCGTGTAAGCTTTGTTAGACAAGAGCACTACATCAAAAGGTCCAGCCTCTTCACCAGCCAAAATGGTTTGGGGAGAAGGCAAGTGGATGTCCCCGTGGATACTCTGCACGCGCAAGCCTCTCTCCTGCAATTGCTTGTATCTACGTTCCCGAACCAGGAATGTTACATCCACACCTTTTTCCGCCAGTCTTCCTCCAAAATAACCACCGATTCCACCAGCTCCGAGTACGAGTACCTTCATCAAAATTCCGCCTCCATTTTTAGTCCAAATAGTTTGTCTTCATTCTACAAAACCAGCAACATTTTCTAAACCCCATAATACAATGTTAGAAATCCTTACATTCAACGTAAGAAAATCTCTTGACGAACAATGTCGATCTTCCCTATAATACAAAATATAATAACGTACGAAAGAGCGAACTTTTTGAGTATAGTTCGTAAAATAATTCGTGATTGGAGTGCTCTATCCATGGATATGAAAACTGTCTTGTCCACCATTGACTCTGAAAAAATCGAATATGTTGATTTTCGAATCGTTGACCTGCTCGGTCGCCAGCATCATGTAACGGTTCCTGCCTATGCTGTAGATGAAGGTACGTTTCGCAACGGGGTTGCCTTTGACGGGTCCAGCCTGACCGGGTACAAATCCATCGAAGAAAGTGACATGGTCGCGATGCCTGACCCTGCTAGCGCTTTTATCGATCCATTTGTAGAAGCCAAGACATTGAATATCGTTTGTAACATTGTCAATCCAGACAACTCCACCTACACTCGTGATCCGCGTGGCATTGCCTTGAAGGCAGAAGCTTACCTGCAACAGCTTGGTGTAGCGACCGCAGCGTATTTTGGCCCTGAATCGGAGTTTTTCCTGTTCGACAGTGTCCGCTATGCTTCCGGTCCATCTGGCTCCTTCTTCCATATCGATTCTGAGGAAGCATTCTGGAACACAGGAAAAGAGGGACAAAACCTCGGCTACAAGGTACGCAACAAAGGTGGTTACTTCCCTGTTCAACCAACCGATTCGCAAATGGATATCCGCAATGAAATGTGCACACTGATGACCGGGGCTGGCCTTTCCGTCGAGCGTCATCACCATGAAGTGGCAACCGCAGGTCAAGGTGAGATTAACTTCCGCTTTGATACACTCACTCGCACCGCTGACAATCTGCTTTTGTTCAAGTACATCGTTCGCAACGTAGCAGCCAAGCATGGCAAAACCGCTACCTTCATGCCAAAGCCAATTGTTGGCGACAATGGCTCCGGGATGCACGTTCACCAAAGCTTGTTCGATGGCGATACCCCCCTGTTTTACGAGCAAGGTGGATATGCCAATCTGAGTGAAGCAGCTCTCCACTACATCGGTGGGATTCTGCACCACGCTCCTGCCCTGATCGCCTTGACCAACCCGAGCACCAACTCGTTCAAGCGTCTGGTTCCTGGCTATGAAGCACCTGTAAATCTTGTGTTCTCCAAAGGTAATCGCTCTGCTGCTGTCCGTATCCCGATTGCGGCTGTCACGCCTAAAGCGTCCCGCATCGAATTCCGCACACCAGACTCTACTGCCAACCCGTACTTGGCGTTCGCTGCCATGCTGATGGCTGGTCTGGACGGAATCAAGCGCAAGCTCGACCCACGTGAATTGGGCTATGGTCCAATGGATAAAAACATTTACGATCTCTCCGATGCCGAAAAGCATGAGATCAAGAGAGCTCCTGCTTCTTTGGAGGAAGCACTGCTCGCTTTGGAACAAGATCACGACTTCCTACTCGAAGGCGGCGTCTTTACCAAGGACGTAATCGATAGCTGGATTTCCATCAAACGCGGCGAGATCGAACAAGTGGAGCGCACCGTGAATCCGAAAGAGTATGAGCTGTATTACGATCTGTAATAAATGGCGAAACGCAAACAAAGCCCTTCTCAAAAGGAAGGGCTTTTTACATACCCCCGGAATATCCCGAGGGCTGTTGATGGAGTATATTCTATTGTCCAGACTTCACAGGAACTGTAGCAGATAAATCACTGCCTTTTTTAAGCACCTCGCCTTTTACAGTAATCGTTCCTTTCCCTACAGTTCGAATTACTACACCATAAAGCGTTAGATCCATCACGTTTTCTCCAGGCTCATATCTGATTTGCGCAACTCTCATACCTGCAAAGTCATCTACTAAGATGATCGAGTCAAACTCCAGCCGATCAATTAGCGAATCTGTATTGATCGTTAGTGTAAACGTTAGTAGATTACCGAAAGTAGTATAATCACCTTCAACTACGTTTACTGGGTCAATCGTTATATCATCATTTTGGCTATTCTCGACTTATCCCCTACTGTTTGTTTGAGAGGGTTTTCGTTCGAGTCTACACCGTGCAGGCGACTTTCATCGCACACGGCGTTTCATCAACGGATAAAAAGGTTTTTACAACGGGCACCTTCAGGTTAACCAAACTAGACTCGCTGGTAACCTATCCAAAGTTAATTTATTTCATCACTAGTTAGTGACTTCGAATCTGTAAGCGATCAATCATGGATAAAAAACGAGACCCCTCGCAAAAGGGGTCTCATTTCCTGTAGCTCAAAAAGGAATGCGCTTCGTATGAATCGTGTAATTGTGTTCAACCGCCCACTCTGTGAGTCCACTCCAAAAATCTTCGCAGGCAGATAGTAATTCCGACGGGTCTGACAGATTTCCTGACATCACCAGTTTCGCTACCTTGTCGAAGCCAGCAGGTCGCTCCGGCAACTCCAAAGCCTCCGGCAACACCATCGCTCCGGTCGAGTACCGTTTTTGATTGTGCAATCCTATTAGCATTGCACCGTACTTTGCAAACTGCATGGTCAAATACGGCAAGTAGGTGTTCGGGCCGTTCACGCTAATATTTCTCAGCTTCCCAATAAACTCGTACATTTCGCCTACGAGCACTTCATTGATAGCGTTCGTGAAATCTTGGGTGGCGGGTGATTCTGCCGCTTTTTTGAGCTCCGCAAAAAAACCTTTTGGATCATACAGGCTTAGTGGGGAAAAGAAAGGACTATGCGTCAGCGGCCACTCTCCTTCAACAGTAGCTGCTGTAGATAAAATGACGCCTGCACTCAGTACATTCACTTCGGCTTTCCACGGTCCCGCTGACCATTCATAGCTAAAATCTGTCTCGTCACCAGACTCATCAAGTACACAAAACATCTCGATGTCCGAAAAAGGCCCATCTGTACCTCTGGAAACAGATCCGTAGACCCCAATTGCTAAAACCTTTTCTCCGTAAACTTCTTGCAATCTCGAAGCAATTTCGTGGCAGGTTTGAAATCTTTCGCTTTTTGACATTTCTACTGGTCCATTCATGTTCATATGCTTACATCTCCCTTAGTCATTAGTGGGGTGGATTGACACAAGTACATGAATGGTGGACCTCGGGATTAACGGGGGACTTTCTTTGGATGCATAATTCCCCTCCTCCTTCATTTTTATAGTAAGTCTCCTAATTTTTTTCATTCTAGCAATAGTCTAGGTACTTCACAAGACTCTTTCCCAATTTCCCCCATACATTTACCTCAGTGCCCTCGGTAAACTACAATAAGCGTATGATTGGTAAAAGGAGGGATGTACAGAAATGGAATCTTACTCCCTAAAGGAGCTTCAAGCCTATATCCAGCAAAATGATTCTCGCCCTAAAAACAAGCAAGCATACTTTTTGAAGCTCATAGAAGAAGTTGGCGAACTATCAGAAGCAATCAGAAAAGGCTCTCGCCTGGCTGAAACAGGAAGCATCAAAGGCACGATCGAGGAAGAGCTCTACGACGTCCTCTACTATGTCTTGGCACTAGCGAATTTCTATGAGATCGACATGGAAGAAGCGATGCGGTTGAAGGAAGAATTCATTAAGCAAAAGAATGCGAAGCGAAAATTAGCACATGAGCAGAAGAGGAATGAAGATTCATCCGGGATCGCGAGTGAAACCAATGAATGACTTATTTCAATAGGTATTTTTCTCAGCCCTAAATCGTACATGAAACCTTCCCCTCCTCACGATCGTCTCTATTAACGATGTTTTCCCTTGGAGGTTTGGTACCATGAATCAGGTATTCGCAGCAGTCATGCTAATCGTCTTTTTATTGCCGTTTTCCGTTGGCAGTGACACATTAAACAGCGGCAGTCCCACCAAGGATACGTCAACGATTCTAGCCGAAGCTCCACTCGATAGGAAAATGGCAGGAGATTCAAAAGCAAAATATCTCGTGCTGGTTATGACGGATGGACAGTATCGTATCGAGCAAGAGCCTGGCCCCTTTACTGGCCCTAACTGGACGGGTACATTTGAACTCCAGCTGCTTGACGGGCAGAGAAGCATCCTTTCGTCATACCACTTGAACGATTCGTTCGATGAGCTGCTGTTCCAAAAATCGTTTTCCTTCGCCTTTGCCGATTACAATGATGATGGACATATCGATTTTTCGATCGGGCAGTATGCGTCCAGCAATCTTTTCATCTACAAGCTGTTTACGATAAGGAATGGGAAAATCGAAATACTGCCGATGGATTCAAATAATGGGCTTGTCAGCTCGGAGCGCGGTTATTCTGTCTTGTTTGTGCAGGTTAGCCCAGACTCCTTTAAAACCGTTCATTACGACAATTCGGTTGGAAAATACCTTGAGCGCGTATACCAATGGAAAAATAATGAGTTTACGGTGATTCACGAGGCTGAGGCCAGTTTCCTGTAAAAAGCCCTCCTACACGTAGAAGGGCCATTGCTCGTCTAAATTTTAAAGCGACTCAGTGAATCCTGCAGGTCGAGTGCCATTTTGCTTAATGCTCCCGCTGTAGCAGAAACCTCTTCCATCGTGGCATTTTGCTCCTCTGAAGCGGCAGCGATGTTTTGAATGTTGCCAGAGGATTGCTCTGTAATTTGGGAAACCTCCTGGATCGACTCGACCATGATTTGTGACTCTGCATGAATCGCCTCTACAATTCCCACCACTTCTTGTGATTCCTGTGAGATGTCCTCAATCATTTTGACGATGTCGGTAAACAGCTCTCCCGTCTGCTCAATCATGGTTATTCCATCCTGCACGACAGCTGTTCCGTCCTGCATACGACTCACAGCTTGCTCGGTATCCAATTGGACCTGTTCGATGATGGCCCTGATATCCCCGGCTGCTTTCGCTGATTCCTCCGCCAGTTTACGGACCTCATCGGCAACGACAGCAAATCCTCGACCGTGCTCACCCGCTCTCGCTGCCTCGATAGCAGCATTCAGTGCCAAAAGATTCGTTTGGTTGGCAATTTGCGTAATAACTTCAACGATATGCGTAATATGCTTGGATTTTTCATTCAAATGGATAATATCATCCGCTGTCGTTGACGACGTCTGGCTAATGAGACTGATCTGGTTAATCGTCCGCGCTACAACGTCATTGCCATTGGACGCCTTTTCGTTTGTTTTCGTAGCCAACGCAGCTACAGCAACCATGGAAGAGCTCAATTGCTGCAAGCGCGTAGAAACTTCTGTCACACGATCATCCGCATCTTTCATATTGACAGTTTGTTTTTCTGCCCCGATCGATACTTCTTGGATCGCCTGGGCGATCTGCTCTGTCGCTCTCTCCGTCTGCTCGCTGCTGGCTGCCAATTGCTCCGAAGATGCCGCCAGCTGTTGGGAGGTCTCTGCGACATCACCGATGATTTCTCTCCATTTCATCGACATGCCATTGAAGCTGTCACATAGCTGTCCGATCTCATCCTTGTTTTTGATCTGCAAAGGCTCAACCGTCAAATCGCCATCATCCATTCGCTTCACTAGAGCTGTCAGCTTCACGAGCGGTTTTGCGATATGGTTGGCAAACAAAACAACAATCGTTGTTCCCACAAGCAGGGCACAACCTGTAATAATAAGCAGTACATAAATAATCTGATTCGCATTGCTATTGTAATCACTCATATACGAACCAACAATAATGATCCAGCCCCAATTCGGATCGACTTGCGAATAGGCAATTTTCGGTTCAAGTGCATTCGGATCATCTGGCAGAGGCCATTTGTAGTAAGTGAACCCCCCACCATTCAGACCTTGTTCGAAAATGTTACGAGCAAAGTAAACGCCATCCGGGTCTTGCTTATCCAAGAAATTTTGTCCTTCCGAATTCGGATGGAGAATCAGGTTTCCTTGTTTATCATATGCAAACATGTAGCCATTTTTCCCAAAATCAAATTCCTTGGTAATTGTTCTTTTCCCATCGGCCGTTTTCGGTCCAAGGATATGCGTTTTCACCAGCTCTTGCGCTTCCTCTAGAGATATTTTCCCGCTTTTTACATCCTCATTGATGACATCAATCATCGAAATGACCAAGCGCACGGAATTTTTCAGACCCGTCTGCGAAAGCTCGTTGAGTCCATCCTTTGCCACGGTGTACCCGATGATCCCTGTCAACAGAGTAGGAATGGCTAGCAAAAGCAAACAAACAATGACTAATTTTTTTCGTATCGTTACTCTCATTCTGTCTTCTCCTTCATGCTAGGACATGTGATAATAACCTATACCCGGCTCGTTATTATTCAAACATGTAGTTTAGTAATCAAATAAAAATAGACCAAGAACACCTCGTCAGTGTCATTGATCTTAAAATAAAATTTTATCGAGTATAGCGTTTTGATTGATCTATAAACGAAACAATAAGCTAATTGCCGCACAGGCCATCTGCATCTGTGTTGCCCGGCTTTTGCCATTTTACAGTTTCGCCAACTATTCGTCTAGTTGATCAAAACGAGCAAGGACTAAAGTCATTCATCCTTACTCTTTACCTTTGATCAGGTAATCTTCCTTTTGCTTTTTAATTTTTTCATCCTTGGTCATTTCATGCTCCAAAACGTTAAACATAAGCTCGTTCTTTATTTTACGGGATACATTTCGCTCAGGTGGATTGGAGACGGAAGTGCCCATAATCATATCGTCTTTCATTCGCTTGCCTCCCCTTTGTCATTTGCGATATAGGATGTCATTGGAGAGGCTGTACTATTCGTTCGGACACAAAACATGCTATTATTTTCCTAATACAATAGCATAGCTCCTAAAGGGTGGTCGGCTCATCTCCTGAACAAAAGGGGGTGAGAAAAATGACAGTGTATGAAGCGATAAGCCTGATGATTGCTTTTGGCACGCTTATTGTGGCCATACTGTCTTTCCCCAAAAAGAAATAGATCACCCTTGAGCCTGCCAGCCGGGTGATCTGCGTTTAAAAACCTGTTACTTGCTGAGCCGCCCCCTGTGGGGAACGTCTATTGTAGTGACCGTGGGTGCGCCAACACCTGCGGTCCTTTTTAGTTTACGTTATCGCTGCTACCATGTATTCTGCTTTTTGTAAAACATTATTTACATATTTGTCTCCCATATTACCATAACTCGCCATAAATAAAAACAGGTTGCAGTCTTCAGGCGCCCCATTTCGCTTTTTTCGCACTCAGCAACTACTAACCAGCTGTCCGTTCAGTCTCTGCTTCAGTTCATCTACTGACCGTGGAATACTTCCACCTATGTCTTGCTTGACGGAATCCGGCAAAGTCTCCCATACAGCTGCAATTAGCGGCATCCCCAAATGCAGGCTCTCCAGCATTTCCCGTTCGACCAAAGCCTCCTGTGGCTCACCTGCGAATACCAGCTGCCCCTCGTCCATCACGCAAATCCATTCCGCCCATTCGAAAGCGATATCCATATCGTGAGTCGCCATCAGTACAGTCGTCCCGCTCTGATGGATATGATCAAGTTCGCGGAGCAAATTTTTCGTCTGGTAGCGGTCAAGATACGCTGTTGGTTCATCCAGGAGAAGCAGCTCAGGCTCCAGCACCATGACTCCTGCCAAAGCAAGACGTCGCTTTTGTCCGAGGCTCAGATGATGAATCGGCGCGTCAGCCAGCTCTCGCAATCCGAATACGTCTAAAATGCTCTCTATTTTTGCCCGAATGACTTCAGGAGGCAGCTTGCGATTACACAAGCCGTACGAAATATCCTCCGACACCGTACTCGCGATCAGCTGGTGCTCCGGGTCCTGGAAAACCAGCCCCACTCTTTGCGTCATTTCCTGCAGAGCAGAACGCTTGTAGACAAACGGTGTCCCTCTCCATGAGACCTGCCCTTTTTGTGGCTGAATAATGCCGTTTCCGTGGAGAAACAAGGTGGACTTGCCACAGCCATTGCGACCTAAGAGAACGCATTTTTTCCCCTCGGGTATTCCAAACGATACACCCTGCAGGACAGGTCCTCTGCCCCCCGGATACGAGTAGTGCAGGTCATGAAATTCCAATAGTGTCAAAACCACCAACCCCCTGTCCAGCCCTCGAGCAGAATCAGCATGATACAGCCTGCTATGGACTCCCTTTCATAGCGAGGCGACCGGACATGCGAGTGCAAGCTGAGTACATCAAAGCTGTCCGCAAATCCTCTGGCTGACATCCCCTTGTAAAGTGCCTCGTATTTACGCATGGCGCGAATAAACAGCTGCGCTGCCAGCATCCCTGCGTCTCGCAGCATCGCTTTGAAGCCTTGATGACCACCACGGGAACGCTGTGCAATCCAGAGCTGATACGACGTTTGCAGCAGAACAAAAATAAATCGGTACATGATCATTAAGAGATCAGTCAAAATCGACGGTACCCCGATCCTGCGCAGCACCTGCAATATTTCTGCAAAGGGCACAGTAAACAGGATGAATGCAAAACAGCTCAAGCTCGCCATGGTGCGCCAAAATAAAACATAGACCTTGCCAAGCGCTGCAGACGAAATATAAACCACATACGAACCGACCTTCCACGCTGTCAGCAGCTCTATTTTTTGCAGATCGGCTCCTGCTTTTACCCAATCAATGAGCAGAGCAGGGAGTCCCGCAACAAAAAAGGAGGTGGACAAGAGTAAAAAGAGCAAATAAGAACGCACAGGGATGCGGGCGTAACCGATCACCCACACCCCTACCCACACAAATACAAGCATTTGCACCAGCGCATGCCCTAAGAGAACGAGAAGCAGCAGCGCGCAACCAAACAAGAGCTTGTGCTCCGGCGGAAGCTGCCTCAGTCGATTTTGATAGGAAAGGGAATCAAGCTGCTGCCAATTCATTTTTTCGACTTATCCAGCCGTCCCTTATACAATCCCATCGCATAGCCGACGACGCCTGCACCTAGAGCTGCCTGAACAGCAAACAACAGACTTTCCGTTTCTCCTCCTGGCGGCTCCAGAAGAGGCTGGAACCATGGCTCATATGAAGGCGAAATTTCCTTGATTGCTTCTTCTGCTGCTCCGTCGGCTCCACCGAATTCCGAATCCTGAACCAATACCAGCGGCAGGACAGCCAGTACGACTACTCCTAAGAGTAACAGCCAGTTTAATCCCTTTTTCACAGCGTTTCCTCCCGTTTCAGCAAGCGTAATTGGGACAATTCTTTTGCGTTATAAGATTGCAGCCAGTTCCAGACAAGAACGGTCAGCAAGCCCTCACTAATCGCCAAAGGAATTTGGGTAAAGGCAAAAATGCTCGCAAATTTTGCGAAGGAAGCCAGCACTCCACCTGTTTCAGCTGGAAACGCCAATGCCAATTGGATCGAAGTGACGACATATGTAGCCAAATCAGCTAAGGCAGCTGCCGAGAATACAGCGAGACGTTGACTACCATTTGCACGCATGATCAAACGATAAATACCGTACGCTACCATCGGGCCCACAACTGCCATTGATACGGCGTTGGCTCCCAGGGTCGTCAAACCTCCGTGTGCCAATAAAAGCGCTTGAAACAACAGAACCAAGCTTCCCAAAACAGACATTGCCAGAGGACCAAACATAATTGCCCCAAGTCCGGTACCTGTAGGATGCGAGCTGCTACCTGTCACCGATGGAATTTTGAGAGCAGATAGAACAAAAGCAAAGGCGCCCGATACCCCCAGAAGCAATTTCATTTCAGGATGTTCTTTGACGATCCTGTTGATCGAGCGCAATCCAAGAATAAAGAATGGCAAGAAGACTACCCACCAGAACAGTGCCCAGGAGATTGGCAAATATCCTTCCATGATGTGCATCGCATGTCCTGTCTGAGGTTCATTCACTAGAAAATAGAAAACAAATCCGGCAATTAATAAGCATGTTGATACAATCCGCGACCGATTCATTCGACTTCCTCCTTTTCCCCTTTTCTTTCCTTTCTTACTTCTACCAAACAAAAAAATCCCATCTACACGAAGACGAGATTTGCGCGCACAAAACAATAGACCGACCATTCAGCCATATTGCCTCGTATTCACCGCTCCTTTCCGCGAAGGTATCCGGGTGTGGCTGCTAGGTAGGTCTCCTGGCTTCCAGATCGATGCGCTCTTTGTCCTTCCCCATATAGATATGAGTGGATTTCTGTCAAAGAGAACTCCCTGGTTACAGTGGCGGGACCGCTCGGGACTTTCACCCGATTCCCTGTTACCCTCTATGGTTCAACGCCCATAAAGGCACCTAATGCCAACAATATGAAATTTTCGGACAATGATGAATTGTCCTCTCTTATTATAACGAAAAGAGAAGTAAAGAAAAAGAGCACAAAATAAAGGATGCGAGCAGAATGTCAACCGAAGGGACAGGTTCTGCTCGCAGTTATGTGAAATATTTATGCTTTTGCGTCGACTCCAACCGCTTCACTGATATGGGTAAAACCATCGCGCTTCATCAGCTGCAGCAGCTTTTTATTAATTTGCTTTGGGATACCAGGGCCTTGATAAATCATCCCCGTGTAAACCTGAACCAGGCTGGCCCCTGCGCGAATTTTTTCATACGCGTCTTCACCGGTATAAATACCGCCTACACCAATGACAGGAACCTTGTCGCCAATTTCTTGATAGATTTCTTTTACCCAAGCGGTAGAACGTTCAGTTAGTGGTCTTCCACTCAATCCGCCCGCTTCGTCTGCATGACGATGATTTTTCACGGCTTCCCGAGAAAGAGTCGTATTGGTAGCAATAATTCCGGAGATCCCTTCCTCTACGGCAGCGTGTACGACATCACGCATTTGTTCGTCAGTCATGTCAGGAGCAACCTTTAACAAGATCGGCTTTTTCTTTACCCCGCGCACTTCCATCTCTGCTGCTTTTTCACGTACAGCACGAACAAGCAAGCGCATGCTCTCTGTCTCCTGCAAATCTCGAAGATTTGGCGTATTCGGTGAACTGATATTAATTACGAAATAATGGCCGTATGAGTACAGCATGTCCATACATTTACTGTAGTCGGTGGCAGCCTCTTCGTTTGGTGTCACTTTGTTTTTCCCGATGTTGATCCCAATCGGAATATCGGAATAGGCATAGTCTATCAAGCGCTGTGACGCCAGATAGGCACCCTGATTGTTAAAACCCATCCGGTTGATAACCGCTTGATGCTCAGGAAGTCGGAACACACGCGGTTTCGGGTTGCCTGGCTGTCCCTGTGGGGTAAGTGTACCTACCTCGACAAAACCAAACCCGAGGGCACCCAGTGCATGATAAACCTCCGCATTTTTATCAAATCCAGCTGCCAGACCTACCGGGTTGGGAAAGGTTAGTCCCCATAGCTTTGTCTCTAAACGCTCATCTCGCATCTGGAAAACCATTTTTAACAAGTTTTTTCCTGGAGCCGAATCCTCCACCAGCTTCAGGGCATGAATCGTCTTCTCATGAATTTCTTCCGCGTCCTGCTGAAACAGATACTTTCGTATAAGCTGATACATCTGGTTGCACTCCTCGCTCCATTTTTACCTCATAGTAGAATACCATACTTTGCTTACGCTAGGTAACCTCTATATAGTGATACATATTTCCAAGCAGGCAGGTAAATCATAACAGCACCACCATTATTAGAGATGACGAGGAACCGCTATGAAAGTGGACGGAAAAATCGGGATTGGCCAAGCAATCATGATGATCATGCTGACAGTAGGCATCACCAATCATGTAACCGTCATCCCTCTATTACTCAGCAAGGCGGGTCGCGACTCGTGGGTAAGCGTTCTGCTCACTGCCATTCCTTATATTTTTTGGGGCATCATTCTCGCTTTTATTAATCGCCGACTCAAGCAGCAGCCATTGTCCACATGGCTTACTCGTAGCTCCGGCAAATTCGTCAGCTACCTGATCCTGACTCCGATTATTCTCGCCTTATACTTGATGGCATTAGTCAGCCTGCTTGATACACAAACATGGACTACTGTAAATTATTTGCCGCGAACGCCAGAATGGGTGACTGCCCTAGCTCTGATCGCTTTTTGTGTGATTGCGGCTCATCGAGGTATTGCCCCACTTGGCATCACGGCTGGCATGTTGCTCCCTGCTGTATCCATCCTTGGTTTTTTTGTCGCTTTTGGCAATGTTCCTAAAAAAGACTACAGTTTGCTTCTGCCGCTGTTTCAACATGGATATGCCCCGATGCTGCACGGGATGCTTTATGTAGGTGGAGGCTTTGTAGAATTGTTTGTCCTGCTTCTGCTCCAGCATCATGTTCGTGCTCCGCTGCGACTGGTTCACTACATGGTGCTTGTATTTATCATCGTCATTCTCACGCTCAGTCCGTTGACTGGTGCAATCGCAGAGTTTGGCGCCATCGAGTCCACTCGCCAGCGATTTCCTGCATTTGAGCAGTGGCGTTTGCTTACAATCGGTAAGGATATTGAAAACGTGGAGTTCTTTGCCATCTATCAATGGCTCTCTGGATCCTTTGTGCGCATCTCGCTCTGCTTTATTTTAATTTGTGAGCTCTTGCAAGTGCATTCCTATGCAAAAAAATGGCCACTGCTACTCTTTCTCGGCGGCAGCATGATTACGATCACCAGCTTGCCTTTCAGTGATATGCAATTTGTTTCTTTCCTATCAATGGTCTATTATCCGCTATATTTAGCTGTCATTTTAGCCATCTCACTCATTCTAGGTGGAGTAGCCCTGCGGCAATCAATCAGACAGGAGGATACTGGTCATGAGTCGTGAAGCCGAGCTACGCGAACTATTTGCCCATTGCTCAGATGTCGTTCTCTTGCGATTGGTTTCGAGTGAAGACCAGCAGAGTCTGCTCATGTATTGTGAGGGACTGACTGATGTTAGGCATATGCAGGAGGTTGTACTGCCACAGCTCGATCAATTTTTGGCAAAAGGCGATCTCCGCTCCCTTCCGCTCATTCCTCTTCTGGATGAACAAGAGTATTGGGTGGAACGTTTATTTGCAGGTGAATTGTTGTTATTTCTGCGAGATTTACCGCCTTTTACGTGGGATATTTCCAACAGGCCGCAGCGTACCACGGAAGAAGCAAATACGGAAGTGTCCATCAAAGGGCCCCGTGACGGATTCGTCGAGGATCTGAGCGCCAATGTCGCACTCGTGCGCAAGCGGATGAGAACACTCGCACTAGCTTGTGAGTCGTATACACTCGGAACACGCTCCAGAACCAGAGTATCGATGCTATACATGCGCGATGCAGCTCCTGCTGACCTCGTGATAACGATGCGAGATCGGCTAGCTGAATGCGATAGTAAAAAAAACATTAATAGCGCGATTCTCGAGCAAAGATTGAGCGACCATACCTACTCTCTCTTTCCACTTTTAGATTACACAGGACGTCCTGATTATGCTATTTACATGCTATTTCAAGGAAAAGTAATCGTGATGGTGGATGGCTCTCCTCTCGCCTTGATTGCACCCGTAACTCTTTTGGAGCTCATTAAATCTCCCGAGGATGATCAATATCCGATTGCCTATGTGTGGCTGGAGCGCATTTTACGTTTGGGAGGAATCTTTATCGGCGTCTTTCTCCCAGGGTTTTGGATCGCCTTATCTGCTTACAATGTGGAGGAATTTCCTTTTCAATTGCTGGCTACTATTACCCAAGGGAGAAAAGGGCTGCCATTCTCTGCTCCGATGGAGTTATTCGGGATTCTCTTTATTTTTGAATTTCTACGCGAAGCAGGCGCTCGTCTGCCCAAAACAGTCGGGCAAACACTCGCTCTGGTAGGAGCGCTTATTATTGGAGATGCGTCCATTCGTGCAGGACTTACCTCTCCCTCCATGTTGTTTATTGGCTCGCTCACCGTCGTTGCTTCATTTACTCTGATCAATCAGTCTTTGAGTGGAGCCGTCACGGTAGCCCGGTTTGCTGTTTTTCTCCTTTCTTCGATACTTGGTATTTACGGGTTTGTACTCAGTCTTTTGATCATGGTTTATTACTTGTCTACTCTTACTTCGTTTGGGAGACCTTACGTCTTGAATCATTCTTCCAACTTTTTGAATACGCTTGTCAAAGTTTTATTCCGCCCTCTGATTGGAATTTTTAAACAGGGAGATAAGAAAGGGGCATGAAATGAAGCGACAACTGATGGCATGCTTGGTACTGCTGTTGTCTGTGGGCTTCACAAGTGGATGCTGGGATCAAAAATCGATTCAGGATCTAAACTACCTCTCTGCAATTGGAATTGACTACGAGAACAACCAATACGTCCTGTACGCCCAGTCAACGGACCTGTCCAGTGTGGCAAAACAAGAAACGCCGGGCACTACAGAACCCCCTGTAATCATCTCGATCGGTAGAGGAGAAACATTGCAAAGCGCTATGGATAATATGCAAAAGAATGCGCAAATTCCTCTGTTCTACGGCTTTGTATCCACGCTTATTTATCACGAGCGCATGCTCCAAAAGGATGTAATCGTAACCTTTGACATCTTGAATCGGTATGGACTGCTTCGCTATACCAAGTGGGTGTTCGGGACAAGAGAGCCGATAGCAGAAGTCCTTAGCAATCACTCTGTCACCGGCTTTTCTCCACTGAACTCTCTTTTGCATCAGCCGCAGGAAGTGTATAAGCAGCGTTCTTTTATTGAACCGATCCGGTATTACACCTTTATTTCCCGCTTTTGGGAACCAAGCAATACGGTTATCATTCCGAACATCTCCGTATACAAGCACGCCTGGAAGGAAAATAACAAGTATATTTCTCGCCTCACCATCGATGGTATTCATACCGTTTACAGGGGCAAATGGAACGGATTTTTCCCCAATAATGACCTGCTGGGTCTTAGGTGGATGAATCCCCATACGGAATTTGCAGGATTAATCGTAAAAGAAAACAATAAACCAAAAGCTACGTTGCGCATCCAGAACGTCGATGTGCATGTAACGCCCATCAAGACAGGAGAAGACCCCCGATTTCGTGTCGATATTCATATGAACGGCTTTATTCGAGAAATGATGGGGAGGGTATCGGCTGATTTCATGAAAAAGGATGCGGAAGAACAGATCGAAAAGCAAATCAGAGGAACTTTTCTGAAGGGGATTGCTGCCGGGACCGATCTTTACGGATTTGAAGAAGCCCTGTACAAGCTAGATCTTAACGCGTGGAAACAGTTTGCCAAAAACCACAACAATAAACTAAAAGCAGATGCACTCGCCGAAGTAAACATTCATGTCCGTTTAAGCGATTCAGGCAAAATGAAGCTGAACTGGTACCACTATCCTGAACATCTCCTGCCTTGAGCGAAAAAAAGCTGCCCATCTCTTCAACAAGAGACAGGCAGTTTCTTTTTTTAACTATATAGCTCCTTAGTTTTTCACCAAGAGAACTTCTTCAACAGCTGCATAAGGGAGATTGTGTGTGTCGGCAACTGCTTTATACGTTACTTTACCCGCAATCACGTTTACGCCTTTAGCCAATGGCTTGTTGTCGCGGATCGCTTGAGCGTAGCCTTTGTTTGCCAATTGCAGAGCGTAAGGAATGGTTACGTTGGTCAATGCCAGCGTGGAAGTGCGGGATACCGCTCCAGGCATGTTCGCTACTGCATAGTGGATAACGCCATGCTTTTCGTAGGTTGGGTTATCGTGTGTAGTAATGCGGTCGATCGTTTCGATAGAACCACCTTGGTCAATCGCAACGTCTACGATTACGGAGCCTGGTGTCATTTGTTTCACCATTTCTTCGGTTACGAGACGTGGTGCACGAGCGCCAGGAATGAGTACTGCACCAACCAACAGGTCTGCTTTTTTCACTGCATTCGCAATGTTAAAGGAGTTGGAGATCAGTGTTTGTACGCGGCCTTGGAACAGATCATCCAATTGACGCAGACGATCTGCGTTTACATCGATAATCGTAACGTTTGCGCCCAATCCCAGTGCCATTTTCGCAGCATTTGTACCTACGATACCGCCGCCGATAACGACTACTTCACCTTTTGGCACGCCAGGTACACCGCCGAGCAATACACCTTTTCCGCCGTATTGTTTTTCCAGGAATTGTGCACCGATTTGTACGGACATACGACCTGCAACTTCGGACATTGGCATCAGCAGTGGCAGAGCGCCGTTGTCGAGCTGGATGGTTTCGTATGCGATCGCAATTACTTTTTTCTCCAGAAGTGCACGAGTCAGCTCAGGCTCTGGAGCGAGGTGCAAGTACGTGAACAAAATGAGGTCTTCACGGAAGAAGCCATACTCAGATGGAAGCGGTTCCTTTACTTTCAACACCATATCCGCTGCCCACGCATCAGCCGCTGTAGCAGCAATTTCTGCACCTACTGCTGTATAATCTTCATTGGTAAAACCGCTGCCCAAGCCAGCATTGTTTTCTACACGAACAGTATGGCCGCTTTGTACGAATGCAGCTACACCTGCAGGAGTAATCGCAACGCGATTCTCGTTATTTTTAATTTCTTTAGGAATTCCAACGATCATGATAGGTAGTCCTCCTTGGAAAGCCGTATTTTTATAAGAGTAATATCATTGTACAGCTATTTTTACGTGCTTTTCCTTGGGGATTCCTTTAATTTTGGCAACCTACTATTTGTGAAAATCCACAAACGAACTACTGTTCTTCATTTAACTTCGCCATCTTCAGCTCCAGGTATAGCGAAGTACGTTGATTCATATTCTCCAGATCAACCTGCATAATCTCCTCGATGCGACGCAGTCGGTAGCTCAATGTATTGATATGGATATGCAGGCGCTGGGCCGTCACATTTACCTTTCCGGCTGCATCTAAAAAGGTTTCCAACGTTTCCTGCATTGCCGTCTGATTGTCACGGTCGTATTGCTTCAGCACTTCGAGCCGTTCATTTTCATAGCCCTGTTCCTCGTCCCACTGCTTGCACTTCAGCAAGTACCGATAGATTCCCAGCTCATGGTATCCGTGGATGCCGGCAATTTCACGCGGGAACAGCTTTTTGATCTTGACGGCATGCAGGGCTTCTTGGTAGCTTTTCACAATCTCTGTATACGACTTGTAGCTTCTCCCATACCCCGCTATGACTTGGCCCACGCTGACATGTGTCTCCAGCTTGCCAAGCGAATCAGAAAGAAACTGCTCAACCTTACGAATCAAGACGTTGCTTTTCTCTTTTTTGGGCTCAGTCAGACCGATGAGTAAAATAATCTGGGAGCCGTCCACTACCCAAAACAGCTTGTCACGCATCAGCAAGGGGTACAAATATTGATCCAGCCTCAGCCCGGCTGCTTCAATAATGCAGATTAAATAAGAAGGCGGAAGATGCATTTGCAGGCTTTCTGCTTTTTGCCGAATGATCGCTTCACTGTGATGATTGCCAAGCAGCAGCTCCCACAAAAACTCTTTGCGGCGCTGCTCCTCGGCCTTGCGCTTTCCTTGCCTTTGAATCAGCCGGGAGACAGCCGCTTTTGCTGCTTGACGCAAAATTTCATCATCATCACGGGTGATGGGCCGATTTACTTCCTGCGCCCATATATAGCCCAGCACATCGTTGCCACGCCGAATGGCAATCGCGACCCTCTTGCCCAGGCCAACCTCATCCTTGGCTGGTATATGCACAGGGTCATCCTGCGTCAACAGCTCCTGAAAAACCCCGTCTTTCCACAAACGGGTCAAGACTTTTTCCGGTACTCTGCGTCCCATGATTGTCGACCAGCGCGCCTGGTCTGTACTGTCTCCATGTGAGCTGTACGCAATCAATTTATGGTCCGCATCCTCTACTGTTATCGGGTTCTGCAACAGGTCCCCGATTACGTCTGCTAACTCATCCATATCGGCATCTTGGTATTGCTGAAAATAGTTGGGCGACACTGACAAAATCCCACCTCTTTACCGCTCTAGAATACGTATGATTCTATTATACAAAAACTTTGCGCTTCATTCTTTATCGAAAGCGTTCACGCAAAGAAATCGTACAGGCTCCCCAGTCCGATTCAACCAGTTGTGAGGGGTTGACGACTCCATATGAATACTGTCACCAGGACGTAACTCATACTCCTCATGACCCAATAAAAGTGTTAGAACGCCCTCTAATACGTAGACGAATTCTTGTCCCTTGTGTATAAACGGAACTCCTTTGTCCTCGTGAGGCTGAAGTGTCACCAGGATTGGCTCCATCGAGGGATTAGCCAAATTTCCAGACAAATCCTCGAACACAAAAGAAAAGTCATTCTTTTTCGTCTGCTCCAGGCTTCCTCTTCTTACACTGCTTATTACATGAACGGAATTTTCCGAAAAAAAGTAGCTTGGGCTTACCTCTAGTGCCTCTGATATTTTTTTCAGCGATTCCAGTGTAATCGACGATTTCCCCCGCTCTACCTGCGACAGAAAGCTAATCGATAGGTCCGTCTTTTCAGCTATCTGCTTGAGCGTCTTCTTTCTTCCTGTACGAAGAGCTTTTATCAATTTGCCTATTTTAGATTCCATATGATCGTACCCCAACTAAAAAGGATTTAGAAAACCAAGAAGACCTGGCTACACCCTGTCTTTTTGGCAACTGCACATTGCTGAATAATAATGATTATAATTATTATCTGCATAAAATCATCATACCCTTTTACTTAACAGATGTGCAAAGTAACGGATGATCTGAATTCTTTTTCTGCAAATGAAATTTCAGGAAACATTTTTTTACTATTGATACAAATTCCTATACCTCTTATAATCTTTACTATTATCACCAACAGCAGGTGCTATTTTTTTCCACAAATATTGAAGTATCACTTCAATTTTCAAAACTAGACTCTGCCTAGAAAGGATGAAGCTCCATGCTAGTACTGAGTAGAGAGAATATCGAGCAAATTTATTCGATGAAACAATGTCTGGAGGATGTGGAGCACGTTTTTCGCGAACACGTGCAGGGGCGTGTTGTAACACCTGTCCGAACAGCTATTGATCACCCCAAATACGAGGGCACCAGCTTGTTCATGCCTTCCTATTTGGAATCTGATGACTATGTTGCAGTGAAAGTCATCAGCATATTCCCGCACAATCACGAGCACGGAATCAATGCCTTACAGAGTGTGATTTTGTTGACCGAGGCCAAAACGGGACAGCATGTCGCAATGATGGATGCAAGCCTTTTGACTGTCATGCGCACGGGAGCAAGCAGCGGTGTCGCCACCAAATACATGGCGAAGGAAGATGCGTGCAGCTGTGCTGTTCTCGGCTGCGGTGCACAATCGATCGGTCAGATCCAGGCAGTCATGGAGGTCCGCTCCTTGTCGGAAATCTATTTGTACAATCGCACGCGTGCAAAGGCAGATGAAATGAAGGACAAGCTGCATTCCCTGTATCCGAACTGGCAGGGTGAGATTGTTGTGGTAGAGAATGCCAATCAGGCAGTTGAACATGCTGATATCGTCATTTGCAGCACCAAAGCCACTACGGCCCTATTTGATGGGAATCGCCTGAAGCCAGGTACCCATATTAACGCCATTGGCGCATTTCTTCCTCACATGCAGGAGGTTGATCTGACTACCTTGCAGCGGAGTGGGAAAGTCGTGGTGGATACGCTCGAAGGCGCCGAGCACGAAGCTGGCGATCTGCTTATTCCGATCAGTCGCGGTGAGTGGAGCTTCGACCATTTGCACGCGGAATTAGGGGAAATCCTCATCGGAGAGAAATCTGGCCGCGACAGTGCAGAAGAAATTACGCTGTACAAATCGGTCGGTATCGCCTATTTGGACACCGCTGTAGCCAAAACCGTCTACGAGCGGGCAAAAGCTGCAGGTATGGGAACCGAGATTCGATTGTAAAGGCAACGAGGAAGCCGCCATCCCACTTGGGAGCTGGCGGCTTTTTTCTATGACTACACAAGACGCGAAATCGCATCTAAAATTTGTTCTTTCTGAAACGGCTTGATGACGAAGTCGAGCGCTCCCGTTTGCATCGCTTCCAGCACCTTTTGCCTGTGTCCTACAGCGGAGCAGATTAGCACCTTGGCTTCCTCATCGTAATTCAAAATTTCCCGCATCGCGTCAATGCCATGCATAACTGGCATAGTGATATCCATCGTTACAATGTCAGGCTTGAGTCGTTTGTATTGCTCTATCGCTTCTAATCCATTGCTAGCCTCTCCAATGATCTCATGTTGTCCAGACAACATATCGGTCAGCACTCGTCTGGTAAAGGCAGCGTCATCTACAATTAGTAATCGGGCCACGGTGTCCTATCCCCTCGCTTCAATCTCGCTCGCATCTACTTCTTACTTTTGCATAAAATTCACGAGCTTGTCCACGAGAGAAAATGACTTCTTTTGTCGAATGAATTACGAAATAAAACCAATTTTCTCGGTTGACTCCGTGCCTCCACCTTCTGTTACCGTCGAGCTTCCATGTGATGCCTGAGGACTCTCCGGTTTGGGGTGTGGTGTCGTCTCCCCGATCTCTGGCAATTCCACTTGTCTCACTTCATCAGGAATCTCGGGACTCTGTATTTCAATCCAATCCTTTTCCACGTATGCATGGCTCCCTTCTTTTCCCTGTCAGGACGTATTTTCCTCTATATCCTGTCCCGCCTGACTATTTCCATGCATGTGCACTGACGTTCTATTATTCACTCTTTTTCCCAGCAGGTGAAAATCCGATATAATAGAAATGTTTCTTTTTGTCGAGGTAACACGTATTTCTTATGTGCACTTACTTTCGTTGGAGGATTCTCCCATGCCTAAGCTACAACTATTCCCTGTCTTGTTTGCCGGTTTAGTCGTCGGGCTGCTACTGCTCATAACCAGTCAGTTTCTTACCAGCATGAAACATCTTCGGGAACTGAATGATCAAGGTTCTACGACCGAAAAATTGCGCGTTGCTCTACTTCTCGAAGGTCCTAGCTACGACCAGGGCTGGAACAGCAGTGCGCTGGAAAGCATCACGGAAATGCAGAAACGATTCGGTTTCTCACTGGAAATTGCTAATCATATAAAGCCTGATCAGATTACAGTCGTCGCAGAAAAATTCGCTTCTAACGATTATGATCTGATTCTTGGCCATGGTGTCATTTTTTCCGAACCGTTCTCGTCAGTCGCTCTCAAGTATCCACATACTCACTTTGTTTCCTTTAATGGCAAAGCCCCTCATCAAAACCAGACCACGATTCGCTATGATATGAAACCAGCAGGTAGCCTGGTCGGTATGCTGGCAGCAAAAATGTCCAAAACAAACAAGGTGGGCTATATCCTCGTCGATAAACCACCCGAGATGGCCCAAGCAACGGGCTTTCGGGAGGGCGTCAAAAAGGCATCACCAAAAACGAAGGTAATCGTGGAAACTGTCCCTGATTTTAATGACAGCAAGAACGCGGTAACGGCCACTCAGCATATGATTGCCCAAGGAGTCGACGTCATCTACACTACAGGGGACAGTTTTAATCTGGAGGTCATTACGGAAGCGCAGCGTGCCAAGGTGTACACGATCGGGTATATTGCCGATCAACGATACATCGCTCCTGATTACGTTCTCGCCTCCTTGATCCAGGATGTTCGCCAATGCTATCGCATCATCTTGGAGCAGTATGTCGATAACAAGCTCCCGAGCGGGGAAGTCATCTACGGGCTTGCCGAAGGAGTCAACCGTCTCAGCCCATTCGGCCCCATGGTGCCTGACAGCATTCGTGAAGAAATTACACGCGAGGTAAAACAGCTTACCAAGCCTCACACTTCATATGGAGGATAATTGGCATGTCCGTGTTTAGCAATCTGGGATTCCAGAAGAAAATGATGCTTAGCTACCTCGTCATGATGCTTTTGATTGGCTGCATTACCACTTTATTCAGCTACCAAATGACGAAGGTTACTTCTGATGAAATGCATCTGACCCAAAAGGTGTTGCCGCAGACAAGCGCTCTTTTGGAGGTGAAAAATCAGATCTACACCAAGACGTACGCCCTGAAGACGTATACACTGACTCGGGATCAGTCTTATCTCGATCAGTACTATACTAATCTCATTGACAGCTCTCGCTTTGCTTCGATCGAACAAACGAAGGAAAACAGTGAATTGTTCTCCATTATTGAATCCATTTCCAAACTGGACTTTTTATTCTTGAACAAAATCAATCCGCTCTTGAAGGCGAATAACGTCCCAGCTGTCAGTTACGTCTTAACGCATGAGGTGCAGCCGCTGATGGATCAGCTGGAGCGCGACCTCTCTTTTTCACTGAATCAGCTCGAATACAAAACCAACAAGGAATTTCAGCATACCAATGACAGTATCGAGGTCTCCCTCATATTGACTTACACAGTCTCGGTCGCCTCGATCCTGTTTGGTCTGTTCTGCACGTTTTATTTTCGCAAGGAGCTGCTGCGCCCTATCGAATCGCTTATGCAGCAGGCACGAGTGGTATCAAAAGGTACCTTCGGGCAGCAAATCGTATATAACAATCAGGATGAATTTTCGGAGCTGGCTAAGGAGTTCAACAAAATGTCCAGCAGCATCGCCAGTCTGTTTGCCCAGGATGAGGAGCAGCGTCACATTTTGACGGAAGAAAGAAACGTCCGCGAGCAAATTTTAAACTCGCTTCCGATTGGTATCATCACGCGGCCTTATGCGTCGGGAGACATCAACGTCAATCAGTTGGCCAAACATCTCGTAAAGCTCGATGCGGACGGCTATCCGGTGTCAAAGGATTCGTTCGAAGCCGCATCCGGGACGGAAAATGCTCCCTGGTTCGTGAACCGCAAAATGACCCTGTTTAACCAGGACGACACACCGTTTATCGCTTTGGTTTCCTACATTCCTCTGCACAATCATCAGTATGGACAGGAAACCGGATGGATGGTCGCCTTTTTAGATATTACGGAACAAGAGCAGCTTCAGGAATATGTAAACCAGTCCGAAAAGCTGGCATTGGTCGGGCAGCTGGCAGCTGGAGCCGCTCACGAAATCCGCAATCCGCTGACTGTCATCTACGGCTTTATTCAACTCCTGAAGCAGCGCTTGTCTAGGGAGGAACGCGATCTCCACTACCTGCCTCTGATCCTGCAGGAAATAGAGCGGGTCAATCGAATCGTTACAGAGCTGTTGATGCTCTCCAAGCCTTCCCAGCCAGACTATCGGGAAGTGACACTGACCAGCGTTACCCAATCGATTTTGCCGTTGATGAATGGAGAAGCCATGCTTCACGGGATCGAAATCGTGGATCGCTGCAGCCCGGACATCCGGATTCATGTCGATGTCGAGCAGCTCAAGCAAATCCTGCTTAATTTGATGAAAAACAGTATTGAGTCCATGAAAGAAGGCGGCATTCTTGTCATCGAAAGCCACCTTGACGAAAAAGCTGTGCATATTCATGTTAGAGATACTGGAGAAGGAATCTCTCCTGAATATCTGGTTCGTATTTTCGACCCGTTCTTCTCTTTAAAGGAGGACGGAACCGGGCTTGGCTTGCCGATCTCCCGTCGTATGGTGGAAAACCATGGTGGCGAGATGAAGGTAAACAGCAAGATCGGAAAAGGAACAGAGATCATTATCACTTTGCCCATCCAACCGAATGTCGACTAACAATGGGTCGCAATCGCTGCCTGTTTATCCAGCCAAGCAAACATATTTCGTGTATAGGTCTCGATTTCTTCTCCCTTGAACAAGTGGCTGGCGCCTTCTGCCAGCCATATTTCATGTGGCTTTCCAGCCTGTGTAAGGGCACGCTCCAGTCTATAGGCGTGCTCGATCCCGACGTTCTCATCTGCCGTTCCGTGAATGATCAATACAGGACAAGCGATCTCATTCACTCGAAAAAGTGGCGTACGATAGCGATACGCTTCCTCCTGCTTGCGTGGATGACCGACGAGCCTGCGCAGCATCCGCCTCAGATCGACCCTTTCCTCGTAGGTTAAAAACATGTCACTTACCCCTGACCACACAACAGCGGACAGCAGCCCTTCGCACTCCATCGCGGCAAACAAAGCCATGACTCCTCCCCGGGAAAAGCCATAGACACTGATGCGCTGTCTGTCGATTCCTTTGACCTCACGCAGCGCCTCATAAGCAGCGAATACATCATGGCGATCGTCACCGCCAAACTCGTCACGTCCCTGACCTCCCTCGTTACCACGATAATGAGGAGCAAGAATGACATAGCCAAACGAAGCCATCTGGCTAATTCGCTCCGGCCTAACACGCCCTACACTCTTTATCCCGCCACGACAGTACAATAGCGCAGGCAGTGAGACTCCCTCCTGTAAAAAAGCTTCCGGAACTGCAAGTAGAGCGTACACAAGCAAATCCTGACTGTAATAGCTGACAGTATACAATTGAACTCCCGGCGTAACCGACTCCTCAGGGGTAACGGCGACAAATGAAGAAAGATCAAGCTGCATCGTTTTACGATTCCCCTCTCTCATGACTGCTTCTGGAAATGCTTTGAATCAATGCGTCCATGGGCGAAGACAGCCATTTCTTTTTGTGATAGATCAGTTGAACAAAAAACGGTGGCTTATCTGAATGAAAAGGCACGATTGCCAGCGAGCCGTCTTTTCGTTCCCTCTCTACAGCCATGGACGGCAACAGGGCTACCCCCATGCCGCACCAGACGCACTGCTTGATCGCTTCGGGATTGCTGAATTGGCAAGCAATCCTTTGAGGAACCCCAGCTTCATTCAGCGCTTCCAACAGCATTCCACGGTACGTGCAGCCCTCTTCCGTCAGCACCAACGCTTCCCCTGCCAGATCAGCGGTCGTAATGCTGACAGATGTAGCAAGGCGATGCTCATGAGGCATGATGACAACCAGCTCTTCCTGACGAACAGCATGTGTGACAAGCTCCACATCGGTATTCTGCCGATCAAAAATTAGGCCGATGTCCAAATAACCGTCTTTGATCTGTCTAACCAATTCCACTTCACTCGCTGTATGCAAAAGTAACTCGATATCCGGGAATTTTTTCCGAAAATCTTGTAAATACCGTGGCAAAAAGTACGCCGCCAGTGTATCGATCGTTCCAATCCGGATCGGACCACGTGCTTGATTGCTGACTACCTCTTTAGACTCCCCATAGAGCCGTGTCAATTCTCGTGCATAAGGCAGTAATGCTTCCCCTGACTGCGTCAGCCTCAGCCCTCTTCCATATCGTTCAAAGAGCGGCGCACCATATGACTGCTCCAGCTTTTGCATCTGAGCGGTCACCGTTGGCTGTGCGTAGCCGAGCTCTTCAGCAGCGCGAGTAAAGCTGCCCCATCTGGCTACTTCACAAAAGGTATGCAAGTAAAGCAGCTCCATGACTCAGTGACCTCCCATAGAAATATGTAATGTCATTCATCAAATAGTATAGATAACTGTGATGATAAATACCATGCTATGCTAACCCCATCAAACAATTGAGGAGGATGCTTCATGTCATTGGTACTCTTTACCCCTGCCGCTCCTGCAGAAAATGCCCGCTTCCATTTTCTCTCCAAGCTCTCTGTAGAAACGGATGTATCCGACGTATGGAACGACCTGCAAAACGGCATCACTGATTTTCAAATCGTCGATGCTCGCAGTGAAAACGCGTATAACGATGGTCATATCCCGGGCGCACTTCATCTCTATCATCCACACATCTCAGAAGAGTCGACCGCTACTCTGGATCGTTCCAAGCTGATCGTCGTCTACTGCTGGAGTCCTGCCTGCAATGGAGCTGCCAAAGCGGCAGCCAAGCTGACTGCTCTCGGCTTTCGTGTCAAGGAGATGCTGGGCGGCATCGAATATTGGATTCGGGAAGGAAATCCAATCGAACGAAGCATCGAATAGCCAAAAAAACACAAAAAGGACGGGGTAGAATCCCGTCCTTCTTAGTATCCCAAGGCTTAGTAGCCACGTTTTGCGTTCTTTTTATTGATAGTCGCAAGATTTTCTTCGCTATGCTTCATCCATTTTTTCAGTTTATCCTCGAAAGAAGCTCCGTTTTCCCGTCTTGCATTTCCTCCACGGTCGCCTCCACGATATCCACCGCCACGACGCTCTTCACGTTCCGGACGCTCAGGCGCAGGGAGTGCGGCGCGAACCGAAAGCGAGATTTTTCCTGCATCATCAATGGAGAGTACTTTAACCTTTACTTGTGCTCCCACGGTAAAGTGATCATTGATATCCTTTACAAAACCGTTTGCTACTTGGGAAATGTGGACCAGCCCCTGCTCGGTTTCGCTGACTGCTACGAACATCCCAAACGGTTTAATCGCTGTCACCTTTCCTTCGATGATGCTTCCCACTTGTACTGCCATCCAGTTTGCACTCCTTTTATCATTTCCGAAAAATGGTGAGAGTCCAACCATACCCTCATTTCTCTAGTATAGCAGAGAAATTCAAATACTGAAAAGCCTATTCTTTCTAGGTAGTGTAATCGGACTGCCTGCAAGACAGCTCATACGCGTCAGCAGCCATGATGATCTCCTCATCGGTAGGTATTACCATCACCTTTACCATAGAGTATGGAGTGCTGATAAATGCCTCTCCCTTGCAGTTGCGATTAGCATCCCGGTCGAGAATCACCCCAGCAAATTCCAGTCCTGTGCACACCATTTCGCGCACAACAGCATTATTTTCTCCTACACCTGCTGTAAAAATAATTCCATCCACGCCATTTAATCTCGCAAGATACAATCCGATGTGCTTATGAATGATAGTCGTATACAGCTCCAGGGCTAGCTGGCTTTGTTGATGCCCTTCCTCTGCCTTCGCCATCACTTCACGCAAATCATTGGAGACGCCGGAAATGCCCATCAGTCCACTCTTATTGTTCAGGATTTGAATAGCGCCAGCCGTGTCTGTCTGCTCGATCTCTTCAATATAGGGAATAATTCCCGGGTCGATGTTGCCGCTGCGTGTCCCCATAACCAGGCCAGCAAGTGGTGTCATTCCCATTGAAGTATCAAACGATTCTCCGTATTTGATCGCTGTGATACTGACCCCGTTTCCAATGTGGCAGCTGATTAGCCGCAGCTGTTCCTTTGGCCGTTCCAACAGCTCTCCTGCCCGCCCCATCACATAGCGATGTGAGGTTCCGTGGAAGCCGTATTTTCGAATTCCATATTTTTCATAGTATTCATAAGGCAAAGCATACAGGAAGGAGGATGGTGGCATCGTCTGATGGAAGGCCGTATCAAAAACAGCCACGTTCATCACATCCGGTAAAATGCTTTGCGCGATCTCGATTCCTATTAAATTAATGGGATTGTGAAGCGGAGCATACCGCGACAGCTCACGAATTTTCGCTTTCACATTGTCGTCTACACTCACAGATTTTTTGAACGTCTCTCCCCCATGAACCACGCGGTGTGCTACTAGATGGATAGAAAAGTCTTTTAGCGAAGCGAAAATGCTTCGAATCGCAGCCTCGTATTGATCACGCTCGATCTGCTGTAAATAACCCTGGGCCAAAATTTGTTTTGCCGGCATCTCGTACAGCTTGTATTTGACCGAGGAACTGCCGCAGTTTAGGACAAGAACGTTTTGTTTTGCTATCACGCTGTAATCCACTCCCTACTCTTCCACCAACGTTTCTTCTCACCTAAATGGTTGAGACACTCCCAGTTTATTACACTATCGTTTGCGTGAAAACATGTAAATGAGAGTAATTATCAACAACATAGTGACAGAACCAGATGCATCTAGTAAAACGTCCGCGACCAGACCTGCCCGATCAGGGGAAAAGGTCTGATGCCACTCGTCCAGCGCTGCCGTCATCACGCTCGCAAAAGCGCTCCAGGGCATGGCGACTGCAAAGCTCATATGATGAGAAAAGACGCGGAACCAGCTAAAGGCCAGAAGAGCAAATACAGAAAAATGGGTTCCTTTTCGCAAAAAGAATTCGATGAACCCGGCAGTGCCTTTTTCTCCGACACTGATTTCCTTGCCGCCATATGGTATGGAAACATCCCCAATTCGCTCTCCCCATTTTTCCTCATCTACCACTTTGGAAATCGTTCCCCGCAAATCCTGCTGATAATACGGTTGGGACGAAGAAATAAACAATCCGATCAGGATCGCCGCCAGCAGCAAATAATCAAACACCCTCACATATCGGCGCACGCTTGATCTCCTCCATGTCTGTGTCTCTTCTCCTATCTTACATGAGGAAGAAAAAAACACCAATCATTAGCGATTGGCGTCTTTTGTCGTAGCAGACAAGGGCAGAAAATCTTCCCTTGCAAGCTCATTTTTGCTTTTGGCTGTGTGTTCCCCTACACCGGTGCGTTGCTCACGTCGCAACTGCTTTAACTGGCGTTTTCGCAGCTTTGCATCTTTGCGGCGAACTCGTTCGTTCTCCCACCAGACATGGATTCGGAGAAGTAGGTTCGCAAGCGAAATTTCTCCCTGCGTCGCTTGCTTCCATTCGGCTGCATGCTGCATACCGGGAATCAAAACCATCGCAGCAAATACGGTATACAAGGAACCGAACAGGAGCGGACCTGCAAACGAGGCAAACGAATCGATCCCGCTGGGCCATCCCGCTGCTAAAGGCAAGCTAGCAATGGCGACAGCTACTGGTACGCTAAGCTGGTTCGTGCAAGCACGGCTAGAGCCTGTCTGTACCCCGTTCCAAATGCTTTCCTGTTCTGCTTTTGCCTGATGCAGCTCATCGAGATGAACCAGTGCTTGCTGCAGCATGACAGCCAGCGCAGCTTCGATGCCGTAAAAAGCCATTACGTTCATCGGGCGGTCCGTCAAGAGCAGTCCCAGAAGGACACTACCTGATAATGCTGGCAGCAGGATGAGAGCAAATAATCCGTCACGTGTTCTGCGCTGCAGAATCAGACTCGCTAAGAGTACCACAGCACTAAGCCCAACTATCACGAGTAGCCTGCCGCTCCAGTCTTTCTTGTCTGATTGTTCTTCCTCCAGTTTTTTCAGCTCATCAGCATTTACTACGGTATAGCCATCTGGAATCGTTACCGTTTTTTGCATGTTCAGTGGAATCGTATACGCCATAACGTCGATCCAGCCCGGATTGGAAACCGCACTACTCACCTTGAATACATACAAACCGTCTTTTCGATCGTAGACCATCGCTTCTTTGGCGATTGACCAATCTACCAAATCAGCCAAGCGGACTGTTCCCTGCGGGGTGCGAATCAAAATATTTTTCACCTGATCGGGATGATCCATCCACTTGCTTGGGAAATGAACGTTAACAGCCACATTTCGATTGTTCCATTGGACTGTACCTGCAGATTGATCTCCCAAATAACTCTCCAGCTGACGTTTGATTTCGTTTTCTGTCACACGATACCGTGCCAGCATGTCTTGTTTTGGGCGTATATCAATATAGGCTCCGGTCTGGGCACCGCCAATTCGCTCATCCGTGATAATTGGCCGGCCTTCTTTATCACTAAAGCTCAATTTTTGAAGATAAACAAGAATCGTATTGGCAATCTCTCTCGTCGTTTCCAGGGAAGGACCCTTCACTGTAAATTCAAGTCGAGACTTTGCATTTTCACTCACAACCAGTGCGTACGGGTCGGTACCCGGAATGCCACGCAGCTGCTTGTCCAATTCTTTTTCAAAATCAGTCATGCTTCTCGTCCAGTCATACTTATCTTCCAGCTGCAGGTGAAACGTTAGCTGTTCACGCGAAGCTACTGTGTACAAATCATGTACTTCCGCAATTCCGCGCAACCGCTCTTCCGCGACCTGTGCAGCGCGAATGGCATCGTCTACGCTGCTCTCCTGAACCATCGGCAAGGTTAGCGTCTTTTTGTCCAAATCCATTTTTCCGTATGAATCAGCTGGGACAAAGGAATGAAGCAGCACGACGATGACGAGGGAAGAAACAAGTGTGATCCCATAAGGCAGATAACCCTGTTTGACGAGACGCTCCCAGCGCATGATGAAATAAGCTTTCGTTTTTGTGGCTGGGCGTGATTCTCTCGTTTTGCTGTTGGCGTCCTCTGTCAGCCATGTCCCCGCCAGCGTCGGGACTATAAAGCCATAGACGAGAAGGAGTGCAGCTGTACCCAGCAGCATGA
The DNA here is from genome assembly GCF_046535075.1 of Brevibacillus sp. SIMBA_040. Taxonomy (NCBI): domain Bacteria; kingdom Bacillati; phylum Bacillota; class Bacilli; order Caryophanales; family Paenibacillaceae; genus Brevibacillus; species Brevibacillus sp. SIMBA_040. Next base: position 540,603 of record NZ_JAWRXI010000001.1, read on the forward strand.
CAGGCCAAGCATCGTAGAGCGTGACTCTGTCTCGTGCTTCCAGAAAATCAGTCATCATGAGAGATGACCAAACTGCTCCCAAGACGATAATCGTCAAAAGGGACAGCTTCATCAGCTTCCAAGCTTCTCGCAGATTGGAGGTCAACGAATATGCCTCAAGCTTTTGCAAGCGATGAAACAGTGCGGAACCAGCACCCGTATATAACAAAGAGAAAATAAGCAGCGGTCCCATAGAAGTAAAGGTCAGTGGCAATCCGCTAAGCCACATCCCCCCAAGCACAGTACCGACCCCTAGGACATTCGCCAGCAGTGATAGCACAGACATGCTCGCACGGCGATGAGACAGATAGAGAAAGCAGGCACTAAAGCAGGCGGCGAGCACAGCGATCAATGCGAGTTGACCAATCGCTCCCGAAACAGGCTGCGCATCGTCTGTGGCGATATCGATTGCGTACTTTCCCGCAGCATTTGCATTCATTTCATCGATGGCTTTGGTGACCTCGGCACGAATCGCAGGAATTTGACCGACGTCAACTGCGTACACCGAAACCCCGATCGCAGGGGAACCGCGATAGACGCTTACCTCTTCCCCTTTGCTGCCACGTAAATCACGTATATCAACCAACGTTTTTAACGGAACGTAGCCTTTGTCAGTGGAGATGAGCTGTTTTCCCAGCCCCTGTGGCCCCTCTGATTGACTCGTCCATTGAAAAGTGGCACGATCCTGATTCTTGCCTACACTCCCGATACTCTCCGCAATCACGTCACCCGGCAATTGTCCCACGACATCTGCAGGGGTCAGCCCGTAGGCGAGCAGCATGGACGGTCGAAACACAAGATCCACCTGCTGTAAAACAGCCCTATTATCCACTTCTACGCGCGCAACTCCGGGCGTGCTGATCAGTTTTTCATATAAGGTATAACGTGCAATATCTGAAAGCGTAACGAGATCAGCCCCGTGCACAAGAAGATACCCGATCCGACTGTCTGCCAGATTATCCTGGCTAATACTCCATTCCTTCACAGGAAGCTGCTTCGTGACTTCCTCCAGCTTCTTTTCCAAGCGCTCCTTGTAGTCAGAGCCAATGCTTTCTGTCGTCTCTACGGTAACGGTTCCTGAGCCAGCACGAGAGGAAGTCTCGATTGTGAGTGCACTGCCTAATGCACGCACAGCCTCCTCTACGGGGCGTGTGACCGTCTCGTCCACCTTGTCTGAAGACAGCCCGGGAGCCGTCATGCTGATCGTATAGACCGGAACAAATCGATCAGGGAAAGTCTTCATGTCCATCCGCAGGGCTGCCCCGATAGCCAGGAGGCAGCAGATCACAGCGAGAACCCTGGAAAGTGAAGGGAGAATCGATAAAAAGGTTTTGTTATTCATTCGAGACCTGCACCGCCTCGCCATCCACTACGTAGGAAAGTCCTGAGCCCACAATCTGGTCGCCAGCTGTAAGTCCCTCCAGCACCTCATAGTAGGTCCCGTACATTCCCCCAACCTTTACCGGGGTCTTTTCTACTGTATTTCCCTTGATTTTCATCACAAAATATTCTTCTTCCGCAATTCCGATACTGCTAACAGGTACGACCACTACATGATTGGCATCAAGCTCATACTGGCACGTAACAGTCATGCCACCCTTCCAGTTCACATCGCTCCCGGTTACAGTCACTTCTACCGGATACGAGCCCAATCCCTGGTCCATAACTGGCGAGACGAACGTCACCTTGCCTTCTGCCTCGCTACCGTCGGCTGCTTTAACCTTGATCGTAGCCCCTTGCTGCCAGTTGCCTATTTGCTCACTTTCCACTTGCAGCTTAACCAGCCAGGAGGACGTATCGACCAGTCGGATTACTTCGCTTCCAGCCCCTGTTTGCTCCGATTCTGACTTGGTAATCGCTGCAACCACTCCGGAAAATGGCGCCTTGAGAATCGCATCTTCGGCATCCTGCTTCGCCCGGCTTAACTGCACGGTGGCTTGCTGTACATCGGCGTTGGCTTGTTCGATGTCCAGTCGATCAGCACCTTGCTTCAGCTTGCCCAAAGCTACCTCTTCCTCTTCCAACGTAAGCTTTGCCTGACGCTCTGCGAGAGCGAGCCTGTCCAATTCGTCCTTGGCAATCGCTCCACCTTCGAATAGAACCTTTGCCTGTGCATGCTCCCGTTCTGCCTTTTGTGCCGTTTCTTTCGCTTTTTCTATCTGTAGCTGTTGTGTTTGAATGACATGGCTTTCTGGACCTTGAATCGCTTTGCTCCGGCGAATATTCGCACTTGCGACCTGCCCCTGCGCTGCATGAATGCCTTGCTGCAAAGCTGATTCGTCCAGAGTAGCCAGTGTTTGCCCAGCCTTGACTACCCCACCCTTTTGCACAAGGATGCTAGCAATCTTGCCTGAAGCGCCAAAGGACAGAGCCAGCTCCTGACGCGGCGTCACAATCCCTGCGACCTCCAGCGTCTTAGCCTCCGCATTTTCTTCGACCGTGTAGGCATTGACTGTTTTCAGCTTGATAACAGTCTCTTCATCTATCTTTTTTAGCTGGGCTACACTTTCCTCCAGCTTTTCGCACCCAGTAAGCAGCACAGCCACGACGACGAGACTGATCCATTTTTTCATACATACCACCTCAGCAACCCCACATTTTGCGCCAAAAACTTTTTCTATTTGGAAGAATAATAACTGGCAAAATATATTTTACAGAAAAAAGGAACTAGTTGTATCACTTTTCTGTCATTTTTTATATTTTTTTATTATTGAGCTTAGCCTAAAAAATATTCAGTCGATTCGTCTCTTTTTTGTAACTCACATGATGTATGATGGAATTGTGAAAACGTTCAAGCAGCTCTAAGCTTGCTTGTTAGCGCTTTCAAGTATTTCGGTTCGTCATTTTTTCATGGTGGGAGTGATCGTCATGGCAAAAATTTACACATCCTATGCTGATATCGTGGCTGATATCCACGATAATGCTACCTTGCTCGTGGGCGGATTTGGCCTGGTAGGAATTCCAGAAAATTTGATCATCGCCCTGCGCGATAAGGGCGTAAACAATCTTACAGTCGTCTCCAACAACTGCGGCGTCGATGATTGGGGTCTTGGTCTGTTGCTGCGGGAAAAACAAATCAAAAAAATGGTTTCTTCCTATGTTGGGGAAAACAAGGAGTTCGAGCGACAATTCCTCTCCGGCGAGCTTGAGGTCGAGCTGACTCCGCAAGGTACACTGGCTGAGCGTGTGCGTGCTGGCGGTGCTGGCATTCCGGCTTTTTATACTCCTGCTGGCGTCGGCACTCCGATCGCGGAAGGTCGCGAGGTACGTGATTTCAACGGCAAGGAATATTTGCTGGAGCACGCCATTACGGGTGATTTTGCTCTCATCAAGGCATGGAAGGCAGATAAAATGGGCAACCTCGTCTTCCGGAAAACGGCACAAAACTTCAATCCGATGATGGCGGCAGCCGGAAAAATCACGATTGTGGAAGTCGAGGAAATCGTGGAAATCGGCGAGCTGGATCCGGAGCATATCCATACACCGAGTGTATATGTCCAGCGTGTCATCCAGGCTCCATCGTTCGAAAAACGGATCGAGCGTCGTACGGTCCGCTCCTGAGCGACCGCGTTTTAGCATCAAGTTTTCATGCGCTCCGGAATTCATAAGCGTCTCGCTTATAAATTCCTACACGTTATACTTGCATTTCAAAGGAGGAAACAGATATGTCGCTGACACGTGAACAAATCGCTACCCGTGCTGCTCAGGAAGTCGAGGATGGCTTTTACGTGAACCTGGGGATCGGGATGCCCACTCTTGTAGCCAACTACATCCCGGAAGGAAAAACGGTCGTGCTGCAATCAGAGAACGGTCTTTTAGGAATTGGTCCGTATCCGACTGAGGATGCTCTGGACGCTGATCTGATCAATGCTGGTAAAGAAACCGTCACCGCAATTCCAGGTGCAGCTTATTTCTCCAGTGCTGAGTCGTTTGCCATGATTCGTGGCGGTCATATTGACCTCGCGATTTTAGGGGCAATGGAAGTATCTGCACAGGGCGATCTAGCAAACTGGATGATTCCTGGAAAAATGGTAAAAGGTATGGGCGGTGCGATGGATCTGGTACACGGTGCCAAAAAAATCGTTGTCATCATGGACCACGTCAACAAACATGGCGAAACCAAAATCCTGAACGAATGCGCCCTCCCGCTGACAGGGAAAAAGGTCGTGAATCGCATTATCACAGACCGCGCTGTTCTGGATGTAACACCTGAAGGTCTCGTGCTTGTAGAAGTTGCAGAAGGCTATACGGCAGAGGACATTCAAGCGTGCACACAGCCTAAGCTGATTGTATCTCCCGATTTGAAAACAATTGGACTCTAATACAAAAAAAACGATCTCATCCCTTGTGTGGTGAGGTCGCTTTTTTGTAGTCTTCGTCAAAATGATTACTGTTTCTTTGGCGGATCGAACGTGTGCACAAGATTCCAGTGCTTGCCTCCATCGGAGGTCGCGTACATCAAGCTTGGCTTTTCATGATCGGTTACGAACCACCATCCATGCTTTGCATCCGCAAAGGCAAGCAGCTCCTCCCCGTAGCCCTCCAGAGATATCGTCCCTTTGCCGAGCGTCTTCCCACCATCCAGTGTCCATCCGATTGTATTTGGCTTGTCGCAGGCCATACATTGGGCCCCCATAAACGCCTCCTTGGAATTGATTACATACAGTGGGCCTGGGCTAGATCCGCCTATATCCGGTCCATTTTTGTAATCCATCGGAAACCCTGGGGCTGGTCCTGCGCCGGCAGTCGATTTGGCGATGACGGTCTGCCACGACTTCCCGCCATCAGCAGTATGAAACAGAGAATAGGACGTTTGAGTCATTCCCGTGTCTCCAATGCATTCGATCCAGGCATCTTGGGGTCCTGCCGAGCGAATCAGAACGCCATTAACAGGAGAGACTGTCTTTTTCGACATGACCACACTCCACGATTTCCCTCCATCTATTGTTCGTTGCACTTGAAAAGCGTCCTGTCCCTTTGTCACTGCCCACCCTACTGACCGATCATGAAAATAAGGCTCTCCGACCGTGCCCGGCGGAACCGGTAGTTTCGTCCATGTCTTTCCGCCGTTCGTCGTTGACCATCTACCACTGAAGGCCTCCTGCCCGGAGATGAAGTGGAGAAAATCTTGATTCGGCATCTCGCCAACGACGGACCAATTTTGGCCTTCATCTTCTGTGCGAATCAGGGAAAGCGCACTTTGCACTTCAGCACTCTTGGCAACGACGGCCCATGCCTGGCGGTTATTCAATGCAAATAATTGTTTGACGATTCCTTTTGGTTGGTATTGGACCTTCCAGCGGTTGCCTCCGTCATCTGTTTTCGCGATCCATCCGTCACCGCCGATCCATCCTGACTGAAAGTCCGCTATGCGCACAGCGGTTACTTTGCCGAGAGAGACCTTTTCCTGTGCTTGGTCCTGTGGAGAGCTTGCGGAGCTCGGAGGCGTTGTCGTGGCAGTCTGTTGCCTGTTCGCACCATCTTCATGACTGGCGCTTTGCTCTTCCTGCTTCGTCGGTTGTTTCTCACTATCTCCTGTTTGCTGACATCCTGTCAAAATGCTAATGCTCAATCCAAGGACGACAAAGATCCGGCCAATTGTTTTTTTCTTCATAACGCTCCCATCCTTTCTGTGTTGCGAATTTCCTGACATTGGAGGAAGATTCATACCTAATAGACGACAGGTGCTTCGAATTATTACACTTTTTATCAGAGCTAATACGAGTCGTCGGTATCGTGGGATTTAAAATTTGATATAAATATTTGTAAATCAGCTATTTATTGCCTTGGATATATGATAGTCTGCCCTTATTCTCTCAATCTGTATGTATCCACATTGGCAGCCTCTCAAGAAAGGAGCCATTCTCTCCATGTTCGCAGAGCACGCAGAAACCCTTCGTCTCATCGCCACCAATTTGAACCGGGAAAAGATTGAATGGTCACTTGGCGGTTCCGCTATGTTGACCCTTTACGGTTTATGCCCACATGCAAACGACCTGGATATTCTCGTCACTGCCCAGGATGCCGAGCGAGCTCACGAAATAGTGAAGCTGCTAGGAACCTACAGCGATAAGGCTTCCAAGGAACCATTTTGCACGGTCTACTTTACGCACTACAGGTTTGCGAGTACAACTGTCGACATGCTTGGCTTATTCGGCATCCATCATGAGGAGGGAACATACTGGCTGAATTGGCGTCGAGAGAAGAAGGACAGGATAGTCCGTTTATCAGGTGACATTGAGATCCCCCTCGCTTCGCTCGAGGATTGGTATTTGCTGTATAGCCTCATACCAGGGAAAATGGAGAGAGCGGACGAGATCGAGAAATATTGGAAGAAATCCACCGGACCTGATCCGGATCGACTGCGACAGGTGCTTGAACGTCAACTGCCAGGCTTCCTGCGCAAGCGTGTCTCCCAGTTGATTGAGGGAGCGGGCAATGCGGCAGAAATGTCCTCTTCGTAGTGTTGTTAACAATCAGTAGTCTAATTTGTATAATACAAGTAGCACATTCTCAAACAGCCCCGCACAAAATTTCCCATTATTTGAGAGGAAGATAAAGTATGTCTGGTACAGTTGGCTGTCTCCTAATCCATGGCTTTGCCGGAGACATCAATGACATTCTCCCACTTGCCAAAGAGCTGCGTGAAGAAGGATATCAAGTAGAGTGCCCGACACTCGAGGGCCACGGAACAACGCGGCGACTAATGGCCAAAAGCACCCGTCACGAATGGATAAATTCGGCAAAGGAAGCCTACAAACGCCTTTCCATGCGTGTAGATTCGATTGTCGTGATCGGCTTTTCCATGGGTGGACTGCTCGCCTTTCACCTGGCTACATCGTTCCCGGTGAAGCTGCTCATTACGATTAATACGCCTTATAAATATTGGGATGTAAAAGAAGCCCTCCACTATCTGCGTGAGGACTTCCCTACTCATTCCCGTCGCTACATATACAGCATCGGCAGAATCCCGTTTAGCAGCATGCTGCAATTTCGCAGGCTCCTGTCCGAAACAAAGCCGCTTCTGCCGAAAATCAGGACTCCCTATGTGCTTTTGCAAGCCAAGCACGACGATACGGTGCATGCGGTGAGTGCCGAGATCATAGCGAATCACGTTGACAAGACTGCTGCTCCGCAAATCAGCTGGTATGAGCATTCCAACCATTATCTTCTGCACGGGCCAGAAAAGGAACAGGCAATTGCTCATGTCATGGCGACAATCAAGGAGCACTGCTCATTTTGACCCACCTTTTTTCCCCTGCCCAAGCGAATGCGATGGCAAGCAAGGCGATTGCGATAATAATGTACATCACATCCAGTCCCACGCTGCCATCCATCCAAAAGGCAGCAAGCGGTCCGAGCGCTGCCCCGATATCCGTTATAACCGAGTAGGCAGTCATCAATGCCGTACTGTTCGTCTGCTTTGCTGCTTCATCCGCTGCGAGCGTATCTACGACGGTGGTGACAATCGTTGCGGTCACCTGTATCCCCAGCAGGATTGCAAACCATATGGCAACCATCACCGAAGCCTGCAGCAGCCCAAACAGAATGGAACCGGCAATGAGCGTCCAAATAAACAATTTCTTTCTGCCATAATGATCGGACAGCTTGCCGAACAACGGAGCTGCCCATGGCTCCCAGCTCCAGCGAAGCCCTTGGACCAGGCTGGCCAAAACAGCTGCACCAAGCATGACTCCACCTACTGCAATGAACGGATGACGAAGCTCAATCAGCCTGCTCAAAGTGGATGCAAACATACCTTGATACACCATCGTTACAACCAGTGCTGTCACGAGTGTCGCCAGCACTCTTTTTTGTTTCCACAAGCTCCGCTCTTCTAACCTCTGAACGGCTTGAGTGGATTGATTGGTAAAGATCGGTCGAACGTACAGAAACAAAAGAATGAGAGCAAACAGCGAAAGCGTGGCGAGCACTGCTGCTGCAAAAAACATACCGTAGACAGATGCAAGCAATGCCCCTCCAAGCATTCCACCCAAGCTGCCCAGTCTGTACAATCCATTGTACAAGCCCATGAACTGCCCGCGATTATGCTCTTCTGCGACCGTCACAATCAAGGAGTATGCCCCCAGCCGTAAAAAAGTCCAGGCCACTCCCCACAGACAGCGTGCGATGAACCATAGCCAAAAGCCTTGAAAGCCGTAAGCAAAAGTCGTTACAAATGCCAGACCGACTGCCAAAAACAAGCCTGTACGCCCGCCAGTTCGCTCATACCATTTGCCGACGAGCGGCCCTAGCGGCACTCGAACCAAGCGATTAACAGACAATAATACCCCTACCTCCCATAAGGAAGAAAGCCCCGCCTCCTCCCAGTAAATCGGAAGCACCACATACAGCATCGAATCCCCCAGCATACATAGTGCTGTGACCAGCGCTACGGCAATAACCTGTGTCTTTCCGCTGACTTCTCTCATGATCTGCTCCTTTTCTCTCTCTCGCTTCTATGCTATACAGTACATAGAACCATTCATACGATCCAATACATCTTTCTACAAAACTCATAACCAATCGTTATGAATCGGAGGTACCAGATGAACCTGCACACATTACGTATTTTCGTCGAAGTAGCTGCACGCAGCAGTGTCACGGCAGCCGCAGATGCCCTTGCAATCAGCCAACCAGCAGTCAGCGCGCAAATCCGCAAGCTGGAGCATGAGCTGGGCATGACTCTACTGACACCGGTAGGCCGCGGGATTAGGCTCACCTACGAAGGGCAATTCCTGTATGAGCAGGCACGACGCATCTATGACTGGGAAAAGGAAATCGAGACCCACCTGCAAGAGATCAAGGACGGGACAAAAGGAAAGCTGCGTCTCGCTTCCACCCATCTCCCCTCTCATTACCTCGTTCCAAAATGGCTGGCTGCCTATAAACAGGTTCATGAACAAGTCGAAATCGAAATTCGCACTGGAAACTCGCAGCAATCTATCGACCGGCTGCTGCGCTGTCAGGCCGATCTGGCGGTAATTACAAACGAGTCGTGGGACGACCTGCCCATCCGGCGTTTCCATCTGACAGACGTTCTCTTCTGGTTTATCGTTCCTGCTCATCATCCGTTTGCCGGACAGAAAATCACGCTAGCTGAGCTCGTAGAAGAGCCGTTCTTATTGCGGGAGCAGGGAAGCTCGACTCGGGAGCGCCTCTTTTCTCTTTGCAAGGAAAATGGCGTGAATCCGCCGCGGGTCGGACTGCAATACCATGGCCTCGTGGAATCGATCCAGTCTGTTCGTGCTGGCTATGGTGTTATGCTCGCTCCTGAGCTGGCTGTCCGCGAGATGGTGGCACGTGGGGAAGTCGGTCGTGTAACTGTGCCCGGTGTCAATATCAATCGTCCGGTTTATTTGTGCTTGCGTGAGGATGATCAGAATCACCGACCTGTCGTAGCGCGGTTTTTGGAGATGATTTTGGGGGGAAACATGTAAAAAAGCCCATTCCAATATCGGAAGGGCCCTTCGTAATTCCATCTATTAAGGAAACACAATCGTTTTATTGCCATACACCAGCACGCGGTCTTCCAAATACCAGCGAACTGCACGAGCGAGGACGGTGCGCTCTACTTGACGCCCCAGCTGCTTGAGTGTCTCGACGTCTTCCTGATGAGTTACACGCAGTACATCCTGGTCGATGATCGGACCTGCGTCCAGCTCCTCTGTCACGTAATGAGCAGTCGCCCCGATCAGCTTCACACCACGGCGGTATGCCTGCTCATATGGTTTGGCTCCCACAAACGCTGGCAGGAAGGAATGGTGGATGTTGATGATGCGCATCGCATAGTCCTCCAAAAAGCGCGGGGACAAAATCTGCATGTAACGAGCGAGCACGATCAAGTCTACCCCTGCGGCAGCCGCAATTTGTGCTTCCTCCGCTTGTGACTTGTTTTCTTTGGTCACCGGAATGCAGTGGTACGGGATGCCAAAAGACTCCACGGTTTCCTGCATGTCTGGGTGATTGCTGATAACAACTGCGATATCCGCAAACAGCTCGCCAGATTTCCAGCGCCACAATAGCTCCAGCAAACAGTGATCTTCTTTGGAGACGAACAGAGCTACCTTCTTGCGATTATTCGCTTCAACCAGGGACCATTCCATGCCAAAGCTCTCGGCTAGGGGCTGAAACTCCGCTTTAATGGCTTCACAGCGCTCTCCCAGGTTAACCAAATCAAATTCAATCCGCATGAAAAAACGGCCCGTTTCCGGATCGGTTGTATACTGGTCTGACTGAACGATATTAGCTCCCTGTTGAAACAGGAAATTAGAAACAGCCGCCACAATTCCCGCACGGTCTGGGCAAGAAATCAGCATACGCGCGCGATCTTTGTTTTTTTCGCGGTATGCCAGCCATTCTCTCTCTGATAACAAATGCATGATGTTCTCTCCTCCATGGTAAACAGCAAAAAGTTGTTTGCAATTATACCATTCCCTGTACCAATTTCTATACCCAAAAACCGAATTAAGAAGGGTTGATCAATAAATTATTTTAGATAGAGGATACAACTATTCACGATTTGCAATTCCATTCATTAAAATGTCCACACTCAAGGCAATTTGCTCCTCGTCGCTGTAGTTCCCAAACTCATCCGGGTCCAAGACTTGCCGGAACAATACCAGCCCGATCATCGAGGACAGTACAGTCCGAAAAACAGCCTGAGTAGGCAATGGCCGCAGCTCACCGACATCTACCTTTGCTTCAATCAGCTTCCTGGCCATTTCTTTGACATCGGCAAACACGCTGGCGATCAAGGCTTCCCTGATCTCGTCATGGAAAAATGCCTCCTGCAGCATAATGCGTACATGCTTTTCGTTTGCCATGACAAGCTCCAAGCGATTGCGATACAGCTGCGTCATGACCTCGGTAAAAGGCTTCTTGGACTCTTCCTTGAAAATTTCCCGGACGTCCTTCAAAATAAACGGCGCTGCCACCTTCAGCAGGACAGGTGCGACGACAGCCAGCAAAATATCCTTTTTGGACTTGTAGTGACGAAAGATCGTTCCTTCTGCTACTCCAGCTTCCTTGGCGATTTCTGAGGTGGAGCTGGCATGAAACCCTTTTTCAGCAAACAGCTTGATCGAGGCACGCAATATATTGCGCTGTTTTTCCGTCATCTCGCTCTCGTCCTTGAGCTCCTCAACATATTGCAACAGGCCCTCTTCAAATGATGGCTTGCTCATCCTCTTCTTTACGCTCCTCTATTCGATCTTTTTGCGGAATCGCAGGATGGCAACGGTCAAAATGAAGAGGCAAAACACTCCCATTCCAACCACATCCCGCCACAGAGCCTCGAATCCAGCTCCTTTTAGAAAGATTCCACGCAGTATTTCCAGGAAATAGGTCAATGGGACAAGCCCACCAAACCATTGTATCACGACAGGCATCGAATCGCGCGGGAACATAAAGCCTGATAAGAGCACGCTAGGCAGGATCAAGGCAAACGCCATCTGCATCGCTTGCAGCTGTGTTCGCGCGATCGTGGAAATGAAAATGCCAAGCAGCAGTGTCGTCACCAGAAAAAGGATCGATAACGTAACTAAAAGTGGGATGCTCCCTTTTACCGGGACACCAAACCAATACGTTCCGACCAGTAGCACGAGACAAAAGGAAAACAGTCCCACGCCAACATAAGGCGTAATTTTGCCAAGCATCAATTCCAGTGGACGAATCGGAGTCACAATCAACTGCTCCATCGTCCCCCGCTCTTTTTCACGAACGAGTGAAAAGGCAGTCAGGATCATCGTGACATTTTGCATAATGAGCCCAATCAGTCCTGGTATGTTGAACACGATGCTTTCCATATTTGGATTGAACAGCACACGCGCGTCCAGACCAAGAGGTGGCTTTAGCTCTCCCATCCCTTGCTTTTGCAGTCTTTCTTCCTGGAGGGTAATCGCCTGGTTTTGTACAATGAGCTGGGCATGGGAAGTCGCTGTTCGGGCGATATTCGGATCAGAACCGTCGATGAGCATTTGGACATGTATCGGCTCACCCCGATCCCGCAACCGGGTATAGTCTGGACCAATGACCAGCGCGACATCAGCACTTCCCTCATCGAGCATGGCCTCAATCGCCTTATAGCCATTCACCTGCGCAGTCACCTGGAATACATGTGTGTTGACGAACTGGTCGACGAGCTCACGGCTCACCGCAGAGGGACTTTGGTTCCAGACCACCATTTTGATGTCGTTCACGTCTGTATTGACTGCGTAACCAAACAGGAACAAAAGCATCAAGGGCATGACCAGCGCGATCCCCAGGCTGGGGCGATCTCTTTTGATCTGTATGATTTCCTTTTTCACGACGGACCAGTAGCGTCCCCAGACAAACCTTTGCATCATTCCCCCTCCCCTCTCTGCCTGGCTTCCTCACGTTTGACCAAATCAATGAAGACATCCTCCAGATTCCCACCGCCTCGCTGATCGATCAATTCTTGCGGCGTTCCTTCTGCCAGCAAATCTCCGAAAAAGATAAAGCCAATCCAGTCGCAAGTCTGCGCCTCATCCATGTAGTGCGTAGTTACCAAAACAGTGATGCCTTCGTCAGCAAGCTGATGAATGACTTCCCAAAAGATGCGCCTGGAAACCGGGTCTACCCCTGCGGTAGGCTCATCTAAAATCAACAGCTCAGGCTTGTGCAAAAGCGCGCAGGACAGAGCCAGACGCTGCTTCCACCCGCCTGATAATGATCCTGCCAGTTGCTTCTCTCTGCCCATCAGACCAGCCATCTCGATCAGCTCTTTTTTGCGCTGCTTTCTCTCTGCCGCACTTAGCTGATACACCCCTGCGTAAAAATCGAGATTTTCCTCCACGCTTAAATCTTCATACAGGCTAAATTTTTGCGACATATATCCGATTCGCTGCTTGATTTCCTCGCTCTGCGTCATCACGTCAAAGCCGAGTACCGTTCCTTTTCCCGTAGTAGGGGTTAGAAGACCGCACAGCATACGGATCGTGGTAGATTTCCCTGAGCCATTGGGTCCGAGAAAACCGTATATCGAGCCTTTTGGGACTGTCAGCGTGAGATTGTTGACCGCGACGCGATCCCCGAAGCGCTTGGTAAGTTGCTCGCAATGAATAGCAACACTCATTGTGCTCCCCCCTGATCAGACAGCAGCACGTCTGCTGGCATCCCTGGCTTGAGCTTGTCGAGCCCCTCCGTGATGTGAATCGTTACGGCAAATACGAGCTTGGTTCTCTCATTAGGCGTTTGCACATTTTTCGGCGTGAATTCTGCTTTGTCCGAAATGGTGCTGATCTTCCCCTTGAAAGTCACATCTGGATACGCATCCACATGTATGCCTACCTCTTGCCCCTTTCGAACTCGATTCAGCAGAGCTTCCGGAATATAGACGACAAGCTTCAGTTTGTCTGCTTTCATCATTGTAAACAGTGTCGCGCCGACCTTTGCTACCTCCCCCTGCGTGATAGAGGAACGCAGCAAGACTCCGTCTGCTGAAGCGGTTATTTGTGCCTTTTCCAGTTGCAGCTTCGCCTGGTCCAGTCTCGCCTGCGCCTGCTGCTGCGCCGCAAGCAAGGCTCGTATGGTGTAATCCGTGCTGCCTTCCTTCAAGAGCTCCAAATCAGCCCGGGCACTTGCTTGCTGTGCCTGAGCTGTACCTGTTTGCGAGATGGCAGCGGCTACATCCTCTTGTGCCGACCGAACCTGTGCCTCTGCCTGGGCTACGAGTGCATTCAACTGATTCAACTGTGTTTGCGCCTGACTCGCTGCCTCTTGTTGTGCCTCCAAATCTTTTTTGGATATCGCCCCTTTTGCAAATAAAGCAGTCGCTTCCTGGACGCGTCTTTGTTGATAAAGAAGAGTATCTTTGGCCCCCTGCTGCTGTGATGTAGACTGTGCAAGCTGCTGCTGCGCACGTACGATGCCCGCATCTGCTTGGCTTTTTCTCGCATTGGCCAAATGAATGTTGGAGTCCGCCTGTTGTACTCCGGCAAGTCCTTTTTGGATAGCCACATCACGTGAGCCTGCTTTTGCTTCCTCAACACGGATCGTCGCTTGCTCAAATGCTGCCTGTGCCTCCGCAATACTAATCTGATAGCTGCGCTTGTCAATTTCGGCGAGCACCTGACCTTTCGTCACACGGCTGCCTTCCTCTATTCCCACGCTAGTCACCTGTCCCCCTACCTCGGCCACAATCGGCAGCTCCTCTGCTTCGATCGTTCCAGACAAGGCTTGCTCCGTCTGCCCTAACCACGTGCAGCCCGCCAAAGCGACCACGAGTCCACCAGCAAGCATGGTGCGAAATAACCCTTTCATATAGTCCACCCCGCATTTTAATGTGAGTAATCACTCGCTCAGATAGTAAAAAAATAATGCGATTCACAAACAAGTATGAGATCTCCAAAACAAAAGCGAGTGATTACTCACTTTTAATGAAATTATATGATCATATCTCCCCCTATGTAAATTAGATTTTGAAAACGATCCGATTAATCGAAAAAACCCCTCCGTTTGGAGAGGGCTTGCGCTGATCATTCCTTATTTATAAACGGCTTCCCCATGGCGACTAATATAAGTACCTACCTGTTCCCCATTACAAATCCGTGCCATAGCCCCTGGCTGGTCAAAATTGAACACATGCAACGGCAAACCGTGATCTCGCGCCAAAATCATAGCAGCCTGATCCATAACACGCAGGTCTCGTCTGACGATCTCGTCAAAGGAAACCTCCGTATATTGCTTTGCAGTCGAATCAGTTCGGGGATCAGCAGTAAACACACCGTCTACACCGTGCTTGGCAACGAGCAGGGCGTCTGCTTCCACTTCCAGCGCACGTTGGACAGCTGGATAATCTGTCGTTACGTATGGCTGACCGTTTCCGCCTGCAAAAATGACCACATATCCTTTTTCCAGATGATGCACAGCACGCAAGCGGATATATGGTTCTGCCACTGCGTTGATCGGAACGGCAGTCATTACCCGCACTTCCCGGTTCACTCTGGCTCTCAATACGCCTCGCAGCATCAAGCTGTTAATGACGGTTGCCAATGTCCCGATATTGTCTGCTTCCACCCGCTCGATTCCCCACATATCGGCCATATTCCCTCGAAAAATATTGCCTCCTCCGATGACAATCGCCACTTCGATGCCCATGTTTACAAGTGCCAATATTTCATTAGCGATATGCTCCAGCTGATCAGGATTAAAGCCGAATCCATTTTCTTTTGCGACCGCCCCCCCGCTCAGCTTTACCAAAACCCGTTTGTAGCGCACAGGCATCCCCCTTTTTCGTACGTACTTGTCTCGTCAAATCTCGCCGCCTACGTAGATTCTCCCTCACTTGTAAGAAAACCTCTATCGAGGCTTTCTCAAGGAGGAGCGACCGCGTTTTAGCGGAAAGTTTCCATGCGCTCCATAATTCATAAGCGTCACGCTTATAAATTCTTACACGTTAAAAAAAGAACGAAAGCAATAGCTGCTTTCGTTCTTTACGGGAATAGGGAATGAAACAGGTCGTTCGCGAACGTTTTTTCCATACCCTGTCCCCTCCCTTTTATTGGTACATCAAAAAAACTCTTCATCATTTTATGCAAAGAAATTCGGAAAGTCAAAGGCATCACGCTTGCCTGCCATGATTTCTTTTAATAGCTTATCAGCCGTTTCACATGCGAAGCGGTGCTCCTCGCTTGTAATCATTCCCTGTTGCAGAGCCTCATCCAGCTCATCCTGATCCAAAAGGTACACTTCACCTTGTGGAAGCACCACGATATCCAAGTAGAGGTCGTCGTACCAGATGTGCCCATTCTCATCCTTGCCGTGCCCTTTGCAAATATCGATATACCACTGCACCGTGTTGCCGAGCTCGTCTAGCATTTTGGTAACGGCGTACGCCTGATCACGAGGGAAATACTGCAAATAAACGTACCCCCGGTCTCCTACACACAGAATTTTTTCACCAACAGGCATATACGCAGGATCGCTTACCTCATCTAGTGTTAGGCGAACAGCATAACCGGTAAAGGACAAGGCATCTACCCACTTTTCTTGATAACCTAATCGTTTGACGCGTCTCCAACCAGGGCGGTCTGCTCTTTTTCGCTTCATGGCCTGTTCTCCTCGTCGATTTGGTACCTTTTACTCTACCATGAAAGGGACATGGTTGTCAGATATTACATATCTTCTAATCGAGGTTTTTGGAGTCCCTGAATCAACCATAACGGCCGTTCCATTCCTCGATGGGGTTCATGATCGATGGGACTTGTCTTTCCCAAGCAGACTGTGTGCCCGTCCGTACAGAAAATAAACGATTGCTCCCACTGCGAGCCAGCCGAGAAACCCGATTTTGGTAATCACAGGCAAGCCTCTGCCTATCTCGCCAAGCCTCTCCCAATCACATTAGCGGAAATCGGCTTGTACCCCAGCTCCCGTACCCAAATGGACAATTGCCCCATATGATGGATTTCATGAGCAATAACATGCCTGATGATTTCTCCTTTTGTATGCTCATCTTCACTCCATGGCACGCGAACCATTTCATTCTCCTGTTCACCTGACCACACTTCCAGAAAAGAAGACAGCTCCTCCCGCCACGCATCTGACAGCGCCTTTACTTGCTGAAGCGATTGGTGGTCCTTGTAAGCTACGACCATATCCGGCTTGCCTTGGACGCCTCGCAGCCAGCTGTACTCCACATCCGCAATATGAAACAAGGTGTAAAGAATCGTACCTGCTCCTCCCACACGCTGTTGCAGCAATTGTTCCGTAGAAAGCTGCTTGCACCATTCAAACCATTCGTCTCGCACTTGCCAGTTATATTGAAATAGCATCTTCAATCAAGTCCACCCCCGAGGCTTTTGATCGTCATGAAAATATTTCCTTTTTAAAAATAGCACATACATTCGTATTCATCTATAAAGCTTATCCTTTTTGATTTAGAAAAAAACGCCGCTCATTTCTGAACGGCGCCGTATGCTTAATCATGCTGGTTGAGTGAAAAAGAGATCGCAAATCCTCCCGAGAGAAGAAACAAATAGCTCGATACCTCCACGTCCGGTTTGATGATTTGCTTGATCGCACGAACGTAGAGCCTGATCTGACCCTCGTATCTTTTGGTCAGCTCCTCTACGGCTTTGGCAGATGGTTCTTTGGCTAGCCAGTCTGTCTTGAAATCAATCAGAACGAGACTTCCATCTTGCTCCTCCAGCAAGCAGTCTATCACCCCTTGGACAATAACCTGCTCTTCACTCTCCTCGCCAAGCTCTGGCTCGACTTCATGCGCAGGGATCGCTAGCGTAAAAGGCAGCTCGCGATGTACGACACGAGCCTGCTTCATGCGCTGGCCCAGTGGATCGGCAAAGAATCGAGCGATTTGCCCAACCTCTACCGCCTGCACCTGCTCTTCCGTTAAAAAGCGCTGTGCTGCGAGCGATGCCACCTGATCCCGAATATCTGCTTCATCCAACGAACGCTGCAAATCAAGATGCTGCATGACCAAGTGGGTAATTGTCCCTTTTTCCGCACCGGTGATACGACTCGATTTTTGTTCTGTCATAAACTTCGGTTTTTCTGTAATAGAAGGAAGCATGACAGGCTGTCCGCTTTTGCTTGTCTTCGCATTCCGCTTTAGCTCACTGACACTCCACTTCGCTTGGACACGTGGCGCGATGCCGTGTGGGTCCTTCCAGCTCAAGCTGCTCTCGATCATTCGCTGCAACCTCTCATCTGTCGGCCGCTCCAGGATTTGCTCCCGATGTGTCATACGCTCCCATACAGATAGTTCGTCGCCTTTTGGGTCCGTTTGCGCTCGCAGCTCATCTGCCTGATAAAAATGGAATGACCAGATCGATTCATCTGGTATGGTTCGGACACTTACCACGTCGCCTGTTCCCATCGTTTGCGGATAGGCTCTGAGTGGACCAGCTTCCGGATGACGCAGCATCGCTCGGCCGACCCAGTCGAAATAGCCCTTCGCCTGTATCAGATCCTCATCACTCAGCCGCTCTTCGCCATCCTGGCGTCCCCAGTCAGTTATGCTTTTCGCCAAGTCCTTGGCTGAGCCCACCAAAATGAGCTTTTCACGGGCGCGAGTGAGTGCCACATACAATACGCGCATCTCTTCAGCTAGCATATCTCGTTTAAGCTGCTGACGAATACCTAATGCAGTAATGCTCGGATAGCGAACCAAAAGGGATGGCTCCACCGCCATTGGACCAAATCCAAGGTCTTTGTGCAGCAGGAACTGACTTTTCAAATCCATCGTATTGAACTGCTTACCCATTCCCGCTACAAATACAACCGGGAATTCCAGCCCTTTGCTTTTATGGATCGTCATGATGCGAACGACATCCTCGTTCTCTCCGATGGTCCGCGCTTCACCCAGGTCATTGCCTGCCTCCTGCAAACGGTCGACAAAACGAAGAAACCGGAACAGGCCGCGATAAGAGCCTGCCTCATACTGCTTCGCCCGGTCATACAAGGCACGCAGATTCGCTTGTCTCTGCTGACCATTTTCCAGCGCTGCCACATAATCGAGGTAGCCTGTTTCCCGATACAAAACGGAGAGCAGCTCTGACAGTGCTCCTCTGCGCGCCCCAGTCCGCCAGTCTTTCAAGCGACTCCAAAAATAGCGCAGTCTTTTTTCCCATGGCTCCTTTGCAGTGCGTTCCTCGGCATACTGAACGACAGCGAGATGAAAAGGTCCCGACGCATACTCAACTCGAATTTGTGCCAAGTCTTTCTCGCGCAGACCAACAATCGGAGATCGCAGTACGGCGGCAAGCGGAATATCTTGCAGCGGGTTGTCAATCACGCGCAGCAAAGAAAGCATCGTTTCCACTTCTGTCGCAGCGAAGTAACCGGCTGTTTGCTCTGCGTACACAGGAATTCCTGCAGCTTTCAATTCTTCTTGAAGCGTCTGTCCCCAGCCAGCAGTAGCCCGAAGCAAAATGACGATATCCCGATAGGCGAGCGGACGCAATCCTCCTGCTTTTTTATCAAAAACGAGCAGCGGCGCTTCTCCTTCGCCCGGCTCCATCCAGCGGCGAATGCGACTCGCGATCAGGCGTGCCTCCAGCTGAGCTACGCTCGCTTCCTCACTCGACTCGCCCGATGCTTCCGGAATTGCAGTCTCTGCGTCATCCGCTGCGTCAGGTACTTCAGATTGTCCAGCCTCTCCTTGACTGTTCTTGCGGTCAATCAGGTGCATTTCTACGCGCAAACGATCTGCTTCCACGTCCGGGTACGAAGCCCGATTGATCAGCTCGGCAGACCGATCATAATCGATCTCCCCTACGCCGGGAGACATAATCTGCCGGAACAAATAGTTGACCGAATCGACCACCTCTCGTCTACTGCGAAAGTTAGCCGCCAGATCGATCCGCAAGCCAGGAGCCTCCGTACCCTCGTGGGAGTGGACTGCGTCCTCCTTTTGATAGGTCAAGTATTTATCGAGGAACAGCTTGGGCTCTGCCAAACGGAACCGATAAATACTTTGCTTGACGTCCCCCACCATAAAGCGGTTAGCCGCAGGTCCTGACGTCCCATCCTGGGAAACCATTTGCAGAATTGTCTCTTGTACGAGATTAATATCTTGATATTCATCGACCAGAACCTCGGCAAATTGCACGCGCAATTGCTCAGACACGGATGAGGGAACCACGCTTCCTGCTTCATCGCGCTCCGTCAATATGTGCAGAGCCAAATGCTCCAAATCACCAAAATCCACGAGGCTGCGGGCACGCTTTTCCTTTTGGAAAGCATCAGAGAATGTAATAACCAGCCTCGCAAGCGTCTGCATATGTGGCGCGAGTCGCTCTAAATCAGCCAAGTACTGCTCGGGCGTCATAAAGAAATACTGCTCAAGCAGCTCACCGATTTCTTTTTTCACGCTGTTTCGTAGCTCTTGCACCTGTTCCTTAATGTCAGGATCAGTGCCTTTCACAGGTGGCAGCTTGGCAAAGGTAATTCCTCGCACCGCTTGCACTGCAGCTTCCCAGCCTGTCCGACATGCTGTACTAGCGTAATCCAATGCCGCAGCCTCTGCCTCCAGAAGAGGCAAGTAGGCTGCTGGCCCTTCCGGAGAGGACGCCAAATAGACAGCTCTTCGCATCTTGCCTGTCATGCTCCCCAGCGCAAGCTCTATGGATCTAAGTACGCTTTTAGCCCAAAGCAGTCCATCCAATCCGTTCTTACTACCTACCTCAAACATGCCAGCGGCTTCTTCCAGCCAATGTGCCGGCTCTGGATGGCTTCGCGAAAATTCATAGAGCCGTAGAAGCAAGATAGTAAGCGCCTGGTCGTCCTGTCCATCCAGCATGACATCCGCCAGTGCGTGAAAGTCGACGTCTTTTTCGTACCATTCTTCCAGTTGTTCTTCGAGAACATCCTGACGCAAAAGCTCTCCTTCTAGTTGATCGGCTATGCGAAATTCTGGATCGAGATCAATCAAATAGTAATACTGACGCAGGATTCCTAGGCAAAAGGAATGCAAGGTCGTAATGGTCGCTCGTTGAAGCAAAGCAAGCTGACGACGCAGATGCGCAGAGTGAGGGTCGTCGTTTAATGCTTTTCTCAGTGCATCACCGATCCGATGACGCATCTCCGCAGCAGCCGCATTGGTAAAGGTCACCACCAACAGCTGATCGACGCCAACCGGATCGCTCTCGTCCATGATGCGCCGAATGATGCGCTCGACAAGCACAGAGGTTTTACCTGAGCCCGCGGCGGCAGCTACGAGCAAATTATTTCCCCGCTGAGTAATGGCTTGCCACTGTTCATCTGTCCATTGCTCAGGCTTGGTTTGTTGCTCTTGTGTCATGGGTACCCTCCTCTCCTGTCATCTGCTGTTCCGCTAACATGCCCCAAATTTGCTTGTTGTTCCATTTGCTCAACTGCCTGTGCGAATTCCCGCCTGTTTCCCCGTCAAACTGGCAGACAGGCTTGTACGAGCAGTAATCACAGGCAGTCATCGTACCATTTGTATAGGGATCAATCTGAATTTCTCCATTGGTCATGCGCGTACTGATTTCTTTGACCGTATCCCGTACGTATGCAGTCAAAGCTTGAAACTGTTCTCTCGTCGCCACAGAAGAACGTGAGGAAAGCGTGCCGTCCTTTTTGATCTCAAAAGGCACCAGCTCTGACGCTCCCTGCTCAACCTGTGCATCCATCATTCGTGCCAGCTCGGGTTCAGCCAGCATCAGACCTTTCATTCGCAAACGCTTCGCCCGTTCTTTTTGCGCATCATCCGAGGTTAGTAGTCGCTTGGCAGTCACGAACGGATCGGCTACCTGATAGTAGAACACTCCGCCCATTTCGGCCTTTTTCCCCAGCCATTGCTCTGCATTCGCCACCACGACATCGAGGTACACCAACAGCTGCAGATTCAGACCATTCCAAACATCAGAGAGCTGAAGCTGCTTTGGACTCGACTTGTAATCGATGACGCGCAAGTAAGGAACATCACCGTCGAGTGACTGGTCTACACGGTCGATTCGTCCGATTAGCTGCAAGTCTACACCGTTTTCCAGCGACAATGAGAGGCCCGGCAAATCTGAATTCGGACCAAAGGAAACCTCCAGCCCAACCGGGGCAAAACGGCTTCGCTTGGCATGCTCGCCCAACACGTAAATCGCTCTGCCTACAGCTCGCTTCAGCTTCCCGGACAAATACCGATATCGCGCTGTCCGCGTCAGGATACTGCTTCTGGTTGCTGGAACCAGCTCCTCGACTACGACATTCGCCAAATCCATACTGTTTGCCTCGGTCAGCCTGCCCCATTCCAGGTTTTCTACATTCATTTTCTCAACAGCCAGCTTGAGAGAAGCGTGAAACAGCTCACCGACGTCAAAGCGCTCCAGCTTGTACTGTGTACGCTCAGAAAGCCTCAGCCCGTGTGAGGAGAAATGGGAAAACGGACACGACTGGAACCTCTCCAGACGAGACACACTCATTTTCAGCTGGCTACCGTACAGGCTTGCACTCGTTTCTCTGCTCAGCTCACCCGGCAAATTTTTGTATCGCAAGCCGGACAACAGCCATTTTTCCCGCGCCTCTTCCGGGGAAAAGCGAATGAACCAGTCATAGACCTCCCACCAAAAAGGCGACAGCTCTCCTGTTTTTTTCATGCCGCGCACCAGTGTGAGCAGATGGCTAAAAACGCGTCTCTGATTGCCCAGCAAAAAGATGTCATCCTCAGGCTCGCCTGTCGGTTCGTTATAAAACACATGCTGCACCGCATCTGGCAGCACTTCCTTGACCCGCGAAAAGACGGAGGAAGGCAAAAGCGCCTTGCCTTCCTGATCGGCGAGAGCACAGCTCAATAGCAAGCGCTCTGACGGTCTTGTCATAGCCTGATACAAAAGGTACGGCTCCGCCATCAGGCGCTGCTTGGCTCCTGGCGCCAGAGACAGCCCCATTTCTGCTAGACGCTCCCGCTCTGCTTCATCCAAAATCCCTTCCTCTTTTGGTCGCAAAGGGATGACGCCTTCATTTACACCCAGTACAAACAAGGCTTTTACTTCGGGTTGCCGCGAACGCTCCATCGATCCGATCAATACTTGATCCAGCGCAGGAGGAACAAGCCCGAGCTCGATAGTCTCCAAGCCACTATCCAGGACGCGGGCAAAGGTAGCCAGCTCCATGCTCTCCTCGCCCATGACCTCCACCACCTGGTCCATCAGCTCAACCAGTCCCGTCCACACCTGCCCATGTACCTGAGCCGTGTCCAGATCGCCAGCTTCCTCTGCAGTCTGCTGCCATTTTTCCAGCCTGTTCGGCACATCAAGCGCGATCAGGAGATTGTACAGGGCTGTCGTCATCTCTCTCACGCTTTTGCTTGTCGCCTGCTTCATCTCTTTTTCAAACGCAAGCAAAGGTGCGGCGTATTTGCGCCGCAGCTCATCGGCAATCGCGTCGTCCTCGGCTCCGTACTGCCCGCGAAAACGCCAAGCAGATTCTTCGCCCCACTGATAACCATATACACCATGTGCCAGCACGTAGTTTTCCAGACGATCAATTTCCTTGCGGGCCGTCTCTTCGTCTGCTATATCGACCGTGAGCAAATCCGTTTTCAAACAGCGAAAAACAGCATCATAGCGCCATCTGGTCACAATGACCTCCAGAGCCGAGCGAACCAGCTCCACCAGCGGATGATGCATCACTGTTCGTTTCTGATCGAGGAAGTGGGGAATACCGTAATCCGTAAAGATCGCAGCAATCTCATCTGCATACGTCCCGATCTCGCGAAGCAAAATTCCTATATTTTTCCATCGATACCCTTCTTCTCTGGCGAGCGCAAGAATTTTCAAGGCGACTGCTTCTACTTCTGCCCGTCTGTTTACCGCCGACGCTAATACTACCTCGTCCTTTCGCTCTGCTGGTGGAGAGAAACCGGTATCACCCCATTGGAAATATGCATGCTCCATGTGCCGCAGCCACGGACTGCTGGAAAAACGATGCGCTTCAGTCAATAGAAGTGGTTTGGCAACTGTCACGCCTGCTTCACGTGCCATCAGTGTGAGAGCTTGATAGGTGCGCAGGGTAGGGTGAAACAAGCCCAGCTCATCGACAGAAGCATCTCGTTCATTCGGATCAAGCGTGAGGGCAATCGTTACCTGCTTGGCATGAGCCATCAATTGCTCAATCAGACGCAGCTCCTGATTCGTGAACCCCGTAAAGCCATCTATGAATATCTCTGCTTGCCTGATATACGCGGAATCTCGCACCATCACAGCGACACGGTTCAAAATATCGTCCGCATCACAGTACCCTTCCGCCAAATACGCTTCGTACGCATTCATAATCAGTCGCAGGTCATTTACCTTTTGATTCAGATTAGCCGTTCCCCACTCCAGACTTTCTGTATGTGGAAACGACACACCATAAGACTTGCATTCACTGATTAAACGCCCAAGCTGCGTGGCAAACCCCGGCTGCATCGAAGCTCGGCCAAATACTTGAAGCTCCTCTTTATGCCGCTCCAGCAGCATCCGCAGCACCATATGCTTGCCCAAATCATCGACAGGTACCGTCGTCAAATCGCCGAGCTCCTGCATCAAGCGATGAGCCAGACGCCCGAAGCTCAGTACCTGCGTACCCATGACACCCCCCAGCCCAGGGAGAGTAGCCAGAGCATACTCCTCCTGAAAGCTGGCTTGTTCAGGAACTAACAGGATCATGGGTGTACCGAGCGGGCTTTGTTGCAGCCGCTCTTGGATCTGGCGATGAATGGCGTCCGTTTTTCCAGTTCCCGCTCGTCCCAATATAAATTGGACTGCCATGCTTCTCTTCCTCCCTTACTCCATTTCCAGCTGGAGCATACTTCCTTTTCCCATCGGCTCGGCAGGCGTTACGACCAGGCGACGCGGCATCCGAACACGAATTTCCGGGACGTGGCTGATCACGCCGATCGTAAAATCGTCCATACGCAATCTCTCCAGCGCGTCCATGACAACTTCCAGCAGCTCAGGATCGAGTGTTCCAAATCCTTCGTCGAGGAAAAAGAACTCCAGGCGACCGCCACGCATCTGGATTTCCATAGATAAGGCTAGAGCAAGCGATAGAGAGGTCAGGAAGGTTTCTCCTCCAGACAGCGTGCTGACCGGGCGACGCATTCCTCCGGCACCCTCATCCCGCAAGACGAATTCCCCTTCGTCTCCAATTTCCAAGCCATAGCGATTGGCCGTCATCCTCTTGAGATGGTACGAAGCGTCTCTCGCGATCGAAACCAGCTTTTCTTCGGCGATAAATTGAACAAATGCTTTCGCCTCAAATAGCTTTTTCAGCTCTTCCAGGCGGCTTTGCTCATCCTGCTGTTCTTCGAGCTGCTTTTGTACTTCCTGCCATTTCACATGGTTCTTTTCCATCCGATCGACATGCTCTTTTGCCACAGCCACTTGCTTTTGAGCGTCCTGGAAAAACTGCTCCCACTGTTGCCACGCCTCTTTTGCAGCTGCATACTCCTCTTCACTGAGCGTCCGTCCTGCCACTGCCTGAACCAGTCGGTCTTCCTCGTAGCGCAGCTGTCTTTGGATTCTCTCATAAGCTTCTACTTGTTCCTGTGCCTCTTGTAATTGCCCACGCTCTGCGTACAGCTGCTTCACCTGCTCAATAGTCGCAATTCCACTTTCCTGCAGGCTGGTAAATAATGTGTCATGAGCTTCCTGCCGTTGCCGGGTCAGTACAGCCAGTGCTTCGGAATACTTGACCAGATTGCTTTGAACCGTTTCACGCGCTTCCGCTGCTTCCTTTCTCTTCGCATCTGCCTGTGTAGCAGCTTGGCGCAGTCCATGCAGCTTTTCCTCCAGCTGACGAATTCGCTCCTGGGCAGGCTGACCGCCAGTCCGTTCCAGCCACTGCATGTGCTTTAGCTCCCACATGCGTTTTCTGTCCGCAAGCTTTTCCTTGAGAGCAGCTTCTCGTGACTTTCCTTCAAAACGACGTGTTTTTGCCGTTTCCACCTGAGACATGAGCGTACCACGCAATACTTCCTTTTCCGTGCGCATGCGCTGCAGCTCAGCCAAACGCAGGTCCAGTCGTCCGATTTCCTCGTATTTCTGCTCGATTTCCTCTACAGGCACGTCTTTTCGTTTGGCATCGAGCTCGCTTGCTGCAAGCTTTTCCTGCTCCACAGCAGCTTCCAGGCGTTCTTTGCCCTCCTCTACAGCTTTAGCAGACTGCTCCTGCAAGGTCACGCTTCTCTCCAGCAGCCGCTGGTGCTCTGCCTCTTCTTCGCGCAGCACCTCTACCTGCTTTTGCAGCCGTTCACGCTCTACTTTCGCACTCTCGCGTTCTGCTTGCTTTGCTGCTAGCTCTTTTTCCTCATGCTGATAGACTTGCAAAAGCTCTTCAAACGTTGCCACATCCCACGGCTTACCGTATCCACGGCACTCGGCCTTGATCTCCTCCAAGCGCCCTTCCAGCACGCTACGCTCTTCCTTTAAAGCTGTGAGACGATCGTCAAAGGCGGTCAGCTCACCTTTTGCTCCAAGCAGCGCTTCTTTGGCGAGGCTCATTTGCTGCTCAGCTGTGCGTACGGCCTCTTCAGCTGTTTTGATACGTGTACGAAGCTCGTCTCCCTGAGACGCAGCCAAAGAACCATCGTGGCTATCCGTTCTGTGCTGATGATGGGTAGAGCCGCATACGGGACATTCCTTGCCATCCTCCAGTCTCTCCCGCAGAAAACGAGCCATGTTCTCTTGCTGCCACAGCTCCCATTCTTGTCGCAGCTGATCTCTTCTGGCGAGGGCATCTGCTGCAGACGCTTCCTGCTTAGTAAAAGCATCGGACAGCGCACGGTAACGGGACTCAACCTGCTCCCGCTCTCCTGTAACCCGCTGCGATTTTTCCTGCCAATCCGCCACCTGCTTCAGTACCTCTCGCCACTGTCGCCCGGTTTGCTTCATCTCTGCAAGCACTGTTCGCGCTTGCTCATAATCCGCATCGCTCATGACTGGCTGCACTGTAAAAGCTGTCATTTGCTCTTTTAGCTGGATCAGCCTGTTCGCACTTTTTTCCCAGCTTACTCGCCGTTCATTGGCTGTATGTGCTGCCTGCTGCAGCTGCTGCATTGCCACATTTTGCGCTGCTTCCAGCTCCTTCGCCTTTGCGTGCTCACGCTCCCATTGCTGCTTGGCCTCTCTCGCTGCACCGATCTGGGCACGCCACTCTGGGGTAACAGCTGCCTGCTGGAGCTGATTCTCGAGATTCTTCCATTCCTGCTCCCAGTCTCGGAGCGCTGCTTCATCGCACACCAGCTGCTCCTCTACCTGCGTCAGTGTGAGTGAGACCTCGTTCCATTCCCGCTCCAAGTCTGTCCACTCCACGCGAATTGCCTTTAGCTCTTCTTCCCACTCCTGTGCTTGGACCAGCCTGCCTTTTTGCATGATCAGGTCAGGCTCTTGCTGTATCAGCTCAGTATGGGCACGCTGGTACTCGCTCTCTCTCGCCTCTAGCGCAAGATTCGCCTGTTCTTGCTGCTGCCTGCTTTGAGCCAATGCCTGCTCAGTCGAGAGCCACTCCTTGTCCAAACGCTCGTACTGCTGAACCAACGGCCAGAGACGGATACTCGCTTCCCAGCTTTGAATCCTCTCTTTCCAAAGCTTCATCTCCGCTTCCTTTGCTGCATGCTCCTGCAAATTCGTTTGTACGGCAGACAGCTCCTGCTGCCACTGATGAAGCTGCTCCAGCTCCTTTTGCTTGCCAGCCAGCTCCTGCTTTTGCAGTGTAAATTCCTGCTCTTTTTGTGCCGCTTCCTCCCACGTTTGCCTTGCTTCCTCAAGCGCCTCTGGACCCGCATCGCCTAGCGCAGCCATTTCCAGCTGCAAGCGATGCATCTGCTCCTTGGTCTGCTCCAACGCATGACGAACTCGCTCACTCAGCTTTTCTCCATAGATGTGCAAACGAAACATCCGTTGCAGCATTTCATTGCGTTCACTACCTTTTAACGTCAGGAAGCGTGAGAATTGCCCCTGCGGCAAAACGACAGCCCGGGTAAAGTCTTGCAGGGTAAGACCAATTAATGCTTCAATCGCAGCCGTGGCAGTAGTTGCCTTGGACTCCAGCACAACATCCGGCTCTCCTGTCAATGCTCCTGATTGGATAAGACGCACTTCTGGCTGTCGTTTATTCCCCTTTTTATCCAGACCAAATTCCCGTTCTACTGTATATTGCTTTCGCTCCGCCCCTTTTCCGAGTTCAAAGGTAAACGAAACAAATACACGCTGCTCCAGCTGATTCAATACTTCCTTTGGATGGTTTCCTCCACCTAAGCGAACCACCTGTCCGTAGAGAGCGAGTGTAATGGCATCGAGGATCGTGGATTTCCCGCTGCCAGTAGGACCGAATATGCCAAACAATCCTGCCTGACACAGAATTTCGAAATCAACCTCTTGCATTTCCCGATAGCTGTGCATCCCAGCCAGCTTTAATCGAATCGGTCTCATTCTACTTCCTCCTCTCCCCCGGTCTCAGCCAATAGGCGCTGAAACATCGCTACCAGTCGCTCATCCGGCTCAGCTCCCCGTCTTCGCTCATAAAAGCGGCGAAACAATTGATCCGAGGTCAGCTCTGTCAGCTCGACCCGCTGCGCCCCATCCTCATTCTGGTTATCTTCACGTACGACCACACGCTGAATCTTGAGAAAGTCATCACTTAGCTTGCGAACTCGCTGAAATTCTGCCGGGTCAATCACATCCGATACATGCAGCTCGAGATCAATCCAGGAGCCGGCGTCCCTGCCTTCTGCAAGCCACTTTTCCACCTGCGTGATCCCCTCAGTCGCTCTCCAGCGTGCTAACGGTCTGCCGCTCGTCAAATAAATGATTTCCTCCTGCACCTCTGTACCTGGCTGTACCTCTGTCCCCGGCTCCACCTCGACCAAGACGACAGCCTTGCTCTGCCCCGCCTCTGAGAAGCTGTAAGAGAGTGGCGATCCACTGTAACGAACCAACGGCTTGTCACTCAGCTTTTGCAGGCGATGCAGATGTCCCAGCGCCACGTAGTCAGCGTTTTTGGGAAAAGCCTGCGGTGAAACTGTCAGCGCTCCCCCTATTTGGATCGGACGCTCCGAATCTGTCTCCATGCCGCCCATGACAAACAGATGGCTGGTAACCAGATTGACGGTATCCTCGCGAAAATGGCAGGACAGCTCTTCAAACAATTGCGCTATACGTTCCGAAAAAGCGAGCTGCATCTGCTCTTGAGTAAAGCTCTCGCTAAGCAGCTCCTTCAATCGCGATTCAGAAGGATACGGCAAGGCCAACACGACCGCATGATGCTCACAGCCCGGTACCGCCAGCTCAAGCCATGAAGGTCCTCCCTGGACAATTCTTACCCGGTCAGAGCTGACCTCTTCCGTGGACAGCAAAGGAGCTTCCTTTGGCAAGCCCAAAAGAACAATTCCGTGCTTCGTCGCCAGTGGCGCTGCCGCTCTGACACGCTCTGGCTGGTCGTGGTTTCCTGCAATTACGACAACCGCTCGTCTGCCCTCTGCAGACAACCGTTCTAATGCTTCATAAAATAGCTCTTCTGCCCATGCTGGCGGATTGACTGAATCATAGACATCACCTGCAATCAGTACCAAATCGACTTTTCGCTCATCGGCAATGCGAGCAAGCTCGTCCACGAAGGCTGCCTGCTCTACCCGCCGATCCCTGCCTTCCAGCTGGCGCCCGAAATGCCAGTCGGCTGTATGTAAAATGCGCATGACTTTCATCCTTTCGCCACGATCATGTGTTTGCTTTTTATTGTAACAAAAGACAGAGCAGTTCGTTGTTGAAATTTACTCCACTTTTACTCAGAATCTCGAACAAAATAGGAAAGAAACCAGTCAAGACGCATCTCTCTTGTCAGGACTGGTTTCTTTCGTTTGTGTATTACTCGAGCTGCTATGGATTTTTTTCGAGTGCCAGCTTCATGCCAAACAACAAGAGAACGAGTCCTGAGATGCCTTGGACAGCACGCTGGGTAGACGGTTTTTTCATCCATGCGCTCATGAGATCAATGATGTACACATACAGTAAAAACCAGACCACAGTAAGAATTGTGTAAGTCATACCCATCATGAAAAAGGGTAGGAATGGGTCGCTCCCTGCGGGCAAAAATTGTGGCAGGAAGGTAAGGAAAAATACCGCTACCTTTGGATTGAGGAGATTGGTCAAAAAGCCCTGGAGAAATGCCGACTTATGGCCGTATTTATTTTCTTCCTCCACCTGTACGGTGCTTTCTTTTTTCTTGATGACAGCGTACAGTGTGGTCACGCCCAAATAGACTAAATAAATCGCCCCGACATACTTGAATACGGAAAATAGCATCGCGGATTTTACAATAAGAGCAGATAAACCACATACTGCTGCCGTAGTATGAATGAGTAGTCCAGCAGAAATCCCTGCCATAGTTTGCAGTCCGCCCCTGCTGCCGTGTGTCACTGTATTTTTCGTGACCAAGCCAGTATCAGGGCCAGGCAAAATGATCAACAAGATCGACATCACGACAAACAAGAAAAAGTGCTCCATCTCCTCCACCCCCTGAAAAAACAATTTTTGCTTCACTATAACACACGGGATAAGTAGGCAAAATACTTTCCAACTATTTGAACAAAGTTATCCATGGTATCATTACCAGTAGTAAATTCTTTACAGGAGGACTGATTAAGATTCGTTCAGTTAAAATGATCATTCTCCTCATCGCTGCCCTGCTTTTAATGATCGCATGTTCTTCACAAGGCTGGTCTTACCAGTATTCAGGTCAATCAGACAATTGGGACGCGGTTATCGACATCATTCCAGACAATGAAGATGGTGCCCGTTTTATCGGTAAAATCAATCATCTAACCAATCAAAAAGTCACACATATTCATTATGAAGCTACTGTAACTTTTACCAGTCAACAAGCAGGCAATGTGAAAGACGCTTCCTTTCAAAATGGGCACATCACTTTGTTTCAGGATGTACCCAATACGGATATCAATCAAGACTACTTTCGAAATGGCGTGACCGCAGAGCAGGTAAAGCAATTTTTTGGTGAACACCCGGCATTTACAATTACTTGGAAAACAGAGCAAGGCGAATTCACTGAAACGATTCCATTAACATTTGCTGAACCCAACTGACTCCCCTTCTCTTCATTACTAAGCAAAAAACCGTTGCCACTCAGGCAACGGTTTTTCTCTAGCTTAGCTTCTTCTACTTCCTCAGCTTGTTGCTCTCTGGAGTCTTGAGCGTTTGCAGACACATATAGCACATGATCCCGAACAAAATCGTAATGATCATCGAGTGTAAAAGTGTCGCGTACAGATGGAGCTTGAACAACACGACAAACCCACCACTAAATACCTGTGCCATCACCAGTACAAACGATGCGATACTCGCGCCATACAAATCCCGGCGTGTTTGTTTAAAATGACGGATGGCGTAAATCATGGTCGCCAGAAGCAGGATCGCCAGAATCAAAGCTCCCAGTCTGTGAACAAATTGAATTCCTACCTGACCGGACAGCTCCGGTATCAGCTTGCCATCACACAGCGGCCAATCGCTACAAGCCATGCTTGAGCCTGTGTGGCGTACATAAGCTCCCAAATACACAACACCGTACGCATAAATGGTTACTCCCCATACCCATTTACGGAAACCTGAGGAGACAGAACCTTGTACCATCAGCTCCGTCTTGTCACGCTGCAAAACGAACAGGCTAAGCAAAAATACCCCCGTATAAGCAAGCAACGAGAAGCCAAAGTGAAGTGCCAGTACGCTGGAGGATTGTGGCCAAATAACAGCAGATGCGCCCAGAATGGATTCCAAAACAATGAAAAACAAACCGAACAGAGCGAGATTGCGTACTTCCTGATTGCCGCGATAGAAGCGCAAGCACAGCACCGAAAAGATCACAACGATAATGCCAGCAACTCCAGTAATCAAACGGTGCATATATTCAATTATTGATGCCAAGGTATACTCCGGGACCCATTTGCCGTTGCAAAGCGGCCAGTCATTCCCACATCCAAGACCGGAATCCGTTTTGGTTACGAGCGACCCGGCGATCATGACGATAAACATGACAAGAGTAGCAAGAACGGCTAGAGGTTTCAGCCATTTTTCCATAGTGAATACACCCTGTTTCTTAAGAGGATTGAGACCATCGATCGTAATGCGGCCTCTTGCTTACTGTCCTCTCTTACATTAATGAAACATCCCCTGATAGACAAGGGATGTTCCGTGAACATTTAGTGAGTGTTATGTGTCAATAATAATAATGCACCATGGTGCTAATTACTATCGCAGCACAGAAAACGGTCAAATACAAAATCGAATAGCCAAACAGTTTGCGTGCCCATGCGAGATCGTCCTTGGCATTGAAGCCTTGGAACAACAGCACCATGTACACAAGACCCATTACACCCATGACAATCAGGTACACATAGCCTACGCTGCCATGAATAAAGAGCAAAACAGATGCCGGGAACAGCACCGAACCCCACAGCATCATTTGACGCTTGGTCTCTGCAAAGCCTTTTACTACCGGTAGCATTGGCAGATTGCCTGCACGGTATTCCTCTGTTTTCAGCATCGCCAACGCCAGGAAATGCGGAGGTTGCCACAAGAACAGAATCAGGAAAAGCAGCCATGCAGCCGGGTCCATATTATTGGTTACAGCTACCCATCCGATGACAGGAGGTGCCGCACCTGAAATCCCGCCAATCACTGTATTCAGCGTGGTTACCCGCTTCAGCGGCGTATAGATCAGCACATAAAAAATATGTCCAATCAATCCCCACACAGCAGCGAGTGGGTTAGCAAATACTGCGAGAACAGCCAAGCCTGCGAGAAGCAAACCAATTCCGATCAACAATGCATTGCGCGCTGAAATTCGCCCGGAAGCCAGCGCACGGTTTTTGGTTCGTTCCATTTTTTTATCAAGATCGCGATCATAAAAATTATTTAATGCCGCACCTGACATAATCACCAATGCAGTACCAAGCATCGTGAAGAACGTCAGTTTCCAATCTGGATATCCAAAGGATGCCAACCACAAGGCAGCAAATGTTGTCATCAGGTTGGACAGCGTAATACCAGGCTTTGTCAGTTGTACATAGTCACGCCAAGTTGCCGGTTCTACAGATTGTGCCTGCAAGGAAGTATCGCCATTGAGCGATTCCTGCATAGTCACTTGCTGGTCCACGTTTTGTACCTCCTGTCATGATCTATCTGAACATGCGCGTATTCAAAGCAAGGCAATTTTATCTACCAAAAATAACATCGATTACACCAGCTGTTTCGCCACCCGGATAAATCAGGTACAACAAGGTATATACCGTTGCGCCTGTAATCGCTGTAATGAACCAGATGATCGACGTCCAAGGGCCAATTTTTCTATGCTTGGCATAATTCTTTTTGTAAGCGTGTCTGATTGTGATCAACCCCATCACACCACCAACTGTTGCCAGAGTGATGTGAAAGATCAAGAATGTTTGATAGATCGGCTTCAGACTATCAGGACCGCCAAAATGGGTGTTCCCTACAAAGGCCGTTCTAGAAACATACGTGATGAAGAAGATCGTCGCACAGATTGCAGCCCACTTCATAATCTTCATATGTCTTTCAATTTGTCTCTTTGCAATCGCATACCAGCCAAAAGCAACAAGAATGCCACTGATGACGATAAACGAAGTGCTTATCGTAGGCAACAAAATGGCCATTTCCTACACCTCATTCATGTAATCTATCTCTGTTTCTTATTATGCTCTGCCTTCGTCTGTAGCCGGTGACTTCATTAATAGAGCTGCGGCAGACGGTTGCAAATCCATGGGCAAGTCCTCCTGCTTCTCCTGTTTATACCAGTTGTAGAAGACATACGCGAGCACACAACCGTATACGAGCTCCTGTATCAGCTTCATAATAATTCCGCCCAAACGCTGGTCGCTGAACGTGTCGAGACTCGGGAATATTTGCGGAACCGACATGTATGTGGCGTACAAAGGGTCTTCCGCAAAAATGATAAGCGCACAGGCAGGAGTAATCAGTACCCCATTTGCAAAAATGTAGGTGAGCTTCTTCAAGCCTGCCAGTTGCATTTTGTCATCCGATAGCGGACTTACAATCGGCCACCACATGGCAAACGCAGCAAGCAGAAGAATCACGTGATAGACAGTCATCCATTGATGATTGAGCGCTGCTGCATCAAAAATGAACGGAATATGGTAAAAGGAGAACAGCGTATTGAACAAAAGTGCAGCGACTAACGGATGTGTTACCACATTCAAAATGGCCTTTAACGGCTTTGGTCGGAAGATGGTTAACAAGAGCCACTCTGGCAACGCCAGAAGCACAATGGGAGGCAGTGCAAAATATAAGATCGATTGTTGCAGCATGTGCAAACTAAACAGGTAATGATGTCCATAATAGCTAATGGGGCTTCCCTGTGCGGTGTAAAACAAAACTAATGCAAAGACAAACAATAATTTTTGCTTATTCGTGGCCCCGGTTGCATTGGCAAATCGCTTATGCCATGGGCCTGTCACCAGAAAATACAGGCTGGCTATAATCAGCGTAAAAAGCATCACATCTGGACTCCACAAATCCGAAAATGATGCCGTCCCTATTCCGGATGACAAATCATGTTGATGTTGACTTCCCATGAATATCCTCCCTTCCTACTAAAAAGGGTGCCCTCTTTACATTCTCCATTATACCGTTGTTTCCAGTATTCTTAGAGGATAAAAATGAACAAAGTGTTGACAAATACGGGGGGTGGGGAAATCGGAGGTAGACAGGCTGTTGGGGAGGAGAGGAAACCGGAGAAAACGCTCTAGCTTCTTGGCTCACCTGCTCAGGGGTCATTCCTGGACGGCTACAGGAAAAAAGAGCCTCGCTTTTTTCTCCAGTTTCCTCTCAACAGCTGTTTATCTTCCACTCGCTTTCTTTGTTAGGACATCAATAAAAAGCAAAAAAAGCCCAGATATTCATCTGGACTTTTTCCTTTTTATTATTAGTTTTTTACACCCCAAAGGAAACGAACTTGGTTTCCAGGTACTCATCCATACCGAAGTGGCCACCTTCACGGCCGATTCCGCTTTCTTTAAAGCCGCCGAATGGCGCTTGGGTTTGGGTTGGGGAGCCGTCGTTGATACCGACGATACCGTATTCCAGTTCTTCAGCCATGCGGAAGCAGCGTTGGTTGTCTCTTGTGTACACATAAGCAGCCAGGCCGTAGCGCGTGTTGTTCGCTTGCTTCACTACCTCTGTCTCGTCTGTGAAGCGCACCATTGGAACAACTGGTCCAAAGGTCTCTTCTACAGAAATCTTCATTTCTTCCGTTACACCTGCGATGACAGTTGGCTCGCAATAGAATCCGTTTGCGTATTCGCCTTCTGTTAAGCGATTTCCGCCAAAGACAACCTGACCGCCTTTACCTTTTGCATCCTCAATATGCTCCAGCACCTTGCTCAGTGCGCGTTCGTTTACCAATGGACCGATTTCGGTTTCCTTTTGGCGACCGTCCCCTACCTTTGCTCGCTTTAGACGCTCTACCAATTTCTCCGTGAAGGCATCTGCTACTTCCTCGTGAACATAGAGGCGGTTGGTACAAATGCACATTTGACCGGAGTTACGGAATTTGCTTTCAAACAGACCTTTTACAGCAGCGTCCAAATCTGCGTCTGCAAACACGATAAACGGTGCATGACCGCCCAGCTCCATGCTGACGCGTTTTACTTGCTTAGCCGCCCCCTCCATCAGGAGCTTACCTACGCGAGTGGAACCAGTAAATCCAATTTTGCTAAGCTTCGGATTATCAATAAACTCCTGGCCGATCGACTCTGGCTTGCCGACAACGAGGTTGACTACACCTTTTGGGAAACCAGCTTGCTCGATCAGTTCAAACAGACGAACCGCAGACAACGGTGTGCTTTCCGCTGGCTTTAGAACGACGGTGCAGCCTGCTGCCAAAGCTGGGGCAATTTTGCGTGCAACCATGTTCACTGGGAAATTCCATGGCGTAATCGCTCCGACTACCCCCACTGGCTGACGCAGAACCATGATTCGCTTGTTTGGCACAGAGGACGGAATGGTTTCGCCGTACACGCGCTTTGCTTCCTCAGCATACCAGACAAAGTTGTCTGCGGCGCCCAGCACCTCACCCTTTGCTTCACCAAGCGGTTTTCCCATCTCAGCGGAAATGAGTCCTGCCAGCTCATCACGGTTCTTTTTCACGAGCTCGGACAGATTATATAAGTATTTGGAGCGTTCACGAGCAGTCAGACGCGACCAGCTGCCAAACGCCTCATGTGCAGCATCAATTGCTTTTTTCGCATCACGGCTATCGCCGAAGGAGACTTCCCCGACCGTTTCTCCCGTTGCCGGGTTTACAATACGAGTCGTTTCACCGCTTTCTGCAGCAACCCACTCTCCATTGATATACATTTGTTTGTACTCTCCCATGACACTCGCTCCTCTCATTCTCTTCAATAGATTGGTTTTAGAGCCTCAAACGGATTTTTGCATTGTCGGCAATACAAAATGCTGCGACAGGCTGCGGGACCAAACAAGTTTTCGAGCTGTGTGTAAACAGAATCGCAGTATGGACAGGATACATCCCATGAATCGCCCGCTTTAAAATCAAGCGGCGGTGGCGCAATGCCAAAGCTTTTCAATTTGTCCCGAGCATCCAGTACAATGCGGTCCGAGGTCCAAGCCGGATCGTATACGAAGCGAACCTGTACTTCTGAAATGCCTTCCATCTCGATCAGCTTTTCCGTGATGTTCTTTTTCATGATCTCAAGCGCCGGACAGCCGACAAAAGTGGGGAGTACCTCAACCTCCACGACGCCCGACTCCACTCGCACCTTGTGGATCATACCCATTTCTACCATGCTGATTACCGGAATCTCCGGATCTTTTACATCCTGCAGCATTTCCCAGCAAATCGCTTCCTGCGCTTCCTGCTGCGTGGTTTTATCGTTCGTCATAGAGAATCACCCCTTTACCATTTCGCTACTGGGTCCAAACGGTATACTTCGGACAAGGTTGCCAAAGCCTGCTTCAGATCAGCAGTATGCTCGCCCAAACGTCCGCGCTCCGCTGGTACGCCAGGCTCTCCTGGCCAGCTGAGTCCTGCTTTTTGGAAAATGTCTTTGGTGTTTGCCAGCCATCTTTGTCTCAGTAGCTCTTCGCCTGTAATCAGACCAAAGCGAACGATATTTTCTGCATTTTGACCGAGGCTACTAAGCTCTCCCGCATCTTCCCACACCTTGGCCATTCCAGCTTCCAGTTTTTGGCGCGCCTCTTTCGTACTATTCGCCAGCTGTTTTAACCATACCTGCCAGTGCATCAAATGGTAGCGATGCTCTGTCAGCATTTTGCGACTAATCATAGCAAGCGGCTCATAGGAGGATTGGAGCAGTGATTCCAGTCTCACCTGCTTATACAAGCCGTAGACGTAGCTGCGGACAATGGCATATGCCCAATCGTAGTGAGGATTGTCATCGTACTCGCCTGTGCCGTTTTTACGTTCTACCAGAATCGCGTTGCGAAAAGCCCCCGCTTCGCGTAGCTGTGCCAAATCATCCGCTTTTCCCAGCCCCAGATCCTCCAGCATCTGATAGTGCATCACAGCATGCCCCATCATGTCCTGCGACATCGAGGAAAAAGCTACATCTTCTTCAATATGCGGAGCGAGGCCGAGCCATTCCGATCCTCGATACGCGAGGATAAAATCATCATCAGCAAGCTGGAACAACAGATCAGCCAAGGCCTGCGCGTATTCCTGGTTTTGTTTTGCTTGTTCTACGTTTTCTACACGTACGTTATCGCCCATGATCTTATCCCGCCTCCTTAGCTGCCGTTTCCTGCATGCTTTTGTTGTTCTTCGTATTTTTCCTTATGATGACGCCATCTGGCTTGTAGATCACCATAGCCTTTTGTCTCCCGATAGCTCTTGTTGTCCAGCCGCTCCAGGAAAGGGCGCTCTTCTGGCGGCAAGCCGTGGATGTGATCCCGCTTGACCACCCACAGGTTAAAACAAGGCTCCCGGCGCAGGAAATTCTCCCGTGCCATGGTAAGGGCTACCTCTTCATTCGGTGCCAGCAGGCTGAATTGGTGGACAAATGAAGCGCTTACGCTTTTCTGGCTAAACACTTCATAGATGAAAAAGGTCTCATTTTCTTTCGCTTCCATGTTCATTTCACCTACCCTACTTGACGGCCGAACGACATGATGGCGTCCCGCACCCATTTGGTTTCTTCATAAGACATTTCTCTCAGATTGAGACGATGCGCAGAACGAGGTCCGTTGCCTTTTACAATCTGCTTGAAAGCCTCCCAATCCGGTTGTTGGTATACCCATTTGTCTTCGGCTTCGTCGAAGTAGATCGTATCGTCTGGTAATGTGAAGCCGAGGTGGAAAATACGCGGCAAGTATTTATTCAAGAATACCTGACGCAGCTCTTCATTTGTCTGTGTCCGAATCTTGTAACGCATATTCGAGGCTTGGTTGCTCGTAATGTTGCCGTTCTCTGGCGGACCGAAAAACATCAACAGGGATGGCCACCAGCGAGTGATTGCTTCTTGGAGCATTTGACGCTGCTCGGCAGTTCCTTCTGCCAGCTCCAGTACGATGCTCTCCCCGTGCTGGGCGTGGAATTTCTCCTCTGCACAAATCCGATGCAACGCCCGAGCATATGGCGCGTACGATGTATCAAGCGACATGGACTGCGTGATGATAGCCGCTCCGTCTACCAACCATCCGATGACACCCGCGTCCGCCCATGTTGGTGCCTCCATGTGAAATACGTTGTGGAATTTAAGCCGACCCGTAAATAAATCCTGCATTAAATCTTCACGTGTCTTGCCCAAAGGAGCAATGAGGTCTTCTGCTACGCGCAGCAAGAGCTGACCATGCCCCATTTCGTCCTGAA
The DNA here is from genome assembly GCF_046535075.1 of Brevibacillus sp. SIMBA_040. Lineage (NCBI taxonomy): Bacteria > Bacillati > Bacillota > Bacilli > Caryophanales > Paenibacillaceae > Brevibacillus > Brevibacillus sp. SIMBA_040. The sequence goes on from NZ_JAWRXI010000001.1 coordinate 579,012, forward strand.
CCTTTGCCATGATCGCCAGCTTGCGGCGCAGGGTTGGAGCTTTTGGCACCCATTCCTTTTCCGGTAGTGCACCCATGATTTCGCTCATCCCGTGCATGGATATAAGCTTAACTAACTGATTGCGGTAATCGTCTGGCATCCAGTCGTCCGCTTCTATTTTTTCACCGCGGTCGATTCGAGCTAAAAACGCTTCCATTTTTTCATTCTCCGTCATATCAAAACGCTCGATCTGTGTTTGCATGGAGCAAGCCCTCCTTGTAACCGAATTCATTACGCATAATTTATGCTACGTTTTTATAACGCAATAATAACATAACGTCATACATTATCGCAATAGGCATCATTTTCAAAACATTCATTCTGAACGATCTGTTGATACTGCTGCTTTTCTCAGCTGTTCTGACATATGGCGCAGCTGCTGCATTACTGCATCGAGCTCTTGTATGCGGGTTGATTGCTGTAGGCTATGTGCGGTCGTTTTCTCCATTTCACTCGATACGAGTCCTACCAAATCATTCATTTCATCCAGAATGCCAAAAATATTTTTTGCTGATGTTGAGGTGGTCTGAGACAGCTTCCGGATTTCTTCTGCCACAACAGAAAAGCCTCGTCCTGCAGAGCCTGCGCGTGCCGCTTCCAGAACTGCATTTAATCCAAGCACGTTGGACCGGGTGGAAATATCACGAATGAGCTGGCTAATCTGCGAGGTCTCGGCAATTTTCAGTTTCATCTTCGCCGCCGCATCCGAGAGCGTGTGGCTGGCTCCAGCCAAATCGTCTGCCTCTTTTGCCAGGCTCTCCGTATGCATCGCAATATTCTCAAATGCCTCGTTCAGCTCACCCGCAAGTCTACGCAAGCGCTCCTCCTGGTCGGTAGTGACACCGGTTGCCAAACAGCCTACTACCTGACCATGCTCAATGATGGGAAAGCCTACTGCTATGTAAGGAATACCGAACACCTCTTTGGGAATCTTTTTGACCACCCGCCGCTTCTCGGCAATCGCCATTGCGTTGATACTGCCCTCACGCAACCTGTCCCCTACTTTGATCCCCAGGTTCAAGCCTTTCGTCGGATAATATGCCAGAAATTTTTCTCTATCCGTGACGCCAACCATACAATCAAGTAGAAATGCTTTTTGCAAAATGGGAGCAACCATCAGTAAGCTATTTAGCATTTGAGACATGTACTCTACCTCCTGACGTCCTGACGAAAACGGCTATTCCCCCCGCCCCTTTGCGGAAAGAACAGCCATTTCTTCGTAGCATGCGTTTTTCGTTATTTCAGGATCTGGAATTTGCCATCCTTCACTTCAACCATGATCATGCTGTCTTCCGTCAAGCCGTTGTGGTCTTCCGCCGAGAACTTGAACTCCCCTGTTACCCCTACATAATTTACTTTTTCCAATACCTCGCCAAGCTTGGAAGCATCTCCGCCAGCCTGCTTCAGACCTTCTACCAAAATGTTCAAACCGTCGTAACCATAGCCTGCAAAACCGTCTGGCTCAGACTTGTAGGAAGCTTGGTAGCCATCTACGAACTTTTTGATAATGGCAGACTGTGGATCGTTAGCGTCTACTTGATCAGGAACGAGCAGCTTGCCCGCTACCATCAGAACACCGTTACCTGCGTCACCTACCAGCTCCAGGAACTTGCTGTTAGCAGAACCGTGGCTTGAGATAATCGGAATGGACAGGTTCAATTGCTTTGCTTCCTTTACAATCGTTGCAGGTCCCGGATTGGTTCCAGCTACGATCAGCGCTTGTGCATCCGTTCCCTTGATTTTGGTCAACTGGGAGCTCATCGATGGATCTTTTGTGCCGTATTTTTCCTCAGCTATGATCGTAATGCCATACTCAGGTGCGTACTTTTGCATTTGCTGCGTCCAGCCGCTGCCGTATGGATTACTGTCATTGAGCGTAGCGATTTTGGTGATTCCTTTTTCTTTTAAATAGGTAAAGATGCGTTTGGTTCCATGTGCATCTGTATGTGGTGTCTTGAAAATACCAGCACGAACCGGATTAGTGATTTGGTCAGCAGCAGCCATGGAAATGAGGGGCAGCTTTTCTGCTGCAGCGAATTCCGCCATACCGAGGGATGGACCGCTACCGGATGAGCCCAGTACTGCTACTACCTTTTCTTTGGATACGAGCTTTTTGATCGCTTTTACGGCTTCTGTGTTGTCCGATTTGTCATCTTCAAAAACTACCTCGATCGGATGACCATCGACTCCGCCAGCGCCATTGAGCTCTTTGACCAACAATTCTACTGCTTGTTTTTCCGGAACGCCGAGTGGGCTATTCGGACCCGTCATGGAAAAGATTGCTCCCACGCGGATTGGGTCTTTGCTCGCGCTCTCTGTTTGTGCCGCTTGTCCTCCAGCTGCTGGCGCTGCCTCAGAAGCAGGCTTTGCGCCCCCGCCACATGCACTCAGCAGAACAAAAGAAGCGAGTGCGAACGGGAATAACCATTTTGTCTTGTGGTTTTTTTTCATCATAGGGCCCCCTTGATATCTCGTTGCTTTTTTATTTGTCAAACCGCTTCATGGGCATGACCCAAATAAGCAGATTGCACACGAGGATCGTTCATCATTTCTTCGGAAGTGCCTTCCAGCATCACTGTGCCTGTACTCAGGACGTACGCACGATCAGAGATGGCTAGCGCTGCACGTGCGTTTTGCTCCACCAGAAGGACCGTAGTCCCCCATTCAGCACGAATTTCCTGCACGATCGTCAAGATTTCCTTGGCGATCAGTGGCGCCAGCCCTAGCGAGGGTTCATCCAGAAGTAACAGCTGCGGGCGAGACAGCAACGCTCTGCCAATCGCCAGCATTTGCTGCTGTCCACCAGAGAGTGTGCCTCCCAACTGCCATTTGCGCTCTGCTAGAATCGGAAAGCGCTGATAGACGGTGTCCATTTCTTTAGCGATTTCCTTTTTGCTCGTCTTCGGCATGCGATGAGAAGCACCCAGCCACAGATTGTCCTCTACCGTCATCGTAGAAAAGATTTGTCTTCGCTCGGGTACATGAGCCATGCCTCGACTGACGACCAGCTCCGCAGGAATTTTGGTAATTTCCTCGCCTCGGAACCGGACCTTGCCCTCTTTGGAGCTGTGCAAACCACAGATACAGTTAAGCAGCGTGGTCTTTCCCGCCCCGTTGGACCCAAGCAAGGAAACGATTTCTCCTTCTTTTACGTCCAGATTGATTCCATGAAGCACCTCTACGGGACCGTACCGTGCAACGATGTTTTCTGCTTGTAAAATCACATTCGCCACTTTTGTCACCCCACTCTTCTACGCTTCCTCAGTTCCGAGGTAAGCCGCAATAACTCTCGGATTCTCCTGAATTTCGCGCGGTGTTCCTTCTGCGATTTTTTCCCCTTGGTCTAAAACAACAATGCGATCGGCGATAGACATAATCATGTCCATGTCATGCTCTACCAAAAGAATCGCTGTCCCGTCTTCCCTGATTTTCTGGAACATGCTGCTCATATCAGCCGTTTCCGTATGATTCAACCCTGCTGCCGGCTCGTCCAAAAGAAGCAGCCTGGGCTCTGCTACCATCGCCCTCGCGATCTCCATCAAACGCAGCTTCCCGTATGGCAGACTTCCTGCAAGCGACGTACTCAGCTGTGATAGTCCGACCTGCTCCAGCCATTCCTGTGCCCGCTCCTCCATCAGCCGCTCCTCCTTGCGCGCACGTCCGAGATTCATCCCGCAAGAGAAGAGGCTTGCACTCGTCTTCGTATGCATGCCGACCATGACGTTTTCCAGGACGGTCATATCGTCGAAGGTCTGGAGATTTTGAAAGGTTCGGGTAATGCCCAACCCCGCATAGCTATAGCCAGGAACCTTGGTCAAAGGCTGCTTGCTGAATCGAATCTCGCCCTCCGAGGGTGGGATGACGCCCGATACCATGTTGAGCACCGTGCTTTTCCCTGCACCGTTTGGGCCAATCAGGGCCAAAATCTCGCCTTCGTTCACCGAAAAATCAACCTTGTTGACAGCTCGCACACCGCCAAAGTCACGTGAAAGGGCTTGTACCTCCAACAGCGTCGTCATGTTGTCGCCTTCCTTTCCGCGGTTTGTGTCTCGACTGCACTCGCCTTGCGCTTCTTCGCCTGCGCCTTTTCATAAACGGACCGGATGCGAGGTACCAGCCCCTCTGGCATGAACATGACGATCAAGACCAGAATTCCGCCAAAGACAATCGTGTCGATATCACCTTGCAAACCAGGTATGACTTCGCTCATGAGAACGAGTGCCTCGCTAATCGAACCGATCAACAGCGTACCTACCAGTGCCCCCCAGATGCTCGTCATCCCGCCGATCACAACCATCGTCAAAAATTTGATCGACTCGTGCAAACCGAATGGCTGTGGATCGAGAATTCCGATGTAATGCGCGTACAAACCGCCCGAGATGCCCGCAAACATCCCGCTCACGACAAATGCGTTCAGCTTGAATTTGCGAACATCAATCCCCATCGAGGTTGCCGCAATTTCACTTTTATGGATCGCACGGAAAGCGCGACCGACGCGGGAATTTAACAGATTTAGTGAAAAGAGCAGCACACAGGTGACTACGCCCCAAATCAGGTAGTACATCGAGAGCTCGCTATCCCCGAAGAACGTAATTTTAGGAATACTGATCATTCCGCTCGCTCCGCCAGTTACCGACTCCCACTCGGAAATTCCAATCTGTACGATATATCCAAAAGCAAGGGTCGCCATCGCCAGGTAGTAGCCTTGCAAACCAGCGATTGCCCTCCCGAGGATAAAGGCAAAGAGTGCGGGGACGATCGCTGATGCAATCAATCCTACCCCTACCGGAAGACCGTATTTGGTAGTCAATACCGCTGACGTATAAGCGCCGATTCCCCAAAAAGCAGCTTGTCCCAAGGAAATTTGTCCCGCCAGACCCATCACAAGGCACAGCCCGATCGCTACAATCGCTTGAAGACCGATGATGATTCCAACCGAGCGATAATACTCATCTGGCATCACGAAAGGAAAGACAATCATCAGGACGAGATAAACAATAATACTTTTGCCCCATTTGTCGATTACGTGCTTCATCATAGCCCTCCTTTCCCTACGCTTCGTTCTCCAAAGATGCCCGACGGCTTAATCAAGAGCACGCCAATCAACACTAGAAATGCAATCGCGTCTTTCATGCCCGAACTGATGTAGCCAGCCCCAAGCGATTCAACAATACCGAGCAAAAATGCTGCGACTGCTGCGCCAAGCGGATTGCCCAGCCCTCCGAGAATGGCAGCGGAAAAGCCTTTGATCCCGAGCAGGACACCGATGTCATAAGAGGTTACGCTCAGCGGTGCGATCACAATCCCTGCTATCGCTCCGGTCGCTCCACTAATTCCGAATGCCAGCATACTCATTTTTGCCGGACTGATCCCCATCAGGCGCGCAGCCATCGGGTTGATCGAACAGGCGTTAATTTTCTTACCCAAGATGGTTTTGTCCATCAAGTACCAGAGCAAAAGCAATATAATCAGGACAGCTGCCAAGATCCATACGCTCTGCTGTGCAATCGTAACTCCTGCCACAGTGATCGGTTCGTTGCTTGTAATAGGAGCCAGCGCAAATGCATCCTTTCCCCAGATCAAGCTTGCTAACCCGCGAATCAATGTTGAAATTCCTATTGTTAGAATTATCAGACTAATTGAACTCGCCTTTTTCACATAAGCGATTACATACTTTTGCATCAGTACACCGATTAAGGTGACGAGCAGGATTGCCAGCAGTGCAGCTAATGCATACGGAACATCCAACCCGATCATTGCGACAGTAACCATCCCGCCAAGCATCAAGAACTCGCCCTGTGCCAGATTGATTACCTTGCTGACGTTGTAAATGGTGATGAAACCAACCGCGACGATGGCGTAAATCCCGCCACTAACCAAACCGTTTGCAACATATTGCATGAGCTCCGTCATGTTGTTTTGAACCCCCTTGGTAACGCGTCTCTTTCTTTTACAGGTAAAACGCTTACATTTAATTTTTTGGAAAATGTTCTCGCAAAAAAGGCCCTAGGCTTTTCTAGGGCGCCTCTTGTGCTTGGTCGACACCTATTGTGGTGCTCCCTCGTACACCGTCTCGAAGAATCGAACAGCCCCTGGATTCAGCATCTGATAGTAATTTTGGAACAGCTCGTCCGCTTCTTTTCCTAACCAAAGCTCTGGTAATAGCTCCAGCGGCAAATCGGGATCAATAAATAAGAATTTGCGATATTGGTGAACCAGCTTAGTCTTCTCTACAAAGCAGTGGCTGTCAGCAACTTCTTCGCCTCGACTGAGCCTCTCACCCAGCGCTTCGTACTCGGTACGGTAAGCGTCGATGAACTCACGGTACTTCGCATTGATCTCCTCGATGTTCCAGCACTTTTGCACCAGCTGCTTCGGATCGCTCCACCCGAGGTGATCCGCTGAAAAGATTTCAACATACTCGGTGATTTCATGCGCCTCTGTCAGCTCCTTGATTCGATCAGCCAAATTGTTCGGACTGATCCAGGTGCTGGTCGTTAGCATACCGAAGCCCATCCATCCCAGCTCCTTGCGCAATTGATCTCGGAGCGCACGGCGTTCCTCAGGAATGTTGTAGCTCGCAATGCACCATTTTCCATCCCACATGTCCGACTCTACCTTGTAGATACGAGCCGCTGCTTCCTCCAAACGTTTTTTTCCACGCTCGGATACGGAATAATAACTGCGATTTCCTATTTTTCTTGATTCCAGCCAGCCTTGGCGGAGCATCCGTGAGATTGCAGCGCGAACCGCAGGCTCAGACAGACCAAACTCCCCCATCAGCCGGGTCAAACTACCAATCCAGATTTCATTGCCATAATGGCGAACGTAGTCACCGTAAATGGTGAACAGCATGGATTGTGGCTTCACGTTTCTTCAACCCCCAGATCGATTCTTACCTCTATGCTGTGAAATTGTACCATAACTTTTGCAAGCGTGTAATCGACCTAGAACACATAACACAAAAAGTATATTACGTATTTGTAACGTCATTATATTAGAACGTTTCATAATAGTCAATTTTTTTGCTACAATTTATTTTTTCAAAATTTTATGATCAATGAAAAATCGATCGAGGCCTACTCGCCGGGGATGGTTTTACCAAAGAAAGGCGGGGAGCATCAGCTCCCCCCTTTTACCTGCTCATGTTCGGATTATACTCGCTCAATAATCGTCGCAATTCCTTGGCCTACACCAATGCACATCGCTGCGAGACCATAACGGGCTTCACGTCGTTCCATTTCGTAAAGCAGAGTCGTCATAATACGAGCTCCACTGCAGCCAAGCGGATGGCCCAAGGCGATGGCTCCACCGTTCACATTGACGCGGTCCGGATCTACGCCCAGCTCCCGCACGCTTGCCACTGCCTGTGCCGCAAATGCTTCATTAAACTCAAACAAATCGATCTGATCGATCGTAAGACCTGCCTGCTTCAGCACCTTACGTGTCGCTGGCACAGGCCCAATGCCCATGACGGATGGATCGACACCTGCCACAGCAGACGCTACGATACGTGCCCGTGGCTTCAAGCCTGCTTGCAGTGCTGCCTCCTGCTCCATGATCAACAGCGCACTTGCCCCGTCATTGAGACCACTGGAATTACCCGCTGTTACCGAGCCGTCCGGCTTAAATGCCGCCTTCAGCTTTTGTAGCTGCTCGATTGTCGTTTCCGGACGGGCATGCTCATCACGGTCAAAATAAGAGACCTCGCCTTTGCGTCCACGCAGCTCAACAGGTACAATTTCTGCCTCCCATTTGCCTTCTGCGAGCGCACGGGCATAATTTTGCTGGCTGCGCAAAGCAAATGCATCCTGATCTTCCCGACTGACTTGATGCTGTTCTGCTACATTCTCCGCGGTTTCACCCAAGCTGATTGGTGGATACATTTCTACCATTTTCTCGTTGACCAGTCTCCACCCCAGCGTAGTGTCAACCAATTGCTGATTGCCGCGCTGAAAAGCAGTGCCCGGCTTCATCATTACCAGTGGAGAACGTGTCATACTCTCCGTTCCACCAGCAATATACACCTGTCCCGCACCTGCTTTAATCGCATTGGCGCTTTGATTGACCGCTTCCAGACCTGACCCGCATAAACGGTTCACCGTAACACCTGGAACATCTACAGGCACCCCAGCAAGCAGCAAAGACATGCGAGCTACGTTGCGATTATCCTCGCCCGCCTGATTCGCACAACCAAAAATGACATCATCAATGCTCATTGGATCTATCGGATTACGCTCCAGAAGCTTGCGAATCACGAGCGCCCCCAGATCATCCGGGCGCACGTCCTTCAATGCCCCGCCAATGCGTCCAATGGGTGTCCGCACGGCATCCACAATTACAGGTATGTTCATCTCCAACGCCTCCAATGGGGCCAACCATTTATTTTTCTTACTGTTACAAGGCTTCCACCAGTGTAGCCAATCCTTGTCCTCCACCGATGCACAAGGAAACGATGCCATAGCGCTTTTTGCGGCGGCGCAATTCATACAGGATCGTCCCTGCCAGTCGCGCACCGCTGCACCCGAGCGGATGTCCCAAAGCAATCGCTCCACCATTTACATTAGTCTTGTCAGGCGACAGACCCAGCTCGCCCATGCACGCAAGAGCTTGGGAAGCAAAGGCTTCATTTAATTCAAAAAGATCAATCTCATCGATCGTCATATTTACTTCTGTCAACAGCTTTTGAATTGCTGCCACAGGTCCGATTCCCATAATGCGCGGGTCGACGCCAGCGCTGACAAAATGAACAATCCGCCCCAATGGAGCAAGACCAGATTCATTCAGTTTTTCCTTATTCATTAAGAGTAGAGCTGCTGCCCCATCATTGATTCCCGAAGAATTGCCTGCTGTGACGCTGCCGTTTTTGCGAAAAGCAGGGCGCAGCTTCGCAAGCGACTCTACACTGGAATCACGACGCGGAAATTCATCCGTGTCAAAGATCGTCTCTTCCCCTTTTTTACTGCGCAACGTGACAGGAATGATCTCCTCACGAAAACGCCCTTCATCGATGGCAGCAATCGCGCGTCTCTGGCTTTCCGCGGCAAACTCATCCTGATCCTCGCGGCTGATGCCATATCGCTCTGCCACATTCTCTGCCGTATCGCCCATCGTCAGTTCGCCATAGATCGATATAGGTGCCGAACGCGGACCACCGAACGATTCCATCAAGGTTTGTCCACCACGCTGATAGGGCTGCTCGAATTTTTCCATAATATACGGCGAGCGTGTCAGATTTTCTACGCCACCAGCGAGCATGACGCCGCTGTGCCCAGCCTGAATAGACTGCGCCGCAAGATTGATCGCCTCCAGCCCTGACGCACATACACGGTTAACGGTCAGACCTGGTACAGATTCCGGCAGACCGGCTTTCAAAAGTCCAACACGGGCAATGTTAATAAACGGTCCCGCAGAAATCACGTTACCCATGATGACTCCATCGACCGCTTCTCCTACCTGTCCTGCCTGCTTCAGCGCTCCGTCCAAAACGATCGCAGTCAAATCGTCTATCGGCGTACTTTTTAGACTTCCGCCCAGCTTGCCGATCGGCGTGCGAACAGCTGCCGCCACATAAACATCCTTACGTGCCTGCATCACTTTTCACACTCCTCTTTGCTACCATAATCATAAAAGCCTTGCCCGCTTCTTACCCCTACACGCTTGGCGAGCACCAGCTTTCGGAGAAGCGGTGCCGTGCGATAGCGCTCTTCTGCAAGATCGCGTTGCAATCCACGGGAAATCGCGTAAATTTCATCAAGTCCGATGCGATCCGCCCATTCTAGCGGGCCGTATGGGTAGTTCGTTCCTTTTTTCATAGCTGTGTCGATATCTTGCGGAGTCGCAGCTTTTTCCATCAAAGTAAATGCGGCTTCGTTGATAATCAGTGAAAGGATACGTGGAAATACGAGGCCTACCTCGTCTTCTACGACTTCCGTCTCTTTGTCCAGTGACCCAAAGAGTGACACTGCCGCTGCAATTGCTGCTTCCTCTGTTTGCAGAGCCGGTGCGATCTCGATCAACTCACGCTCCGCCAAAGGCACTAGTGTACCAAAACCGCATACTCTCTCAGGATGCTCCGTCCAGGAAGCAGCCTCTGTCGCGGTGATTGCTAGTGATGTAGTGATAATTGGCACATCGGCAGGAAGCAACTGATCCAGATCACAAAGCTGTTGTTTCTTTGCTTCCAGATTGACACTGTTTACTTCTACTGCTAGAGATACCGTTTGGGGTGCGCTCGTCGCGTCCTCAAAGGACAACACCGTATACCCTCTATCTATCAATAAACGATGCATTTCTGCATAGAGCGGGCTGTCACCCGTAAGCAAAACTGCCTTATTTGCTGTAGTCATAGAACCCTTCCCCCGTCTTTCTGCCCAGGCTGCCGGCCTGTACCATTCGCTGTTGAATCTGGCTGGGCTTGAATCGTCCTTCGTGGAAGAAATCAGAATAGACCGATTGGGTCGTAGCGAAATTGATATCGATTCCGATCATGTCTTGCAGCTCAAACGGACCCATTTTGAATCCGCCAGCCCGCTTCATGATTCGATCAATTTGTTCTACATTTGCTACATTGTCACCAAGAATTCGTAACGCTTCATTATAATAAGGGCGGGCGATCCGGTTGACGATGAAGCCAGGTGTATCTGTCACGAGAACAGGCACCTTACCCAGCTGCTCGGCAAAACGGTATGCCTGCTCCACATTGTCCTCGCTAGATTTCTTCCCGCGAATGACCTCTACCAAAGGCATGACGGGTGCTGGATTGAAGAAATGAAACCCGAGAATACGCTCGGGGTGTGGCAAGCCTCCGGCAATTTCCGTTATGGAGATCGAAGAGGTATTGGTCAAAAGCAGTGCATCGCTTTTACAAATTCGTGAGAGTTCCCCAAAAATGGTCTTTTTCAGCTCCAGCCGCTCTGGCACCGCTTCGATCACGATGTCGCAATCAGCCAGCTTTTCCATGTCCGAGACGAGCTTCATTCTCTCGAGTGTGTCTGTTTTTTGCTGTTCGCTGATTTTGCCTTTTTCCACATCCTTGGTCAGGATGGATTGCAAATAGCTCTGTGCTTTGTCCAAGACAGCTTGATTCGCATCCAATAGCTTTACATGATGTCCTTTACGGCCGCAGACGAGAGCGATACCCGCTCCCATCGTTCCAGCACCGATGACACCGACAGTTTTCGTTTCCACTCGCTGATCCCTCTCTTTTTGGGTGGCGTATGAGCATTGGCTAGCGCGGTGCGTATTAATGACCTGTAAAGCGAGGTTCACGTTTCTCCATGAAGGCTGTAACCCCTTCTTTGTGATCCTCAGTGCTGCCTGCTGCATCCTGCGCAAATGCTTCATATTCCAAGGTTTCTTCCAGTCCCATCTCGAGCCCCTTGTACATGGTCCGCTTGATTAGGCCGATTCCTCGAGTAGGCAGTGACGCCAATTTTCGTGCATACGCCAGCGCATCTTCTTGGAATGAGTCAGCTGGATATACTTGATTGACCAAGCCAATACGCATCGCTTCCTCTGCGGAGATCTTCTCGCCAGTCATCGCCAGCTCCAGCGCTTTCCCAATTCCTACAATGCGCGGAAGGAAATAGCATCCCCCCGAATCAGGCACTAAACCGATGTTGACAAACGCATTAACGAGCGATGCCTTATCCGAAGCGAGACGAATATCGCAGGCCAGCGCTACGCTCATCCCTGCTCCTGCCGCAACTCCATTGATGGCAGCCACAATCGGCTTCTCTGTTTTTTGGAATTGCAAAATCATCGGATTGTAGCGCTTCCGTAAAAACCCGCCAAAGTCTACATTCCCACCCGAAACATCTCCCAAGTCCTGCCCGGCATTAAATGCTCTGCCAGCTCCTGTGAATAAAATGCAGCGTACTTCTGGAGCTCTTTGCGCCTGCTTCAGAGCTTCTGTGATTTCCTTGTTCATCTGCTCCGTAAACGCATTGAATTTTTCAGGGCGGTTCATCGTAATGACTGCGATACCTTCGGATACTTCGTAGAGGATCGTTTCGTACATGGCTGCCTCCTAATTACCCGTAAACCGGGGTTTGCGTTTTTCCAGGAAGGCTTGCATCCCTTCCTTCCGATCTTCGCTTGCCAGCAGCAAATAAAAACTGTTTCGCTCGTAGTCCATGCCTTCTTGGAGCGGCAAGTCTGCTGCCTTGTGCACGGTTTTTTTGATGACCTTGACCGCGAGCGGTGCTTGCCTCGAAATTCTCTTCGCTAGCTTGAGCGCTTCGCTGTAGTAGGCCTCCACAGGTACGACACGGTTGACCAAGCCATACTGCCACGCTTCTTTTGCAGAGATGGAATCACCTGTGAGCAGCATTTCCATCGCTTTGCGCAGACCGACGGCGCGAGTCAGACGCTGTGTCCCACCTGCTCCGGGCATTACTCCGAGATTGACTTCCGGTTGTCCGATTACAGCTGTCTCAGAAGCAATCACGATGTCGCAGTTCATCATCAATTCACAGCCTCCGCCGAGAACAAAGCCACTTACCGCACCAATAATCGGCTTGGATATGCGTGACATGCGGTCCCATACGGCAAACTGGTCTCTTTTCATGATTTCAACTGCCGACGCATCTGCCATCTCATTGATATCCGCCCCAGCAGCAAAAGCTCTTTCATTACCGGTGAGCAGAATCGCGCCGATGGCTGGGTCGCGGTCAAACTGCTCCATCGCTTTTACCAGCTCATCGATCAACTGCAAATTTAGCGCATTGAGAATTTTCGGGCGATTGAGCCTAATCACTCCTACAGCTTCATCGCTTGCTACCGTGATGTATTCATATGACAAGAGCAGTTCACACCTTTCCCCAGACATGACGATTTATTAAATAGCAGCTTGCGTTTTATTGCGATTATCGACTACGCGAATGGCTTTGCTTTCACTGCGGATCAGCGAATTTGGCGGCAAAATACGCAGTACTACGGAAACACCCAACGTATTTTTAATCATATGCCCGATCTCTTTTACTAATGGCGCAAGAGCAGCATTTTCATTTCCTGCAATTTCACTTGCGTACTCCTGATTCAACTCACAGTGAACCTCAAATCGATCGAGTGCACCATCACGCTCAATCACTACCTGATATTGCGGCGCCAATTGTTCAAAAGTAAGCAACACAGATTCAATTTCTGTCGGGAAGACGTTCACACCGCGAATGATCAACATGTCATCCACACGACCCTTGATACGGGACATCCGCATAGTTGTACGACCGCATTTGCATGGCTCCGGGTTAAGTGATGCGATATCACCTGTGCGATAGCGAATGACTGGGAAAGCTTCCTTCGTCAAAGAAGTGAAGACAAGCTCACCTTCTTGACCATATGGCAGCACTTCTCCCGTATTTGGATCAATGATTTCCGCAAAGAAGTGGTCTTCTGCGATATGCAGTCCATCCTGCACTTCATGACACTCGATAGAAACGCCAGGTCCCATTACCTCAGAGAGGCCATAGATATCAACTGCTTTAATATCGAGAGCTTCCTCCAGCTGCACGCGCATTTCCTCAGACCATGGCTCAGCTCCAAAAATGCCGTATTTGACGCTCGTCTCGCGTGGATTGATGCCCATCTTTTTCATTTCCTCGACGATATTCAGCACGTAGGAAGGTGTAGCTGCCAATCCGCGTGGTTTGAAATCCTCGATCAGTGTGATTTGACGAGACGTGTTTCCGCCTGATACTGGTACGGCTACTGCTCCCATATGCTCGATCCCGTTGTGAAGGCCAAGTCCGCCTGTAAACAATCCATAGCCATACGCGTTGTGGAAAATGTCGCCTGGTTCTCCGCCAGCACAGCACAGAGCACGAGCAACGATTTCAGCCCAGTTTTCCAGATCCTTTTTCGTGTAACCGACAACGGTTGGCTTTCCTTTTGTGCCGGACGATCCGTGAATACGTGCGACTTCTTTCATATCAACAGCAAACAGATTGAATGGATAGTTCTCGCGCAAATGCGTTTTCTTCATAAAAGGAAGCTTTTGAATATCCTCGATCAATTGAATATCCTCTGGCTTTACACCCGCAGCATCCATCGCTTCCTTGTGAAAAGGAACTCGCTCGTATACTCGCTTTACTGTCTCCTTGAGGCGTTCTAGCTGGAGTTCGGTCATTTTCTCTCTTGACAGCGCTTCCATCTCCATGTTAAAGATCATTTTGCATCCCCCATTCTGTATCTTTGTTCGTGCTCACAAATCGTTACGATCTATTCACCCAAAAAGATCGGCTTGCGTTTTTCACGGAATGCTTCCAGTGCTTCTACACGATCCTTTGTTGGTATGATGACTTCATAGCACATCGTTTCCACATCGAGTCCGGTTTGCAAATCGACGCTGGAGCCACGATCAATTGCCAATTTTGCTTGATAGACGGCAAGTGGTGCATTAGCCAGAATCTCATTGGCAAGCCCCATAGCCATTGCTTGCAATTGGCCAAGATCCTCAGCTACACCATTTACAAAGCCAATAGCCAAAGCTTCTGCAGCCGTAATTTTACGAGCTGTCAAAATGAGTTCCTTTGCTTTGGATGGCCCGATCAGTCGAGACAGGCGCTGCGTACCACCTGCACCCGGAATAATTCCAAGGCTCACTTCTGTCAAACCCATCTTGGCTTCTGCTACCGCGTAGCGAAAATCACAGGCAAGTGCCAGCTCGAATCCTCCGCCAAAGGCAAAGCCGTTTATCATGGCTATGGTCGGCTGCGGCAATCTTTCCAGAGCTGTAAATACATCACGAATCTTACGAACATTGCGACGAACCTGCTGCTCGTTAAGCGTCCGTCGCTCCTTCAGATCAGCACCTGCACAAAATGCACGGCCTTCTGCTTTTACAACGACTACTCGCACCTCTTTTGAATCTAGACGCACTTGCTCGATAAACTCACCCAAGTGCGACAATGTTTCATAATTGAGAGCATTCAGCTCATCCGGACGGTTCAGCGTGATAATTCCTATATGTCCATCGCGTTCAAATCGCACTGTATCCTGGCTCATCATGGTCCTCCCCGAAGACATGCTGCTTTGCTTCTATTTTGTCGTTACTCTTGCATAGGTGCCAGTAGCAAATGCAACCAGCTTGCCATCACAGGTAACGCGTGCTTCCATTATGATCAGGCTTTTCCCCTGTTTCAGTACCTTCGACTCTGCCTCCAACAGCTCACCACTTGCTGGATACAGATATTGAATTTTACTCTCCACAGTGACACACTGCTGTACGCCGTTGACGTGAGGCGCTGCACCATGTCCCATTGCCACATCTGCCAAAGTAGCCGTTACGCCCCCATGCACAACGCCTTCTATGCTATTGAAATGGTCTGGGCGAATCTTGAGTGCTGCCTTGCAGCCCTGGTCATCTCTGTGCACGATTTCTATGCCCAGGTAGTGGTTGAAACGATTTCGGTTTTCCTCTGCCATATCTAGCGTCCCCTTTATCTTGTTTCGGCGTACCTTGTCTTGTGCTCTGGAATTCATGAGCGTCGCGCTTACCAATTCCTATGCGGTAAAACAGTGAAAGGAGCCTTAGCACCAGGCATTCGGCCTCCTCTCTCTGTTACATTCGCTATCGTCTATTCTTCGTCGATCTGGACGAAGTATTCACTCTTTCGATAAGCCAGCGCGTCCAATGTCGCAATTAAACCATGCTCGGTTTCAACGCGAATCCGGTACCATGCTGTTCGGTTATTTTTCTTTTCTTCTGTCGCTGTAGCTACCAAGCGATTACCTTTCATCGCAGCTGCGAGAAAACCGATGTTCATGGAAAGCGCAACAGACGTCTTTCCGTAGGAGTTACAGGCTGCCGCAAATACAAAGTCCGCCAGAGAGAAAATGATGGCACCGTGAGCGGTTCCGTGTGCATTAAGCATATGATCCTCAACCGTCACTTCCGCTGTCGCTGTTCCCTCGCCCAGTTCAATCAGCTTGATGCCGAGAAACTGTGCGAATTGATCCTGCTTCAGCTTGGCGCAAATTTCATCGTAATGCTTTCGGTGAAGCTCTCGTTCGTCAACGTACTGTTTCGTGCCCATGTTTATACCACTTCAGCGAAATGCATGGATACAAGTGGCCCTGCAAATCCACGCAGATCTTTTCCCGCTGCGCGGCCTTCAGGAGATGACAACGCTTCCATCAGAGCTTCTTTTGATTCGAAATACATTTCTGCAATCAGATGAAGGTCAGATTCACCCATCGGCGTTCCGTATACTTTGCTCACTTCCATCTTGATCAAGCCAGGCATTTTTTCAGCCAACGGGCCGTGTACTTCGAAGTAATGCTTGTCAAAAGCTTCGATATCCTCAGGCTTGCGATAAATAGCCACCAATTTCACCATCAAGATCCCTGCTTTCTTTGCAATATAGTTAAGCATGTAACGAGCAATTAATATAACGTTATTTTAACGCACGTTTATATTTTTATTATATAAAGCCTTTGAAGCAGGTGCAAGTATTTTTCAAAAAGCGAGAAAACTCAGTACACTTATAGTCCTACTTATGTCAGAAAACGGCTAGCAGAACTAGTTTTGTCATTTTTAATCATTGACAAGGATTAGTTGAGAAAATACAATGATTTCGTTAGGTAACGGTGTTTCCGTCATCAAATACGTAAGGAAGTGTATTTCGTCATGTCTAATCACCCCCATTCCTATAAAACCTATTCGGAAGTGAAGCTTCAACAACAGCAAGTGCTTCGTAAAAATGTCATCGATGCCGCATGTCTTCTCCTTTTGGAAGAAGGTCCAGAGTCAGTAACAGTGCGCCGTGTTGCACAGAAATTACACTGCTCAACCAAAATCATTTACAGTATGTTTGGCAACAAAGATGGTCTCGCCAATGAAATGTACTTGGATGGATGTCGGCTATTAGCTGAAACCTTTCAACAGGTACCCGTCACAGAAAAAGCACTTCATGACCTGGAATCTCTTTGCTTGGCTTATTGGCAATTCTCACAGCTACATTCCAGCTATTACAAAATGATGTTCGGCGGGGCTTTATCAGATTTTAAACCAGATGAAAAAAGTCTTGAGGGCACCACAACTGCACTAATACGAATCCAGCAAACCGTTGCCCGTGCTATGGAGCAAGACGAGCTCGAAAAAAATGATCCGCTAATGGTCGTCCAAACGCTTTGGGCCGCTTTACACGGGGTCATACATCTTCAGTTTGCAGGTCATTTCTCTCAGCAAAATGTGGCTCAAGATGTCTATCGGTTTACCCTTACCAAGATGCTCGCTGCCTTTACAACAGTTCCAGTCTAGTCATAAAACTCCCTGTATGATGAAGTTATTTTCCATGATAGCTTCAGTTCTTTTTTTTACCAACGGAAACGATGTTACCAAAATAAAATACAGTTTCTATCGGAGGTTAATTGTATGTTCACTTATTCAAACAAAACCGCTCTCATCACAGGTGCTTCATCCGGCATTGGTGAAGCCTTCGCCTATTCGCTGGCAGAAAAAAAATGCAATCTCATTCTGGTCGCTCGCAATGAAGCAAAGTTAAAGGCACTCGCTACAAAGCTCGCCGCTACATACAAAATCAAGACAACAGTAATCGCTCTTGATCTTTCTGCCCCTGGTGCTTCGCAAACCTTACTCCATGAGGTGCAAAGACATTTTATGAAGGTCGATCTCCTAATCAATAATGCTGGCTTTGCCACTTACGGATACTTTGATCAGGTTTCAGGAGAACGGCAACATGAAGAAGTGATGCTCAATGTCACAGCTTTAGTAGATATTACGCATGCATTTATGCCTGATCTGTTACGTAATCAGGATGGCGGGATCATTAATGTCTCATCCACTGCTGCCTTTCAACCCGATCCTTATATGGCTGTTTATGGAGCAACCAAAGCATTCGTCCTGTCCTTTAGTGAAGCGCTTTGGGCCGAAAATAGAAAGCGAGGGCTTAGAGTTCTTGCACTTTGTCCGGGCGCAACAGAAACCTCATTCTTTGATGTTGTCGGCTCGAACGAAGCATCCGTTGGTTCTAGACAAACCCCCAGCACAGTTGTAAAAAACGCTCTAAGAGCCCTTGAGAAAGGACAAAGTCATACCATTTCCGGTTGCCAAAATTATTTAGTATCCCAAGTTTCAAGATTTTTCTCTCGTCAATTTACGTTAGGAATTGTTGAACGTACCTTGCGTCCACGTTTATAATTCAGACCACAAAAAAAGGACAGACGCAATGTCTGTCCCTTCTTCTTTAGATCCAAACCCAGTAAACGAAAACGATAACCGCCAGCAGGATTACAAACAATCCCGCAAAGATGCTGATCCGTGCAAACTCATGGCCTTTTTGATCCATGTGCATCCAAACAAATAGCTGAAAGAACGCTTGAACAAAAGCCAAGATAACGATGAATGGTACGGTAAATCCTGCCGGAATCACTTCAAATGCTACTGCGATAAACGCCAGCGCAGTCAAGACGAGAGATCCAATAAAAGCAACTAAGTGTCTCTTTGGTCCTTCGTGTTTCACTTTAGGCTTGCGTACCTCTTCATTATGAGCATGTGCTCCCATAGATTTATCCCACCTTTCCACCGATCATACCCATGAGATATACCACGGTAAAGATGAATACCCATACTACGTCAATAAAGTGCCAGTACAGGCTGGCCAGATAGAACTTCGGAGCAGTTACTACCGTCAGGCCTTTTTTCACTGCAGAAACCTGCAAAAGGATGATCCAGATAATCCCGAAGGCCACGTGACCTCCGTGGAAGCCAACTAATGTATAGAAGGCAGAACCGAATGCACTTGACGATATCTTATGTCCTTCGTGCACATAGTGTACGAACTCGTAAATCTCCAGTGCAAGGAAGCCCAGACCGAGCAATACAGTGATGGTCAACCAGAGTTGAATCTTTTTCAGGTCTTTCTTGTGCAGAGCAAGTGTAGCCATAACGCTTGTCATCGAGCTGGTAAGCAGGATGAGTGTTGCAGCAGCAACAAGCGGCATGTCAAACAATTGTTGGGACGTAGGTCCGCCATTTGCTTGATCACGAAGTGCGATAAATGTTGCAAACAAGGAACCGAAAAGAACAGTCTCCCCACCAAGGAAGAGCCAGAAGCCAAGAACTTTATTCTTGCCTTCAAGGGTGGCTTTTTCCGGTTCGTCAGGCAATACTGCATTTGCATGATGTGTAGCCATTAAGCCTTTACCCCTTTCTCCTCGATTTCGTCCTCATGAATATGATAACCCGGATCGTCTTTTATCGAACGAGCAAACATACAAGCGAATGTAATGAGCATTCCGATTGCGACGACCACGTAGACGTGGTACATGAAACCGTAACCTGCGATGAACAGGCCGAGAGACATCAGGAATGGCAGGAACGATGGCGATGGCATGTGAATGTCACCAAGCGGTTCTGCAGGAGTCATGCCTTTGTTGCCAGCCATTTTTTCGATCCACAATGCATCCAAACCACGAACGAGCGGAGTTTGTGCAAAGTTGTACTCTGGAGGAGGTGAAGGAATCGACCATTCCAGTGTACGTCCATCCCACGGGTCAGCAGGAGCACGTTTGGAGCTCTTCGCTGCTACGACACAGTTCACGAGGAACAGGATGGTACCAATCGTCATTCCAAATGCACCGATCGTACTAATAAAGTTACCAACATCCAGGTCTTGATCCTTGAGATAAGTGAAGACGCGGCGTGG
Organism: Brevibacillus sp. SIMBA_040; assembly: GCF_046535075.1. Taxonomy (NCBI): domain Bacteria; kingdom Bacillati; phylum Bacillota; class Bacilli; order Caryophanales; family Paenibacillaceae; genus Brevibacillus; species Brevibacillus sp. SIMBA_040. Next base: position 598,721 of record NZ_JAWRXI010000001.1, read on the forward strand.
CATCCCCATCAGACCCAGGAAGTGCTGCGGGAAGAAGGTCAAATGGAAGCCGATAAAGAACGTCCAGAAGTTCCATTTCCCGAGTGTTTCATTCAGCATTTTACCGAACATTTTCGGCCACCAGTAGTACAAACCTGCGAAGAGACCGAATACAAGACCACCAACGATTACGTAGTGGAAGTGAGCGACTACGAAGTAGCTGTCATGGTATTGGTAGTCAGCCGCTGGAATCGCGAGCATAACCCCTGTCATACCACCAATCGTAAATGTAGGAATGAATCCTACAGCGAACAGATTTGCTGTTGTGAAACGGATTTGACCGCCCCACATGGTCAAGAGCCAGTTAAAGATCTTGATACCTGTAGGTACCGCAATCAACATGGTCGCCAGACCGAAAAGCGTATTTGCAATGGCACCCAGACCTGTTGTGAACATATGGTGAGCCCACACCATGAAGCCGAGGAAGCCGATCAGCGCAGTAGCGAATACCATGGAGCTGTAACCGAACAGACGCTTTCTGGCAAATGTAGAAACGATTTCAGAAATAACACCGAAAGCTGGGAGAATCAGGATATATACTTCGGGGTGACCGAAGATCCAGAACAAGTGCTCCCAAATGACAACGTTACCACCCGCATCTGGGTTGAAGAAGTTACCGCCAAACAGACGGTCAAACATCAACAGAACCAGACCGACGGTGATCGCCGGGAATGCGAACAGGATCAAACCTGACGTGATAAACGCGGACCAAGTAAACATTGGCATACGCATAAATGTCATACCTGGAGCACGCATGTTGATGATGGTAACCAGGAAGTTAATACCACCAATCAGCGTACCGATACCCGCAATTTGCAGACCAAGTACGTAGAAATCTACGCCGTGGCCGCTATATTGATTCAAAGCCAAAGTCGTGTACGACGTCCAACCAGCATCAGGCGCTCCGCCCAAGAACCAGCTAGTATTCAGCAGCACTCCACCGAAGAAAAAGAGCCAGAATCCGAGTGAGTTAACAAACGGGAATGCTACGTCGCGTGCACCGATTTGGAGCGGAACAACAGCGTTCATCAGAGCAAAGATGACAGGCATCGCTGCCAAGAAAATCATTGTTGTACCGTGCATGGTGATCATTTCGTTAAACGTTTTGGCACCAATTACAGAAGACTCTGGGTACATCAATTGCAAACGGATCAGCATGGCTTCGAAGCCACCAGCCAGGAAGAAAATACCGCCAGCAATCAAGTACAGGATCGCGATCTTCTTATGGTCCACTGTCGTGAGCCAATCCCACAGCCCTGAGCGATTTGGTGCGGGTGCGTGAGAAGCATGTGCAGACACAGGTTTACCTCCTTTTAAGCGTCACTGCCTATGACGATTCTAAACACTTGCGTAGTAGTTACTTCACGCTGAGGGTAGACATGTAGTCAACCAGCGCTTTCACTTGAGCATCATCGAGGTTCAGGTTAGGCATGTTATTGCCCGGCTTCACCTTTTGAGGATCCTTCAGCCACTCAGCAATATTTTCAGGAGTATGTGCAAGAATACCTGCTACACGCTCACGATCTGCAAAGTTAGTCAAGTTAGGACCCATTTTGCCGCCTTTACCGGCAATCGCATGACAGCCCAGACAGCTCTTATTGAAGATTTCTTGACCTTGTGCTGCACTAGCAGCAGTAGCGGCTACTGGTTCTGCGGACTGAACGCCCTTCATACCAGCTGCCCACTTGTCAAAATCAGCTTGCTCCATTACTTCTACCTTGAAGTCCATCAAGGCGTGGGACGCTCCACAGAGCTCCGCGCATTTTCCATAGTAAATGCCAGCTTTGTCTGCTTGCAGCCAAATTTTGTTTTCTTGTCCTGGGTTCGTGTCGATTTTACCGCCCAGTGCAGGAATCCAGAATGCGTGCATTACGTCAGCAGAGGTCACATTAAATTGAACCTTTTTGCCAACTGGGAGTACGAGGTCTTGTGCAGTGGAAACGCCTAGCTCTGGATACTCAAATTCCCACCAGAATTGGTGAGCAGTAACCGTAACTTGTACGGCTTCCTCTTTTGAGTACACCTTACCAAGTGCAAAACCAGTCGTAACGGTTGGAATTGCCATGATAATCAGGAGCAGGAAAGGAATTACAGTCCAAAGAATTTCAAGTGCATGATTGCCTTCTACCTGTTTGGGAATACCTTGTTGTCCTGGACGCTTACGGTAACGGATAAGGACGTACGTAAAGATCAGCATTACGACAACAAAGACACCGATCATGATTGCGGAGGACAGCTTCATCAAGTCATACTGCATTGCTGCAACCGGACCCGAAGGCTTGAGCGCGGAGAGCTCATCTTTGCCACAACCGGTTAAGACAAGTGCCAGCAAACCAAACAGAGAAAGCTGACGCCAAAACTGTTGCCAACCCTTCATACCAATGAACCCCTCTTTCTTCGTGTTGGTAACGTTCTAGCCACGCTAGCAACTAGAAGTTGTATACCCTTTCATGATACCTGTGAATGGCTATCTTTTACTTTCCCCAACTATAATACCCAATCAGGAAAAGTATTAGCAGTCATTCCAAAAACAAATAGAATAGGAATAGGTATACACTTCTGCCCTTGCGTGGTAACCATATTAAGTATACATAAATTTTCCTTAATCTAAAGTCTATTTGTTATCATTTTGTTAACAAATTTATGAACAAATTTGTGAATTTTCCTGAGAAATGCGACCAAAACAGGAATCATTAAGGAGAAAAACATGCGAAAAAGGCCTGTAGCAATGGTCACAGGTGCCTCTAGCGGCTTTGGAATGCTCACTTCGGTGGCTTTAGCAGAGGCAGGTTACATGGTAATTTCCTCCATGCGCAACCCAGATCTGCGTGACCCCCTTGACAACCTTGCAATGACAAAAAATGTATCAGATTTTATCGAAGTCATTCCTTTGGACGTCACTTCCGAAGAGCAAATTGCATCAGCAGTATCTACCATCATTGCTACCCACCACCAAATTGATCTGTTGGTCAACAATGCGGGTTATGCTTGTGGTGGATTTGTAGAAGAGCTCTCCGCCGAGCAGTGGCGCAAACAGTTTGATGTCAACGTGTTCGGCGTTATCGATGTTACTAGAGCAGTCCTCCCCTACATGAGAGAGAGACAAAACGGTACCATCATCAACCTGAGCAGTATCAGCGGGCGCTTCGGTTTTCCCGGACTCGCTCCCTATGCGGCTTCCAAGCATGCAATTGAGGGCTTCAGTGAATCACTTCTCCTGGAAATGCTCCCCTATAACGTCCATGTCGTGCTGATTGAACCTGGCTCCTACCGAACATCCATATGGGATAAAGGGATTCGGGAAACGACAGTTAATCCTCTTTCCCCTTACGCTGCGCAAGCCAACCAGATGATTTCTTACGTCAAGAAAATCAAGCAGCAGGCGCCCGATCCAGCGGAGGTGGTTTCTCTTATTGTTCGTGCCGCTACCACACCAAAGCCACGACTGCGTTATCCAGTGGGACGTGGAGTTAGCTTTACCCTACTCGCTAAAAACCTGCTTCCGTGGAAATGGATCGAATTTTTTGTGAGGGCCAAAGGAATTTCTCCTGGCCCTGATTCAGACTAAAGAAGAAAAGAAATAGGGTGTCTACCGAAAGCTGCTTCTCGCCTTCGGTAGACACCCTTTTGTCCTAGGTGATCTTGTTATTCTTTTACGGTTCTGCCTGTGCGAAGCAACCACGTATGCTGCAAATACTCGCTCACCCCAAAAAATATGGCAACAAAGCCTGCACCCATCGTGGTAATTTGAGCGGTCGGCAAAACAACAATACTTCCATATACAATGAGAAAGCCGATAATAAAATCAATAGCTGTCGTCATCCACAAGCTCCCTGGCGCAAGAATGGCCCACTCCAGAAAAGTACCCGCCAACGCCAGAATAAAGCCTACACCGACAGACTGATACAGATTAGCATAGTTCACTTCTTGAAAAAGTGCATCTGCTACAACGACTAACACTGGACTTACAAGCAGCTTTACCAATAGACCGTCCACGTTCCATTGTCTCCTTTATTTGGGGGTGGTCTCAGTATGCCCTTGTTTGACTACACCATGCCTTTTGACAGTGCCGGGTTGCTCGTGTACCGCAAAAAAACCACCCTCAGGTGGTTTTTGTTTGTGCATCTAGCCTTGCGCTGGCGCCTTTGTGGCTTTGTCCTCAAATGCTGGGTCCAGCCATTCGACTTTATGATTAGCCTGAATGGAATTTAGCCATTGGTTGTAATTTTCTCCCCGATTACGATCGACGAGAGCTGCTTTTATCTGCTCCTTCACTTTGTCCAATTCAGGAGCAGGCGAGCCCATACTCGCTTTATTTTCTTCGTAATATTGCTTGATTTGCTCCTCAGTGACCGGGAATGCCTTGTCCAACAATTTATCACGGGTCAAAAGAATACTTAGCTTTTCACGCAGCTTTTGTTCATTCATCCCCATGTTTTTCAAGTAATCCTGAAAGGCTTGCTCTGAGCCGATCTGTTGTTTAATGGAATCAATTTCTTTATCCATCTCTTCTGGTGTTACCGTTATATTTTGCAGCTTGGCTTCCTGCTTGATTAAAGCCTGGGCAACAAGCTCCTGGATCATCTGTTTTCCGTACATACTTTTCATTTCATCATATAGCTGATATTGAGTAATCGAGGTATCGCCTGCTTTTACTAAAGCGGGGTCTTTGTCCTTCTCTCCTGCCTGGTAAACTCCCAATACAGCAAGTCCTGTCAACAGGATGGCAGCCGAGAGTATAGAAACATCGAACTTCTTCACTAGGTTAGCCTCTCTTTCAATGATCTGCCCCAAGTATAGACAGGAGTTGCGGTAGAAAGATGGAATCGCTTTACACATCTTTTCCACAATTATGACGGAATTATTCTCTAGACAAAGAATCTCGTAAAAAAAGAAGTAAGAACGGAGGCAAGAACGGGTCCCAATATCGCCCATATTTGTAAAAACCGCTCTTGTTTTCTGCTTTTTTCTCCCTCAAGCAATTGTGCAAAATTTTCCTGGTACGATTTGTCCTTGTTCAATAGCTGCTTAATAATCTCTTTTTCTTGATCTGTATGCTCTGACTTGAACTCTAACTCTGTCTGCAATTTGGTTATCGCCTGTAATAAATCTGCACGTACTTCTTCCATCCGCTCTAATCGATGCTCAATCCGCTCTAGCCATTTGGTAGCTACGATCATTTGTCCCTCAAGCTGATCTATACGTTCCTCGAATTTGTCTAATCGCTGATAGATACCCTGTAATTGTTTGTCTAACTCTTTTGCTCTGTCATTTTGCTCCGACGACATGGGTTTCACCTCCTCCGTTCTTCTTACTTCTTGTTTATGTAAAGGAGGAATCCATTGCTTGTACTGATATCCCTCTTTGTCCTATCCCCTGATAAAAACGGGCAATATCCGTCGTGTTTTTTCTATATATACTTAACGAAATCGTCCAATCAGGCTATTTCCCCAGCTTAGGTTCATTCCGCTTAAAAATGGACAATTAGTACATGTCATCTGCTTATACCTTGTCTGAAAGAAAGACATACATTGGATTAGCAAGTTACGGGAGGTGACTCTATCTTTCGTGTAAAACAAAACACGAACAATCGAACAAATGCAGTTCAAAACGATCTGGTATTACGATTAGGTTTGAATCATGCAAAAAAACAAGAAAAAGGTAGGGATCTTTCTAATGGAAAAAACTAGTATGGACTCGTTTATCGGCAGATCAGTCCGCATTGATAGAGGCGGACATGAATCTAGAATCGGTAAGCTGATAGACGTAAAGGATGATCACTTCGTCGTTCACATTGAAAACGAAGGCATGATCTACTACAAAAACGATCATGTCAAAAGCTTAACTATGGATACTCGTGAAACAAATGACTATTACGAAGATCCTGAAACCACCTCTCAAAAGCCCGCTCTCCTCTACATTGATGCAGACAATTTTACCTCTCTGCTCCAAAGCATGCAGTACTACTCGGTTCAAATTAATCGTGGTGGTCCAGAAAAAATTGAAGGCGTAATCGTTGACGCTACAGATTCTGAAGTTACTATGATTGTAGGAAACGAGCTCATCAAGCTGCTCCCCTTCCATATTCGCAACATCAGCTACAGTACCAAAAACAATAATGAACAAAACAACAACAACAACAACGAAAGCAAAAGAAACAAAAACGGCAGAAATTCGAGACGTTAAGTTGCCAGCAAATAAAGTGGCCCTATTAAAGTGCCATTAAGGCCCATTTCTCGGAAAGAATTTCGAATACTTTGTTCATTGCTGTCTCAGAAGCAATAAGGGCTCTGCCAGAACTTGGTAGAGCCAATTTTTCTATGCGCACTCCCGTATCAAGAAGGATAAAAATACGGAAGGAGGGCAGCCGTGTGATCCTTTCCCTTTTGATATGCACCATTAGCGGAGTACTGATATTTTGGCTTGTAAAGCCAGCTGCTTCGACTCATTCCCAAATGGACAGCTTACCAACTAATGTGCTACAGCCAACTTCGGAAAATACCCAAAAACATGCAAGTGACTATATACATGATCAAGAAGACCTGGTTTTTCTTCATTATGATATGATGCGAAACCCTGTAAAAAGTATGGTGAATACATTGAAGTAAGGAATCTACAGGCACGCTTTGAAAAAAGGGTGCCCTATTTTATTTCTCATTCAATAATGGGTACAATAGAAGGTACTGCCTGACTGCATGTTTCGCAGACCAGAAAGGAGAAAATTATGCCAAACCTGTTAGACGTTCAAGGAGTAACCGGTGGGTACTCTGCCAGACACTCCGTGATCAAGGATGTTTCTTTTCACATCCAGCCAAAAGAGATCGTGGCACTCATCGGTTTAAATGGAGCAGGAAAAAGTACTACCATCAAACACATCTTAGGATTGCTTGCGCCGACCAAGGGCGTCATCACCATAGAAGGCAAGTCGTTTCAATCAGCCCCGGATACATATCGCATCTCGTACGGATATATTCCTGAGTCCCCGATTTATTATGAGGAGCTGACTTTGTGGGAGCATATTGAGCTTGCGGCTATGAGTCACGGTCTGGAACGCGACGTTTTTGTTGAACGAGCTGCTGCTTTGTTAAAAGAGTTCCGAATGGAAAAAATGAAGGATCGATTCCCACAGCAATTTTCAAAAGGGATGCGCCAAAAGCTGATGATCATGATGGCGCTATTAGTACAGCCGAAGCTCTACATCGTCGACGAGCCTATTTTGGGGCTAGATCCGCTCGGTATCCGTTCGCTTTTATCGTGGTTGAATCAGTGCAAGGAGCAGGGCGCTGGCATATTGATGTCCACCCATATTCTTGCGACCGCCGAAAAGTATTGTGATCGTTTTATTATCATGCACAAAGGGGAAATTCGCGCGCAGGGCACTCTGGAAGAGCTGCGAGACATCACCGGATTATCTCACCACTCTTTGGATGATATTTATTTACATATAGTAGAGGATGATAACGAATGAACGTCGATGTTGATGCGCTATTTCGAGAGCGACAAAAACGTTTTTTCGAAGAGATTGTCCGCTATTCACCGTACATTGCCAACGGTGGTCTGCTGTTTGTCATGCTCTTTATGATGGGCCTTCTTTCCCTCTATTATCGCAGCTTGGTCGATCTGATTCCCATATGGTTTCCGGTTCCCTATTTTCTTGCTTTTGTGATTGCTATAGTCGTCACACAAAGCAGACACCGCACGTTTTTGCTAGAAGCTGATTTGCTCTTTTTAACTCCTGTGGAAACAAAAATGAGAAGTTATTTTCAAAAGACACAACGTTACAACTTTTTTGTTCAGAGCATTGGACTGTTCCTCGTCCTGCTTCTGTTCTCTCCGGTATATGAGCTGGGCTTAAGCGGCACAAGTGGACAGCTGTGGTTTTACTGGTGCGTCCCTTTTCTTCTAAAGGGCTGGAATATATACAGCAGCTGGATTTGCCTCCGGCTCCCGGATAAAAAAAGAGAATCGCAATACGCTCTTGCCCGCTTTGCCTTTACGTTTTTTGTGCTCGCCTGGGTATTCGGAGAAGGCAGACTCCTCACCTATCAGGGCATTCCCTATGCGGGTATTGTATGCATCGGGATCGTGATCTGGTTTCACGCTCAGCTGCAAGCGATCAAAAAGAAGCATTCTCTCCAATGGTACCGTCTGCTGGATGTAGAAAAGAGCTTACGCAGCAGATTTTATCGGATCGTCAACCAGTTTAAGGACGTTCCGTGGCTGCAAAATGAGGTGAAGCCTCGCCCATGGCTTGTCCCGATCACCCGGCTTGTCTCCTACGGACAGGCGAATGCGGCAAAGCTGCTCGTCTTGCGGACGTTTATTCGTTCAGGTGGCTATGCTGGTTTGTACTTCAGACTGATTCTGCTCAGTACGTTTCTGATTTTGGTGCTGCCCAATCTGTACGCCAAGCTGATTATCGGCCTGCTCTTTCTCCTCAAGTCGGCCATCCAGTTAAAGGGTCTGTCCAGCCATCATAAAAAGCGTAACATGTATTCACTACTTCCGATCAATGACCAGCAGCACAAGCATGCTTTTACTTGGATACGCCGCGTTCTGCTGACCACCCAAGGCATTATGAGCCTGCTGATTATCCTGTTGTTTTAAGAAATGGTAGAGCAGTTGGCTACGCCATACCTTTGGTGAAGCCGCAGTTGCCCTATAAAAAAGCTCTTCCCGATGCTTACATGCAGCTAACGGGAAGAGCTATCTCCTCCCACACTGTCTTATTGACAATTGGGAATCACTTTTTTACAGTTCTCGATTAGGTCTGTGCCACGATGATAAATCGATGGGTCGGAATATCGACGTATCCGGCAGTTTGCAGCTCATAATGAAGCGAAACAAGCTGGTCTGCATAGCGCTCAATGGTAAAGTCGTGAATTTGCCACTCGATCGCTTTCAAATAGTAAATAATCGATCCTACATCGTAAAAACGTGTAAAGGCTTCTTCCTCTTTTTGCTCTAAAATGCTGAAGCCCGCCTCTTTCAATTGATTAGTGGCGAAAGCCAAATCCCAGTGAAGGTAGTCCGTCGGGACCGGTGCATCTAGTAGGTGATTCAGCTTATGATTGTCTTTGCCTCCTACCTGCTGCGTGATAAAAATGCCCTCTGGCTTCAGCAGACGATAGACCTCCGACGGTAAATAGTACTCATGGCGATTGATGATCAAGTCCAGCGATTGGTTTGGAAGTGGCAGCTCGTCGTCTCCATCTAAAGAAATAACATGAACACCCAGTGGCTCCAGATTTGCCCTGGCGACTTCTACGTTGGGCAAATAGCCTTCCGTAGCAAAGGTCTTATTGGGCAGCGGCTGCAGTTTGCTTAGCAGCTCCCCTCCCCCGGTACCCATGTCCAGAAGTGATTGGATTCCTCTCATTCTTTGCCGCACCACGCTCGCATAATTCCAGCTTAGTGGAGCTTCCTGCATTCTGCCTGTTTCAGTTAGTCGCGAAAAGTTCCAGCCCTCAAACGGGACATTGATTTCCTCTTGAAATACACTCATCCAGTCCTTTTCTTGCATCTTTTCTTCTCCTCCGTTTTCCCAATCGTTCTTTTCCTCTCTTTTTGTTAAAAAGGAAAAGCGGTGGAGCACGCGAACGCGGCCGGCGTTGTTATGTTTCTACAAATAGGTAGTACATGCTCTTTTTCACTCCAATCTTATTCCATTACACGAAATGAAGAACTGACAAGGTTGTAATAAGCACCTTTTTTATTCATAAGCTGCCCGTGATCTCCTTGCTCAATCACTCTGCCGTGATCAAGCACTACTATTTTGCTTACTTCGCGTATTGTAGACAGTCGATGGGCAATCACGATGGCTGTTCTCCCCAGCAGCAGCCGATTTAGCGCTCGCTGCACCCTGACCTCGGTCTCTGTATCAATACTTGCTGTTGCTTCATCCAAAATCAGAATTCGCGGGTCGGCGAGCAGCGCACGGGCAAAGGAAAGCAGCTGCCTCTCCCCCTGCGAAAGCACATTCCCACGTTCTTCCACCTCTGTATCATAACCTTTTGGGAGCCTGCGAATAAAGAGGTCAGCCCCAATTTCTTTTGCCGCGTGCATCACTTCCTCATCAGTTGTCCCTGGACGACCAAAGCGAATATTCTCCATAATCGTTCCCGAAAAAATGAACGTATCCTGAAGCACAATACTGACCTGCGAGCGAAGCGTATCCAGCTGAACCTCCCGAAGATCGGCCCCATCTATCCGAATACAGCCACTGGTCGGGTCGTAAAAACGGCAAATCAGATTCACGATGGATGTCTTCCCAGAGCCAGTATGCCCGACAAAGGCAACCGTCTCGCCCGCTCGAATGTGCAAGCTGATATCATGCAGCACGTCTCTTTTGCCATCGTAGGTAAAGGATACGTCAACCAGCTCGATCTCGCCCCGGATGACGCCCAACTCGATTGCCCCTTTTTTCTCGGGTACAGAAGGCTTTTCGTCCAGAAATTCAAAGATTCGCTCTGAGGAGGCCATCGCCATCAGCAGCTGGTTGTATACTTGACCGAGGCGCGAGATTGGCTCCCAAAAGTTACCTAGATAATAAGCAAATGCGACAAATACACCCACTGAAATATCATCCGCTTGAATCAATACAGCTCCCAGTCCGATCAGAATTGCCGTGCCGATCGCACCCGCCATGTCTACCACTGGTCGAAAGGTAGCGCTTCTCTGTGTAGCGACTCTCCACGCCTCGTAGTTATCCTGATTCATTCGCTTGAAAAAAGCGATGTTCTCCTGCTCCTGTGTAAACGACTGTGTCACCCGAATTCCCTGGATGCTCTCATTCAGATGTGAATTAATGCTCGATTGCTTGAGCCTGACCTTTTGCCAGGAAAGCCGAATTTTCTTTCGCAGCTTGATCGATATCAAAAACATCAAGGGAAGAACAATCATGATCCCTAGTGTAAGCGTCGGACTGAGGACGAACAACATCACGACGATCCCAATCAGAATGGTGATATCGATAAAAATGTTGACAACGCCATTTGTAAACAGATCCTGCAAGGAATTGATATCGTTTGTAACCCGTACGATGATAGAGCCCGCTGAGCGGCCATCAAAAAAGCGGTGCGACAGCCTTTGAATATGCGTAAACAATTGCTGGCGAAGATCGAATATAATCGAATGACCTAGCTGATTTGTCCAGCGAATACGCAGGGCACTTTCAAACCACCCGAGCAAATACAGCCCCAAAATGATGCCAGTCAAGCTCACCAGATAGCCCCAGTCCTTTTTCTGTATCGCCTCGTCAATCGCTATGCTCATCAAAAAAGGAACGCCAAGCCGAACGATCGTCACCGCAACCAGCGACAAGACGGCAAAAGGGAGCCACTTGTTTAAGTACGGCTTCATATATCCAGCGAGTCTCGCCACCTGAGACCAGTTATAAGGCTTGTCGATGACATTGTCGATCGAATACTGAAACCTCTCCTGCCCTTGCCTATTCGTCATGTCCTGCTCCACTCCCCCGTCCGCTCATGAATGGCTGTGAGATGATCCTTGTGCTGGATTTCATAGATTCGCCGATAGCTTCCCTCAGGCAGAGCAAGCAGCTGTTCATGGGTGCCCCCTTCCAGCACATGACCGCGGTCTAAGACGACGATTTCGTCCGCATGCTTCAAGGAAGATATCCGATGCGCAATAATAAAGGTCGTGCGCCCCACCATCACCTCGCGCAATGCCTGTTGAATCCGGAACTCCGTCTCCATATCAACTGCGCTCGTCGCATCGTCTAAAATCAGAATGCTCGGCTTGGTTAAAAAAGCGCGAGCAATCGCAATCCGCTGCTTTTGCCCCCCTGACAAGCCAAGCCCTCTCTCTCCTAAAAGTGTGTCATACCCATCCGGTAGCTCTTTAATAAAATCATGTGCCTGCGCATACTTGGCAGCGATGATTACCTCTTCGAGCGACGCTTGAGGATTTCCGTACGCAATATTGTCGTAAATCGAGCAGGAAAACAGAAAGGACTCTTGAAAAACGACTCCGATATTTTTTCGCAGTTCATGATGCTCGTAGTCTGCGATGTCCTTGCCGTCTATAAGAATCGTACCTGCTGTCGGAGTATAAAAGCGTGAGATCAGCTGCGTGATTGAGGTTTTTCCCGCACCTGTCGCGCCGATGAACCCAATGACCTTTCCAGGCGGTGCATCAAAGCTAATCGTATGTAATGCCTTTTCGTTCTTCTCGTTGTAGGCCAGGCTCACCTCGATGAACGACACGTGTCCACGCAAGACTTTTCGATTGGACATCTCCGCCTCTATTGCAACTGGAGCATGGTCCGGTTCATCCAGGACCTGTAGCAATCTTTCTCCTGCTGCCTTCGACTGGGAGTACGAATTGAGTATAAAACCGAGCTGCATCAACGGACCAATGATAAACCAGACCAGACTAAAAAAGGCAACCAGCTCACCCAGCTTCATCTGATCATGAATGACGAGCCAACCGCCGTACGCCAAGAGTGCAATGACACAAATATTGCCGATCAGCTCCATGATTGGAAAAAAGGCACTCCAAATTTTCGCTGTAGAAATGTGATTATCCTTATAACTTTGATTTTTGCCCGTAAAGTTTGTGATCTCAAAGCTTTCCTGGGACAGTGCCTTGACGGTGCCGATTCCGCTAATATTTTCCTGGACCTTGGTCGTTAAAGCGGAAAAAGCCTCCCGTATTTCCTTGAAGGCCACGTGAACTTTCTTATCAAAACGGTAGGCGGTAATCGCAACAAAGGGCATCGCAATTAATGTGACCAAGGCTAGCGATGGATGCAAATATAGCATGATGGCAAAGCCAAATCCGATGAGCAGCAAAAAATTCAGGCACTGCGCCAAGCCGAACGACAGAAAAAATCGAAAAACCTCGACATCACCAGCGAGCCGGGACATCAGGTCACCGGTTTTTGCACTGTCATAATAACGAAAAGGCAAGAATTGCAGCTTGGTGTACAGCTCGTTACGAAGCTCATAAACGGTAGAGACTCCAAACAAATCACCATAGTACTGATGGTAGTAGACAGCGATTCCCTTTATCCCCATCAGCACAATAAATCCGATAGCTATATAAGGAACCTGCCCGTACTGCCCCTGTCCAAAAACATCATCGATCGTGTACTTCAAAACAAGGGGATAAATAACCGTCACACTCGTCACAACAAACAAGGAAAGGATCGACACCAGAAATAATCGTTTATAGGGCCAGTAGTAATCCTTTAACCGTTTAAACGTATCCAAAAGAACGCTCCCCCCAGCTGTAGGTTTGATCTTTTGATGTATACGTACGACCGCAGCCATTCAGCACGGGCACCTACAGGTTCAGACCTGAGACGGAGGGAAAATACTGCGCGGGTACGTTTGGGCATCGGCCATTCCTCTATATCATAAAAAACGTACTCATAAATCGGGAGGAACTGTTCATGTCAGAATTTGAAACACTCGCCGGGGTCCATCAAGGACTCTTTGTGCTCTTATTGCTCGCTACGCTCCTTCCAGCTTGTAAAGCCAAGGGGCTTGTTTATGCCCAAACTACCCGTTCGTTGAAAAAAAGTGCCGGGTGGACGCTGTTTTTCTTTGTTCTGGCACTACTGTTGTTTGCCTTGCAAGTGTTTGTTACGTGGTCTCTTTTTCATTCCTTCGGCTGGTTGTACATAAAAGACAAGGTGATCGGATTTTTGCCGCTGCTTCTGCTGCCAATGACTACCAGTCTGTTGATTTCGGTTCCGCGACTATCTCGTTTGGCGATGGGACATATTCGCAAAGAGAAGCAAAAGGCTGCTTCTACCCCACTTACTTTCGATGCAGCCTCCGCCAAAGCATGGGATGAACCCCTACTGCACGAAGCTGTAGAAAATCTCCCGACAACGGAGGAAGATGTTTTTCGTGAAACAGCAACTACTTTGGAAGCACCAGTTGGCAAAAGCGCACCACTGCCGGCAGATGTAGTTGATGCTGCATGGAGAAGTAATGCCTCTGCCCCTGAAATGATCGTACCTCTACAGGCGGCTTCACTGGGAGCTTTGATTGCCCTTATTCTTCAATTCATGTTTCCTGCTGTTACGCTGGAGATCGATAAGCTGGCCATTGCGTGGGGCGCTTTTGTTACAGGCGTCTCCCTCCTGTGGATTTTACACTCATGGCGGCAGCACCGCGCTTCCCGTCCTGGTGAGCTGCGTCGACCACATGCCGTACTGCGTTTTTTACGCACTGTTTCGATTCTTCTTCTGTTGGGAACAGGTGCTTACTTTTGGGGACATCAGGAATTGCTCGCGAGCCTATTGCCCGATCAGCTAAAAATGGTTGATCATTCTGCATCTGCTGCAGCTCACGAACAGCACTCCGCCCCAGCGGCATCTGGCAAAACGATCAGTGTCACCGATTTGACGGGACCTCACACGGGTGAACCGGATCGACAGTTTACGTTGACCGCTCAGAAAACAACGATTCAGCTCCCCTCAGGAAAAACAACCGAGGCTTGGACCTTCAATGGTAAATATCCGGGACCTGAGCTGCGGATGAAACAAGGTGAGCTCATCGAGGTTGCCTTGGAAAATAAGGATATAACGGATGGCGTAACCATTCACTGGCATGGTCTTAATGTACCAAACGCAGAGGATGGTGTTGCCGGAGCTACACAGGATGCCGTGATGCCTGGTGAAAAGCATGTATATCGATTTGTCGCCAAACAGACAGGAACGTTCTGGTACCACTCTCATCAACAAGCTTCTGTCCAAGTACGGAAGGGACTTCTTGGCGCACTCGTTGTAGAACCGGCGGAGACTGAGCCTGTAGCCGGCTACAAACGCGATTTGACATTGGTTCACCATAAGCTGACAGGCGAAGGTGTCACGTTGTCCGGACGTGATACGCTCATGCTTGATACTGTCTCCCCTGGTACGTCAGTGCGGTTGCGTCTCATCAATGCAGATAACTTTCCCGTGACCTTTCAATTGCTCGGCACACCTTTTCAGGTAGTCGCCATTGACGGCAACGATGTGAAAGAGCCGAATCTGATTGCCAACCAAGCCTTGCAATTAGCTGCTGGTGGAAGATATGACGTTTCTTTTACCATGCCGAATCGCCCTGTATTCTTTGCGCAGAGCAAACAAGCAAATGGTAAGGGATTATTGCTGAGTCCTGACGGCACAGGCGAATTGCCAAGCATGAATGCAGAGCTTCCTCTGTTTGACCCTGCACGCTATGGCAGTCCGCAATCGCTACCTTTTGATCTGAATACCCGCTACGATCGCGAATATCTCATGCTGTTTGATCTTCAGGTTGGATTTTATGACGGACGTCTGGATGGCTTGTGGACGATCAATGGCAAGGTATTCCCAGAAACACCGATGCAGGTAGTCAAGGAAGGAGATCTGGTGAAAATGACCTTTGTCAACCGCAGCTTCATGGATCATCCGATGCACCTGCATGGACATACGATGCTGGTTCTCAGCCGTAACGGGAACGTCGTAACAGGCAGTCCATGGTGGACGGACACACTCAATGTGGCGCCAGGTGAAACGTATGAAGTCGCATTCCGCGCCGATAATCCAGGTCTGTGGATGGATCATTGTCATAATCAGGACCATGCTGCTTTGGGAATGACGATGCATCTTTTGTATGAGGGGGTTACCTCGCCTTTTGAGATAGGGCGGGGGACTCGCAACCATCCGGAGTGAAAACACTTGCTAGGAGCTGTAGTGGGTCTCCACCCTCTCAATAAAACAAGAGATATCCTTATTAAACCTACCAAATTTTATGGGTTTCTTTCACCGGTGAAACTCTGTTATTCTAGGTCATGCCAAACAAAACAGCCGAGACTTCCTCTCAAACGGAAGTGCGGGGGATCTTTTTTACTTGCAGATGAGAGATCTGCATGGGGTGAATCGCCAAAGTGCGTAGGGTTGTTTCCTCAATCCGAATCCGTCAACTAACCTCGTAGGCCCAAAAAAGGAGACGATGTGAATATGAAACGCCTTGGTACTATTGCAATCGCGACATTGGGATTGGGATTTGTTCTTTCCGGCTTTTCTAACACAGCTTCTGCCGCTACCACATATCCGCAATACGGGTATCAGCCATATATGCAACCTGTCCAACCGCAAATGCAAGCACCTTACGCAGCACCAGCGAATCAACAGCAGCCAGTTCAACAGCCAGTAAAACAAGCTAACCAACAAGTGGATGCTTCCACTGTAGGGAAGCAAGTAACTGATTTGGTAAACCAAGAGCGAGCAAAAGCAGGTCTAAAGCCAGTGGAACTGGATGCTTCCCTGAACAAAGTTGCACAAGCAAAAGCGGCTGACATGTCCAATAACAACTACTTTGACCATACAAGCCCTACGTATGGCTCTCCGTTTGACATGATGAAACAATTCGGAGTATCTTATATGACCGCGGGTGAGAACATCGCCATGGGTCAACGCACCGCTGAGGAAGTCATGAACCAATGGATGAACAGTGAAGGACACCGTCAAAACATCATGAATCCTTCCTTCACCAAAATCGGTGTAGGCTTTGTGAATGGATACTGGGTACAAGAATTCATCGGATAATAATATTGGATATAAAAGCCGAGTCCTCTAGCGGGGGCCCGGCTTTCTTGTTTTTTCCCGGATAGGCAGATACTTGCTGTATTTCAGTAAAAACATCATTTCGCTGTGGACCACTGTTCCAGAGGGTACTGCTGAAGGATTGATTTTATATCCTGCCCTTCGTGTAGCGGCTTGAGGAAAGGGAATAATCGAATTAATGTTGAACTACATAACTTAATAAATTAATCGATGAGTATATAAATGAGGTTGGCAAAATGAATGATGATAGAAACTGGACCGTTTTATTTATTGGTGGAGCATCGGGAATAGGTAAATCAAGTATTGCTTATGAAATTGCTCGATTTTATGGTGTAAATGTCTTGGAAGTAGATGATGTTCACCTATCCGTAAAAACAGTTACAACAAAGGAGCATTTTCCTGCAATTCATTATTATGATTCCGGTATAAATTGGAAGGATGTTGGAGTAGACGGCAATGTAAACTGGCTGATTGATGTAAGCAAAGAAATGGGTCCCGTATTAAAAGAACTTGCAAACAGGCATATTGAAGATAAATTACCTATCATTATTGAAGGCGATTTTATCTATCCCGAATTTACAGTATCTTTCAATAACCCGGAGGTAAAATCAATATTTGTACAGGAATCAGACAAAAATCAAATATTGCAGAATTATTTATCAAGAGAAGATGGCGAATTACAACAATATAGAGCTGAAATAAGTATTTCGTATGGAGATTGGATAGCAGATACCTGTAGGCGGAATGGGATTGAATTGATTGAATCAAGACCTTGGAATACTGCTTTAAGCAGAGCTTTAAAATGTTTATTGTAATGTAAAAACTTAGTCCACGTAGGTGATGTAAAGGCGGATACCTCATGTGTGAAGTATCCGCTTATCTTATGTGGCACTAACCAAAATTTTTCAAGAATCAGCCAAGAATCTGATCCCTACGTGCACTCATTATCCTGTCCGTTAGCTCAACGAAGCCCAGTCTAAAACTTTTTTATATATGTACAATAAGCATCGTCTCCTCCTGATGCGGAAACGGCTTCTCCCAATCTAGATCGAAGGAAGACAATCTGAGACCCCCGTGCTAATAAGCCGCAATAACAAAAAAACCATCCTGCTCGGATGGCTAGCTCATTCCTTCAAAACTGAATACGCATGCTTGCTAAGAGTGTGTGGATAAGTCCTCGACCGATTAGTATTCGTCAGCTCCACGTGTTACCACGCTTCCACACCGAACCTATCAACCTCATCGTCTATGAGGGGTCTTACCAGCTTGCGCTGTGGGAAGTCTCATCTTGGAGGGGGCTTCACGCTTAGATGCTTTCAGCGCTTATCCCTTCCGCACATAGCTAC